>NZ_CP026265.1:640000-1271250 GCF_003071665.1 Aminobacter sp. MSH1 | reverse complement strand
CGAACGCGCCGTGGTCGGTGATTTCGGCGTCTCCTACCGCAACCGCCAACCGGTGGTCGACCTGATCCTCGCCCGCCTGCCGGCGACGCTGGAGCTCGTCCTGTGCGCCACCGTCATCGCGCTTGCCGCTGGCATTCCGATGGGTGTCTACACCGCGCTCAAGCCTCGCGGCTTGCTTAGCCGCACACTGCAGTTCGGTTCGCTGCTCGGCATCTCGATGCCGCAGTTCCTGATCGGCATGCTGCTGATCCTGGTCTTCTCCGTCGAGCTGCGCTGGCTGTCGGCCTTCGGCCGCGGCGACGTCGTCACGCTGGGCTGGTGGTCGACCGGCCTGCTCACAACATCAGGCGTCAAGGCATTGATCATGCCGACCATCACGCTTGCCGTGTTCCAGGTGTCGATGATCATGCGGCTGGTGCGCGGCGAGATGCTGGAGGTGGTGCGGACGGATTTCGTCAAGTTCGCCCGGGCCCGCGGCCTCTCCGACCGCGCCGTCTATCTGACGCATGCCCTTCGCAACAGCCTGCTGCCGGTCATCACCATCACCGGCCTGCAGATCGGCTCGCTGATCGCCTTCGCCATCGTCGTCGAGGCGGTGTTCCAGTGGCCCGGCATGGGCATGCTCATTCTCCAGGCGATCGAATTCGCCGACTTCCCTGTCATGGCGGCCTATCTCGCCTTCGTCGGATTCAGTTTCGTCACGATCAACCTGATCGTTGATCTGATCTATCTCGCCGTCGATCCAAGGTTGCGTGCAAAATGAGCCAGCTTGTCCTCAGACTGAAAGCAATCGGCAACAGCGAGCTGGCCTGGCGATTCAGGACCTCGCCGCCGGTCATCTTCGCCACGGTCGTGCTGGTGGTGCTGGTCTTCTGCGCCGCCGCCGCCAACCTGATCGCCCCGCACAATCCGTTCGACCCGGCAACGCTCAACATCATGGACGCGCGCCTGCCGCCGGTGTGGATCGACGGCGGCTCCTCGACCTATCTGCTCGGCACCGACGAGCAGGGTCGCGATATCCTTTCCACCATCTTTTACGGCATGCGCGTGTCGATCCTTGTCGGCATCGCCGCCGTCGCCTTTTCGATGACCATCGGCGTCGCGCTCGGCCTGATCGCCGGCTACCTCGGCGGCTGGGTCGACACCATTATCATGCGGCTCGGCGACATCCAGCTCAGCTTTCCGACAATCATGATCGCCTTCTTCATTGACGGCGTCGCCAAGATCGTCATGCCGATCGGCATGCGCGAGGAAATGCGCTTCTACGTCGTCATCCTGGCGATCGGCGTCGCCGACTGGGTGCAGTTCGCCCGCACCGTGCGCGCCGCCACCATGATCGAGCGCCGCAAGGACTATGTCGCTGCGGCCCGCATCAGCGAGGTCGGCGGGTTCCGCATCCTGCTTGCCCACATCCTGCCCAACACTATCGGCCCAGTGCTGGTACTCGCCACGCTGGGCCTCGGCGTCGCCATCCTCACCGAAGCGATCCTGTCCTTCCTCGGCCTCGGCATGCCGCCGTCGCAGCCCTCGTTGGGAACCCTGATCCGCGCCGGCAACGACCTGCTCCTGTCGGGCGAGTGGTGGATCTCTCTGTTCCCCGGTGCAGCACTTGTGCTGCTGGTGCTGGCCGTCAATATCGTCGGCGACTGGCTG
This sequence comes from Aminobacter sp. MSH1, assembly GCF_003071665.1. GTDB lineage: Bacteria > Pseudomonadota > Alphaproteobacteria > Rhizobiales > Rhizobiaceae > Aminobacter > Aminobacter niigataensis. The sequence continues at coordinate 1,269,597 of NZ_CP026265.1, read as the reverse complement.
CGCGACGTCCTCAACCCCCGCCTCCGCTGAGACCACGGAACCTGCATCATGAACGATCTTCTGCTCACCAATGTTCGTCCCGACGCCGGTGCTCCGGCCAGCATCCTGATCGAGAACGGCCGCATTGCGGCCATCGGCACCGACATCAGGCCGCGCGATGGCCTCAACGTTGTCGACGGCAACGGCGCGATCGCCATCGCACCTTTCGTCGAGGCGCATGTCCATCTCGACAAGATCCTGTGGGGCCTGCCCTGGCACGGCATCAACGTGCCGGATTCGCTCAGGGCAATGATCGACAACGAGGTCGAGATCCGCCGTACCCTGCCCTGGTCGGTCGCCGAGCGCGCCGGCAATCTGATGCGCCAATGCGTCGCAAACGGCTCGACCCATATCCGCAGCCATGTCGACATCTCGCCGGAATACAAACTCGACAATCTTCATGGCGTGCTCGCGGCCTGGGAGAAGACCAAGCACGCCGTCGACCTCGAGATCGTCGCCTTTCCCCAGCTCGGCATGCTGATCGAACCCGGCACAGCCGAGCTGATGGAAGCTGCCCTCGACGAAGGTGCTTCGATCATCGGCGGCATCGATCCCGCCAGCGTCGATGGCGACGCCAAGGGTCACCTCGACACCATTTTCGGCATCGCCCACCGCAAGCAGGCCAAGATCGACATTCATCTGCACGAGCGCGGCGAGCTCGGGCTTTACGAACTGGGCCTGATCGCCGAGCGCGCCAAGGCGCTTGGCATGCAGGACAAGGTCATCGTCAGCCATGCCTTCTGCCTCGGTACGGCATCCCGAGACGACCTCGCCCGCATGATGGACCTGCTTGCCGAGGCCGGCATCGGCATCATCTCGGCGGTCCCCGGCGACATCCCCTTCCCGCCGATGTTCGAGCTCGCCGAATATGGCGTCCGTTGTGCCGTGGCCTCCGACTCGCTGCGCGACACCTGGAACCCCCACGGCAATGGCGACATGCTCGAACGCTGCTGGCTGCTGTCCTGGCGCAGCAACTGCCGCACAGATGCCGAGCTCACCGCGGCCCTTGACATGGGCACCAAGCGCGGCGCCGACCTGCTCGATCTCGACGGCCACGGGCTGGAAGTTGGTTGCGATGGCTCCCTGGTGCTGATCGAGGGCGAGAACCTCGCCCAGATCGTCGTCGACCGGCCGAAGCGCGCACTTGTCGTCAAGCGCGGCCTCGTCGTCGCAAAGGACGGCAAGTGGATCGATGGTGCCGGGTCATGAACGCAATCGTCACCGAACAACCCTTGCTCAAGGTTGCCAATCTTGGCCGCACCTTCGACGTCTCGGCGCCCTTCCTGCAGCGGCTGGTGACACGTGCGCCGCGGCGCAGCGTGAAAGCCGTCGATGGCGTCAGCTTCGCGATCAGTCCCGGCACGACCTTCTCGCTGGTTGGCGAGTCCGGCTGCGGCAAGTCGACAGTGGCGCGCCTCGTCGCCGGCTTGGAAAAGCCCACCCGCGGGTCGGTCGACATACGCAAGGCGGGCGGCGGGCGTGTCCGCCTGCAGATGGTGTTCCAGGATCCCGTCGGCAGCCTCAATCCGCGGTGGCGCATCGGCCAGAGCATCGCCGAGCCGATGGCGCAAAAGCTCGACCGCGCCGAGCGCCGCAAGCGCATTGGCGAGTTGCTGGTCACCGTCGGCCTCGCACCCAGCGACGCCGACAAATACCCGCACGAATTCTCCGGCGGCCAGCGCCAGCGCATCTCGATCGCCCGCGCGCTTGCCGCCGAAGCCGAGTTGCTGCTGCTCGATGAGCCGACCTCGGCGCTCGACGTGTCGGTGCAGGCACAAGTGCTCAACCTGCTCAAGGATTTGCAGCAGAGGCTGGGGCTGACCTACCTGTTCATCAGCCACAATTTGTCGGTCGTGCGTTTCCTCACGGACCGCATCGGCGTGATGTATCTCGGCCGCCTCGTCGAGGAGGGCCCGAGCGAAATCATCCTCGACAATCCGCAGCATCCCTACACCAGGCTGCTGCTCGAAACCGTCCCCGACCTCGAAGCACCGAAGCGCGATCGCGCGCCATTGGGTGGCGATATCCCGAGCCCGCTCAATCCGCCGAGCGGCTGCACCTTCCACCCGCGCTGCCCGCTGGCGATGGACATCTGCAGCAGGGAACGGCCCGAACTGAAACGCTCGGCCAGCGGCGCCAACGTCGCCTGCCACGCCGCAGAGGGATAAGACCGGCGCCACGGAAGCGCGACCAAGCTTGGATCACTTGGTACGACTTGGCATTCGGAACTGACCAGCCTGGATTATGCCCGCCTAAGGCGCGGCGGCGGTTGCCTTCACCTCGACCTATAGATCCGCGCCTCAGCGACTGAGGCGCGCAGGACAGCGACCATGCGGGTCGCGCGATTGCCCAGGCTTTGCACCTCCTTCAACGACTTCGCCTAGCTACGACCTGTGACAGAAGGTGCCGTATTGGCCGATGTCCGCCCCTGTTTTCCTGCACCGGTTCGGTGATTGATTTGTGTACAATCTTGTATCAAAAACATGTTGATTATGTATCCAATAAGTGCAACTCTTGGATAACAGAAACAGACTGAACGGCCCCGAGAACCCACGCTTTCAGGTCTTCGGGCTAAATGCACTTCGCTTCTTCCGGTCAATTTCTGGCTGAGAGCCAGATTGGCCATACGTGTGCAGCCGTTCATGGCCGTCTCTGTATTTGTATCCAATCTGCTAACACCTGAAACCGGGTGAAAGCGAGCATTTCGGGTACATGACGTTGGGAGTGAGGAGCGGTTTCTTTGCCGGCCTGGGCATTCGCCCAGGGAGCCGAAGGCTACCGCATTGCGTCAATCAAGCAGGCATGAGGAGGAAACATGGCCGTGCAAAAAGATCTCAAGAATCAGGGCAAGGTCTCTCGACGCGCCGTCCTGGCCGGCATGGCAGGGGCAGCACTCACGGGGGCGATCGCATCCCGGGGCTTCGTCGGCAGTGCCAGCGCCCAGGGCAGCTACAAGCTCGACCTCGGTGGTTATGCCGGCCCCGAATTGTCCAGCGAGCCGGTGACGCTGCGCTTCATGCGCCAGGACTTCACCCCTGACGTCAACGCGCTGCTCGAAAGAGCCTACGCCGAGTTCAAGGCCGCCTATCCCAACATCTCGATCGTCGAGGAGAAGGTGCCTTACGGCGACCTGCAGAAGAAGCTGCTGGTCTACATCGCATCGGGCGACGCGCCCGACATCATGATGGGCCGCACCGATTTCACCGACGCCTACCACGCCGGCAGCGTGGCCCTGCCGGTCCAGGACTATCTCAGCGCCGACTACATTAACGACATCCCGGCCAACCTGCGTGCAGCGGCATCCTCGGGCGGCAACCTCTATTCGGTGCCCTGGGAAACCAGCGTGATGATGCTCTATTTCAATCGCGACCTGTTCGAGAAGGTCAAGATGCAGACGCCGCCGGAAGTCACCGGGCTCGACGGCGGCTGGAGCGACGAGGAGCTCGTCGCCAATCTGATCGAGATGAACGCCAAGCTCAAGGAAGCCGGTGACAACCAGTCCTGGGCACTTGCGGCGGCTGGCCAGGGCAACGGCGGTCCGGGAGCCAACTACAGCCAGCTCGAAAGCATCTGGATTCGTTCCCAGGGCGATCCGAACGCAGCCAAGGATTCCGCCGCCTACAAGACCCTTATGGGCATCAGCGATGACGGCTTTACCGTCTCCGGCCACATCGACACGCCCGAGGCGATCAAGGGCATGCGCTTCTACCAGAGCCTCTTCGCCAAGGGGCTGACACCGCTCGGCCCGGTTCCGAACCAGTATCCGGGCGGGCTCGCCGCAACCTATTTCGGCGGCCTCAACTTCACCAACCGTTTCCGCGTGCCCGGCAAGGAGCCGCCATTCAAGTGGGGCGTGTCGCTGCCGCCAAAGGGCAACATCGTCTTCAACGGCAATGGCTCGGATGCCCCGCTCGTCTGGTCCAAGTCCCAGCACCCGGCGGAAGCCGTCGCGCTGCTGTCCTATCTCTGCAACGACAAGAACCGGCTTGCCTTCCACAAGACCTGGGGGTCGATGCCGTCGCGCACCTCGCTGCGCGAGCAGATGAGCGTGTTCGCCACCGAGCAACCGTTCAAGATGGCCCAGGCCCTGTCGGACGCCTCCTACAGCGTGCCGCGCAGCCCGGGTTACTTCGACTACTTCAACGCCATGAACCCGGCGGTGAAGGACATCGCGCTCGGCGCCGATCCGGCAAAGGTCCTGCCCGACACGGCCGCCAAGATCGACCGCCTGCTGGCCAAATACCGGCGCTAGCCGCAAGGCCCATCAACACCTGACGCGACGGCCCACCGGGCCGTCGCACGATGTCGCCTGAGCAAGCGGAGGAGAATTCCATGCGACCCACGACGGCACCTGCGCGCAAAAAGCGGCAGTGGACCGGCCAGAACAGCAACATGATCCTTGGCCCGGCAATGATCCTGCCGGCGGTCGTGGCGCTCGCCCTGTTCCAATATCTTCCGCTGATCACCGCAGTCTTGAACAGCCTGCAATCTTTCAGCCCGTTCGACCAGTCATCGACCGGCTGGGTTGGCCTCGGCAATTATTTCGAGATCTTCGCCGACCCGGCCTTCCGCTACGCCCTGCTCAACACCTTTCTCTACATCGTGCTGATGCTGGTGATGACCATCCCGCTGGCGCTGGCGCTGGCGGTACTGCTCGACCGGCGCCTGCCCGGAACGACCTGGGCCCGCAATGCGGCGATCGGTGCGCTCGCGGCCTCCGAGGCGGTGACCGCGCTGATCTGGAACCAGATGTACGAGCCCAGCAGCGGCCTGTTCAACGCCATCCTTCACGCAGTCAGCCTGCCCACGCAGCCCTTCCTCACCGGCGACAGCCAGGCGCTGGTGTCCATCGTCGTCATGACGGTCTGGAAAGATGTCGGCCTGCCGTTGCTGATCTTCTTGGCCGGCCTCCAGGCCATTCCACGCGAACTGCACGAGGCAGCCCAGCTCGACGGTGCCAACGACTGGCAGATTTTCCGCAAAATCACGCTGCCGCAACTGCGGCCCAGCCTCGTCGTCGCGCTGTTCATCATGACGATAACCGCCACCCGCATGTTCACCCCGATCCTGATCATGACCCAGGGCGGCCCCCAGGGGGCGACAACCAACCTGGCACTCTACTCCTACCTCCAGGGCTTTGAGTTCCAGTCGCAAGGCACCGCATCCGCAAGCGTCGTCTGCATGCTTGCAGTACTTGGCATCGTCACGCTCGTCCAAAGCTACGTGTTGCGCGAAAAGCAGGAGAAATAGGCCATGACCGCATCCTCCCTGACCCTGCAGGCGGAAGATGGCGTTGACCGCACCGCCCGCCGGGCTGCCTTCCTGCATCGTGGCGCCAGCATCCTGCTGCTCGCCGTGGTCGGCGCCGTATTCGCCTTTCCGATCCTCTGGGCGGCAATGTCGTCGCTCAAGTCGACCGATGACATCATCACCGGCACCTATCCGCTGTCATGGTCGTCCTTCGTACCGCTGAAGGCGACGCTCGAGAACTATGTCTATCTCTTCAGCGAGCTGAATTTTCAGCGCAACCTGCTCAACACGCTGATCGCCGCCTGCGGCCAGGTCAGCGTCGCGGTGATCACTTCATCCCTCGCCGGCTACGCTTTCGCCCGCCTCAACTTTCCGTTCCGCGACGTCGTGTTCGGGCTGCTGTTGCTGACGGCCTTCGTGCCCGTCGAGGCGATCATCGTGCCGCTCTACCGGATCATGCACTGGTTCGGCCTGGTCTCCACCTACCCGGCACTTTTCCTGCCATTCGCCTGCAACCCCTTCGGCATCTTCCTGATGCGACAGGCTTTCCGCGATATCCCGGTCGAGATGGAGGAAGCCGCCCGACTCGATGGCGCGAGCCCGCTGCGCATCTTCTTTTCCATCGCCCTGCCCAACGTACGCCCCACTTTGGCAACGCTGGTGCTGATCCAGTTCATCTGGTCGTGGAACGCCTATCTCTGGCCGCTTGTCATCATGCAGGACCCCAACAAGCAGATCGCCCAGGTTGCCATCGCCAACCTTAAGTCGATCCCCAACTCGCCGATGGATGGCCCGCTGTTTGCGGCGGCAACCGCCGTGACGATCCCGCTCGTCATCCTGTCGATCGTGCTGCAGCGCTACTACGTCCGCGGCCTGGTCACGTCAGGCATGAAATAACCCGGCGCCACGCTGGCGCCGACCGCACCAACGAACCTGAAAGAGGAAATTCCGGCATGAGGATTGGCATAGACGGCCGCAAGATACCCGAGGCAGCAAAACGCGGCCCCGTCGGCAGTCTCGATCACGGCAAGAGCCTTGGCATGGCCGGCCTGTTCTACCGCACCGTGCTCGACATGAGCCCGACGCTCGATCTCGGCGAACTTCGCGCCATCCGGACCCGAGCCGACGAGCTTGGCATGTATGTCGAAACCGGCCTCGGCAAGGTCAATCCTTATGCCAGCCCGGAAGCGCCCGAACTCCGCCTGGTCGGCGATGGCGACATTGTTCTCGGGTTCCGACGGATGATGGAAGCCTGCGTTGCCATCGGCTGCACCGAGCTCTGGATCGCCACCGCCAACTACAAGCCCGTCTACAGCGCCCGCTTTGCCTACGACCGTTTCCGCACCGACGTGACCTGGCCGGAGCAGCTTGAGGCGACGAAGACCTTCCTGCTCAAGCTCGCACCGATCGCCCGCGACCTGGGCGTGCATATGAACATGGAAACGCATGAGGAGATCACGACCTTCGAGCTGCTGCGGCTGATCGAGGCCGTGGGCGAAGACGTCATGGGCGTCGTGCTCGACACGCTCAACCCGATGCAGCGCGCCGAACATCCGGTCTTCGCCGCCCGCCGTGTCGCTCCCTATGTCAGGCAGACGCATATCAAGGATGCCTATCTCGCCCATGTCCCCGGCGGCGTCACCATCCAGGCGCGCGCTTGCGGCGACGGCGTCGTTGATTTCCGCGAGGTCCTGAAAGTGCTGGGCGCACACAATCCGACGCTCAACCTGTCGCTCGAATGCGCCGGCCCGCGCGAGGCGAATTTCGTGCCGCGCCACACCTTGCTGGAGGTCTTCGATCGCGACTGGCTGGCAAACCATCCGGATCTCAGCATCGAGGAATATGCTGCCTTCCTCGAACTCGTGCAGGCCTACAGCGGCCGTATCGCGTCGGGCGAAGTGGCGAGCTGGGACGCCTATGTCGCCGCACCGTTCGACTACGCGGAGTCCGTTGCCACCATCAAGAAGAGCACGGCCCACCTTCGCGCCGTCTGCGCCGAACTGCAGCTTCCGCTCGAGGCCGCGGCATGATCGGCATCGTCAAGAGTTCATTGCCTGAAGGCCGGAACCTGGACGCGCGCGCAGCCTTGCAGGCAGCCGCGCAGATGGGCCTCAAGGGCGTCCTGTTCAATTCGCTGTTCGACCTGAGCCCCACGCTCGATCCGGCAGAACTGCGCGCGGTGCGTACCGAAGCCGACCGTCTTGGCCTCTACATCTCGTCGATGCTGGGTGTGCTCAACCCTGCCTTGCCTTTCCGTGGCGAGCCCATAGCCAAGGCAGGCGGCGGCGATCTGGAGACGGGCGTCAAACGCCTGGTCCGCCTCGCCGCCGACATCGGCATCCATGACATGTTCTTCGTCATCGGCATGATCGAGGAGCGTTTCCATGAAACCGTGAGCTGGCACGACCAGCGCCATGCGCTCGCGGCAATGTTGCTGCGCTGCGCGCCGGTGCTGCGTGAGTGCAAGTCGAAGCTGCTGCTGAAGACCCATGAGGAGATCACCACTTCGGAGGTCGTTGCGCTGGTCAGGACTGTCGGCCCGGATCTCCTCGGCATCGCCTTCGATCCGGTCAATGTCGTCTGTCGGCTCGAAGACCCCGTCGAGGCAGCACGCCGCGTAGCGCCTTACGTCGCCCAGGTTCACGTCGACGACGCCATCGTCCGTTTCCAGGAAGGCGGCATCCGCCGCTACCTGGCACCTGTTGGCGAAGGCGTTCTCGACTGGGAAACGATCATTGCGCTGATGCCCGAGGCCCGGGTGTGGGTCGAGATGCACAGCGGCCAGTTCGCCATGCCCGTCTTCGATCCGGCATGGCTGGCCGCGCAACCCGACATCGTCCTTGTCGAATACGCTTCGGTGCTTGCCATGGCCACCAGCTTCGGACGGCGCGAGATGCGCTGGAACCAGGACACGCCGATCGAACGCCTGCCGCATGCCCTCAGGAGATTCCAGCCATGACCGACCTTCTGCTCCTCCACGGCACCGTCATCACCGTCGACCGCGAGCGCCGCATCGTCGAGGACGGTGCGGTTGCCATTTCAGGTGACCGCATCGTCGAGGTCGGCACGTCGGCCGACCTCGAACCAAAGCACGCCGGCAAGAAGGTGATCGACTGCAAGGGCAAGCTGATCATCCCGGGTCTCGTCGACGCCCACGGCCATGCCGGCCATTCGCTGATCAAGACGATCGGCGCCGACAGCCCGTCGGTGTGGATGCGCATCGTCACCCCGACCTACTTTCACTACACGACGCGCGACTTCTGGTACGCCGACGGTCTGGTTTCAGGCCTCGAACGCCTTCGGGCAGGCGTTACCACCGGCGCCAGCATCATCGCCTCGATGCCGCGCAGCGACGATCCGGTATTCGGCATCAATCATGCCCGCGCCTATTCGGAAGTGGGTATTCGCGAGATTCTCTGCGTCGGGCCGGCCGGACTGCCCTGGCCGCATCCGGTCACGCGCTGGGAGACCGGCAAGCCGGAGCGCCGGAACGTCAGCTTCGAAGAGATGATCGAAGGCGCTGAGGCGGTGATCGAGGCCTGCAATGGCAGCGCCGATGGCCGCATCAAGGTCTACCTGACCCCGTTCACCATCGTGCCTTCGGTCGATCCGTCCAACCCGACGACGCCGGACAGGGCGACCAGGCTCACCGACGACGACCGCATGCAGGCGCGCCGTGTGCGCGAGACCGCCCGCAAATGGGGTGTCCGCATCCATTCCGACGCCTTCGCCGGCCATGTCCGCATGGCTTTCCAGGACAAGGAAAACGCCCTTCTCGGCCCGGACGTGCACCTGCAGCACTGCATCGGCCTGTCGCATGAGGAGGTCGATATCCTTGCAGAGACCGGCACCCACATGACCCATTCACCCGGTGGCCGCGCTCCGATCCTCGACATGATCTCGAAGGGCGTGAACGTCGCCATCACCTCGGACGGGACCGCGCCGCGCCGACCGTTCGACATGTTCCAGATGGCGCGCATGGCACAGTTCGGCCAGCAGTTCCTGCATGCCGACCAGTATCTCCTGCCACCCGGCAAGCTGCTCGAGATGATCACCGTGGACGCGGCCAGGGCGCTCGGGCTCGAACACGAGATCGGTTCGCTCGAGGCTGGCAAGAAGGCCGATGTCACCATACTCGACATGCGCCAGCCGCACCTGACGCCCAACTGGATGTTCGTGCACCGCCTGATGTACCAAGCCGTCGGATCGGACGTCGATACCGTCATCGTCGACGGCAAGGTCCTGATGCAGGATCGCAAGGTGCTGACCACCGATGTGCGCGATGCACTCGATTTCGGCGAGCGCGAGGCGCGCGCCCTGGTCGAGCGCGCCGGCCTGCAAGGCCATATGCGCGACCCGGGCTGGGGCAAGCTCAGCCGCACCTTCGACGAGCCGATCGGGCTGCCGCTGCCGCCTGCGGTCGACTGACGCTGCGACCGGCGCTGGGCCCACCTTGCGCCGATCGAATTCCACCAACGCCACCCCGAGGGAGAGACAGAAGATGGCCCAGATCGATATCCGCGACGTCCGCAAATCCTATGGAACGACTGCCGTCCTGCACGGCGTGTCGATCGACATTCCCGACGGCGAATTCGTCATTCTCGTAGGCCCCTCCGGCTGCGGAAAGTCGACGCTGCTGCGCATGATCGCCGGCCTTGAAACCGTTACCGACGGCGACATCCAGATCGGCAGTCGCGTCGTCAACCACGTCGCCCCCAAGGACCGCGATGTCGCCATGGTGTTCCAGTCCTATGCGCTTTATCCGCATATGACCGTCTACGACAACATGGCCTTTTCTCTGCAACTCGCCCGCATTCCCAAGGCCGACATCGACACGCGCATTCGCAACGCCGCCGAGATGCTGAGCCTCACGGCGCTGCTCCAGCGCTATCCCCGCCAGCTCTCCGGCGGCCAGCGCCAGCGCGTCGCCATGGGCCGCGCCATCGTGCGCAACCCGCAGGTCTTCCTGTTCGACGAGCCTCTTTCGAACCTCGACGCCAAATTGCGCGTCCAGATGCGCACCGAAATCAAGGCCCTGCATCAGCGGCTGAAGACGACCACCGTCTACGTCACCCACGACCAGATCGAGGCAATGACGATGGCCGACAGGATCGTGGTGATGCATGACGGGATCGTCGAGCAGATCGGTACGCCGCTCGACCTGTACGACCGCCCGGTCAACCTGTTCGTTGCGGGTTTCATCGGCTCGCCGGCGATGAACTTTCTAAGTGGACGCATCGCTGCCGATGGCAGCAAGACCTTCATCACCGATGACGGCTTTAGGCTTCCGCTTAAGAACATCCCGGCCGACGGTGCCGGTCGCCCGGCGATCTACGGCATCCGCCCAGAGCACTTCGTGCTTGGCGGCGCCAATGCCGTCCCGCTCACGGTAGAGGTGATCGAGCCCACCGGCTCTGAAACCCAGGTTTTCGCCAAATTGGGCGACAACAATGTCGTGGGCGTGTTCCGCGAGCGGATCGACGTGCGGCCGGGGCAGACCATTTCGGTGATCCCCGATCTGGACCACGTGCATCTGTTCGACGCCGACACCGGTGCACGCCTTGTTGCCCGCAAGGAGGCGCTGGCGGCGTGATGCACATGCGCCGGACGACCCCGGACGCAGCGCCCCGAAAAGTCAGGTCTCGGTGGCGTTGACCTTTGCCTGGCTTGCATAGGTGCGAATGGCGGCGGCACAAACATCGAGATAGGCGTAGCCATATCTCAGATCGGGCTCTAGATACGCGCCCTCACCCCATTCGTTCCAGGCATTGATGAAAACCAAGCGCTGGTCCGGAGGACTTTTCGCTGCGCGCTGCATGGCGTGCGTCAGCCATTCCTCGAACAGCTTGGGTGTCGATCCGTGGTAGATTTGGGCGGAACTGGGCCGGCGCGCGCTGTTGTCCCACGATGGCATGACCCCGGGATGGACGACGCCTTGCCCCGTCGGCTTGGCCCTTTCGGCAGCCACCACGTCGGCATAGTTCCGAATGCGGCCACCATCCCGGAAATGTGAGACGGCCAGGGTGTTTTCAATGCTGGGCGTGCGGACCTGGTGCGGCGGAAACTCCGACAGGGCGTCGAAGCCATACTGCTCGTGGCCGGCGAAATCGAAAGCGTTGGTCGCGATCAAATAGATTCCGGGATAGCCCATCCTTTCCATTTCGCCGCGCCAACGCGTGATGGTTGCCTTCAGGTCAGGAAAAAGGCTGGCGCGATAGACCGTGAAAACCGGCTTGCCATCGATCTTAAGATAGCGCTCGTCGCGGAAATATTTGTCGAGGCCCCGGATGACGGCGATATCGTCTTCCGCCGAATGCCTTTGCGACATCAGCACATCCTGCTCGCGGCCGGACCAGCGCCGCGACCAGGTCTCGTTGGCCCAGCACAGGCAGAACGGAAGATCGAGGCTCGTTGTCTCCAGATAGTGGTCGAGCGGCCCCTCGAGCAGCCGCCTGCCGCCAAACCAGTAGAAATGGAAACAGAAGGCCGTGATGCCATAGAGCTTGGCAAGTTCGACCTGCCGTTCCATGACTTCCGGCAAGCGCAGGTCGTAGTAACCAAGTTCCCCCGGCATCCGCGGCTGATAATGGCCTTCGAAGACAGGAAATGCGCGCGCCACGTTGCGCCACTCGGTGAACCCCTTGCCCCACCACGCGTCGTTTTCCGCAATCGCATGGTACTGCGGCAGGTAATAGGCAATCAGCCGAACATCGGCCTGCGGCGGCTTCTCGCCTGAAATCGGCACGTGGTCAGCCTGCGGATAACGTCCCATCGCATTGCCGACGTAGCAATCGTACATGTCGCCCGCGGGACGCCCCGTTCCGGGCCGGACGGCACGGCGCAATTTGGCCCACAGCTTGCGCGGCCACGACACCTCCTCGCGCCATGGAGCCCTGGCCCGCTCGCTCATGAACGCCCGCCGGCATTGTCCATCGAGCCGGCGTTGAGGCCGCGCAGGAAGCCCAGAAGCTTGGAACGGCGCACATTGCTGAACAGCACATGGGGTGCCATCAGCTTGAGCCACGAGCGATGCCGCTCCGCCGGCAGGTCGAGACGCATATGATGCTTGTTCATGACATAGACGAGCGAGCGGCCCATGGCCTCGCCCTTGATGCGACCGGACTGGGACGAGCGCGCGCTGGAGCCGCCTTCGGCATGATCGATGATAGACGCAGCAGCGAGACGAAGCTCAATGCCAGCCTGCCGCAGCCGCAAGCTGAGGTCGTCGTCCTCATGGAACAGGAATATGTTCTGGTCGAAGCCGCCGACCTGCTCGAAATGCTTGCGGCGTATGAAGATGCACGCGCCATGCAGAACCGGTACTTCACAATCGTAGTCGGGCGGCGACCCATGCCAGAAATCGGAGGCCGGGAGCAACCGCGACCAGCGCCTGAAACGACGCCGCGTGCCTGAATAGAAACGCGGATTGAAAGCAGCATTTGGGTAGGAAGCCGCAGCCGACACCAGCGCCTCGATGGCGCCGGGCTCGAACCGAATGTCAGGATTGACGAACAGCAGGAATGCCCCGTCGCTTGCAGCCGCACCGACGTTGCAGGCACTGCCATAGCCGACGTTCTCACCGATCTCGACAACCTCAGCGCCGGCAGCAGCAGCTACCGCAACTGAGTTGTCCGAACTGCCATTGTCGGCAACGATGACATTCACAAAGTCGGGGATGCTGCGAAGAAACGGCTCGAGAACCGAACCGCTGTTGTAGCTGACGACGATCAGATCGATGTCGAGGTTCATGCTCTCTGACATACGTTTCGCCTTCAACGTTGATCTCCGATCAGGAACAACTGTTCAGGCTACCTCTTGATCCACATCAAGAGCGACTCTTTTGGCTTGCTCTCGCATTCGGGTCAAAACTGGATGCTCCCGAAGAATTGCCACCGCTGCTTCGAACAAGTCCTGACCGTACATATCGTATAGCTTACGCTGTGCACGCTGAACCAATTTGTTCCGGCGCTCGTTGGTGTAACTTTTGGTTTTGGCATGGAAAACGAACGTATGTGCCGCGATGACCGGCCAAATTCCCGCCGCAACAGCGCGGAAACAATATTCGTTCTCTTCACCGTAGCCGTCCTTGAAATTCACTTCATCGAACAAGCCAAGGGTGTTCAAAGTGTCTCGGGTGATGCCAAAACAAAATCCATGAACCAAAGGCACGACCAACGCCTCTTCAGTCGCCCATTGCTCACATAAGCGGTTCAAGTCCTCAGGCGATATCCCACGGGGAAGTTCGTTTACAGGGGTCTGAAATCCGTCCGAGGCTACCTCGGGCAGCGACTGAAAGCTCGCAGCATTCGACATCGCGCTAACGATCCCGCCACCAGGCGTATTGAAAACGGCATCAGCCATTTTCTCCGCCCAGCCGGAGGTTACGATCGTGTCGCTGTTCAGCAGAATTACCAAGCTCGCCTCAGAAACGGAGAGACCTAAATTGGCAGCGACTGTGTAACCAACGGCATGTTCATTGCGCTTCAGAATAATGTTGGGCGCGCCAAAAGTGACTTCCGCTAGATATCTCTGAGTTTCAGTGCTGGACCCATCGTCCACAATAATAAGACGATGGTTTCCTCGCAGATTATCAACTACTGAAGGTATGCATCTGCGAACATCTTCGAGCGCGTTGTGTACACAAACGACGATGTCGATCGTCACGTTCTCTATTTTGGAGAGACGCGTCGCCCGCACTTTGCTGTATCTGTCCGGACGAGCCGCTGACCGATCAATAAGCTGATGGCAAGCATCCCCCAGATTTCTGGAAAATTCTCCAAACGAGTATTTCGACATGGCTCTTGCGCGAGCTTTCAGCGACATCGCCTTCAGCAGCTCTGGATTCTCGCAAAGCTGCTTTACGAATGGGACAGCTGCATGTGGAGCTTTAAACGGGATGACAAACCCTGTTTTTCCATGTTCGACGAGTTCGGCAACTGCACCCCAATTGTAGACGATCGCGGGGCGGGCAGCGACCATGCCTTCCAGAATAGTTCGACCGAACGATTCTTGAAAATGCGAGAAATTCAGAATCACGTTTACGCGCCGAATGGCATCGACAGCCCGGCTTTGATAGTCCACGAATTCCACATTCGGCGGAGCCGGAATCTTGCCTGCAATGTATTCCGCTATCAGAGAGCGCTGCGTCGAACCAATCACAAGGAACCGCGCCTTCGGAGCTGTGTGCTCGCAAAGGCGAGCCAATTCGATGACGTCTTCGAAGCCCTTCTTGGGCAGATTGCTGCTTATGATACCGAAACGGACGATACCATCCGAGGACTCATTGGCTTCACCCAACCCCTCGGCCGAAACGACATTCGGGATGACCGACGTTCTCTCTGGCTCTCCAAAGCACTGGGCCGTAACGCACGAATTTGCGATCATATGATCGGCCGACCGCCAGACTTGAGAGACGATGGCCTCTGCCTCGAGACCTATCTGGGCGCAGAGTTCGGGATCATGTCTGATTATCTCCCTGGCGTGCACCATTGTCGGTATTGATCGAATTCGAGCTGCCATCAGCGGAGCCGTAATGACGATCGTGTTGACGTACACGAGATCCGGTTTGAAATCGTCGATCGCCTTTAGAAAAATAGGGACCGGCGACAGTGAACCTGACGCGTTCCGTTTCCATTGACTGTAGGAGATTATACGAATCTCGGACGAGTATTGTTTGAGTTCTTCAACATACTGGACGTTGGTCCTATTGGGCAGAACAACACAAACATTAAACCCATTTACATGTAGTGCCTTCGCAACATCAAGGAAACTTCGTTCCCCGCCGAAGAGCTCATGGCCAACATGATGTGAGCAGAGCAGTATTCTTCTCGCGTCCGACGCCATGAGGCGATCGGTTTTGATGATTTGCCCCCCGCGCCCGTCCTCATATCGAACCAGCGCATTTGCACATTCTTGAAGGTAGGCATACCCAAATTTGGCATCAGGCTCAAGGTACGCTCCTTCGGCCCACTCATTCCAGGCATTGATGAAGACGAGACGTTGACCGATAGGGTTCGCCTTCGTGCGATTAATAGCGTTATCAAGCATCTTCCCAAACAGGGCCGGGGTCGATCCGTGAATGATCTCCCCACCTGTTGGGCGTCGGGCGCTGTTGTCCCAACTAGGCATCACACCAGGGTGATGAACCTTTCCTGCCGGGACAGAGCGTCCTCGCTCATTTGCGACTACGTCCGCATAGTGCCTTATCCGCCAGCCCTCGCGATATTTCGAAAGACGCAATCGACCTTGGAGGTTTGGCGTGTTGACATTATGTGGCGGGAACTCTGACAGAGCGTCGAAGCCGAAGGCCTGATAATCGAGAAACCCAAAAGAATTAGTAGAGATCAGGTATAGGTCAGGATAGCCGAGCTTCCGAGCTTCCGCTCGCAATCGCTCTGTCGTTTCCAGTGCATTTGGCAAAAGAGACGGGCGATAGATCGTCAAGACTGGCTTACCATCGATCCGGAGATACCGAGGATCACGAAAATATCGCTCGACTTCATGCAAGAAGGCGATGTCATCGGCCGGTGAGTGTTGTTGAGCAATTAGGATGTCACTCTCGCTACCATCCCATCGCCTCGACCAGTTCTCATTCGCCCAGCAAAAGCTGAAAGGCAAATCGAGTTCGGGCGTTGCAAGATAGTGATCAACCGGAAGCTCCATAAGCCGCTTCCCTGCGAACCAATAGAAATGAAAGCAGAACGCCGAAATTCCATATAGCTTTGCAAGTTCGACCTGTCGCTTCATGACTTGCGGAGCGCGGAGATCGTAATAGCCGAGTTCACCCGGAACTCGAGGCTGGTAGTGGCCGTCGAACAGCGGAAACGCCCTGGCCACATTGCGCCATTCGGTGAAGCCCTTCCCCCACCATTCCTCATTTTCGGGGAATGGGTGAAACTGCGGCAAGTAGTAGGCTATTAGCTTTACGTCACCTCCTGCCGACACCGGGGGGGATTTAGCAATTTCCACGTATTCAGAAGGCTGGAACTGCGCCAGCGAGTTTCCCACATACTGATCATAGAGCATCGAGTGGAACTCAAGATCAGACAGGCCGGCAAGATCAGCAACCTTGCTTTCCGAGCTTCCTAGATTCTCGACAGCGGCAAAACGTACAGCATCTCGCCATGTCTTTCTCTTGTTCGTTGAGAAGGGATGCCGCACGATGGCCGCCAAATTCGTCCATACCCTGCTACGGGATGCACCCGATCCTAGGACAAAGCTCCCACTATTTGTCCTGAACTCCTTTCGTTTGATGGAGTTCAGAGGATGCCTCCAAAGAGCACGGAGCTTCATCGTCCTGGTAGCAAACATCGATATTCAGTCTCTTTACGTAGTTATATTTTCGACCGGATGACTAGATCCTGTTTGTAGTATTCCCCGGAGGTGAGAACCTGATCTAATTGATCCAGTGTCCCGACCTTCAGCTTGTCGAGCATTTTGGACGCAACAGCGAGGCCATAGAGGTCAAAGTGCTGAAGCAGCCACTCGCGATCGCTTGCCTCCAGATGAAGCACCTCAACCAAGGCGGCATATTGAGAAGCGCGGGCAAGAATTCCTGCGGCCCCGCGAAGCACCGCCACTTCGTGACCTTCGACGTCGACTTTAAGTGCCAGCCGCATACCGTCCAGATTTTTGCCTACTCCCAGAAGGGTATCCAGCGTTGTCGTCTCGACAAGCGTGCAATTGGAATTGATCTCGTTTGCGCGCGCCATCCGACTTGTGCCGGACCAAATGCGATCCGCCAGAAAATGCGCGACGGAATTCGAGTCGGAAATTGCGGAACTGACTATTCGCGCTGCGATGCCTGCGTCGTGAAGCGTCCGCGTCAGGTACCGCCTGATACCGTCGTTCGGCTCAATGGCAATGATTTGCGCCTGCGGAGGCAGGGCTGGGTTTACCAGCATTTCTCCATAGTTGGCGCCCACGTCGACGACGTGGGTCCACGCTTGCTCGCAAAGCAACGCCTCCCACATAGTCAAAGTCAAGGGGTTCAAATTACCGGAATCTCGCGCCAGTCTCTGACCGCGCTGGTCATCTGGATCGAAAAATATCGTGCGTCCATTCGATAAGACAATGCGGGCATCGCTAGTATTCATCCGCATTCCTTGCCAACAACATTGATGCGCGATTTCATTCATTAAGAGCTCTTCTTATGAAGCGGATCCGAGGCTCCAATAACCAAATCCGCTGTCAGCGCCTCAACCCTCTCCCGCCAGTCGCCCGCTCTAAATCCGAAATCGCGATCGAAGGCGGCCGAGTTCAGCTCCGAGTTCGCTGGGCGGGCTGCCTTGGTAGGCCATTGCTCGCTGCTGATTGGCTCGACCACTGCCGATGGCCCTCCAAGCAAGGCACTGGCCGCGAGCACATGGCTTGCCAGCTCATACCAGCTCGCGCGGCCTTGGCCGGCAAGATGGTAGAGATCTTGCGGGAAGCCACCTCGCTTGCGCCAGATGCTTGCCGCCGCCAACAGGCCATCGGCCAGGTCATCGGCGCAGGTCGGATTGCCAAACTGGTCTGCCACCACCTGCAACCGGTCACGTGCAGCAGCCAGGGACAGCATCGTCTTGACGAAATTGCGGCCATAGCGGCTGACCACCCAGGCCGTGCGGACCACCATGTGATCCCGATTGCCGGCACGCACCGCCTCTTCGCCGGCGAGCTTGCTGCGACCATAGATCGTCTGCGGAGTGGGCCTGTCAGCTTCGACATAAGGCCTGCTCGACCTGCCATCGAAGACGTAGTCCGTGGAAATCTGGACAATCGGAATGCCGGCAAGCCTGGTCAGTCGTGCCAACTCCGCCGGAGCCTCGGCGTTGATCCCGAAAGCTCTTTCGGGCTCGTCTTCCTGCTGGTCGACCCCTGTGTGGGCCGCCGCATTGATGACCATGCCGGGCGCGACCGAGTTCAGGACCGGAGCAAACGTCGCCGGGTTTTCGAGGTCGAGATCGGGGCGACCGACCAGCACGATCTCCGCCTGCCCCCGTGCCCGCGCTGCGAGCGAGCTTGCCAGCTGTCCTGACGTTCCTGTCACCAGAATTCTCACGTCGACCGCACCAGTCCAAGCCTGCTCCCGTCGAACTGTTGCGCGCGTATCGGACGCCACCACCAGCCGTTCGCCAGGTACCAGTCGACGGTTTTCTCCAGACCGCTCTCGAATGTCTCTTTGGGTGCCCAGCCGAGTTCCCGTTCGCTCTTGGTCGGGTCGATGGCATATCGGCGGTCGTGGCCCGGGCGATCGGCAACATAGGCGATGAGGTCGAGGTGCGAGCGGCCACCAGCCCTTGGTCTGCAGGCGTCGAGCTGCGAACAAATCGTCTCGACGACCTCGAGATTGGTGCGCTCGGCCCGGCCGCCGATATTGTAGCTCTCGCCAACCTTGCCTTTTGTCAGCACCGCTTCCAGTGCCCTGGCGTGGTCCTCGACGAACAGCCAGTCGCGCACATTGGCGCCTTTGCCGTAGACGGGCAGGGGCCGCTCATCAAGTGCGTTGGCGATCACCAATGGGATCAGCTTTTCCGGAAAATGATAGGGTCCGTAGTTGTTGGAGCAGTTGGAAAGGACGACAGGCAGCCCATAGGTCTCGTGCCAGGCACGGACGAAGTGGTCGGATGCCGCCTTCGAGGCCGAATAGGGCGATGACGGCTTGTAGGGCGATTCCTCGGTGAACACGCCGGAATCGAAAGGCAGGTCGCCAAAGACCTCGTCCGTCGAGACATGGTGGAAGCGGAAACCCTTGCGTCGCTCTTCGCTCAGGCTGCGCCAGTGATCGAGTGCCGCCGACAGCAGGCTTGCGGTGCCGACAACATTAGTGGTGACGAAGTCCATCGGCCCGTCGATCGACCGATCGACATGGCTTTCAGCCGCCAGGTGCATGATCAGGTCGACCTTCTCGTCAGCCAGAATTTGGCGCACGCGGTCTGTGTCGCAGATATCGGCCTGACGGAAGAGGTAGTTGGAATTCCCTTCTATCTCGCGCAGAGACGCCAGGTTCCCGGCATAGGTCAGCTTGTCGAGGTTGACGACCCGAAAGTTGCCCGTGCCGACCAGATGCCGGCAGACGGCAGAGCCGATGAAACCGGCACCACCAGTGACCAGAACAGTCTGCGGAGCTTGTCTCATGCGTATACGAACCCGGTTTCGACTTCGGCCAGGTAGGGTGCCGTCGCGTCCTTGGTGGACATCACCATCTCTGCGGCAGCCAGCGGCCATTCGATCCCGATGTCGGGATCGTCGAATCGGATCGACCGGTCATGCGGCTGCGAATAAGGGGCAGAAACCTTGTAGACGACCTCGGTGTCCGGCTCGAGCGTGACAAAGCCGTGCGCGAACCCCTTGGGCACCAGGATCTGGTTCCAGTCCTTGTCCGAGAGGGTCAACCCGACCCAGTTGCCGAAGCTCGGCGAACCTTTTCTTATGTCGACCGCAACGTCGAAGATCGAACCCCGCAGCACGCGCACCAGCTTGTCCTGCGCGAAGGGTGGTGTTTGGAAATGCAACCCCCGCATCACGCCGCGAGCCCGCGAAAGGGATTGGTTGTCTTGCACAAAGTCCACCGCGATACCGGCGTGCGCCAGTTTTGCCGCGTTCCATGTCTCGGAAAAGAACCCGCGCGCATCCTCGATCTTGGCTGGCCGGATCTCGCAAACACCATCCAGCCCGAGCTCTCGCACCTCAACCATAGGCGATCTCCCGAACCCGGCGCTCGAGATAGCGCGCGTAGTCGGTCTTGCCGAGCGAGGCGGCCCGGCGGAGAACCTGCTCTTCGCTGAGCCAACCCAGTTCGAAGCCGATCTCTTCGGGACACATGACCTTGATGCCTTGGCGGTGCTCGATCGTGCGTACGAAGGAAGAGGCGTCGTGCAGGCTGTCATGGGTGCCGGTGTCGAGCCAGGCATAGCCTCTTCCAAGCCGGACGACATGCAGATTGCCCTGCTCGAGATAGGTCCGGTTGACGTCGGTGATCTCAAGCTCGCCGCGCACCGAAGGTTTGATTGACGCGGCAATATCGACAACCGGATTGTCGTAGAAATAGAGCCCCGTGACCGCCCAGTTCGAACGCGGCTGCACTGGTTTTTCCTCGATCGAAAGCGCCCGCTGTGTCGCCCTGTCGAAGGTTACGACACCATAGCGCTGAGGGTCCTCGACCTGATAGGCGAAGACTGACGCACCGTCCTCACGCGCGACCGCGGCCCGGCAACGCTCCGACAGGCCGTCGCCATAGAAGATGTTGTCGCCGAGTATGAGCGCCACCGGACTGGTGCCTATGAACTCGCGTCCAATGATGAAGGCCTCAGCCAAGCCGTTGGGAGACGGCTGGACCGCATAGGAAAACGACACGCCAAACGCCGATCCGTCGCCGAGAAGCTGCTGGAACTGCGGCAAGTCGCGTGGGGTCGAAATAACAAGGATTTCCCGTATACCCGCCAGCATGAGAACGCCGAGCGGATAATAGATCATTGGCTTGTCATATATTGGCAATATCTGTTTTGATACTGCAAGAGTGGCCGGGTAGAGTCTAGTTCCACTACCGCCTGCTAGTATAATTCCCTTCACCTAAGGTTTTCCTGACCTCGTTGCCTTTGACCCCCGTCCGGCGTACGATTCGCGGCTGAATGTATGTCAAACGCTGAACAGACTCCATGAGTTTGGCAGCGCCATTGCACAGATTTGATTTCAGCAGGTAACTATTTGCGAACGATTGATACTTGCAGTTGGCTGGCTGCCTGAGGCAAGCGCTAGGTGCCTTGCATTGCGTTATCGATTCAATGCCTTAGCCCGCACTTGACCATCGGCAGCCAGGCCATGTTGGTCACTACGACACGCTGAAGGATAGATCGCCTGTCCTCAACAAGGGATTTGACCCTGGCGCGTTGACCCACGGGTGAGCGGCCTTCCAGCGTCCCCGGCAACGAGGCCCGGCGGGCCGTAAAATGCAAAAGCCGCCGGGACACCGGCGGCTTTTGATAATTTACCGACGCTGGGCAAAAGCCTCAGATCGCGGCTTCCAGTGTCGACAGGTGATTGAGGTACGATTCCGCCTTGGTACGAACCTGGTCGTCCTTGGCATCCGACACGTCTTCGCGAGCTTCCTGGATACGGCGCAGCAATTCGGCGCGATCGATATCCTTTACCGGCGTTGCCGATTCAGCAAGCAGCGTGCAGCCAGCCGGAACGATATCGGCGAAACCACCGAACACGACGTAGCGCTCTTCCTTGCCGCCGACGGCCTTCACCGTCACGACGCCCGGCTTGATCGTGGTCATGACCGGCGCATGGTTAGCCATGACAGTCATTTCGCCTTCCGCACCGGGAATGACGACGGACTCGACCTGCTCCGAAACGAGCAGACGCTCGGGCGAGACCAGTTCGAACTTGAATGCTTCAGCCATGGTGTCTCACAAATGCTTGGACGGAGTTCCGAGCAGACCTGCCCACGAAGGGCAGTCATCGGTGCAACAGCGCGGACCTTGGGGCCCGCGCTGCGGCTTTTATGATTATGCCGCTTCCGCAGCCAGACGCTGGGCCTTCTCGATCGCCATGTCGATGCCGCCGACCATGTAGAAGGCAGCTTCCGGCAGGTGATCGTACTCGCCGTCGACCAGGCCCTTGAAGCTCTTGATGGTGTCTTCGAGCGGAACCAGCTGGCCGGGCGAACCGGTGAACACTTCAGCGACGAAGAACGGCTGCGACAGGAAGCGCTCGATCTTGCGGGCGCGGGCAACCGTGATCTTGTCCTCTTCCGACAGCTCGTCCATGCCCAGGATGGCGATGATGTCCTGCAGCGACTTGTAGCGCTGAAGGATTTCCTGGACGCGACGGGCGACCGAATAGTGCTCTTCGCCGACGATCAGCGGATCGAGCATGCGCGAGGTCGAGTCGAGCGGATCCACGGCCGGGTAGATACCCTTTTCCGAGATCGCGCGGTTGAGAACGGTCGTCGCGTCAAGGTGCGCGAACGACGTTGCCGGCGCAGGATCGGTCAAGTCGTCGGCGGGGACGTAAATGGCCTGCACCGAGGTGATCGAACCCTTGTTGGTGGTGGTGATGCGTTCCTGCATCTGGCCCATGTCGGTCGACAGCGTCGGCTGATAGCCCACGGCCGAAGGAATACGGCCGAGAAGAGCCGACACTTCCGAACCCGCCTGGGTGAAGCGGAAAATGTTGTCGACGAAGAACAGAACGTCCTGGCCCTGGTCGCGGAAATGCTCGGCGATGGTCAGGCCCGACAGGGCGACGCGGGCGCGCGCACCGGGCGGCTCGTTCATCTGGCCGAACACCAGGGCGCACTTGGAACCTTCGGTCGAGCCGTTGTTCTCGTGCGGGTCCTTGTTGACGCCCGATTCGATCATTTCGTGATAGAGATCGTTGCCTTCGCGGGTGCGCTCGCCGACGCCGGCGAACACCGAGTAACCACCGTGCGCCTTGGCGACGTTGTTGATCAGTTCCTGGATCAGAACGGTCTTGCCGACGCCGGCGCCGCCGAACAGGCCGATCTTGCCGCCGCGTGCGTAAGGAGCCAGCAGGTCGACGACCTTGATGCCGGTGACAAGGATCTGTGCTTCCGTCGACTGGTCGACATAGGCAGGCGCTTCCTGGTGGATGGCGCGCTTCGACTTGGTCTTGACCGGGCCGGCTTCGTCGACCGGCTCGCCGATGACGTTCATGATGCGGCCAAGCGTCTCGTCGCCAACCGGAACCATGATCGGCGAACCGGTGTCACGGACGGCCTGGCCACGAACGAGGCCTTCCGAAATGTCCATGGCGATGCAGCGGACGGTGTTTTCGCCGAGGTGCTGCGCCACTTCGAGGATCAGGCGATTGCCGCCGTTCATCGTCTCGAGCGCGTTCAGGATCGGCGGCAGCTCACCGTCGAACTGCACGTCGACGACGGCGCCGATGACCTGCGAAACGCGGCCAGCGCCCGTGGCGACGACCGCCGACTTTTCGACCTTGGCAGCGGCTGCCTTGGCAGGCGCCGCCTTCTTTGCTGCCGGGGCCTTTTCCGCCGCCGGAGCGGCTTTCGGAGTAGCTGCTTTAGCCATCGTTCTAACCTCTGTGTCCGTTCGTTGTTTCACGCGGACCCGCCTTGCGGCGAGCCATCACGCGGCTAGAGCGCTTCGGCGCCCGAAATAATCTCGATCAGTTCCTTGGTGATCTGGGCCTGACGCTGGCGGTTGTACGTGATCGTCAGCTTGTTGATCATGTCGCCTGCGTTGCGCGTGGCGTTGTCCATCGCGCTCATCTTGGCACCCATTTCACCAGCAGCATTTTCCAGCAGCGCCCGGAAAATCTGCACCGAGATGTTGCGCGGAATGAGATCGCCGAGGATTTCGCCCGGCTCAGGCTCGTATTCGTAGACAGCACCGCCGCTGGTGGCGGTATCAGTGCTGACCGTCGGAGCCGCGGCCGGAATCACCTGCTGTGCGGTCGGAACCTGGCTGATCACCGACTTGAACTCGGAATAGAACAGCGTGCAGACGTCGAACGCGCCCTGGTTGAACAGGGTGATCACCTTCTTGGCGATCATGTCGGCATGGACGAAACCAACTTGCTTGGCATCGCGCAGTTCGACGCGATCGATGATCAGCGAGGCGAAGTCGCGACGCAGGACATCGTAGCCCTTCTTGCCGACGGTGATGATCTTGACCGTCTTGCCCGAGGCCTGGAGCTTGCGGACGTGGTCGCGAGCCAGACGCGAGATCTGGCTGTTGAAGCCGCCGCACAGGCCACGCTCGGCGGTGCAGACGACGAGCAGGTGCACGTCGTCCTTGCCCGTGCCGGTCATCAGCGCCGGAGCATCGCCACCGCCACCAACAGCCTGGGCGATGTTCGCGAGAACCGCACCCATGCGCTGCGAGTAGGGACGCGCGGCTTCCGCAGCTTCCTGGGCGCGACGCAACTTCGCCGCGGCGACCATCTGCATCGCCTTGGTGATTTTCTGCGTCGCCTTGACCGAGGCGATACGGTTGCGGAGGTCTTTTAGCGAGGCCATGCCTTATCCGTCAGTGTCAGGCGAAGTTTTTCGCGAAAGCGTCGATGTGACCCTTGAGCTTGCCGCGGAGGTCGTCGCTGAGCGCCTTCTCCGTACGGATGCCGTCGAGGACGTCCTTGCCTTCCGAGCGCATGTAAGCCAGCAGGCCCTGCTCGAACTTGCCAACCTTGTTGAGGGCGAGCTTGTCGAGGTAGCCGTTGACGCCGGCGAAGATCACGGCGACCTGCTCTTCGGTCTTCAGCGGCGAGAACTGCGGCTGCTTGAGCAGCTCGGTCAGACGCGCACCGCGGTTGAGTAGACGCTGGGTAGCAGCATCGAGGTCGGAGCCGAACTGCGCAAACGCCGCCATTTCGCGGTACTGCGCGAGCTCGCCCTTGATCGAGCCTGCAACCTGCTTCATCGCCTTGATCTGGGCCGACGAGCCGACGCGCGACACCGACAGACCGACGTTCACGGCAGGACGGATGCCCTGGAAGAACAGGTTGGTCTCGAGGAAGATCTGGCCGTCGGTGATCGAGATCACGTTGGTCGGGATGTAAGCCGAGACGTCGTTGGCCTGCGTCTCGATGACCGGCAGTGCGGTCAGGGACCCCGAGCCGTTTTCGTCGTTCAGCTTGGCCGAACGCTCGAGCAGACGCGAGTGCAGGTAGAAAACGTCGCCCGGGTAAGCTTCGCGGCCCGGCGGGCGGCGCAGCAGCAGCGACATCTGGCGATAAGCGACGGCCTGCTTGGACAGATCGTCATAGCCGATCAGCGCATGCATGCCGTTGTCGCGGAAGTATTCGCCCATGGCGCAGCCGGCGAACGGAGCCAGGAACTGCATCGGTGCCGGATCGGAAGCCGTGGCCGCGATGATGATCGAATATTCGAGCGCGCCGCGCTCTTCGAGCACCTTCACGAACTGCGCGACGGTCGAGCGCTTCTGGCCGACGGCGACGTAGACGCAGTAAAGCTTTTCCTTGTCCGGACCGGACTGGTGGATCGCCTTCTGGTTCAGGATGGTGTCGAGAATGATCGCGGTCTTGCCGGTCTGACGGTCACCGATGACCAGCTCGCGCTGGCCGCGGCCGACCGGGATCAGGGCGTCGATGGCCTTGAGGCCGGTCGACATCGGCTCATGCACCGACTTGCGGGGGATGATGCCGGGCGCCTTGACGTCGACGCGGCGGCGTTCCTTGGCCTTGATCGGGCCCTTGCCGTCGATCGGATTGCCGAGCGCGTCGACGACGCGGCCGAGCAGCTCCGGACCAACCGGGACGTCGACGATCGAGCCGGTACGCTTGACGGTGTCGCCTTCCTTGATGTCGCGGTCGGCACCGAAGATGACGACGCCGACGTTGTCGCTTTCAAGATTGAGCGCCATGCCGCGGATGCCGCCGGGGAACTCGACCATTTCGCCCGCCTGGACGTTGTCGAGACCGTAGACGCGGGCGATACCGTCGCCCACCGACAGAACCTGACCGACTTCGGTGACTTCGGCTTCCTTGCCGAAATTCTTGATCTGGTCTTTCAGAATTGCGGAAATTTCCGCGGCGCGGATGTCCATCAGCCGACCTCTTTCAGTGCAAGCTTGAGCGAATTGAGTTTGGTTTTGAGCGACGTATCGATCTGGCGCGAGCCCATCTTCACGATCAGGCCGCCGAGCAGCGAAGAATCTACGGCGACCGAGATCGCCACATCCTTGCCGGCGACGCTTTTCAGCGCTGCCTTGAGTTCCGTTTCCTGGGCTGCCGTCAGCGCATGCGCCGAGGTCACTTCAGCCGAGGTCTCGCCGCGATGCTCGGCAGCGATCTGGCGGAACGCCTTGATCATGCCGGGCAGGGCGAAAAGGCGGCGATTGCGCGCCACGAGGCGAAGGAAGTTGCCAGCCAGGCCGGTGATCTTGGCCTTGTCGGCGATCGCCGAGATAGCCTTTTCCTGGTCTTCGCCGGAGAAGACCGGGCTCTTGATCAGGCGGTCGAGATCGGCGCTGCCATCAAGCAGAGCGGCGAAACGACCAAGGTCGGCTTCTACCTTTGCAACGGCGCCTGCTTCGAGCGCGAGATCGAACAGCGATCCAGCATAACGCTCAGCAACACCGGAGATTGGCGAGGAAGATTGGGCCACGGACCGTCTTTTCTCTTGTCTGACAGGCCGCAAGATTGTTGGCGCGAGCGTTTGACTCTAGCTAAATCTCTGACCTTACTGCGTTTTTTGACCCCGGAGCTAGCGGCAGCCGCATCCCCCCGGCCGAAAGTCGATTGCCGTCTAGCACAGGCTTTTGAGGACCGCAACACGTCCTCTAACAGCCATTTCAGGCACTATTGTCGCATCTTGGGCATTGAGGCTGCTGCCGGACGGCGATTCACGGCCAGAAGCCGAAAACAAACCCCAGGGGTAGGACCGCCAGACCCAGTTCGATGACGATGGCTACCCAGTTGTACGGGGTGTTGGCGCCGTCCGACATCATGGCGACGATCCGCCCGAAGGCGGTGAACAGCCACGACACGCCGAGCGCCATGTAGAGCCACGGCTGGGCGAGCAGGATCGCGCACAGGCCGACGCCGAGAAAGAAGCCGGCCATGGTGGCGCGGCCCTGGGCGATCGCTTCGGGATTGTCGGGGCGAGCCTGCAGCCTGAGCAGGCGAAAGGCGATCCTCGGGGCGAAGAAGAGGATGACGCCGAACAGCAGCGTCACCGCTGCCGAGCTCCAAGCCAACCACTCGCCCTGGCTCATCGGCCACGGAAATGCGAACTCCATCTTTCCCCCTCCGCTAGTGCGCCTCGCGTCCCTTCGGAAGCACTAGCACTTTGAACCGGCCGCGAATACGCGGCGATCATAACCTGCGAACGCGCGCAACGCGAAGCCTGTCCGCCACCAGCCTTCCAGGCACGCACTGGCATTTTTATTTCGCCTCGTTTATATTATGACTACGTGTAACTACAAGGATGGCCCCCGTGAAAAAGATGCAGGTTCGCGAAGCGAAAGCCGGGTTTTCTGCGGTAATTGAAGCGGCCGAGAATGGCGAGCCGACCATTATCACCAAGCATGGCAAGCCAGCGGCTGTGGTTATCCCTGTCGGCGACGCGGAACGACTCTACCCAAATCGAAAACCCAATCTCGGGACATTTTTGATGAGCTTCCCCGGTGGGCTGGAGTTTGACCGCAACGACTCGCCGATGCGCGAGATTGATCTGTGACAGGCTTCCTGCTGGACACGTCCGTCCTGTCGGCGTTCGCTCCGGAGAGAAAGGCGACCTCTCCGGAAATCTCGGATTGGATGACCGCGCAGGGCGAGGCTCGGACGCTGTACTTATCCAGCATTACCGTCGCCGAAGTGGAGAAGGGTATTTGTAAGTTGCGACGCTTTGGCGGCATCGCGCGAGCCGATCGGCTGGCCACATGGCTGGATTCCCTGCTGTCCAGCTTTGGGGATCGCCTACTGGCCGTCGATGCTTCAGTTGCAAGGATAGCCGGTGCGATGGAAGATACAGCGGTTGCTCGCGGCCGTCACCCCGGCTTGGCCGATGTGTTGATAGCAGCAACAGCCCAAGCGCACGGCCTCTTGTTGCTAACCGCGAACGGCAGACACTTCGAGCCGCTCGACATCGCGCATATCAATCCATTCGAATCGTTGCCGGGCGAGTAGTATATTTGCCCTCGCAGCGCCCGCCGCGACACCAGGGTAGGACCATGGCCATACCTCAACGCATTGCCTGGTCGATCGGCCATCTCGAAGTCGAACCGGGCGACCGCCTGCTGGAAATCGGCTGCGGCCGCGGCGTCGCCATGGCCGAGATCGCCCCTCTGCTGGTCGATGGCCATATCACCGGGCTCGACCGGTCCGGTAGTGCCGTCAATTCGGCGGAGGAGAGAGTCCGGGCATCGATCGCTTCCGGCAAGGCGGCGCTCTTTCAAGCCGCCCTGGCGGATTGGTCTGGTCCCGGTCACGCCTTCGGCAAGGTCTTCGCCATCAACGTCAACCTGTTCTGGCTGGAGGCCGCGCGCGAGCTCAAGGTGATCAGTTCCCTGCTCACCCCTGGGGGCCGACTGTTCCTGTTCTTCGAGCCGCCAAGCGCCAGCCAGATCCCGACCATAGAGCACGCGATCGCCGTGCGCCTGAAGGCTGCGGGCTACACGCTGGAAAGGACGATGTACGGTCCGAGCCCGAAGCCGCCGCTGCTCGGCACGGTCGCGTCGCCCCGGGCCTGATCCGCCTACAGGAAACTCTGCGGGTCGATGTCGACCTGGACCCGCACCGATCCGCGCACCTTTGGCCCGGCGGCAAGCAGTGCGCGTATGTAGCCCTGGATGTCGGCCTTCCTATCGGCCTGCACCAGCAGCCGGAAGCGGTGGCGCCCGCCGATCAGGGCCAGCGGCGCCTCCGCCGGGCCGAGCACATGGACGTCCTGCGCAACCTGTGCTGCGCGCCTGAGGCCGCGTGCATGGCTCTCCGCCTCGGGCCGTGTCGCCGCGCTGACGATGATGCCCGCGAGCCTGCCGAAGGGCGGCAGCGCTGCCTTCTCGCGCTCGGAAATCTCGCGCTCGTAGAAGGCTTCCGAATCGCCCGAGACGATCGCCCGCATGACGGGGTGGTCGGGCTGGAAGGTCTGCAGCAGGCCGAGGCTCTTCTTGCCGGTGCGCCCTGCGCGGCCCGTCACCTGCGACAAGAGCTGATAGGTGCGCTCGGCGGCGCGCGGATCGCCATTGGCGAGGCCGAGATCGGCGTCGACGACGCCCACCAGCGTCATGTTGGGGAAATTGTGGCCCTTGGCGACCAGTTGGGTGCCGATGACGATGTCGGCCTCGCCGTTGGCGATCGCCTCCAGTTCCAGCCGTAGCCGCTTGACCCCGCCGAGCATGTCCGACGACAGCACGATGGTGCGCGCATCGGGGAAATGCGAGACGACCTCCTCGGCAATCCGCTCGACGCCCGGCCCGCAGGCGACGAGATGGTCGAAGGTGCCGCATTCCGGGCAGGCTTCGGGCCGCTTCTCGTTGTGGCCGCAATGGTGACAGACGAGTTGGCCGCGGAAGCGGTGCTCCACCAGCCATGCCGAGCAAACCGGGCAGCCGAAGCGATGGCCGCAGACCCGGCACAGCGTCAGCGGCGCATAGCCGCGACGGTTGAGGAACAGCAGCGATTGCTCCTGCCGGCCGAGCGTCTCGCGCATCTTGCCAAGCAGCACCGGCGACAGGAAACCGCCGCGCGCCGGCGGCGAACGCCGCATGTCGATGGTGGCAAGCTTGGGCAGTGCTGCCTCGGCAAAGCGCGCCGACAGCACCGAGCGCGCATACTTGCCCTGCTCGGCATTGACCCGGCTTTCGACCGAAGGCGTGGCGGAGGCCAGCACCACGGGGAAGCCGCCGATATGGGCACGCACCACGGCCATGTCGCGGGCGTTGTAGAAGACCCTGTCCTCCTGCTTGTAGGCAGGGTCGTGCTCCTCGTCGACGACGATCAGGCCAAGGTTGTTGAACGGCAAAAACAGCGCCGAGCGGGCGCCGGCAACCACCCGCACGCCGCCTTCCGCCACCTGGCGCCAGACACGCTCGCGCATCCTCGGCGGCAGGTCCGAGTGCCACTCCGCGGGCTTCGCGCCGAAGCGGTTCTGAAAGCGTTCGAGGAAGGCCTGGGTCAAGGCGATCTCAGGCAGCAGGATCAGCACCTGCTTGCCCTTGTCGAGCGCTGCCGCCACCGCCTCGAAATAGACCTCGGTCTTGCCCGAGCCGGTGACGCCATCGATCAGGGTGACGGCGAATCGGTCGGCTTCGACATGGCCGCGCAAGCTTACCGCCGCCGCTTCCTGGTCGCCCGTCAACTCGGCACTGCCATAGGACGTGTCGGGTGCTGCCACCACCGGACGCGGCGGGATCATCACCGTCTCGAACACGCCTTGAGCTCTGAGCCCGTCGACGACGGTCGAGGAAACGCCGGCGGCATGCGCCAGTCCCGAGCGGGTCCAGGCCATGCCGTCATTCGCCATCTCGAGCACGCGTGCGCGCGCCGCCGTCATCCGGTCGGGCTCGCCGTCGCTGCGCTTGAGGCCTTCCGTCCAAGGCTCCGGATCGAAGGCCTCTGGCGCCCGCAGGATCATCCGTGCCACCATGCCGGGTGGCGAGAGCGTATAGTGCGCGATCCAGTCGACAAGGCGGCGCATCTGGTCGGTGATCGGCGGGCAATCGAAGACATGGGCGATCGGCCTGAGCTTCTTCGGATCGACCGCCTCGACCGGACCGTCCCAGACGATGCCGGCCACTTCGCGCGGGCCCAGCGGCACGCGCACGACCGAGCCGGGCACCACTTGCATGCCGTCGGGGACGGCATAGGAATAGGCGCGCTCGGCCGGCATCGGCACCAGCACGGGGGCGGCCCTGGTTCTTGGCGAATCGGCGGTCATGACGCGTGACCTTGCCCCGAACTTGGTTTAGAGCAAAGGCCGACAAGTGCTGTGCCCCACAGGCACCCTTCCATTGCCAAGGAGAACCCCATGAAGTTTTTCGTCGACACCGCCGACGTGAAGGACATCCGCGAACTCAATGAGCTCGGCCTTCTCGACGGCGTCACAACGAACCCGTCGCTGATCCTCAAGTCCGGCCGCAACATTGCCGAAGTGACCAAGGAAATCTGCGACATCGTCGAAGGCCCGGTCTCCGCGGAAGTCGCTGCCACCGAATATGCCGAGATGATGAAGGAAGCGGCGGTGCTGTCGAAGATCGCCGACAACATCTGCATCAAGGTGCCGCTCACCCTCGACGGCCTCCGCGCCTGCCGCGCGCTGACCTCGGAAGGCCGCATGGTCAACGTCACGCTGTGCTTCTCCGCCAACCAGGCGCTGCTTGCCGCCAAGGCCGGCGCCACCTTCATCTCGCCCTTCATCGGCCGCCTCGACGACATGGCCGTCGACGGCATGGAGCTGATCGCCGAGATCCGCCACATCTACGACAACTACGGCTTCGACACCGAGATCCTTGCCGCCTCGATCCGCTCGACCGAGCACGTCAAGCGCGCCGCACTGATCGGCGCCGACGTCGCCACCATCCCGCCGGCAACGCTGAAGGCGCTGGTCAAGCACCCGCTGACCGACAAGGGCCTCGAGATGTTCCTGGCCGACTGGGCCAAGACCGGCCAGAAGATCGGCTGATCCTTCCGAAAGGATCGACCAAAGCCGGCGCCACAAGCGCCGGCTTTTTTGTGTCCCTTGCCGGTCAGGTCAGCGGCGGCAGGCGCCGCTTCACCGGCTGCGCCTTGACGATCGAGCTGTTGGTCTCGGCCTTGTCGGTGATCTGGTCGAGGATTTTATCGAGCTCGTCGATCGAGCGGATGTGCAGCCTGGCGATGAAACAGTCGTCGCCCGTCACCTTGTCGCATTCCGAGAACTGGGCGATGTCCTCGATCAGCTTCTGCACCTGATGCAGCTTGCCCGGCAGCGGCCGGATGCGCACGATCGCCTGCAGCGTATAGCCGAGTGCCTGGGGGTCGATGTCGACCGTGAAGGCGCGGATGACCCCGCGCTCCTCAAGCCGGCGCAACCGCTCCGACGTGCTCGGCGACGACAGGTTCACCCGCTGCGCCAGTTCCTTGAGCGAGATCCTGGCGTCGTCGACCAGGATTTCGACGATGCGCCTGTCCAGATCGTCCAGCATGCAATCCTCTTAGGCATTTTTCAGCGTCCACCTTACTTGATTAGGAGAATCCAAACAAACGCCTTCTGATATCCATATATTCCCGCAGACCATGAGCGTAAAAATACAGCCCTGAACAGAAAGGGCTGCGAGATGTCGGACAAGATGCGCGGAACCGTCGAAATGACCGCCGCAATGGTGATTTCGGGAACCATCGGACTGTTCGTCGTCCTGTCCGGCCAGCCGGTCATGGACGTGGTCTTCTGGCGTTGCGCCTTTGGCGCGGTCACGCTGCTGATCGTCTGTGCGGCGCTCGGTCTGTTCCGGCCCGAGGTGATGTCGCGCAGCCAGATCGCCTATGCAGCCATCGGCGGCGTCGCCATCGTCTCCAACTGGATCCTGCTGTTCGCCGCCTTTCCACGCGCTTCGATCTCGATAGCCACCGCCGTCTACAACACCCAGCCCTTCATGCTGGTGGCTCTGGGGGCGATGTTCTTCGGCGAGCGTCTGACGCTGACCAAGCTGGCGTGGCTCGGCATCGCCTTCGGCGGCATGCTGATGATCGTCCAGGCAAAATCAGGTGCAACCACCGGGACCGACTATCTCTCAGGCATCCTCCTGGCGCTGGGCGCTGCCTTCTTCTACGCGATTGCCGCCATCATCACCAAGAAGCTCAAGGGCGTGCCACCGCATCTGATCGCGCTGATCCAGGTAACGGTCGGCATCGCGATGCTCGCACCCTTCGCCAACTTCGGCCATCTCCCCACCGACGCCGGCACCTGGGCGCTGCTCATCGCCGTCGGCGTCATCCATACCGGCGTGATGTACATCCTACTCTACGGCGCGATCCAGAAGCTGCCGACCAACCTCGTCGGCGCTCTGTCCTTCATCTATCCGGTCGTGGCGATCCTGGCCGACTTCCTGGCCTTCGGCCATCGCCTGCAGCCGCTGCAACTGCTCGGCGCCGCAGCCATCCTGATCGCCGCTGCCGGGATGACGCTCGGCTGGTCGCTGGCGAGGCCTCGCGTTGCGCAAGCCTAAACGCCTCAGTCGTCCTCCGGCATCAGCCCGGTCGTCCGCATGCCTTCGATCATGGTGGCACCCTCCAGACGCACGACCGTCAGCGCCCGCGAACCGGTGCGCTCATGCACGAGATCGGCCAGTTCGCGCGAATGCGTGACCACCCAGACCTGCGTCCGTTCGGCGGCGCGGGCGACCATGTCAGCGAGTGCCGGCAGCATGCGCGGATGCAGGCTCGCCTCCGGCTCGTTGAGCGCGATGAGCCGCGGCAGGCGATAGGACATCAAGGCACCTGCCAGCGCCAGGAACCGGATCTGCCCATCGGACAGTTCCTGCGGGCGGAACACCCGCTGCGGAAACTCCGGCAGCACAAGCCCGAAGGTCGCCGTTTCGCCCGGCACCGGAACATCTAGCAGCGCCCCGCCAAGCGCCTCGGCGATGCAGCGGTCGAGATCGACGGTATCTTCCCTGATGTGCCGCAGCGTCGCAAAGACGGCGGCGAGATTGGCGCCATCCTCGTCAAGCATCGGCGCCGTCGTCGCCAGCGCCGGGCGGCGCACCAACGAATCCGCGTCGGTGCGAAAGCCATGATAGAAGCGCCAGCCGGCAACCGCTGCACGCAGGTCGCCGACCTCGGGATAGCGTCCGGCTCCGCCCAGCAGCGCAAGCGCAGTTTCAGAATTGAGGACGCGTTCGGTGTGTTCGACCCGGCGTCCGTCGCCGTCGCGGGCAAACACTGCAGGCCCCTTGCGGGTCATCATCTCGACCGGACGGCGTCCGGCCTCGACGGTAAGCGTCTCTTCCTTGACGTGCGGTTCGAAGGCAAAGCCGGCCGATACGGGCGGCGGCAGGCCGATCTCGACCTTGTAGCTGTATTTCGCCGCCGTTTCGTCGTCGACGAACTCGGCATCAATGACGACTCGAACCGGCTGGCCGGCGCGCCGCTTGCCCGACCACAGCGCCGAGCCCATCCCGCCCTCGGCCGCAATCTCGCGGGCCAGCGTTCCCTCGGCAGATGCCTGGATGAGTTGCAGCGAGCGGTAGAGGTTGGACTTGCCCACCCCGTTCTCGCCGACGAAGACACTGACCTGGCCGATGTCGAGCCGGATCGCTCTCAGCGAGCGGTAGCCTGCGGCCGAAAAGGATGTCAGCCGCATTGACCGACCTTCCGTAAAAGGGCCTCAGCCCTTCGACATGTCTTGGGCAATGGCCAGCCTGAGCAGTTCGGCAAGCTCGCGCGCCGCACGGTTCTCGGCGTCGCGCTCGGCGCGCATCCGCGCGAATTCCTGGCGTGGCCGGTCGAACGATGCAGAGACGTTGCGCTTGCCCGCGGCGATGCGCTTGCCGGTCTTGTCGGTGATGACATAGGTGCCGGTCAGCGTCACCGCACCCGCAGTCGGCTCGTCGTCCTTGC
The DNA here is from genome assembly GCF_003071665.1 of Aminobacter sp. MSH1. Classification (GTDB taxonomy): domain Bacteria; phylum Pseudomonadota; class Alphaproteobacteria; order Rhizobiales; family Rhizobiaceae; genus Aminobacter; species Aminobacter niigataensis. Next base: position 1,235,277 of record NZ_CP026265.1, on the reverse strand, counting down.
TGGTGACTTCGGCCAGCAGCGAGGACTCGGTGAGAGCCGCGACCGCCAGATCCATCGTGTAGGGCGCTGCGGCCTGCTGGCCCGCCCCGCCATTGAACATGAAGATCAGGTGGTTGCGGACTTCCTGGCCGTAGCGGGTGTTGACCGGCTTGATGTTGATCGAGGCCAGTTGCGTCGCCGTGCCGGCTTCGACGCCTGCCGACGCCGGGCCGTCCGAATAGAGCGGACGCACCGTGCAGGCAGACGCCAGTGCAAGCGCGGCCAGGAGGGCCAGACGGGCAGCAACGCGCACCGAACCGGCAGAATTTCGCGCATCAGGCAACGACATTGACGATCCTCTGCGGCACAACGATAACCTTGCGCGGCGACTTTCCATCCAGCGCCTTCTGCACTGCTTCCAGGGCCAGCGCCGCTTTTTCGACGGTCAATTGATCTGCGTCGCGGGCGATTGTCAAATCGGCGCGTTTCTTGCCGTTGATCTGCACCGGATAGGTGATTTCGTTGTCGACGATGAGCGCGGGATCGAATTTCGGCCACGGCCGGTCGGCGACCATGCCCTGGCCCCCGAGCGCCATCCAGCACTCCTCGGCCAGGTGCGGCATCATCGGTGCAATCATCACGATCAGGATGTCGACCGCCTCGCGCAAGGCCGAAACCATCTTCGTTGATGCCTTGCCGGCAGCAGCGTCGGCCATGGGCCCCTGCAGCGTGTTGGACAGCTCGTAGATACGCGCCACCGCCTTGTTGAAGGCGAGCTTGCCGATGTCTTCGCCTACAGCCTTCAGCGCCTTGTGCGCAGCCTTCGACACGACAGCTGCATCGCCTTCCGCCGATGCCTCGGCGTCGGCTTTCGCCAGCGCGTCGGCCGACTCGGAGATCAGGCGCCAGACCCGCTGCACGAAGCGGTGCGCGCCTTCGACACCGGCCTCGGTCCAGATCACGTCGCGCTCGGGTGGCGAATCCGACAGCATGAACCAGCGCGCCGTGTCGGCGCCGTAGCTGGCGATGATGTCGTCGGGGTCGACCACGTTCTTCTTCGACTTCGACATCTTCTCGATCGAGCCGATCTCGATCGGCGTGCCGTCGGAAAGCAGCGAAGCGCGGCGCTTGCCGTCAGCTTCCTCGATCTTGATCTCGACGGGCGTCACCCAGCCGTTCGGCCCCTTGTAGGTCTCGTGAACGACCATGCCTTGCGTAAACAGGCCCTTGAATGGCTCGGCAATGTTCAGGTGGCCTGCCTCGCGCATCGCGCGGGTGAAGAAGCGCGAATAGAGCAGGTGCAGGATCGCATGCTCGATGCCGCCGATATACTGGTCGACCGGCAGCCATTCATTGGCGGCCTTCGGATCGGTCGGCTCGTTCTCCCAAGGTGCGGTGAAGCGCGCGAAATACCACGACGAATCGACGAAGGTGTCCATCGTGTCGGTCTCGCGGCGCGCATCCTTGCCGCATTTCGGGCAAGCGACGTGGCGCCAGGTCGGGTGACGATCGAGCGGGTTGCCCGGACGGTCGAACTCGACGTCGTCGGGCAGCTTGACCGGCAGGTCGGCCTTCGGCACCGCCACCACGCCGCAATCGTCGCAGTGGATCATCGGGATCGGGCAGCCCCAGTAGCGCTGGCGCGAAATGCCCCAGTCGCGCAGGCGGAACTGCACCTTGCGCTCGCCCATCGGCCGGTTGCCGATCGAGATTTGCTCCAGACGGTTGGCGACGTCGTTGAACGCATCCGTCGGCTTCATGCCGTCGAGGAAGCGCGAATTGATCATCACGCCGTCGTCGGTATAGGCCTCCTCGGTGACCTGGAAGGTCGCGGCATCGCCGCCTTCCGGCATCACCACCGGCACCACGGGCAGGCCATACTTGTTGGCGAAGTCTAGGTCGCGCTGGTCACCCGACGGACAGCCGAAGATGGCACCGGTGCCGTATTCCATCAGCACGAAATTGGCGACATAGACCGGCAGCGTCCAGTTCTCGTCGAACGGATGGACGACGCGGATGCCGGTGTCCATGCCCTTCTTCTCGGCGGTCTCGAGCGCAGCCACCGACGTGCCCATGCGGCGCACGTCTTCCATGAAGGCGGCGAGCTCGGGCTTGTTTTCGGCAGCCTTCTTGGCCAGCGGGTGATCGGCCGAGATCGCCATGAACGAGGCGCCGAAGATGGTGTCGGGCCGCGTCGTGTAGACTGCGAGTTCGCTCTCGCCCGCAGGTGCGGTGCCGGCCGCCAGCGGCCAGCGGATCAGCAGCCCTTCCGAGCGGCCGATCCAGTTGCGCTGCATCAGCTTGACCTTCTCGGGCCACTCATCGAGGCCTTCCAGCGCATCCGACAGGTCCTGAGCGAAGTCGGTGATCTTGAAGAACCACTGCGTCAGCTCGCGCTGTTCGACCAGCGCGCCCGAACGCCAGCCGCGCCCGTCGATCACCTGCTCGTTGGCGAGCACGGTCATGTCCTCGGGGTCCCAGTTGACCTTGGACGACTTGCGCGTCACTAGGCCCTTCTCGACGAAGTCGATGAACAGCATCTGCTGGCGGTGGTAGTAGTCGACGTCGCAGGTCGCGAACTCGCGGCTCCAGTCGAGGGACAGGCCCATCGACTTCAGCTGCGTCCGCATCGTGTCGATGTTCTGGTAGGTCCAGGCCTTGGGGTGGACCTTGTTCTGCATCGCGGCGTTTTCCGCCGGCATGCCGAAGGCGTCCCAGCCCATAGGATGCAGCACGTTGCAGCCCATGGCCCGGCGATAGCGCGCGACGACGTCGCCCATCGTGTAGTTGCGGACATGGCCCATGTGGATGCGCCCCGACGGATAGGGGAACATCTCGAGCACGTAATATTTCGGCCGCGGATCGTCGTTCTTCGTCTCGAAGAGTTTTGCCTCGCCCCAGGCCTTCTGCCATTTGGGTTCGGATGCGCGCGGATTGTATCGTTCGGTTGCCATCGGATGTTTTTCACTTAAAAGCGTGCGTGGACCGGGGCGAAAACCCGCGGTTCAGGAAATCGTTGCCGGGTGTTCACCATGGATTCCCGGACCCGTCAACTCCGGCAGGCCGGGGGCGGGCAAAAAGCAGCAGGGCCAAAGTATGAAAAGCTCGGTCGAACAACTCACCCTGGTGAAGCATAAGATAGGTGCGGCCGAGCGCGAGGCCAACCGGCCGGACGGCTCCGCCACGCTCGTGGCCGTGTCCAAGACGTTCGACGCCGAGCACATCCGCCCTGTCATCGAAGCCGGCCAGCGCGCCTTCGGCGAAAACCGCGTCCAAGAAGCGCAGGGCAAGTGGCCTGAACTGAAGGCCGAGTTCCCCGACATCGAACTGCATCTCATCGGCCCCCTCCAGTCCAACAAGGCCAAGGAGGCCGTCGTCCTGTTCGACGTCATCGAGACGGTCGACCGCGAGAAGATCGCAGCGGAGCTTGCCAAGGAAATCGAACGCCAGGGCCGCGCGCCAAGACTCTATGTCCAGGTCAACACCGGCTCCGAGCCGCAGAAGGCCGGCATCGAACCGCGCGAGGCCGTTGCCTTCGTCAAGCGCTGCCGCGAGGTCCACGCCCTCGCCATCGAAGGGCTGATGTGCATCCCGCCAGCCGACGAGAATCCCGGACCGCATTTCGCGCTGCTGGAAAAACTGGCGCGCGAAGCCGGTGTCGAAAAGCTGTCTATGGGCATGTCGGGCGACTATGAACTTGCGGTTGCATTCGGCGCCACCAGCGTCCGGGTCGGCTCGGCGATCTTCGGCAGCCGGTAGGACGGCAATTCAGGAGTCCGTTGAACCGGTCGGTATCTTGCACTATATTCTGGCTAGCCAAGCTAGCTAGGTGATGACCATGAACTGGCATCTGCAGGACGCCAAGAACAATTTCTCCAAGCTCGTCCAACGTGCCCGCAACGAGGGACCGCAGACAGTGACGGTGCGGGGCGAGCCGGCTGTAGTGGTGCTTTCGACGGAAGAGTACGAAAAGCTTGCGGGCAAGCGGAAATCGATTGCTGAATACCTGCTGACCGGTCCAACTTGGGACGAAGAGTTTGCAGCGGAGGTCGAGCGTCGTCCAGACAACATGATCCGCGATATCGAGCTATGATATGTACCTGCTCGATACGAACATTGTCTCCGATGTCCAAAGGCGGCTTCCAAAGCCCACGGATTGGCTTGCCACGATCGACCCGTATTCGGTCAACTTGAGCGTCATCACCATAGGTGAGATCGAACGCGGCATCATCAAGCTGCAGCAGCAGGACGCAGAACGGGCAAGACGCCTGGAACTATGGTTGCGCAAATTGCGCCACGACAACGAAAAACGAATTCTCCCGATAACCGAGGAGGTTGCGCTGACTTGGGGCCGGCTGACTGCCGGACGGACAAGAGGCAGCGCCGACTCGCTCATTGCCGCCACGGCGCTGGCTCACGATCTCGTTCTTGTGACACGAAACGTCGCCGATTTCGACGGCATCAGCGTTCCGCTGCTTAACCCCTGGACCCTGTAGACTGACTCGCGGGCCTGCCTGGACAGAACGGGATAGAACGGGCCATAGTCCGCGCATGTACAAAAGGCCGGAGCTTGCGCCCCGGCCCTCTTCAAGCAATTTCGCAGTGGCCTATTCGGCTGCGACGATCTTGCCGCCTTCCCACTTGAACAGCGAGAAGCTCGGCGAGGTCAGGTCGCCGCTCTCGCCGTAGGTCAGGTTGCCGATGGCGGTGGCGATCGGCTCGCCCGACTTGAGCGCCGCGGCAACTGCTGCCGTGTCGTCGGCCTTGCCAGCCTTCTCGATGCCGGCCTTGAGCACTTCGACGGCCGCATAGGCGTTGAGCGTGAAGGCTTCCGGCGGGATGCCCTTGCCTTCGAGAACCTTGACGGCGTCGGCTGAAGCCGGGTTCTTCAGCGCGTCGGACGCGTTGGTGAACAGCGTGCCGGCGGCAGCCTCGTTGCCGATGGCCCAGAACTCGGTGTTGGAGAGACCCTCGCCGCCGATGATGACGGCATTAACGCCGCCGTCCTTCAGCTGGCGGGCCAGAAGACCGCCTTCGGGGTGATAGCCGCCGAAGTAGATCACGTCGACATTGTCCGCCTTGATGCGCGTGACGAGGGCCGAAAGGTCCTTCTCACCCGGGGTCAGCGAGTTCTGCTGCACTTCCTTCAGGCCGCCGGCGTTGATCGCCGCCCTGAAGGCATCCGCCAGGCCCTTGCCGTAGGTGCCCTTGTCGTCGATGACCGCGACGCGCTTGTCCTTCATGTTCTTGAGGACATAGGCGGCGGCGACTTCGGCCTGCTGGTCGTCGCGGCCGCAGGTGCGCAGCACGTTGGTCAGGCCACGGGTGGTGAGATCAGGCGCGGTCGCAGTCGGGGTCACCATCAGGATGCCGTTTTCGGCAAACACGTCCGAAGCAGGGATCGCGACGCCCGAAGTCACCGGACCGACCACATACTGCACGCTTTCGCCGACCAGCAGGTTGGCAGCCGAAACGCCCTGCTTGGGATCACCCGCATCGTCGGCAAGCTTCAGCACGACCTTCTCGCCGAGGATGCCGCCCTTCTCGTTGATGGCATCGACGGCCGCCTGGGCGCCGTTCTTAACCTGGGCGCCATAGGCCGCGACCGGTCCGGTCAGCGGCGCGACAAGGCCAATGGTGATGTCGGCGCGTGCTGCAGAACCAAATGCGAGCAATGCAGCGAGCGAGACGCCAGCTAGGATCTTCATGTTCATCGTAACTCTCCCTTTAACCCGCAAGCCTCGAGGGCACAGCGGAAGTTCTTGTGGCGGAATACCCGTCCCGGGACCTGCTTGCAATCAGCCCAGTGGCCACATCGCCCGCGATTGATTTGTGCCAGCACCTTTCGCAAGCTTGCGGCAGCGACGAAACCACGCGTCAGAAGTAGCGCCGCACCCGCGGATGCCGGCTCAGCGAGCCCGGCCTGTAGCGAGGATTGTAGCCGTCGAAGCGCTGCTCGATATCACCACACAGCCTGTCGACATCGACCTCCTTGCCTTGAATCGAGCGCGCTCCCGGCAACCAGAAAACACCCAGACCCGTGCGCTCGTCATGCGCGAGGCCAAGCACCTTTCCCTCGATCTCGACCGCGATGGGAAAATCGAGGCCGGACAAGCTGCGCAGCCTCTCCAGCATCCAGCCGAGACTGAGCTTGGCCAGGTTGTCGTCGTCGTCATATCCGCCGCCGATGTCGGAATGCACGCCCGGAAACCAGCATTGTTCGACGACCTGGCCCGACGCCCTGCCGTCGGCATCGACCTCGTCCCAAGGCACCAGAGCGAACGCCTTGCGGTTTTCGTCGATGGAGAGCGCATGCAAGCCCACCGGCACGCGTACCGACAGTTCGTTGTCGTGGAACGCGTGCTTGTAGGGGTTCACCATGTTCATGATGCCAGGCAGCCCGAGCGCGCGGACCGTGTCGAACACGCCGATCACATCGGGAACGACGGGTGCTGCACCGTATCTGGCGCCAAAGTCGGAACCGGCCTTCTGCCGCTCGGATTTGTCCCTGATCTTGTAGGCGCTGACGGCTTCGTCGGCGATGGCCCTTCGCCGCTTTGCGCCGGCGCCGTCCTTGTCCCGCGATATCGGCCCGCCGCGATCTGTGGTCGCGATCCCGCATGTCGCCAGCACGCCGCCGAGGCAGCGCACCGTGTAGGCGCCGCGGGAAAAGCCGAAGAGCCCGATCTTCATGCCGGGCTGCCAATCCAACATCAGCGCTTCATAGCAATCGACGATGTTTGCGGTGATACCCCAGCCGGTGGCCTTGCTCCAGAGATTGCGCAGGGTGCGCGTCCAGTTCCACTCACCTGCTTCCGGCGCGCCGAGCCCGGCATCGTAGAAGGCGCGGATGCCCGGCCTGCCGTCGATGGCCGAGTACATCTGGAAGACATTGGTATTCTTGAACTGGCGATCGCCGACCTGCTCGATCTCGTCGGCCCGGACGCCGCGCTGCCCGGTGCCGTCGGAAAAGATCAGAACCCAAGCGCCGCTTGCCTGAGACATGCCGCCTCCCGCCGACTGTCGCTCCACCGACGGCGGATACTAGCATGCGACGCACGCCCGCCTGCGCACAATTGGCCGCGCAAGGTTAACCGGCAGTCCGCCTAGTGCATGAGGAACTCGCCATCCACCTTGCGCCACTCGTTGGGCGCGATCAGCTTGCGATGGGTGTAGTGCACCGAATGCAGCGGGCCGTCGAGCTTGGCCCGCCAGAACTCGATGAAGCCGAACAGGATTGGGAATTTCGGCGCCAGGTCGTAGTCCTGCCAGATATATGTCTGCAGCACGTGCGGATGGTCAGGCAGATGGTAGAGAATTTCAGCTGTCGTCAGGCCGTAGCCCTTCAGCATCAGTTCCAGTTCAGAAGTGTCGTGCATCGCAAGCCTTCCGTGTCGAACAACTCCTCCACGGCATGAGTCTGCGCCGCGGTCGTTAACCGTCCACTAAAATGAACGTGATCCGCCCGTGATAAGTTCCAAGAAATCAGCCGTTTAGCACTCGACCGCGGCCATTGCTGATAGCTATATAGCGGCGGCGATTTGCCGCTGCGGAATGTGTCGAGGCAAATCCAATGTCTAATATTGTGACGCACTGCAAATTGATAATAATGCGCGCCAACGTGCGGCCCTGAGGTCGCCGTCCGCAGGCCATCAGGGGCCGTCGGATCGCATCCGGGAGGAAGGGAAAGAAATGTCCGAAGTCCGTGTCCACCGCATCCAGCCGGCGTGGAAGAAGAATGCGCTCATCGACAACGACACCTACCTGAAATGGTATGGCGAGAGCGTCAAGAACCCCGACAAGTTCTGGGGCAAGCACGGCAAGCGGATCGACTGGTTCAAGCCCTACACCAAGGTCAAGAACACTTCCTTCGAGGGCAAGGTCTCGATCAAGTGGTTCGAAGACGGCCTGACCAACGTCTCCTACAACTGCATCGACCGCCATCTGAAGAAGCGCGGCAACCAGACCGCCATCATCTGGGAAGGCGACAACCCCTACGACGACAAGAAGATCACCTACAACGAGCTCTACGAGCACGTCTGCCGCCTCGCCAATGTGATGAAGAAGCACGGCGTCAAGAAAGGTGACCGCGTCACCATCTACATGCCGATGATCCCCGAGGCAGCCTATGCGATGCTCGCCTGCACGCGCATCGGCGCCATCCATTCGATCGTCTTCGGCGGCTTCTCGCCCGACGCTCTGGCCGGCCGCATCGTCGACTGCGAATCGACCTTCGTCATCACCGCCGACGAAGGTCTGCGCGGCGGCAAGGCGATCCCGCTCAAGGAAAACACCGACAAGGCGATCGACATTGCCGCCAAGAACCACGTCATGGTCAAGGACGTGCTGGTCGTGCGCCGCACCGGCGGCAAGATCGGCTGGGCTCCGGGCCGCGACCGCTGGTACCACGACGAAGTCCGCTCGGTGAAAGCCGAGTGCAAGCCCGAGAAGATGAAGGCCGAGGATCCGCTGTTCATCCTCTACACCTCCGGCTCGACCGGCAAGCCCAAGGGCGTGCTGCACACCACCGGCGGCTATCTCGTCTATGCCGCGATGACCCACCAGTATGTCTTCGACTACCATGACGGCGACATCTACTGGTGCACCGCCGATGTCGGCTGGGTCACCGGCCACAGCTACATCGTCTATGGTCCGCTCGCCAACGGCGCGACCACGCTGATGTTCGAGGGCGTGCCCAACTATCCTTCCGCCTCGCGCTTCTGGGATGTCGTCGACAAGCACAAGGTCAACATCTTCTACACCGCGCCCACCGCCATCCGCGCGCTGATGGGTGCGGGCGACGATCACGTGAAGAAGTCCTCGCGCAAGTCCCTGCGCGTGCTGGGTTCCGTCGGCGAGCCGATCAACCCCGAAGCCTGGGAGTGGTACTACAACGTCGTCGGCGACAAGAAGGTGCCGATCGTCGACACCTGGTGGCAGACCGAGACCGGCGGCATCCTGATCACGCCGCTGCCCGGCGCTACCGACCTCAAGCCGGGCTCCGCGACACGGCCGTTCTTCGGCGTGGTTCCCGAGCTGGTGGACAATGAAGGCAAGCTGCTCGAAGGCGCTGCCGACGGCAATCTGTGCATCGCCGATTCCTGGCCGGGCCAGATGCGCACCGTCTATGGCGACCACGAGCGCTTCATCCAGACCTATTTCGCCACATACAAGGGCAAGTACTTCACCGGCGACGGCTGCCGCCGCGACGCAGACGGCTACTACTGGATCACCGGCCGCGTCGACGACGTCATCAACGTCTCCGGCCACCGCATGGGCACGGCGGAAGTCGAGTCGGCACTGGTCAGCCACGACAAGGTCTCGGAAGCCGCCGTGGTCGGCTACCCCCACGACATCAAGGGCCAGGGCATCTACAGCTATGTCACGCTGATGTCCGGCATCGAGGCCACCGAGGACCTGCGCAAGGAGCTCGTCGCCCACGTCCGCAAGGAGATCGGCGCCATCGCCTCGCCCGACAAGATCCAGTTCGCGCCCGGCCTGCCCAAGACGCGCTCCGGCAAGATCATGCGCCGCATCCTGCGCAAGATCGCCGAGGACGATTTCGGCGCATTGGGCGATACCTCGACGCTGGCCGATCCGGCCGTCGTCGACGATCTCGTCGCCAACCGCCAGAACAAGCGCGCCTGAACGGACCCATCCCCTCGCGCCACCAGTGCGAGGGGAGCCGGCCTGCAAGTGCGACTAGATCGATGGTCGCACTTGCGCAAACTGCGAAAAGACCCCACCTTGCTATTCGTGTTCAACGAACTGAAAGGAGGTGATCCGATGTCGAGTGATTTCGTTTTCCTGAACGTGGCCTCTACGGATTGCCTTCTCGGGAAGCAGCCTTCCTGAGCGATGCATGACGTGCGGCGGGTGATGCCCCGGCATCGCTGCTGAAGGCCGCGCCACGGACGAAACACGGAAAGGCCGCGTCTTCGCAAGAAGCGCGGCCTTTTTGATTCCTGGAGATCGCGCCTATTTGGTCAGCGACAGCTGTTCGATGTTGCGGGCGATGGTTTGGAAGGCATCGTCGAGTTCCTTGCCCGTCGAGACTTCGAAAGAACGCTTCAAGGTGCCGGTATCGGGCGTCGCGCAGTTCTTGAGCACGGCCTTGGCTGCATTCCTTTCGGACTTCGAGGTATCCTTGTTGTCGAGATCGAAGCCGATGGTGAAGACCTCGATGCCGTCCTTCTTCATGTTGGCGCAGATGCTTTCGGCGTAGCTTCCGGACTTCACCGACTGGCCGCCCTGGGCCTTCCCGGACACGCCTGCGAAGGCGGTGTTGAACAGGCCATCGGTCATCAGGATGGCGACCTTCGCAACCTTCTTCGCATCGGGATCCGACGGGCCCGCGCCAAGGTTCGCGTCCTTGATGGCGGTGCGCCATTTGGGCGAAAGCATGTAATAGCCCCATTGCGCCGCGATACCGCCTGCTGTCACCCCGTTCGCCCTGAAACCGTCGATCGCGGTCGTCAGCTTCGCCATATCGGCGGTTAGCGGTATCAGCTTCGCCGAGGGGCAAGACCCCACCCGGTCGTCGCGATTGACCCTGGCGAGGTAGATCTCGCCCTTGTTGTTCTCGCGCTCGGTATAGGGTCCGTCATCGCTGAAGTCGGCGGCTCCGTCCTTGTCCTTGCGCTCGGTGGCGCAACCGTCGCCACCGCTGCTGGCGGATACGGCCTGAACGGCATCGATCGGCGGCGGCAGGTCCGACTTGCCCGGCTTCTCGACGAAGACGGCATCCGAAAGCCCGCCGGTGTTGACCGCCTCGGCATAGGGAACCAGCGCAATGCGTATGCGCGGCTTGTCGGCGTCCTGGCCGGTTAGAAGGATGCTGACGGCGTTCTGGGCGGCCGTCTTCAGGTCCTTGATCTTCTGCCCGCCCATGGAGCCGGTGACATCGAGCATCATCGCAACTTCGATGCGCTTGTCGGAATAGAGCGACGCGGTCGTTGCCGAAACGCGCTGGCGATTGGCCGTACCGAAGAGCGGGAAGAAGATGTCGACGTCGATCTCGGCGGTCGCCTCGACCGTGCCCGCCAGCTTGTCGACGGTCACACTGCGCAGCACCACCTTCTCGCCCGGCGCCAGCAGGTTCGCGGCGTTGACCTCGAGGAGCGTCCGGACGGAGGAGTCCGCATCTTCCGGCTTGATCCTCCCTGTCGTCAGGTCGCGGGCCGTCGACGTCACCGCAGCATCGACCGCCAGCGACAGGCTGGATTTGACATTGGAAAGCTGGACGATGTTGAGCCCGAACCCGGCAGCCATGGCCAGCAACGGAATCGTCACGCCGCCCAGGACGGCAAAATTGCCCCGACGATCCCCGGCCAGGCGAAGTGCCGTCCGTCCCACCTTCCGAAATTGCAACATGTCCCGCCCCGCCATTCGATTGCCTCTGGCGAAGGGCGTTGCAGGAAACTGGCCGTGTCGGCCTCGGGCCGGCCCTAGCCGGCCGGCGCATGTGCAAGCTATTGAATTCGCGAGGTTTCAGCTGGCATCAGGGTAAATGTAATGTAAACAGCGCCACCAGACGCGCAATTTCTTCACCATTCACTAACCATGATGCATACGGCTCACCAAGGTCGATGGCAAAACTGTCCCATTTCGGTGCGTCGGGAATGTCCCAAAATCTGTCAGTGCGGCACCAGGAGGCACGCCCGTCGCCGCCCCCAGGCCAATCGGCCTACCTCCTCGGCTCGCCGCTGACCGGATCGATCTTGATTTCAACCTTGGCCTTATCAGACGTGTAATAAACCACGTCATAATAGCCTTCACTCTCCCAATCCATCTCGGAGATGTAGTGGAACTGATCGCGCTGCTCGATCTTGGCGATGATCTCGGACAGCTTGAGCGAATTCTGCGGCGGCACCGCCGGATCCTTGGTCTGGGCGTGCGCCGGCATGGCGGCAAGCAATACAGCAAGCACGAGTCCCGAAATCATCTTGGTCATAGCAGCTCCTTGCGCAATTCTTGGGAAAACGAACGGCTCACGACTTCGGTTCCATCGCTGCCAGCAAGGTGCACGCGAGCCCAAGTGCCGTCAGAAGTCGCTGGTCAGCCCCTTGATTTCCCAGTCGCCGTAGCGCCCGGGTTCCTTGCCGCCGCGGCCGCCGATCTCGCGCGGCAGCTTCGCCTCCTGCGCCCTGTAGGCTTCCCGGCGTGCCTCGGCTTCAGCCAAGGCGCGCTTGGCAGCCGGCGAAAGCTCCTTCGGCGCCGGCTGCTCCGGCTCGATTTGCGGCATGGCGTCGTTCATGGGATTCCTCGGAAATGATTGAAACGCACCCTCGTCTCTCCCATCATATAGCGAAGCGCGCAGCCGGGATCGACCCTGGCGCGTACGGAAAAGGACGAAACGGACGATGAACATGTTGCGGACGGCGATGCTTCTGGCGACCATGACGGCGCTGTTCATGGGCGTCGGCTACCTGATCGGCGGTTCGGGCGGCATGACCATCGCGTTCCTGATCGCGGCGGGCATGAACCTGTTCAGCTACTGGAACTCCGACAAGATGGTTCTGCGCATGAACCATGCCGTCGAGGTCGATGAGCGCAACGCGCCGGAATACTACGCCATCGTGCGCGGGCTTGCGGCCAATGCCGGCCTGCCGATGCCGAAGGTCTACCTGATCGACAATCCGCAGCCCAACGCCTTTGCCACCGGCCGCAATCCTGAGAATGCCGCCGTCGCCGCCACCACCGGCTTGTTGCAGCGCCTCAGCCACGAAGAGGTCGCGGCCGTGATGGCGCACGAACTCGCCCACGTCGAGAACCGCGACACGCTGATCATGACGATCACCGCGACGATTGCCGGCGCGATCTCGATGCTCGGCAACTTCGCCTTCTTCTTCGGCGGCAACCGCGACAACAACAATCCGCTCGGCTTCATCGGCGTGCTGGTGGCGATGATCGTCGCACCTTTCGCCGCCATGCTGGTGCAGATGGCGATCAGCCGAACGCGCGAATATTCGGCCGATCGTCGTGGCGCGGAAATCTGCGGCAATCCGCTCTGGCTCGCTTCCGCCCTTGACAAGATCGCTCGCAACGTCGAACGCATCCACAACCCCGAAGCCGAGCGCAATCCTGCCATGGCTCCCCTCTTCATCATTAATCCTCTATCCGGCGAGCGCATGGACAATCTCTTTTCGACCCACCCCAATACTGAAAACCGCATCGCCGCCCTTCAGGCGATGGCGAATGAGGGTGTCAGTCGTCCTGCATCGCGCACGGCACCGCAGCAACCGACCGCCCAGCACACCGCTCCTTCCAGCCAGCAGGGCCCGTGGGGCGGTCGCCCCTCCGAGGAGGCGGCACCCGAGCAGCCGCGCCCGTCCGGCCCATGGGGCCGCAATCCGACCGGGCCGAAGGGCCCGAGGTCGTGAGCGCCGATCAGCGCGACCAAAAGCGAAACCGCGCACGCACCGGCGACAGCAAGGGCAACCGGCCATCCATCGTTCCCGATGTCCCCGGCATCGCCGCGCGCATGGCCGCCGCGCGCCTGCTGGCAGCCACCATTGACGCCAGGACGCCGCTCGACGGCTTGACCGATCACGAGCACGGCCATCCGCAGTTCCGGGCGCTGGACCTGCGCGACCGCGGTCTCGTCCGCGCCATCCTCGCCACGGCGCTGCGCTATCGTGTCACCATCGCCAAGCTGCTCGCACGGCGCTTGGAGAAGCCGCTCCCGGCCAACGCCACGGTGCTCTCCCATATCCTGCATGTCGCGGCGGCCCAGATCCTGTTCCTCGACATCCCCGACAGCGCTGCCGTCGACCTCGCTGTCACCCACGCCAAGGCGGACCCGCGCACCGTGCGTTTTTCAGGCCTGGTCAACGGCGTGCTGCGCACCCTTGCCCGTGCCAAGGATGCCGAACTGCCCGAGATGCTGGCCACGACGAACGACGCCCCGGGCTGGTTCGTCGAGCGGCTGACCGCAGCCTATGGCGCGGACGAAGCTCAAAAGATTCTCGCAGCGCATCGCATCGAAGCACCTGTCGACTTCTCCATCAAGGCCGATGCCGCGAAATGGGCCGAGCAGTTGGGCGGCATAGTCCTGTCCACCGGCTCGGTGCGCATCGAGCGCCTTGCCGGTCCGGTCGCCGAATTGCCCGGTTTCGCTGAAGGCGCCTGGTGGGTCCAGGACGCCGCCGCGGCGCTCCCCGCAAAGCTGTTTGGTGACGTCGCCGGCCAGCGTGTCGCCGACCTGTGCGCCGCTCCCGGCGGCAAGACCGCCCAGCTCGTGCTCACCGGTGCCAAGGTCACTGCGGTCGAAGCCTCGAAGAACCGCCTCGCTCGCCTTGCCGGCAATCTCGAGCGCCTTGGCCTCGACGCCGACAAGGTCAATGCCGACATTCTCGCCTACGAGCCGGAGGAATTGTTCGACGCCGCGCTGCTCGACGCGCCGTGCTCGTCGACCGGCACCGTGCGCCGCCACCCCGACGTGTTGTGGACGAAATCACCTGATGACATCACCAAGCTCGCCGGCGTGCAGCGCGGCCTGCTCGACCGCGCGGTGAAGCTGGTGAAGCCAGGTGGCCGGATCGTCTTTTCCAACTGCTCGCTCGATCCCGAGGAAGGCGAGGCGCTCGTCGCCGGCTTCCTCGCCGATCACAAGGGCAAGGTCGAACTCGATCCGATTCGCGTCGGCGAGGTCGCCGGTATCGACGATTTCGTCACTGCCGCAGGATATTTGCGTACCACGCCGGCAGGCCTCGACCTCGGCAATCCCGCCGTCTCCGGCCTCGACGGCTTCTTTGCCGCGCGCTTCCGTCGTCTCGCCTGATCCACGCATTTACCAAAAATTCACCCTCGCGCCCGCCATTGAAACAACCTAATTTGAACCATGACGTGGGTTGCGTCGGGAGGGCTTTTGTCGATTACGGCGGACAACACGACGCGCCTGTGGACGCTCGTCGCCAAGGAGTTCTGGCGCAAGGCACGCCGGCGTTTGCGCGCCGGCCCGGCCTATCGCTGGCGCTATTCCGGACGTACGCCCGAACGCGTGCTCATTGCGCCGCCCGACCTGCGCCTCGCCGACCCCCAGATCGCGCTTGAAATCTACTATGGCCGCTTTCCGCTGTCCGGCCATCTGGTCGAAACAGGCGGCCAGTCGCCCTTCCTCGTCGACGTTCCCAATCGCGGCTGGCAACGCAGCCTGCACGGTTTCCGCTGGCTGCGCCACATGCGCGCTGCCGGCACTGAACTCGCCGCGGCGAACGCGCGGGCGCTCGTCTCCGACTGGATCGCCATGCATGGCAATCGCATTTCAGGCGTCGCCTGGGAGCCGGCGACCACCGCCAAGCGCATCATCGCCTGGCTGCAGCATTCCTCGGTAGTGCTCCAGGGCGCCGAATTCGCCTTCTACCGGTCCTTCCTGCGCTCGCTGGCGATGCAGATTCGTTACCTCCGGTCGATGGCGCGCGAAATGCCCGCCGGCAAGGACCGGCTGAGGGCGCGCATAGCACTTGCCTTCGCCGCCCTTTCCCTGCCAGCACCGGTCTCGGCGCTGCGCTCGGCCACGCGCAGTCTCGCCGAAGAACTCGACCGCCAGATCCTGCCCGACGGCGGTCATGTCTCGCGCAACCCCATGGCGGTGCTGGAGATCCTCGCCGACCTCCTGCCGCTGCGCCACACCTATGCCAATCAGGCCGAACAGCCGCCCTTGGCGCTGATCAATGCTGTCGAGCGCATGCTGCCAGCGCTGCGCTTCTTCCGCCACCAGGACGGCAGCCTCGCGCGCTTCAATGGCATGGGCGCCACCATCCACGACCGCATCGCCGCGATCCTGCGCCACGACGACACCGCCGGCTCGCCGCCGCTGCATGCCACCCATTCCGGCTACGAGCGCCTGGCCATGGGCGGCACGACGGTCATTGCCGACACCGGCACGGCCCCGCCCATCGACGTGTCGAACCACGCCCATGCCGGCTGCCTGTCCTTCGAGATGTCGTCGGGCCGGCAGCACTACATCGTCAACGCCGGCGTCGACACCTATGGCATCGCCGAACTGAGGCCGCTGGCGCGCGCCACCGCCGCGCATTCGACAGTGACGATCAACGACACCTCGTCGGCAAGTTTTGCCCATTCGCAGCGCGTCAGCGGCCTGCTCGGCAGCCCGCTGTTCGGCGGCCCCAAGTCGGTGCCCACCCAGCGGCTCGACAAGCCCGGCATCCATGGCTTTGTCGCCAGCCACGACGGCTACGCCCAGCGCTTCGGGCTCCATCATGAGCGCGAGCTCAGCCTGTCGGCCGGCGGCAGCATCCTGTCGGGTTGCGACCGCCTGCTTCGCGCCGGCAAGGCGCCAATCAAGAACGACGGCCGCGATCTCGTTGCCGTGCGTTTCCACGTCCACCCCGACGTCCAGCTGTTCCGTGACCAGAAGGAGCGGCTGGTGCTGACCGGCCCTGATATCGACACCTGGGTCTTCATCTCCCCGGACATTCCTGCCGAGGTCGAGGAATCGATCTATTTCGCCGGTCTCGGCGGGCCGCGCCGCTCGCGCCAGATCGTGCTGTCGTTCAAGGCTTCGGAAGTCTCCGAGGTGCACTGGCAATTCTCGCGAACCCGCATCATCAGCCGCCTCGAAAACTGAGCGAAAGGCGCTGCGCGCCTTGATTTCCAAGCGTCATATGGTACGCCGCCCTAGTGCATGACCCCGAAAATCGGTAACGATTTTCGGAAAGGATCATGCACCAATTAATTTGCTACAGCGTCCTTTGCGCGTCCCAAAAGACGCGCGGCGCTGTAGTCGCGTCTCTCATCCAGCCGTGAAAGGCCCCCTCGCCATGGCCGTTGTATCCAAGAAGATCCCCGCTCCCGATCTGGTGCCGATCCGCCGCGCCCTGCTGTCGGTTTCCGACAAGACCGGCCTGATCGAATTCGCCAAGTGCCTCGCCAATGTCGGCGTCGAACTCGTGTCGACGGGCGGCACGGCCAAGAGCATCGCAGCCGAAGGGATCGCAGTCCGCGACGTCTCCGAACTGACCGGATTTCCCGAGATCATGGACGGTCGCGTCAAGACGCTGCATCCATCGGTCCACGGCGCGCTGCTCGGCGTTCGCGACGATCCCGAGCACGCTGCCGCCATGGCCGAACACGGCATCGAGCCGATCGACCTTGTGGTGGTCAATCTTTACCCGTTCGAAGAGGTCCGCGATTCCGGCGCCCACTACGCCTCGATCGTCGAGAACATCGACATCGGCGGTCCGGCCATGGTCCGCGCCTCGGCCAAGAACCACGCCTATGTCGCCATCGTCACCGATCCGGCCGACTACAAGGACGTGCTCGACTCCATCGTCGCCAACAATGGCTGCCTGTCCTACGAGGCGCGCAAGAAGCTCGCCGCCAAGGCATTCGCCCGCACCGCCGCCTATGACGCCGCGATCTCCGGCTGGTTTGCCGAAGCGCTCGAAATCGACACGCCCGACTGGCGCGCATTCGGCGGCAAGCTGCAGAGCGTCATGCGCTACGGCGAGAACCCGCACCAGTCGGCCGGTTTCTACCTGACAGGCGACAAGCGCCCCGGCGTTGCGACCGCAACCCAGCTGCAGGGCAAGCAGCTCTCCTACAACAACATCAACGACACCGATGCCGCCTTCGAGCTCGCCGGCGAGTTCGATCCGGTCCGTACCGCAGCGGTCGCCATCATCAAGCACGCCAACCCCTGCGGCGTCGCCGAAGGTGCCTCTCTTGCCGAGGCCTATGCCAAGGCGCTGGCCTGCGACCCGGTCTCCGCCTTCGGCGGCATCGTCGCGATGAACCGCATCCTCGATGCCGAAGCGGCCGAGGAGATCGTCAAGATCTTCACCGAGGTCATCATCGCGCCCGACGCCACGCCGGAAGCCCAGGCCATCGTCGCCGCCAAGAAGAACCTGCGCCTGCTGGTAACGGGCGGCCTGCCCGATCCCGATCGCGCCGGCCTTGCGGTCAAGTCGGTTGCCGGCGGCCTGCTCGTCCAGTCGCGCGACAACGCCATCGTCGACGCCCTCGACCTCAACGTCGTCACCAAGCGCCAGCCAACCCAGCGCGAGATCGAGGACCTGAAATTCGCCTTCCGTGTCGCCAAGCACGTCAAGTCGAACGCCATCGTCTATGCCCGCGACCTTGCCACCGTCGGCATCGGCGCCGGCCAGATGAGCCGGGTCGATTCCTCCCGCATCGCCGCGCGCAAGGCCCTCGACGCGGCAGAGGCTGCCGGCCTCGCCGAGCCTCTGACCAGGGGCTCTGTCGTTGCCTCCGACGCCTTCTTCCCCTTCGCCGACGGACTGCTGTCAGCCGTCGAGGCAGGCGCCACCGCCGTCATCCAGCCGGGGGGCTCGATGCGCGACGAAGATGTCATCGCCGCCGCCGACGAGCACGGCATCGCCATGATCTTCACCGGCGTCAGGCATTTCAGGCACTGAAGCAACGTTCCTTCTCCCCTTGGGGGAGAAGGTGGATCGGCGCGAAGCGCCGAGACGGATGAGGGGTATTGGACGGAGTACTGCAGGTTCGATGCGTCCACCGCTCAGCGCGCTCGCCGCAGCTTCTCGTTTCTTCCAGCACCCCTCATCCGTCGCCTGCGGCGACACCTTCTCCCACAAGGAGAGAAGGAAGTACGCGCTTACTACACCTCGTCCGCCGGGTAAGGCGTCCGCAGCAGCACCGCCAGGCCGACGGCAAAGAAGATGATGATCATCGCCATGCCCAGGCGCGGCGAACCGCTCAACGCGGTGACGGTTGCGACCACGAAAGGCGCAACGAAACTGGTCGCCCGGCCCGACAAGGCATAGAGGCCAAAATAGCGCCCGGCCTCGTCGGCCGACACACTGCGCGCCATGTAGGAGCGCGACGAGGCCTGCACCGGACCGAAGGCGATACCGACCAAAAGGCCGAAGGCGATGTAGGCCTTTTCCGCCGGGGTGCCGAACAGCCCGCCGGTGTCGGCGCCTGGCATCTGCCAGATACCGAACAACGTGTAGCCCGGCCCGGTCGAGACGATGCCGATGGTGGCAATCGTCAGCAGCACCAGTGAAACCACCACCACCACCTTCGAGCCGAAACCAGTGTCGAGCCTGCTAGCGACGAGGCAGCCGAAGATCGCTATGACGTTGAGAATGATGCCGTAGATGCCGATCTCGGTGATGGTCCAGCCAAACATAGCTGCGGCGAACGCGCCGCCGAGCCCGAGCAGTGCATTGACGCCGTCCTGGTAGATCATGCGGGCGACAAGGAAGCGGAAGATGCCGGTGCGCTGGCGCACCTCGCCCAATGTCGATTTGAGTTCGCTCAGGCCCAGGCGCACGGCCGGGCGGATGGCAATGCCCTTGCCGCTGTCGGGCGTGAGCAGGAACATGGGCAGGATGAAGATCAGGTACCACAGCGCCGAGATCGGGCCGGTGGCACGTGCATCCTCGCCGAGTTTCGGATCGATGCCGAACAGCGGGTCGGCGCCGATGATGGTCTTGCCGGTTTCGGGCGATGCTGCCAGGAAGCCTACGACGAAGATCAGGACGATCATGCCGCCGAGATAGCCGAGGCCCCACGCTATGTTCGAAATCTTGCCGATCTCGTCCTTCGACACCAGGCGCGGCATCATCGAATCGTTGAACACGATCGAGAATTCCGCCGCAACTGACGCCAGCGAAAACAGCAAAACGATCGGCACGAGCGGCGAGCCGGGTTCGGCAAACCAGAGCATGCACAGGCTTAGCACCTTGATCGTCGCGAAGAAGGCGATCCACGGCTTGCGCGGCCCGGTCTGGTCGGCGATCGAGCCGAGGACGGGCGACAGGATGGCGATGACGAAGCCCGCTGCAGCGATGCCGTAGCCCCACGCTGCCTGGCCCATGGCCGGATCGGTCGCCATGCGCGAGACGAAGTAGGGGCCGAAGATGAAGGTGGTGACCACCGTGAAGAAGGGTTGCGCCGCCCAGTCGAACAGCATCCAGCCCCAGACGCCACGCCGCGGCGTACGTTGAACCACCATCGTCTCAGCCATCGTCCCTCCACGCGCGCCTCATCTGCGCGTCGTTGCGAGCTATAGCGCAGTTCGCTTGCGTGGTCCTTGAGGAAAATGCCCGCCGCGATCTCCGCGGCAGGCCGGTTTGACGAGCCACTATCGGCCTGACAGGTCACTCATCAGTCCCGCCGCGACGGTCAGCCGTGACACGCTGATATCGCCGCCCTCGGTCAGCGCCTGCAGCCGTTCGCGGGTACGGTTGATGCGCTCGCCGCCCGCCTCGAGCCAGGCCGCGACAGGGTCGGCAGCCTTGCCGAAGCCTGTAAGGGCCGCCACCGCAATGCCGCGCCGTGCCGCCCCGATCGTGTCCGACGCCCTAGAGAGGGCCAGCCCCTCATAATAGTCGGAGCTCGATATCGCATTGGCAGCGTCTTCGATGCGCGGGATGCGGAACGCCTCGCTGACGCTGAAGAACGACTTGGCGGCCGCGACGATATCGGCCTTGGCGGTCTTCGCCACCAACGCGATGTCGGGCACCAGTTCGCCGACTTCGAGCAGCGACAGCCGCTCGGCCAGCTTCTCCGGCGCACCGGCCGCGGCAAAACCCGCCTTCCGCTTCTGGATGCGGTCCTGGGTGAAGGCGGGCAGCATGCCGGCGAACTTGTGCTCGAGCGCCGCGCGTGCGCCATGCAGCTCTGCGATGCGGCTTGCCAGCGGCGTGTCGCCGTGGTCGTTCCTGAGGTACCAGCCGCAGGTCGCAAAGAGCAGCCTGCTCACCGCCTGGTAGAGATCAAGCTGCGTCATGCCATCGACGACATTGTCCAAAGCATCGATCTCGGCATAGAGCCCCGGCAGCGCAAAGCCGTCGCGTACAACTGCAAAGACGCGCGCCACATCCGCTGCCGATCGGCCGCTTGCTTCCTGCAGGCGGTTGACGAAGGATGGTCCGCCGCGATTGACGAGATCGTTGACCAGCACGCGCGTGATGATCTCGCGGCGCAGCCGGTGGCCGCCAATCTCAGCTTCGTATTTCTTGGCCATGCGGCCGGGGAAATAGCCCATCAGGTCGTGCGCGAACTGGGCATCGTCGGGCAGGTCGCTGGCGACGATATCGGAGAACAGCACGATCTTGGCGTAGGCCAAAAGCACGCCGAGCTCGGGCCGGGTCAGCGGTTCGTTGCGCGTCTGCCGCTCGGCGAGCGCTGCCGCGCTTGGCAGGTCCTCGACCGCGCGGTCGAGCAGGCCGCGCGTTTCGAGCGCACTCATGAAGCGGCCCTGGTGCGCGATGTCCTGCATGCCGCGGCGGGCGGCGAGAGACAGCGCCAGCGTCTGCTCATAGTTGTTGGCAAGCACCAGCCCGGCCACTTCCTCCGTCATCTCGGCAAGCAGCTTGTTGCGCGCCGGGCGCTGGAGCGAGCCGGCGCGCATCGCCGAAGCCAGTGCGATCTTGATGTTGACCTCGACGTCGGACGAGTTCACGCCGCCCGAATTGTCGATGGCGTCCGAATTGCAGCGCCCGCCCTTGAGGCCGAATTCGATGCGCGCCCTTTGCGTTGTACCGAGATTGGCGCCTTCGCCGATCACCTTGGCGCGAACCTCGCTGGCCGTAGCGCGGATCGCGTCATTGGCCCGGTCGCCGGCCTCCTGGTTGGTTTCGCCGGTCGCCCGCACATAGGTGCCGATGCCGCCGAACCACAACAGGTCGACCGGCGCCCGCAGGATGGCGCTCATGATCTCGGTCGGCGAAGCCGTGGTCTTCTCCAATCCGATCGTGGCAGCCGCGGCAGCCGGCAGCGTCACCGATTTCTGCGCCCGCGAGACGATCACGCCATCAGCCGACAGCTTCGACTTGTCGTAATCCTGCCAGCTCGACCGCGGCAGGGCGAACATGCGCTTGCGCTCGGCAAACGACGACGCCATGTCGGGATCGGGATCGATGAAGATGTCGCGATGGTCGAAGGCCGCAATCAGCCGTGTCTGCTCGGAGAGCAGCATGCCATTGCCGAACACGTCGCCCGACATGTCGCCGACACCGACCACGGTGAAAGGCGAGGTCTGGATGTCGCGGTTCATCTCGCGGAAATGGCGCTTCACTGCCTCCCAGGCACCGCGCGCGGTGATGCCCATCTTCTTGTGGTCGTAGCCGGCCGAGCCGCCCGAGGCGAAGGCATCGTCGAGCCAGAAGCCGTGCTTTTCGCTGATGCCGTTGGCGGTGTCCGAGAAGGTTGCCGTGCCCTTGTCGGCGGCGACGACGAAATACGGATCGTCGACGTCGCGTCGCACCACGTCCTTCGGCGGCACAACCTTGTCGCCGTCGATATTATCGGTGATCGACAGCATCGATGAGACGAAGTTGACGTAGGCTGCCCTACCCGCCTCGAAGATGGCATCGCGGCTGCCGCCGACCGGCAGCCGCTTGGGGAAGAAGCCACCCTTGGCGCCGACCGGAACGATGACGGCGTTCTTGACCTGCTGCGCCTTCACCAAGCCCAGCACTTCGGTGCGGTAGTCCTGCGCCCGGTCCGACCAGCGCAGGCCGCCGCGGGCCACCGCGCCGAAGCGCAGATGCACGCCCTCGACCTCGGAGCCGTAGACGAAGATCTCGCGCCAGGGCCGCGGCTCCGGCAGGCCGTCGACGCTGCGCGAGTCGAGCTTGATCGCCAGCGACTGGCCCCGCTCCTTCTTGCCGGCGACGAAATGGTTGGTCCGAAGCGACGCCTCTATCAGGTTGACGTAGCGCCGGATGATGGTGTCGTCGTCGATGTTCGGAACGGCCTCCAGCGCATCCTTGATCTTGGCCTTGAGATGCTTTGCCGTGACCAGCCCGTCCTTCTCCTGTGCCGGGTCGAGTCGGGCGAGGAACATCTGGTGCAGGCCGCGCGCGATATCGGGGTAGCGGTTGAGCGCTGCTGCGATGAAGTCCTGGCTCTGCGGAATGCCGGCCTGCTGGAGGTAGCGGCCATAGGCGCGCAGGATGACGATCTCGTTGGAGCCGAGCCCCGCCGTCTGCGCCAAAGCGTTGTAGCCGTCATTGTCGGCGTCGCCGTTCCACACCGACAGGAACACCTCCTCGAACAGCAGCCCGCCGTCGGCAAGGTCGACCGGCTGGCCGTAGGCGTTCTCCAGTTCCATGTCGTGGATGAAGATCTGGTCTTCGCCCTTTTCGCCGAGCTCGAAGGTGCGCTCGCTGATGACGCGGAAGCCCATGTTCTCGAGCAGCGGCACGCGCCGCGACAGCGCCAGCGGTGCGCCGTAGTGGTAGATCTTCAGCGAAGCCTGTTCCGGCGCCTGGCCGGCGTCGCGGTAGCAGTCGATGACGATCGGATTGGCGGCGCTGATCGTGGAAATCCGCTCGGCGTCGAGCAGGGCCGCGCCCGGCGAGAAGCTGTTCTGGTAGTCCTGCGGAAAATGGTTGGCGACGCTGACCAGCGACGCGGGCGAACCCGCCTCTGCCGAAGCTTCGCGCAGCCCGTCCTCCCAGGTGGTGACGATATCGCGGATCGCCGCCTCGATCGCTGCCTGCTCGACCTTTGGCGTCTTGCCGCCGGAGCGGCCGATGATGAAGTGGACGCGCGCCAGCCCGCCTTCGGGGAAGGCCGGGTAATAGGCTGACAGACGGCCTTCGAAGACCTTCCTGAGATAGGCGCCGATCCGCTCGCGGGCGACCGAATCGTAGCGGTCGCGCGGCACGAAGACGAGGATCGAGACGAAGCGGTCGAACTGGTCGACACGGACCAGCGCACGAACGCGTGGCCGCTCCACCAGGCCGAGGATCGCCTCGGCATGCTTGCGCAGCGCCGGCACCGCTATCTGGAAAAGCTCGTCGCGCGGATAGGATTCGAGCACGTTGATCAGTGCCTTGCCGGAATGATCGGCAGGATCGAAGCCCGACTTCTGGATCACCGCTTCGGCCTTGGAGCGCAGATAGGGGATCTTCATCACCGAGCGGGTGTAGGCCGTCGAGGTGAACAGGCCGACGATGCGCAATTCGCCCGAAAGCTGGCCCTTGGCGTCGTAGGTCTTCACGCCGATGTAGTCGAGATAGGCGCGGCGGTGCACCGCCGACTTGGCATTGGCCTTGGTGACGATCAGCGGATCGGGGCCATGCAGGAAGACGCGGATCTCGGGCGTCGTAGAGATCGCATCGACGATGTCGCGGCGCAGCACCAGCACGTCGGGGTCGGCAAGGATGCCCAGGCCCGGCTTGTCGGCGCGCTCCAGCGTGCCGCTCTTTTCGCCACCCGAATATTTGAACTCGCGCATGCCAAGGAAAGTGAAATTGTCGTCTCGCAGCCATTCCAGGAAGGCGATCGCCTCGGTCACCGCGTTCTTGTCGAGCGGGATCGGCGCATAGCGGAATTCCGAGATCGCCTGGTCGAGCCGGGCCAGCATGCGCTTCCAGTCGGTGACGGCGGCGCGGACTTGGCCGAGCAGCTTCTTCAGCCGTTCGCGCAGCGCTTCGGCGGCGTCCTTGCCGAGCAGCGGGATGTGCACATGGATGACGCTCAGCTTGTCGACGCCCTGGTCGCCCTTGCCGTCGCCCAGGATTTCGTCGACGCCGGTGCGACCGTGTCGCACGTGGAGGACCGGATGGGTGACGAGTACCGGCTCGCCTGCAGCCTCGGTGATCTCGCCGAGGACCGAATCGAACAGGAACGGCATGTTGTCGTTGACGACGGTTACGACAGTTACCGGCCGGCCATGGCGGATAACCCCCGCCCCGGTCTCGATGTCGATCACCGAAGATCCCTTGCGATGCTTGAGAACGGCCTGTTCGGCCAATTGGGCGGCCCGTTCCAGCATGCCGGGTTCGTAGTCCGCCACGTCCTCGGCCGGAGCGCGACCAAGCAACAGTTCGAGAATCTGGGGAGGTCTGTTGGAAGATTTCGAGGAAGATGCAGTCTTGGCGGAACTCGCCTTCGACTTCATTGGTTCGGCCATGACGCTAGTTTCTCCCGTCCCGTCACATGCTTTTGCGACTATCGTAGCAGATGGCCCGCCTTTAGCGACAAAGGTTTGACGGAACGTATGGAAAAACGCCTAGGCAATAGGCAGAAAATGCCTGAATTCTAGGCTGACGCAACGTCCGCAAGGCGCACGCCATCGACATGTTGCCGAAACAGTTGTCATTACCTCACGGCAATCGCGGCGGCGGCCCCGGCCATCGTCGTCGCACTCACCCGATTGGCGATTCGCATCGCCTGCTGGCTCCTCAAAAGCTTGCGCGCGTGCGCGGCCGCAAACACCCAACAAAGGTCGATGGCGACCAGCACGGCCGCCATGGTCAGCGTTAGTTCCAGCCAGCCGACAACAGTGACGGAAGCGAGGTCGATGATGGTCGGCAGCAAAGCGAGGTAGAACATCATGATCTTGGGGTTGCCCAGCGTCACCGCCATGCCGGCGGCAAACAGCCTGACGGCTGAATCTTGGCGCGGCATCTCGCCTTCACGCGCCTCGGCCGGCGCAGTCCACATCTTCCAGGCAAGATAGACGAGATAGGCGACGCCGAGCCATTTCACGACCACGAAGGCCAGGTGGAAAGATTGCGCCACGAAGGCGAGCCCGAACACCGCGAGCGACAGCCAGATCGCCTCACCGACCCACATCGCGGCCAGAAACGGCAGCACGTCGCGAAACCCCTTGGAGATCACCCGCGCAACCAGGGCGGCGATCGACGGGCCGGGCGAACCCGCGGCGACAAGCAGCGCACCGGCAAAGATCAGAAGCGACGTCGGTTCCATCGTCTTTCCCTCAAACTGGCAGCCAGAGCTTATGGCAACGAGCGGAACTTGCAACTGGCGGACGATGGCCGGCCGTAATGACGCAACTTGATAGAGCGGGACGCCAGGAGGCCTTGCTCACGACAAGCTTCGGGCAGATGGTTCGTCCCGCGCTGGCAAGATGCCGGGTGGCCGGCCTGTCGGCACGCCACGGGAGATTGATCATGGCCAAGTTTCTCTTCGTCTATCATGGCGGTGCGATACCGCAGTCCGAAGAAGAAGGCGCAAAGGTGATGAAGGCCTGGATGGACTGGTTCGCCGGCTTGGGTGCCGCCGTCGTCGACGGCGGTGCACCGGTCGGCAAATCCCAGACGGTCGCCGCCAACGGCGCGGTCAGCAATGACGGCGGCGCCAATCCGGTGAGCGGCTATTCGGTCTTCGACGCGAAAGATGCCGCCGACGCTGCGCGCATCGCCAAGGGTTGCCCGATCCTTGCGGCCGGTGGTTCTGTCGAGGTAGCGCCGATCATCGAGATGTGACGCTGGACGCAATCTATCCTGCAAACAAAAAAGGCGCCTCCAGTGGAGACGCCCTTTTTGATCAAATCTGGTGGCTTACGCCGCGCCCTTCGACTTTTCGAAGCGCTTGCGCTCGTTCGGGTCGAGATAGAGCTTGCGCAGGCGGATGGTCTTCGGCGTCACCTCGACCAACTCGTCGTCCTGGATCCAGGCCAGAGCGCGCTCGAGCGTCATGCGGATCGGTGGCGTCAGGCGCACTGCTTCATCCTTGCCGGCGGCGCGGATGTTGGTCAGCTTCTTGCCCTTCAGCACGTTGACCTCGAGGTCGTTGTCGCGGCTGTGGATGCCGATGATCATACCCTGATAGACCTTGACGCCGGCATCGATGACCATCGGGCCGCGATCTTCGAGGTTCCACATGGCGAATGCCACCGACTCGCCCTGATCGTTGGAGATCAGGACGCCATTGGTGCGGCCTGGCAGCTCGCCCTTGTAGGCCTGATAGGAGTGGAACAGGCGGTTCATGACAGCCGTGCCGCGCGTATCGGTCAAAAGCTCGGACTGGTAGCCGATCAGGCCGCGCGTCGGCGCGTGGAACACCAGGCGCTGGCGGTTGCCGCCCGAAGGACGCAGCTCGACCATCTCGGCCTTGCGCTCCGACATCTTCTGCACGACGATGCCGGCATGCTCCTCGTCGACGTCGATGACGACTTCTTCGACGGGCTCGAGCAGTTCGCCGTTCTCGTCCTTCTGCATGACCACGCGCGGACGCGACACGGCAAGCTCGAAGCCTTCGCGGCGCATCGTTTCGATCAGCACCGCGAGCTGCAATTCGCCACGGCCGGAAACGAAGAACGAGTCCTTATCAGGCGATTCCTCGATCTTGAGTGCGACGTTGCCTTCGGCTTCCTTGAGCAGGCGGTCGCGGATGACGCGGCTGGTCACCTTGTCGCCCTCGGTGCCGGCCAGCGGCGAGTCGTTGACGATGAAGGACATGGTGACGGTCGGCGGATCGATCGGCTGGGCGGCCATCGGCGCGTTCACTGACGGATCGCAGAAGGTGTCGGCCACGGTGCCCTTCGAAAGACCGGCAATGGCGACGATGTCGCCTGCATGGGCTTCTTCGATCGGCTGACGCTCGATGCCGCGGAAGGCGAGGATCTTGGTGACGCGGCCGTTTTCCAGCAGCGTGCCGTCATGGTGCAGCACCTTGACCGCCTGGTTGGGCTTCAGCGTGCCCGCCGCGATACGGCCGGTGATGATGCGGCCGAGGAACGGATTGGCCTCGAGAATGGTGCCGATCATGCGGAACGGGCCGGGGTTAACCGTCGGCGCCGGAACATGCTTGAGCACGAGATCGAACAGCGGCGCCAGGCCCTGGTCCTTGGGGCCTTCCGGATTCTCGGAAACCCAGCCATCGCGGCCCGAACCGTAGAGGATCGGGAAGTCGAGCTGCTCGTCGGTGGCGTCGAGCGCTGCGAAGAGGTCGAACACCTCGTTGATGACTTCCTGGTGGCGGGCGTCGGGGCGGTCGATCTTGTTGATCACCACGATCGGACGGAGGCCGACCTTGAGCGCCTTGCCGACCACGAACTTGGTCTGCGGCATCGGGCCTTCGGCAGCGTCGACCAGAACGATGGCGCTGTCGACCATCGACAGGATGCGCTCGACCTCGCCGCCGAAATCGGCGTGGCCCGGCGTATCGACGATGTTGATGCGGGTATCCTTCCAGTCGACCGAGGTCGCCTTGGCCAGGATGGTGATGCCACGTTCTTTTTCGATGTCGCCCGAATCCATCGCGCGCTCGGCGACGCGCTGATTTTCACGGAACGAACCGGATTGCTTGAGAAGCGCATCGACCAGGGTTGTTTTGCCATGGTCGACGTGCGCGATGATCGCGATATTGCGGAGGTTCATATGTCTACTCGGGAGCGTTGCGGGCACTGCCTGACGACGCGCCGCGTTTCGTGTGGCCGGGCTCTTACAGCTTTTTTCGCAAATGCGAAAGGGGGGCGGACAAATCGACTGATTTTCCGTGCCCCCGCAAGGTTACAAAATGTCGCCCCAGTCGACCCGGCGCGCCGTCTTGAACAGCTCGCCGTCGCGCTTGGTCAAAAGCTTCTCCTCCACCGAACCGTTGGCCTGGCAGAGTTTGAGCTGGACCTTCCCCGACCCGCCGCGCGCCGGCGCCAGCACCCGGGCGGCAAAGGGTTCAACTGGCGCCCGTGAAGCTGCAAGGAAGATGTATTTCTCGTCTTCCCACGGCACGTCGCCGCGCTTGGTCAAGCGATGCAGGCGCGAGCGCGCCACGCGCCGCGAAAAATGGCACCAGTCGGGCTCGACGATCGGGCAGGTCTGGCTGTGCGGGCAAGGCGCCACCAGATGTGCTCCCAGCTCGATGAGCCGCGACCGCACCACCATCATGCGCCGCCAGCCGGCCGGCGTGCCCGGCTCCACGATCACCAGCAGTCCCGATGCGGCAGCCCAAAGCCGCTCGACCAACGCAAGCCCTTCCGCCGCCGACAGCTCGTCCAGCACATAGGCCAAGGTGACCAGATCGGCTTTTTCCGCCTCGAAGCTCTTGGAGGCATCTGCCGCGCGCCATTCGACCTTATCGACGCCTGAATGTGCGGAAAGCTCCGCGCCGACCTTCCGGATCGACTGGCTGGCCTCCAGCATGAGGGCTTGCGATAGCGAAGGCCAGCAATCCGAAACTGCCCAAAGTACCGTTCCCGGTCCGGCACCGACATCGAGCAGGCTTTTCGGCGCGAACTCCGGCACCAACTCAGCCGCGCTCTCGAGGCTCGCCCGCACGGCGGCAAAGGTCGCCGGCAGCCGTGTCGCCAGATAGGCGCGCGCAAACATCTCGTCGGACAGGTGCAGGCGCCCATCGCGCGTCTCGGCACGATAGCGCAAGGACAGCGTGTCGGCGGCGCGCTGCAACTCGGCGAGCGGCACGCCTTCCAGTGCACGGTCGACCGCCGCCCGCAATGTTGCTGGTAGTTCCATCTGCCTTCGGGATCCGCGTTAGCTCAGGAGATTCAGGTCAGGCCGCGCTTTTCCATCATCGCTTCGGGCGACGGCATCTTGCCGCGGAAGGCCTTGTAGAGTTCTTCCGGGTCGGCCGAGCCGCCGGCCGAATAGATGTGCTTGCGCAGCTTTTCGGCCATCGCCGGATTGAAGGCGTCGCCCGTCTCCTCGAAAGCGGCGAAAGCGTCGGCATCGAGCACTTCCGACCACATGTAGGAGTAGTAACCGGCCGAATAGCCCTCGCCCGAGAACACATGCAGGAAGTGCGGCGTGCGGTGGCGCATGACGATGGCCTCGGGCATGCCGAGCTTTTCCAGCGTCTCCGCCTCGAAGGCCGCGGGCTCCGCCGGCGCATCGGGACGCGCGTGATAAGCCATGTCGACCAGCGCCGACGAGGTGAACTCGACGGTGGCGAAGCCGGCGCCGAACGTCTTGGCCGCCAGCATCTTGTCGAGCAGTTCCTTCGGCATCGCCTTGCCGGTCTTGTAGTGCAGCGCGTGCTTTTCGAGCACCGCCGGCACTGTCAGCCAGTGTTCGTAGAGCTGCGACGGCAGCTCGACGAAGTCGCGGCTGACCGAGGTGCCCGACACCGACGGCCAAGTGACGTCGGTGAGCATGCCGTGCAGCGCGTGGCCGAACTCGTGGAACAGCGTCTTGGCCTCGTCGAGCGACAGCAGCGCCGGCTCGCCTGCCGCCGGCTTTGCGAAGTTCATGATGTTGTAGATGACGGGCGTCGAGCCCTTGCCCAGCCTGTGGCCCGATTGCAGCGAACTCATCCATGCGCCGGAACGCTTCGACTGCCGCGCGAAATAGTCGGCCAGAAACAGGCCGCGCTTGCTGCCGTCGGCGTTGAACACCTCGAACACCCGGGCATCCGGGTGCCAGGCGGCAATGCCCGGCTTTTCCTTGAAGGTGACGC
This sequence comes from Aminobacter sp. MSH1, assembly GCF_003071665.1. Classification (GTDB taxonomy): domain Bacteria; phylum Pseudomonadota; class Alphaproteobacteria; order Rhizobiales; family Rhizobiaceae; genus Aminobacter; species Aminobacter niigataensis. Next base: position 1,205,172 of record NZ_CP026265.1, on the reverse strand, counting down.
CGAACAGCCGCGTCGCCACGTCGAAGCAGGCGTCGATGATCTTTTCCAGCTGGAGATAGGGCTTCAGTTCGGCCTCGTCGAAGGCATATTTCTCCGCCCGCAGCTTCTCCTGGTAGAAGCGCCAGTCCCAGGCGGCGAGCTTGTCGTTGCTGCCAGCCGCTGCCGCCAGCCTCTGCAGTTCGGCCTCGTCCGCGGCAGCCTTCTCGCGCGCCTTGTTCCAGACGGGCTCGAGCAGCTCCATCACCGCCTTCGGCGTCTTGGCCATGGTGTCGTCGAGCTTCAGCGCCGCATAGCTGTCGTAACGCAGCAGCTTCGCCTTTTCAGCGCGAAGGCGAAGCGTATCGCGCACCACGCCGGCATTGTCGGTCGCACCGCCGGTTTCGCCACGGCCGGCAAACGCCTTGAAGGCCTTTTCACGCAGGTCGCGCCGCTCGGAGAAGGTGGTGAAGGGCTCATAGATCGAGCGCGACAGGGTGACGGCATATTTGCCCTTCTGGCCGCGCGTCTCGGCAGCCTGGGCCATCGCGCCGCGGACGAATTCGGGCAGACCGGCAAGGTCGCCCTCGTCGAGGAACAGCACCCATTCCTTTTCGTCGGCAAGCACGTTCTGGCCGAACTTGGCGCCGAGCGACGCCAGTTCCTCCTGGATGGCGGCCAGCCGCTTCTTGCCCTCGGGGTCGAGCTTGGCGCCGGAGCGGACAAAACCCTTCCAGGTCTTTTCGAGCACCCGCAGCGTCTCGGCATCGAGACCGAGCGCGGCGCGGCGGGCGTAGAGATCGTCAATGCGGGCGAACAGCTGCTCGTTCATCGAGATGGCCGAGAAGTGGCGGGCCATCTTCGGCGAGATCTCGCGCTCCATCGCCTGGATCGCATCGTTGGTATGGGCACCGGCCCGGCACCAGAAGATCGACGAGACACGGTCGAGCGCGACGCCTGCCAGCTCCAGCGCCTCGAGCGTGTTGGCAACCGTTGCCGGTTCGGCGTTGGCCGCGATCGCGTCGACCTCTGCGGCATGCGCCGCGAGTGCCGCGTCGAACACCGGGCCGAAATCGCCGTCCTCGATCCTGGTGAAATCCGGCAGGCCAAGCGGCCCGGCCCAATGGGTCAGCGGATGACGCGCGAGATCGATTTTTGGGCTGACGGACATGGAATGGCTTCCTCGATTGGCATTCGGGTGCAGACAGCTTCGATGTAGGGCCGGACCGGAAGCTGCGCAACCGCATTGACTCGCCGCCCATGGCAAACTAAGCAAGCCATATAATAAGGATTGCTTATTAATATGCCCGCCAGCAGCGAAACAGACACGTTCGGCTTCATCGTCAACGACCTGTCGCGCATCATCCGCGCCGAGATGGACCGCCGTACCGGAGAAGCGGGCCTTGGCCTGACCACCGGCGAGGGCCGCGTGCTGTTCAACGTCCGCCGTGCCGGCCCGATCCGCCAAACCGCTCTCGCCGAGCGCCTCGGCATCGAGGCGATGACGCTGAGCGGTCTTGTCGACCGGCTCGAAGGCAAGGGGTATGTCGCGCGCCAGCCCGACCCGGCCGATCGCCGCGCCAAGCTCGTGACGCTGACCGACGCGGGCGCGGCCGTTGTTGCGCAGATCGAACCCATCGCCGCCGGCATCCGCAGCGACGCGGCGCAGGGTATCGATCCCGACGACTGGCAGCGCCTTCTCGTTGCCCTCAGGGCTGCCCGCGCCAATCTGCTGACCTCCCGCTCCGAAGCCCAGTCGACCGAAAGCACGGCGGCATGAACATGCGTCCCGACGTTGCCGCTGCTGCCGAACCGCTGGAAGCCGCCCCCGCTCCGATCATGAGCGAACGCCGGGTTTCCCTGATCGGCGGCCTGATGGTCGCCATCGGCCCGATCTCGCTTGCGCTCTTCACCCCGGCCATGCCCGAGATCGTCCAGGCCTTCGGCACCACCGAGGCGGCGGTCAAGATGACCCTGTCGCTCTATTTCGGCGGCTTCGCCTTCGCCCAGCTCGTCTGTGGCCCGCTTTCCGACGGTTTCGGCCGCCGTCCGATCACCCTCGTCTTCATGGCGATCTATCTCGCCGCATCGGTGCTTGCACTGGTCGCGCCCAACATCGAGACACTGGTCGCCGCACGCTTCCTCCAAGGCGTTGGTGCCGCCGTCGGCGTTTCGGTGGCGCGCGCGGTGGTCCGCGACGTCTTCACCAGCGAGCGCTCTGCCCGCATCATGAACATGATCGGCATATTGCTGGCGCTCGGCCCCGCAATCGCCCCGACACTGGGCGGCCTGACCATGGAATTCTTCGGCTGGCACGCCATCTTCATCGTCATGGTGCTGCTCGGCATCGTCGTCATGCTGGTCGCCATCTTCGCCCTGCGCGAAACGGTGACGCGCGATCTCGGCCGCATCCGACCCGCTGCACTCGCGAGTTCCTACGGCTCGCTGCTGCGCAGCCCCTACTTCGTCCTGTGCAGCCTGGTCATCGCCGGAACCTCCGGTGCGATCTATACGCAAGCGACGGTGCTTGCCTTCATCCTGATGGACCGTGTCGGCCTGACCGCCACCCAGTTCGGCGTCGGCATGCTGATGCAGACGGCAAACTTCATGGCTGGTGCCCTGATCATGCGCAGGCTGATGCCGCGCTACGGGGCGGCACGCATGGTGCCGGTTGGCCTGTTCTTCGTCGCCGTCGGCTCGATTGCCATGGCCATCGTGCTCAGGACCTACGAACCCACTTTCCTGCGCGTCATGGTTCCGGTCGGCATCTACGCCTTCGGCATTGCCATGGTCATGCCGGCCATGATGACGGCAGCCCTTGCTCCGTTCCCCAGCAATGCCGGCGCTGCCTCGGCGATGATGGGCTTTTTCCAGATGGGTGCGGGTATGGTCGGCGGCGCTGCCGCAGCCTGGATGGGCGATCCGGTCAACGCGCTGGCCACCGTCATCCCGCTGATGGGCCTCACTGCCATCCTGTCATGGCTGACCTGGCGCCGGCTGCCCGAGCCGGCGCTGATGACCCGCCTGAAATAGGCTCAGAACCCGTCACAATTCTCGCCGATGGTCATCTGGGTGTTGGCGACGATGAGGCCGTCCTTGGTGGTGAAGGTCTCGCGCGTCGTCATGTCGTTGTTGGGGAAATCGTAGCAGGTGCGCACGGCCACCGTGTCGCCCATCTCCGCTTCGACCTTGTGGCGGATCGTGGCGCCCTTCACGGCCGATTGCCACTCGTCCATGGAGGCCAGAAATTCCTGCTTGCTCTGGGTCACGCCGATGTCGTCGAGCCGGATCGTGGCATTCTCGGCCAGCAGCTCCGAAAGGGCCGCCCCGTCAGCCTTGAGCAGCGCCGCATACCAGCGGTCGACGATGCTCTCCTGTGCAACCCCACTGACAGTCACCAGCAACGCCAGGGCCACCGCCATCGCACGAATGGGTCTCATCGCACGCCTCCGTGTCGGATGACGGCATTAAACCCAGATCGCGACAGGAATGCCATGGCTATCCCGCCCGGGCGGCGACGGAAAACTCACCGTTTCTCCGCGCCGGTGCCGCTCGGCAATCAGCATCATCGCGCAGGCGTCGAGGAAATCGTCTGTCGCCGCCCCGCGCGGCAGCGCCTGATCGAGAAAACTGCGCTCATGACCGCAGCGTGCCAGCAACGTCTTGCGCTCTGCCATGCCGGCGGGATTGACGCTGCCCTTGATCTTCTTCGGCAGGCTCATCGCCTGTCCTCCGTTCAGTCGCCAGAACGCCACCTCAGGATGCGATTCGATCACCCGCCCGCGCAGTTCCGGCCGGGCGATCATCAATGCATCGATCTCGCGGATCTTGGAAAAGATGCCGAACGCCTGGATCGACACGCCGCGCCGCGGCACCGACGTGCGCATCGCCACGTCGCTCGACCGGCGATGGGCGGCATACCAGGCCTCGATATCGGTGAAGGCTGCCGCCTCGGCATGGACCGCTGCCCGCGACGGGATCGAAAACACGCTCGACTGCCGTTGGCCGAGCAACGGCCGCACCAGTGCCTCCGGCCCACGCCCGCCCTTGGTCGTGAAATCGGGAAGCCCGATCGGCATGTCGACCGCCACCACGGTGTCATCGGGCATCGCCGCCAGCAATTCTGCGAAGCTACCGAAGACTTGAGCGTACGTCCCGGCGTCGTTGCGGATCACCGCGATCCAGCCGGCCTTGCAGCCGTCGACGCCGGCAATCGTCACGCCTTGCGGCTCCTGGAGGGGTGGATCAGCGTGCGCAATTCGACCATCGCCATCGGATGCGACAGGCTCTGCGCATCGGTTTCGAGCTGCAGTTCGTCACCGCCGCGCTTCGACGTGCGGGCAAGAATCTCATAGACCGAGGCCGTGGTCGACTGCAGAGCCTTGGCTGCCGGCTGCCCGGCCAGCAGCCGCGCCAGGAAAACGGCAGCACTCAGGTCGCCGAGCCCGTTCGGCGGCCGCTCAACGGTGCGATGTTCGGCCAGTAGCGCCTGTGTCTGCGTGACCAGCAGGTTGCCGGTGCCGCCAGCCATCATCGCCGGGGCCGAAGTCACCAGCATGGTCGGAGGCGGTGCCGCGAGCGCTGCCGCCATCGTCGCCCGCATGTCGTCGAGCTTGGTGCCAGTCAGCCATTCCAGTTCATAGCGGTTGGGCGTGGCTATGTCGGCCAGCGGCAGCAGCCGGTCGCGAATGCCGGACGCCAGCGCCTCTGCGACGTAGAGCCCGCCGGAATCGCCGATGACGGGATCGCAGACGTAAAGCGCCTTCGGGTTCCGCGCTTTCACCGTCTCGACCAGCGAGGCCACCGCCTCTACCTGGCCGGCTTCGCCGAGATAGCCGGAAAGCACCGCCGTCACCTCGCCGAGCCAGGGCGCCCGCTCGAGATCGGCCATGAAGGCGGAAAACTGTTCGGTCGGCGGCACGATGCGCGTCGCCCGGCCATGGCCGGGATGCCACGGCAGCATGACGGTCGGCACCGCCCAGACCGGGTGCCCCAGCGTTTCCAGCGCAAACACCGCCGCACGATTGCCCACCGAGCCGCGCGCGACATGGCTCGACACGACGATCACCGCGCGTGGCGCGGCTGTCTCGGCTTGAATTGTCATGAAGTCATCCGCCTCGAACGAGATAGTTGATCAGCCACAGCACCAGGCCGACCGTCAGCACGAAGCCGAGGATGCGGCCGATACGCGTGCCCAGATGCTCGATCGGGTCAGCCTTGTCGACATCTGCGGCAGCGAGATGATTGCGCATCTCGTCGGCCTTGCGCGCCACGAAGGAGGCGCCGCCGGGATCGCTCTCGCGCGCGATGCGGTCGAGGATGCGGCGGGATTCCTTTTCGCCGTCGCTGTCTCTCGGCGAAGCCATCGTCAAAACTCTCCCGGCATCATCGCCATGGCGCGAACGGTTTTCTCCGCGCATGTTTGTGATAATGCTGTGCTATCAGTCGCTTTGTCGAGGGGACATTCCAATGCAGATGCAAGCTTCGCCGGGACTTCCTTCTTTCCGCCTTCTCCCGGCGTTTCTCGTTTTGATGCTTGTCGTGCCGTTCCTGTCGGCCTGCGGCTACAACACCATCCCGACCCAGGAAGAGCAGGCGAAAGCCGCATGGAGCGAGGTGCTGAACCAGTATCAGCGCCGCGCCGACCTCATCCCTAACCTGGTCGAAACCGTGAAGGGCTACGCCTCGCATGAAAAGGATGTGCTCGAAGGCGTCGTCGAGGCCCGCGCCAAGGCCACCCAGGTCACCGTCACGCCCGAGACGCTGACCGACCCCAATGCCTTCAAGGCCTTCCAGGAAAACCAGGCCGGCCTGACCAGCGCGCTGTCGCGCCTGCTCGCCGTCGTCGAGAACTACCCCGACCTGAAGGCCAACCAGAGCTTCCTCGCGCTGCAGGCGCAGCTCGAAGGCACCGAAAACCGCATCGCCGTTGCCCGCCGCGACTACATCGAGACCGTTCGCGTCTACAACACCTCGCTCAAGACCTTCCCTGCCATGCTTTGGAACACCTTCTGGTTCCGCAACGAGCCGTTCCAGAACTTCACCGTCGCCGAAGACAAGCTTGAGGCACCCAAGGTCAACTTCGGCACCAAGCAGGGCGGGTGAGGACGATAAGCATCGCTGGACCTCTCCGGTAAAGTTGCAGAAATGATCTTGAGCGCGGGCGTCTGGTCACCCCCCTCTGGCCTGCCGGCCATCTCCCCCGCAAGGAGGGAGATCAGCCCGCCGCACGGCCCGCGCCAATCAAAAAATTTGAAGGGTCAGCGTCACAGCCGACGCTGCCAATCTCTCCCCTTGCGGGGGAGACGGCCGGCCGGCCAGAGGGGAATGCTTAGACACGTCCTTGCTCTTGCTGCCCTGGTTCTTCTCTTGTGGGTTCCAGTAACCGCCGTCGCCGCCGAGTTGCCCGCCCTCACTGGTCGCGTCGTCGACGATGCCGGCATCATTGATGCCGCCACCGAGGCCGAACTTGTCCAGAAGCTCCAGGCTTTCGAGCAGAAGTCTTCCGACCAGATCGTCGTCGCCACCATCCCCGGCCTCGACGGCGAGGAAATCGAGCCCTACGCCAACCGCCTGTTCCGCGCCTGGAAGCTCGGCCAGGCCGGCGAGGACAACGGCGTGCTGCTGCTCGTCGCGCCCAACGACCGGCGCATGCGCATCGAGGTCGGCTATGGCCTGGAAGGCGTGCTGACCGACCTGCATACCAAGCTGATCATCGAAAACACCATGGTGCCGGCCTTTCGCGGTGGCGATTTCTCCGGCGGCATCTCCAGCGCCGTCGACGATATCGTCATGGTGGTCGAGGGTGAAGGTGCCGAGCTCGAGGCGCGGGCAAAACGCAACGAGCAGACCGGCCTGTCGGGCATGAGCGAAGACGACATCATCTTTTTCGTCTTCATCGCACTGTGGGCAGCTTTGTTCTTTGGCGGCATGGCCATGGCCATCTTGCCGCGCATCTATGGCCGCAAGCTCGGTCCTGGCCGCTACGAATGGCTGGGCATGACCTTCAACTACAACCAGCGCTCCGGCTCCTCGTCTCGCGGTGGCTGGACGTCGGGCGGAGGTGGCTGGTCTTCGGGCGGCGGTGGCGGCGGATGGTCGTCGGGTGGGGGCGGCTTTTCCGGTGGCGGTGGCTCCTCCGGCGGCGGCGGCTCTTCGGGAAGCTGGTAGGACGAAATGGCTGAAGTGACCCTCAATTCCGGCGACCATGAACGCATCGCAGCGGCTATCCGTGCTGCCGAAACCGAAACGTCGGGAGAGATCTACTGCGTCGTCGCCCGCCGCAGCGACGGCTATTTCTTCGCCGCGGCCTTCGCCGTCACTTTGGGCATCCTTCTTGTCAGCCTCGCGGCGGCTTTCGCGCTCGAATATTGGTGGGTCGCGGTCCGGCTGCCGCACTTCGTCGTCGTCCAGTTGCTGGCGGTCGCCGCCGCCTGTGCATTGCTGTGGTGGTTGCCCGGCTTGCGCCTCTGGCTGGTACCGCGCCGGCTGCTCTGGCGCGCGGCCCATGCCAATGCGCTCAGGCAGTTCCTCGCCCGCAACGTTCATCTGACCAGCGAACGCACCGGCGTGCTGATCTTCGTTTCGCTTGCCGAGCGCTATGCCGAAGTCGTCGCCGACGCCGGCATCAACGCCAAGGTGCCGCAGGACACCTGGGACGGCATCGTCCGCGATCTCACCACCCAAGCCCGCGACAACCGCCTCGCCGACGGTTTCGTTGCGGCCATCGCCACTGTCGGCGGCCTGCTGTCCCGGCATTTCCCCGTGTCGACAACCGACGTCAACGAACTCGACGACCACCTCGTCGAAATCTGACGCGTCAGGCGTCAGGCGCCGACTGCTGAGTCCATTCGGACACACTGGGCGCCGATCTCGTTCCCAATCCTGTGAAAGGCCGGCCAGCGCGTCGGCGGACTCTTTGCAACGGCCGAAACGCGGTTTATGGTTAAGAAACTATGAACACGCTGACAATCGACATCAGGAAGGCCGAGCCCCGCGACGCGGATGCCATCGCCGAAGTGCATCACGAAGCCTGGCGCGGCGCCTACTCCGGTATCATCCCGCACCGCGCCCTGACCGCCATGATCAACCGCCGTGGCGGCGAATGGTGGGCCAACGCGATCCGTCGCGCCGCCACCGTTTTGGTCATCGAAATCGGCGGCAAGATTGCCGGCTATGCCACGCTCGGCCGCAACCGCGCCCGCGAACTCAAGCAGCAGGGCGAGATCTACGAACTCTACCTGCGCCCCGAATGCCAGGGCATCGGCCTCGGCAGCCGCCTGTTTGCTGCTGCCCGCCAGCGCCTCGCCGACCATGGCCTCAAGGGCATGGTGGTCTGGGCACTCGAGGAAAACGAGAACGCCTTGTCCTTCTATGCCGGTGCCGGAGGCCGCGACATCGCCGAGGGCGTCGAAGTCTTCGACCAGAAAGCGCTGAAGAAAGTCGCGTTCGTCTGGGAGTGACCCCGGCGCGGCACGCTTGTTGGGCCCGCCACTGGCCTTTGGTCGAATCAATATTGCATTGCACACGCGGCCCAACGCGTTTATCGGGAGGCACCTTTAATCTGGAGCTTCCCTCATGCGCATCGATGCAATCGCGATCGGCAAGAATCCACCCGAAGACGTCAACGTGATCGTCGAGGTGCCCGTTGGCGGGCAGCCGATCAAGTATGAGATGGACAAGGAAGCCGGCACGCTGGTGGTCGACCGTTTCCTCTACACCCCAATGCACTATCCGGGTAACTACGGCTTCGTGCCGCATACGCTTTCCGGCGACGGCGATCCGATCGACGTGCTGGTCTGCAACACCCGCCAGCTCATCCCCGGTTGCGTCATCAATGTGCGCCCGATCGGCGTGCTGGTGATGGAAGACAATGCCGGCCAGGACGAGAAGGTCATCGCCGTGCCCTCACCCAAGCTGACCCGCCGCTACGAGGACGTGTTCGAATACACCGACCTGCCCGAGATCACGCTCAAGCAGATCGAGCACTTCTTCGCGCACTACAAGGATCTCGAACCCGGCAAGTGGGTCAAGATCGAGGGCTGGCATGACGCCGCCTACGCCAAGAAGATGATCGTCGAGGCGATCGAACGCGCCAAGCAGAAGGCCTGAGGCCTTTCGCTCCGAGCCGGAGCCGATCAAATCCCGGGCGCGGGCGGTCCAGCCGTCCGCGCCTTAATTCGCCGTCTTGTCGACCGAGATGAATTCGGGAATGGGCTCGCCGATAAGCACGCGCTCATCGGCCCCGCAGGCAAAATCGCGGGCCTGCTCGTCGGCGATCTTGCGTGCCAGGTCGTTGGCATTGGGCTTTCCTGTCGCCAGCACCAGCCCGACCGCGCAGCCATCCGCCTTGCCCGGCTGGCCGACCTTCGCCACCACCAGCACTTCGATCTGCTTGGCCTCGCTGGCTTCGTCCTGCACGTACCAGCGGTGAATGGTCGCGAACGGCACCGACAGTCCGTCATGACTTGAGATGCGCCATTCGATCTTGCCGCCGGTCGAGTTGAAGGTGCCGAAGCTCTGCCACGGCACGCCGTCGAGCTTGGCGGGCGGGAAGCCGTAGAACATCGACACCCTGAGATCGCCGGTGAACATCAGCACCGGATATCCGCGATATCCGGGACAGGCGAAATTGGCGAAATCGCCATCGTCGGCCCCGGCCTTCTCGTAGGTGACGCAATCCTGCTCGGCCCTGATCTCGGTATAGGCGCTCGAGATTTCTTCCGCCGCCGCCATGCTCCACGGCACCACCAGCGCGATTGCGAGAACCAGCCTGCGCATCTCAGCCTCCCCGGGGATGGGCGATGGCCACATCGGCCCCGCCGGCGACTTCACGCCACTGGCCGCGAGTATGCCGCGCGGCAGCCCTTCGATCCAGAGATCTCAGTCTTTTCGTCCCGCCAGCCGGGCGAGCCTGGGTTCGAGGTCGCCCGGCGTACCGGCAACCCGCACCGTCTTCAGCCGAGAGGCACCACCGGCAATCACCGCGATCGATTTCTTGGGCATGTCGAGCGACGCAGCCAACAGCTTTTCCAGCGCTGCATTGGCCTCGCCTTTTTCGGGCACGGCGCGTACGCGCGCCGAAAGATGGCTGCGCCCGTCGGCGGTCGTCTCGATACCTTCAACCGCATCCTTCGCGGCACGCGGCGTCAGCCGCACGAACAACTCGACACCGTCACGGCATTCCCTGAAGAAGCCGGACACCGCCGGTCGCTCAGATGACGAGCGGCAGCACGGTGGTCAGGATGAACTGGCGCACGAAGAACAGCAGCAGCAAAAGGATGATCGGCGAAATGTCGATGCCGCCAAGATCGGGCATGAAGCGGCGGATCGGCTTCAGCGCCGGCTCGGTCAGGCGGAACAGCATGTTGCCGATGGTGCCGACGAACTGGTTGCGCGAGTTGACGACGTTGAAGGCATAGAGCCAGGAGAAGATCGCCGAGGCGATGATGATCCACCAGTAAAGGTCGAGGGCCAGAACGATCGTCTGAATGAGGGCGAGCATGCCGTTCTCCAATGTGTTGCCGACATTTAGCCATTGCACGCTTTTGCGGCAAGCCCCGGTCGTCTGGCCGCATCGATCGAGGCGCCGAGGTCGAGCGAATGCGCCGCGGAGGATCAGGCCTGAGCAAGACCACGGAGCAAAGGTCCTCCCGGCGAAGGATGAATGCCGGCGTTGGACAGGACTTGGTCAGGCAACGGGAGCAAAGCCTTGCGATTGCCACCACGGTTGGTGGCGCAGGCCATGTCGCCCCTGCGTCACGTGCCGCTTGACAGAAGCCGCGCGCAGCCAATAAATGCGGCCATCCGCTGGACGGGGCTGTAGCTCAGCTGGGAGAGCGCGTCGTTCGCAATGACGAGGTCAGGAGTTCGATCCTCCTCAGCTCCACCAGCGGATCAATTCCACTAAATCAGCAGCACAGTCGGTCCGCACGCTCCGCGCAACGATATCCGGGCTCGTTCGCCGTTTCATCGAAGCGACGAGCCGAACCTGGATTCTGTGCGCCGGTTCGGCACGCTGCCGGCTTGTCACCATGACTGTACGTCTCAACTGCTTGACCGAGCGTCCCAAGGCTATTGACTACTTCGACATTACCTCACCTCATACAGGTCGATCGGTGCTGTACCGGCCACAAGAAGTAGAGACACCGGTTGCGGATGGGCAAGGGCGACAGCACATTTGGTATGGCGACGCCACAGCGCGACGAATGGCCATTCCCGCCTGGCGCAGAATGTTTCGCCGCCTGGAAGAATGCGCTTTCTCTCTTGGTCGACTGTTCCATCCCTGAAGAATCCGACCCGGCGCTTTTCGATTTCCATGGCTACAGCTGGCAACTTCCGGGAGCGTTCCTGCACGTGAATGGCGGTTCGGCGTTGTCGATGTCGCGGACGCAACAGGTCATCGACGATCGACCGACCCCGCATATGGTGCTGTTCATGGTCCTGGAAGGACAGGTCACGGGCAACTACGACGGATTGATCCAGGAGCACGAGCCCGGAGACATCGTCGTCGTCGACTATTCGTTGCCCTATGAGAGTGAAACTTCAGGCTTTGAAGCGATCGCGCTGACCTTCGACAAGGCCAGCGTGCCGGCCGAGTTCCAGAACAACGCTCACGGCCTCGTGCTGACGGCGAACGACCACGCCGGCGCCATGCTGGGGATCCAGATCAAGGCACTCGTGGAGCATATCGAAGGTCTCAGCATCCACCAGAGCCAGGTGATCGTTGATGGCATCCTGCATTTTGCCGCTGCTGCGTTTGCGGCCCCGGCAACGCGCGAAAGGCGCGACAAGCGATTCCTTTTCCAGCGCGCATCGTCGACCGCGCGACTAAGGCTGTCCGATCCCGACTTCGGTCCGGATGAGTTGGCTGCCTTCCTGAACATTTCGCGATCGAAACTGTTCCGTTTGTTCGAGCCGCATGGCGGCGTACAGCGCTGGATGCTCGCCGAACGGCTAAGGGGGAGTTTGCAGGGCATCCTGCGGTCAACCCCGGATCACAAGATAGCCGCCATTGCCCGCAACCACGGGTTTCGCAGCGAGGCGCACTTCAGCCGGGCCTTCCAGAAGCGTTATCGGATCAGTCCGAGTTCCGTCCGCACGCTCGCCAGGGACTCATTGCGGATGGCAAAGTATGAGACCTTGCTGAAACAGGGCGGCGGCAACGGCGGCGCGATCGTCGAAGCCTGGCTTGCGTCTGCTCGAGGCGGAGAGTTGGAAGAGACAGGGTGACCTGTGCCGCAGGCCGGCGATTTTGCAGGCCGCGCACCAAACGGAAAGAGCGGCCCGAAAGCCGCCCTTTGCGTCTCACGCTCCCTGATCAGAACTTGTAGTTCAGGCCGGTCTTGAGCGTGTGGAATGCGGTATCCATTTCGATCCGATCTCCAGTGTAGATAAGATTCGTCGCCTTCAGGCTGCCGAGATCGACGTAGAGATATTCTGTCTTCAGCGTGATGTCGTTGGTGATGCCATATTCGACGCCGGCGCCGGCGGTCCAACCCAAATTGGTGTCGGCAAGCGCCTCGTTGAACCCGTCGCTATCGCTGTCGGAATACGAAATCCTGCCATAGGCGGCGCCGCCCGTGCCGTAGAACAGGATATTGTCCTGGGCGTAGCCGAGACGGCCACGCAGCGTGCCGAACCAGTCGATCTGGATCGCGTAGCGAGAACTGAAGCCTTCGCTCGACGACTCGCTGTGTTCGGCCTTGATCCCTGACAAGGAGAAATCCACCTCGACGCCCGCGACCCAATTGGGCGCGAGTTGGTGGTTGTAGCCGGCCTGAACACCACCGAAACCACCGAACGCCCTGTCGCTGACGTTGTAGCCAATCGGGCCAACCTCGGTTTCAATGAGGTAGGAATTATCGAATTCGCCACCGCCGATGCCGCCATGGACGCCGATGTAGAGACCGCTCCAGTCATAGGCGAAGCGTTCAGCAACCGGCGCCGGAACTGGCTCGCTGATCACGTCTGCGGCCTGTGCCGAGGCCAGTCCCAGGATAAAAATGGCGTAAATCGTAGTAATTCTGGCAGAATTTTTCACAACAAACCTCAAGATTCGCACATGGGGAGCAATAACGTTCCTATCATGAGGGATTGATCGGGCGCCTTGACCGAGCGTCTCATCTTGATGACTGCACGTCCCAATCTGCGCGGCTGCCTCGTCCGGGGCAGTGACAGCGCAATCTGACGATGGCAAAGCCAGCACTGGCAGTTCACCGAATGCTCTGCCGGTGGCTGGCGCGCGCAATGTATGCTTCTTGCGTTGCGCCAGCCTCTTGCACCCTGGTTTGGCGGCGCCTGATCGAGCCGGCAACAAGCCGCGCGCCAAACGCATGACTGCGCGTCTCAACTTGATGACCGGACGTCCCAATGTGCTCGCTCGCCTCGCTCGAGGCAGTGACAGGGTGATCGGCATAACAGACAGATATCCTCGGTTTTGCTCATAAGCCTGCTTGCCGGCCCGTGGTGGCCTGCGAGACATGCGCAAGATCGAACAAGGGAGCGAGCGCCAGGGAGGGGCACGAGCATGCCAGACGAAGCCGTTCACATGCAGCAGATCGGTGAATCACCGGTGGAGCAACCCGCTCACCAGCAACCTTCATATTGGGGCCGGGCACTTGGCAAGGCATGGGCATATGTCACGTTGACCGGCTCACCTTCGCAGCAAGACCAGCCGGCGGACGGGCTGGAGGCATTCGACATGCTCGGCGGCTGGAAGGGTCCCGACGCCAGGCGGCGCAACATCGGCTAGCAGGTGCCTCGCCGGTCACTTTGCCGGCAACGGCATGAGGATATGACTGCTCGTCTCATCTTCATGACCGGACGTCCCAATGTGATGTTCAAGGAAGTGACAGCCCAAACCTGACCGTGCGAGAGCAACTGCGGCAGCCAAGCGAACGCTCTGCTGGTGATCGGAGCGCGCAAATATTTGTTCCGTTGTCGACTTTTGAAAACCATGAAATCTTGAGGGGAAAATGCCAAATATTTCCAGAATGTACTTCATTACCGCCATCTGCTTCCTGGTGGCCGGAATTCTGGTCGGTCTGCATATGTCGATTACTCAAAACTTCGCTGCGACTGGCGCGCACGCGCATACAAACCTGCTGGGTTGGGTGACAATGTCCATTTTCGGGACATTTCACGCGCTTAACCCGCGTGGCGCCGGGACCCGTTTAGCGAAAGCGCAGTACTATGTTTACACGGGCGGAGTGATCGTGATGACGCCCGCTCTCTACCTGCTCTTGACCGGGAACCCGTCAATGGGGCCAGTAGTTGCCGTGTCGTCCTTCGTGGTGTTCGCCGGCGTTCTGATGTTCGCTGCCATCATATTTCGCGCTCGCGCAGAATAGGCTGTCGGCGTCGCCGCGCGCTAGCGGCGACTGCCTTGGCTTGGTCCATCCAGCCGGCGCCGAGTGGCGTCTGCTGGATGGCGTCGACGAGTGATGGCGAACTCGGGTCCGGACAAGCCGCTGCCCGCCTCGCATGCACCGCTACTCCGTCGTCCGGAACACCTCGCGCACGGTCTTGATCGAGCCGGCGTCATTGACGCTGTAGCCCGGCAATTGCGAGATCGCGGCGTGGAATTCCTCGCCGCGCATGATCGACAGCACGCGCTTGACGGCGTCGACTTCCAGGATCTCCTTGCGGCAGACGAAGAAGTAGTCCTCGGTCACCAGCCGGACGAAGTCGAGATCGAACTGCCTCGCCGCGGCTTCGACGCCGAAGGCGACATCGGCCATGCCGCTGGCAACATAGGCGGCAACGGCGGCATGGGTGAATTCGGCATGCTCGTAGCCGTTGATGCGGGAGCTGTCGATGTGGTGCTGGGCGAGCAGGTGGCCGAGCAGCATCCGCGTGCCGGAATCCGGGTCGCGGTTGACGAAACGGAGCTGCGGATCGAGCAGCCGCTCGAGCGAGGTGATGCCGAGCGGGTTTCCGCGCGCCACCATCAGCCCCATCTCGCGCGTCACGAAGCCGATGACGCGATGCGCGCTCGGCGTCAGCCAGCCCTTGCTCGCCGCGATGGCGCGCTTGCGCAGTTCGCCCTGCGGCAGGTGCATGCCGGCCAGGTCGCAACCGTCATGCGCCAGCGAGGCCAGCGAATTCTGGTTGCTGACATAGCGGAAATCGACCCCGATATCTGGCTCGCGGCTGAGCAGTTCCCTGAGTTTTGGCACCGCAAAACCATGGCTGGCGTGGACCCGCAGGATCAGCGGGCCATGCGGCAGCAACTGGTTGATCTCGGTCTCCAGTTCCTGCGACAGGTTCTGCAGCAATGGTCCCAGGCGCGCCTCGAGCCTCTGGCCGGCCCACACCAGCTTGTCGCCAAAGGGCGTGAGATTCGTGCCGCTGCCCTGCTTGCGCACCACCAGCGGCGTGTCGAAAAAAGCCGACCACTTCTCGATCAGGTTCCAGGCGTGGCGGTAGGAGACGCCGGCGAGATCGGCGGCCTTGGTGATCTTGCCGCTCGCCCGTATCTCGGCGAGGAAACCGAGCATGATCTGCAAGGATTGTGAATCCGCGCTGCGCCTGAAGCGCCAGACGGGATCGATCTCGATACGGATCATCGCTACCTCCCAACCGCCTCGGCCGAAGCAGATATGAACTAACATTCATATCTTCTCTATCGGCAAACCGGCAGTCGAGATCATGTCTCAGGGCGCAAAGTTAGGCAATAAATATCTTATTCCCACAGGAAAATATCTTTCCTACGGTGAGATCAGTCTCGCGGCGGTGGCTGGAGGAACCGAGCTTCCATCGCGATATAGGAACTGCAGTTCATATGTGGAGGAAGACCCGTGGTATACGCCTTTTCCGACTGGACCCAAAAGCTGCTGATTGACGGCAAGCGGGTCGACGCGCTCTCCGGCCGCACCTTCGACACGCTCGACCCCTCGACAGGCAACGTCATCGCCAGGATCGCCGAGGCCGACGCGGCCGATGTCGATGCTGCCGTACGCTCTGCCCGCGCTGCTTTCGAGGGCGACTGGGGCCGGATGCGCGCCAGCGAGCGCGGCCTGCTGATGCTCAGGCTGGCCGAGCTGATCCGCCAGAACGAGGACGAGCTGGTCAACCTGGAAAGCCTCGACAGCGGCAAGCCGGTTTCGGCCATCCGCCGCCAGGACCTGCCGGCGGTCATCGACACGCTGGTCTATTATGCCGGCATGGCCGACAAGATAAACGGCCAGGTCATCCCGGCGCGCCAGGACGCGCTGACCTACACCGTGCGCGAGCCGCTCGGCGTCGTCGGCGCCATCATCCCGTGGAATTTCCCGCTGATGATCGGCATGTGGAAGATTGCGCCGGCGCTGGCCTGCGGCTGCACCGTCGTGCTGAAGCCGGCCGAAATCACACCGCTGACTGCGCTCCGCATCGGTGAGCTGGCGCTCGAAGCCGGTTTCCCCGCCGGCACGCTCAATGTCGTGCCGGGTTTCGGCAAGATCGCCGGTCAGGCGATCGTCGACCATCCCGACATCGACAAGGTCACCTTCACCGGCTCGCCGGTGGTGGGACGGCAGATCCTGCGCGGTGCCGCCGGCAATTTGAAGCGGGTGACGCTGGAACTCGGCGGCAAGTCGGCCAATATCATCTTCCCCGACGCCGACCTCGATGCCGCGGTCAAGGCAGCCGGTGCCGGCATCTTCTTCAACACCGGCCAGGTTTGCTCGGCCGGGTCGCGCATCCTCGCCCATGAATCCATCTATGACGAAGTTGTCGAGCGTCTAGCGGCACGAGCGAATTCCACCCGCATCGGCGACCCGCGCGAAACCTCGACTGCCATGGGGCCGCTGGTCTCCGAAGTGCAGATGAAGCGCGTGCTCGACTACATCGAGATCGGCAAGAACGAAGGCGCCACCCTGGTCGCCGGCGGCAGCCGCCATGGAGACGTCGGCTACTACGTCCAGCCGACCGTCTTTGCCGACGTCGAGCACGAGATGCGCATCTCGCAGGAAGAGATATTCGGACCGGTCGCCACCGTCATCAAGTTCAAGGACGACGAGGACGCCCTGCGCATCGCCAACGGCACGGTCTACAGCCTCGCTGCCGGCGTGTGGACCGGCGACATCGGCCGGGCCCATCGCTTCACGCGGCGGCTGAAGGCCGGCACCGTCTGGGTCAACACCTACGGCCCGACCGACATCAGGTTGCCATGGGGCGGCGCCCGCGATTCCGGCTTCGGCCGCGAGCATGGCGACATGGCGGTCGAGAATTTCACCGAGCCCAAGGTCGTCTGGATCAACACCGGCCGCTGACACCGCGCCTCGCCTGAAGGCGGGGCGCTCTCCAATCATCCCTGAGGACATCGGCAACCCTGCCCCCGGCAAGGCTCGGAGAAGCTTTGCCAAATTCTGGAGGAGTACAGCATCATGCGAATTGCCATCATTGGACAGCAGGCATTCGGACAAAGCGTATTGGAGGCGTTCCTGGCCCGCGGCGATGAAGTCGCCGGTGTGTTCTGCGCACCAGAAAAGGCCGGCGCCAAGCCAGACCCGCTGCGGGTGGCGGCCGAAAAGGCCGGCCTGAAGGTCTTCCAGCTGCCGAGCCTCAAGGGCGAAGCGGCGGAAAACGCGCTGCGTGCGCTCGATGTCGATCTCGCCGTCATGGCCTATGTGCTGCAGTTCGCGCCGCAGGACTTCGTCAACATCCCCAGGCACGGCACCATCCAGTACCACCCCTCGCTGCTGCCGAAGTATCGCGGCCCGAGCTCGATCAACTGGCCAGTGATCAAAGGCGACACCCAGACCGGGCTCACCATCTTCCGCCCGACCGACGGCCTCGACGAAGGCCCGGTGATCCTGCAGAAGAACGTCGACATCGGTCCCGACGACACGCTCGGCAGCGTCTATTTCGACTGGCTGTTCCCGCTCGGAGTCGACGCCATGCTGGAGGCGGCGGACCTCGTCGTTGCGGGCAAGCACAGTGAAGTCGAGCAGGATGAGAGCCAGGCCTCCTACGAGGGCTGGTGCAAGGATGCCGAAGCCAAGATCAACTGGCACGCCCATGTCGACACCGTCCACAACCTCATCCGCGGCTGCGACCCGGCGCCAGGCGCATGGACGACGGTCAACGGCACCAAGGTGCGGCTGTTCGAGGCGCGCAAGCACCTGGCACGCCGGTTCGAGGATGTCACCGGCAAGCCCGGCGAGATCGTCTCGATCGGCGAGCGCAGCATCGGCATTTCGGTGCAGGGTGGTGTGGTGGAGATCTTCAAGGTCCGTACCGAAGCCGGGCAGAAGCTCTCTGGCGCTGGCCTCGCCGACACCTTCGGCTTGAAGCCGGGCATGAAGCTCGGCACTGACGCGCCCGCACCGGCCCCAGCCCCTGCAAGGATTGCCGAGCCGGTCAGCTGAAACATATTTCCCGCGTCGGCCATTGGCCGACCATCCTCCCGCGAAGCCGCCGAGCAATCGGCGGCTTTTGCTTTGCGTGGCCTTTGGAGCTTACGCCTACGACCGTGGCTTTTCCTTCTTGGGATCGTAGTGGGCGAAAGGCACGATCCTGGCCGGCAGGCGCTTCTGGTGGCCGTCGAGCTTGCCGATCTCGACCTCGGTGCCGACATTGGCGTGGGTGGCGTCGACGCGGGCGAGCGCGATGTTCTTGTTCAGCACCGGCGAGCGCATCGACGAGGTGACGATGCCGATCTGGGCGCGGCCGATATGGACGCAGTCGCCATGGCCGACGACGACGTTACTGTCGATGTCGAGGCCGACCAGCTTGTGGATCGGGTTGTCCTTGCGCCTGATCAGCGCCTCGCGGCCGATGAAGTCGTCGGTCTTGGTCTTCAGCGGCACGGTGAAGCCGATGCCAGCCTCGAACGGGTCGGTCTGGTCGGAGAACTCGTAATTGGCAAAGATCAGCCCGGCCTCGATGCGCACCATGTCGAGGGCGGCAAAGCCCATCGGCTTGAGCCCATGCGGCTGGCCCGCTTCCCACACCGCGTCGAAGACCTTTTCGGCGTCGCGCGGATGGCACCAGACCTCGTAGCCGAGCTCGCCGGTATAGCCGGTGCGCGAGACCACGATCGGCACCCCTTGCGCATCGCCGATGCGGCCGATGGTGAAGCGGAACCATTCGAGCTCGCTGAGCGCCGGCTGGTGCGGCGGCGTCCAGACGATCTCCTTGAGGATGTCGCGGCTGTTGGGGCCCTGCACGGCGATGTTGTGCATCTGGTCGGTCGAGGAGCGGATGAGCACCTTGAGACCGAGCTTTTCCGCCACTTCGCGCAGCCACACGCCGGAATAGTCGTCACCGCAGATCCAGCGGAAATTGTCCTTGCCGAGGCGCAGCAAGGTGCCGTCGTCGATCATGCCGCCGTGCTCGTAGCACATCGCGGTATAGACGACCTGGCCGACGCCGAGCTTCTTGACGTCGCGGGTCAGCGTGTACTGCATCAGGGCTTCTGCATCCGGGCCCGTCACCTCGAACTTGCGCAGGGCGGAAAGATCCATCACCACCGCCTTCTGGCGGCAGGCCCAGTATTCCTCGATCGGGCCTTCCTTGGCGAATTCCTGCGGCAGCCAGAAGCCCTTGTATTCGATGAAGTTGCGCGTGTGCTTGGCAAAGCTTGAATGGAAGGCGGTCTCACGGGTCATTTTGGGTTCGGCCTCCGGGGTCGTGCGTCTGGCGATCGCGCGCGAGAATTTGTGCTGGCCGGAATAGGTCCGGACGTGGATGTCGGTGAGGTTCCAGCCATTGGCCGGGGTGGTGTCGTCGGGGCAGGCCGAGGAGACGCAGACGATGTCGGTCAGGGCTCTCAGCAGCACATAGTCGCCCGGCCGCGACCAGGGTTCGTCGGAGAACATCACGCCATGGGCGTCGATGCCGGTGTTGAAGAAGAAGTTGACCGCCATCCAGCCGGCACGGGCGTTGACGCCATGCGGGGTCAGTGCGCCGTTGAAGTTCTCCGAGCAGTTGATGTGGCCGGGATAGCCGATGTCGTCGTAATATTTGGCGTAGCAGGCGAGCGCGAACGCGTCGTGCCGGCCGCAGGTGTCCTGGATGACCTCGACCAAAGGCTCGAAATCCTGGTCGAAATATTTGGCATGCAGGCCCGGCATCGGATAGGCGTGGCCCATCAGCGAGCGGGTGGCGGTGACGTCGAGGGCAAGGTCGCGGCCCTTGTCGAGCTTGCGCGCCGAGAAGCACTGGAAGTCGGTGCACTGGCGACCGTCGACGTCGATGATCTGGATGTAGTCGCCGGCCTTGACGAAGAAGGACTCGGCCGTCTTCGACTTGACCCTGAGGTCGAGCAGCGGATCGGCGAGCGGATCGGGCAGGTCGGACTTGCCGGCGGGCCTGATCGTCGCGTGCTTGATCATCACCGCAAGCGGCGTCGAGGTGTCATGGCTGTCGATCGCCATCGCAGCACCGGGGGCAGCGACCACCAGCGTGCCCGGACGGGTGACGGTGAAGCTCTCTTCGGTGCCTGCAGCGGTCGCACCATCGAAGAAGCGCACGGCCTCGACACGGCCGAGTTCGAGCTTGCGCCGCGCCAGCCCGGCGCGGAACGCCTGCAGGCTGTCGTCGCCGTCGACCAGAAGCGCCTTGAGCCCGGCAGCATCGCTGTTCGAGCGTGTGCCCAGGATGCCCGGATCGGCCTTGCCGGCGGCATCGAAGGCCACCAGCTCGCAAGGCTGGCCGCCCTCGAGGTTGCGCACCGTCACGCGGTCGCCGGCCTCGATCTCGATCAGTGCGGCGCCCAAGCCCGGCACATGGTAACGCTCCATGCCCGGCAACAGCAGCCCGGGCTGCAGGATGAGACTCGGCCGCGGCGGGCCGGAGGTCACGGCGGGGTAGTTTTCACCTGTCGTAGCCATCACCGCTCTCCTCGCAGCAATCGTGAGATCCTGAACGTCAGGCTACCTGCAGGCTGTGAACCAGTCCGCCGAGATACGTGAAAATCGGCGGCGCTTATGTGAAAAATTGTAACCGGACAGCGGTCAGGCCGCCTCACTGGACCTGGAAGGTCGGCTTGAACCAGGCCGGCGCCAGGCTTCGCTCGAGATCGAGCGACTGCACGTTGGTCCGGTCGACAATCTCGACCGGCGGCCCGACATGGCGATAGCGTAGCGTGCCTTCGATCGCCCGGATGGCCTGGTCGATGGCGATGCGGCCCTGCAGCGGCGGCGAATCAGTGGGCGCGGCCACGACCTTGCCCCGGTTGATTTCCCGGAAGGTGCCATGGGTGAAATAGTCTGCCAGGATCCTCACCTGGTTTGCCCGCCCCTGGGCCCTGAGGATGCTGACTGCGGCGTCCGCCGTCGGCGCGCTGCCGACGATGTAGTCGATATTGGGCTGCGTCTCGAGCAGTTCCTCGATCAAAAGCAGCTGGATCTCCACGCCGGTGTCGCCCCATTTGACGGCGGCGATTTCGGCCGAACTCTGCTTCAGCGCGCCGCGGAAACCGGCCTCGACGAACTTGACCCAGCCGGCCCCCTTGGGCCCGGGAAACCACGCCACCCTGACCGGCATGGTGCCGGCGGGATGAAGGCGGGCGAGATAGGCGCCGATCGACCGCCCCATCTCCTCCCACGAAACGCCCGACTTGGCCGTGATGCCGGCGCCGTCGATGTCGTTGACCGAGGCGATGACCGGGATGCGACGAGCGATCTCCTTGATCGTCGGCGTCAGCCCTTCATAGGACACGGTCCCGACGATCAAGGCGTCGGCGGTGGCGCTGCAGGTCCTGATCTGTTCGATCTGGCGGTCGAGATTGGGATACCCCCCAGCTTCGACGACGGTCAGTTTCACGCCGGCCGAGCGCGCCTGCTCGACCATGCCGTAGTTGACGCTGACCCAGTAGGAATCCTTGAGATGCGGATAGGAGGCGCAGATGCGCCAGGCTTTCGCGGCCTTCGCCACCGGCTGGTAGTCGATCGCCGTCGCCGGCCGGGAATAACCGAACGGCTCCTCCCACGCATTGAGCTTCCATGTGCCCGCAGCATCCTCGGCCATGGCTGGATGACCGCCACCGAGCGCCAGCAAGGCGGCAACAAGGAAGCTCGAGCGATCAAGGCGTGCCGGCAATTTCATCGGCGCAAGCTAGACAGCTTACGTCGGCAGCGCAAACCATGGTTATATGGTCCATGCTTCATCGTTTCGGTATCGGCGGAAGGCTGTTCCTCGCCTTCCTGTGCATCACGGGATTGTCGTTGTCGTCGGGCATCGCCAGCTGGCTGATCCTGCGCAACATCGCCGACGCCCAGGCCGTGGTGAACGCACAGGCGCTTCCCGCGGTGGCGGCAACCCAGCACACCGCCGAACTCAGCGCCAAGCTGATTGCCACCGCCCCGGCCCTTGCCGCCGTGCGTTCGCCCGACGAATTGCTGGCCGAGCAAGGCAAGCTCTCTGAGCTGTCGCAACAACTCGTCAAGTCGCTGACCGAGGTCAGGCGGCTGTCGATCGATCCCAAGCTCGTCGAGGAGTTTGCCGGCTCGGTCGAAAAGATGCTCGCCAACCTCAAGGAGAACAACGAGCTGGTGCGCCAGCGGTTGGACGAGGACAAGGCCTATCGCGAAGGCGCGGAGGCTGCGGCAACAGCTGCCCAGTCGATCCTGCTGCTTTCCGAGACGCTGATTTCCAACGCGTCCGCCGGTGCCTCGGCGGTGACGGCCAATCTGTACGGACTGATCGGCGATCCCGCGCGCCGCGAAGACGCCTACACCGCCGTCGACCGGTTGATCGAGCACGACATCTACCTGATGGAGCGCATGTATGAGCTGCGCCACCGCAGCGCCCAGGTAAGCCTTTTGATCAACCGGCTTGGCCGGGCAGAGTCGCGCTCCGAGATCAGCGAGATCAGCGGCATCTTCCAGGACCACATGAAAGTCATCCGGCGCCGGATCCTGAGCATCGACGATCCGGTGCGGCGCAAGCAGGGCGTCGCCTTCTTCGGCGCCATCGAGGCCGCCGCCGGCGAGGTGCCGGTGTCGGGCTCGATCTTCGGCCGCCGCCAGCAGGTCATCGACCTGGCCGGCAGGCTCGACGCCATGGCCCAGGCAAATCGCGATCTTGCCGTGACCCAGAATCAGGTCGCCCGGGACATTCTCGACCGCTCCGACGAGTTCGCCAGGACAACGGCCGACCGCGCCGACGACGCCGTCCGCATCGGCGTCATCGTGCTCGTCGTCACCCTGCTCGGCGCCATCCTGGCTTCGGGCGCGATCGTCTGGCTCTATGTCGAGCGCAACCTTGTCCGCCGTTTGAGCAGCCTTTCGCGCGCCATGCAGCGGCTGACGGCAGGCGACCTCGATGTCACCGTGACCGACACCGGCGACGACGAACTGCGCACCATGGCCGTCGCCGTCAACCAGTTCCGCGACGAGTCGCGCCGGCGCCTCGAGCTGGAGCAGGACCGCGAACGCATCACCGACGAGCTCAGGCGTCACCGCGAAGAGCTCCAGCAACTCGTCGAGGAGCAGACCGAGCAGATCAGGCAGGTCAACACCCGCCTGCGCCAGGAGGCGATCGACCACGACCAGGCGCGGGCGCGGGCCGAGCAGGCAAGCAGCGCCAAGTCGGCGTTCCTCGCCACCATGAGCCACGAGATCCGGACGCCTATGACGGGAATGCTCGGCATGATGCGCCTGCTCGCCGACACCAGGCTCGGCCCCAGGCAACGCGAGCACCTGTCGGTCGCGGCGAATTCCGGCGAGGCGCTGCTCGGCATCCTCAACGCCATCCTCGACTACTCCAAGGTCGAGTCGGGCAATGTCGCCGTCGAGAAGGTCGACTTCGACCTGTCGAAGCTGGTTACCGGCGTCGTCGCCTTCATGCGCCCGATGGCGACGGAAAAGGGCCTCGACCTTTGGCTCGAAATCGACCCGAAGCTGGCCCCTGCCTTTACCGCCGACGCCGGCAAGAT
This sequence comes from Aminobacter sp. MSH1, assembly GCF_003071665.1. Lineage (GTDB taxonomy): Bacteria > Pseudomonadota > Alphaproteobacteria > Rhizobiales > Rhizobiaceae > Aminobacter > Aminobacter niigataensis. The sequence goes on along the minus strand of NZ_CP026265.1, from coordinate 1,181,330 downwards.
CCGCCAGGTCCTGTTCAACCTGGTCAGCAACGCGATCAAGTTCACCGAGCACGGCCATGTCCGGGTCAAGGTGACGCTCGCCGCCAGCGCCAGGCAGGCGCAGACCGTGCGGCTCGCCGTTTCGGACTCCGGCATCGGTATTTCGCCGGAACGGCAGGATGACATCTTCCAGGCCTTCACCCAGATGGACGCCTCCATCACTCGCCGTTTCGGCGGCACCGGACTGGGCCTGGCGATCAGCCGCGAATACGCCCGGCTCATGGGTGCCGATCTCTCGGTCAGTTCGCGCCAGGGCGCAGGCAGCATCTTCACGCTCGAGATGCCGTTACAGAAGGCCGCGCTCGAAGCCGGCCTTCCCGCCGTCAGGAGCCGCCGTACGCGCAAGGCCGCGGCCTCGCCGCGCAACATTCTGCTCGTCGAGGACGACGACGCCACCAGGCTAGTCTCGACCACGCTGCTGTCCCAGGCCGGCCACCATGTGAAGGCGGTGAGTTCGGGCTACCTTGCCCTGGAAGCCATTGCCGACTTCAAGCCCGAGATCGTGGTGATGGACGTCAGCCTGCCCGGCATAGACGGCATCGAGACGATGAAACGGCTGCGCACCGCGCTGTCGGCGCCCGACCTGCCCGTCATTGCGATGTCGGCGCATGTGTTCAAGTCCGATATCGACCGCTACCTCGATTCAGGCGTCGATGCCTTCGTGGCAAAACCCATCGTCCACGAGCATCTGCTCGATGCGGTGGCAGCACTGGCCAAGCGCCCGGCCGCAACCCGTCAGCCCATCGTCGCGCTCGACGTTGCGGCCTGCCAGGCCGATCTCGACGCGCTCGGCGCCGAGACGGTGCAGCGGCTGCATCGCATCGCCCACGACAGCCTGCCCGGACGTTTTAGGTCCATGCACGATGCCCTGGAAACCGGCGATCGCAAGACCCTCGGCGATCTCGCCCACGCGACGCGAAGCTCGGCCGGTTCGCTCGGATTTCCGCGCCTGCTGCAGGCTGCCGAAGCGCTCGAAGCGGCTGCGGCCGATGAGCCCGTCGCCGGGCTGAGGCGCATGGTCAAGGATTGCGAGGCAGCCTTTGCCGAAGGCACGCGGCAATGGCAGAAGATGCTGGAGGCCGACCCGGCGCATTCGGCCTGAGGGCCGACCCGGCCCTCAGAAACTGGCCGAGCCGCGCACCGCCTGGTTCACGTCGGGCGCGAAGAAATAACCTTCGCCATGGGCGGTGACGATGATGCGCGGCGTGCGCGGATTGTCGTTCAGCTTCTGCCGCAGCCTTCGCACCAGCACGTCGACGGTGCGGTCGCTGGCGTCCCATTCGCGCCGCGATATCTCGTGCAGCAGCCGCTCGCGCGACAGCACCTGCCCGGGATTGGCGGTCAGCACCGACAACAGCTTGAACTCGGCGCCGGTCAGCTCGACGAAGGTGCCGTCGGCCGCCTGCAGCGTGCGCCGCGCCACTTCCAGCGTCCAGCCGTAGAAATGGCGCGTGCCCGAGGCAGCGGGAGGCAGACGCCCCTTGCCGACGCGGCGCAGCAGGCCCTTGACCCGGGCCAGCAGCTCGCGGTGCTCCACCGGCTTGGTGACATAGTCGTCGGCACCGATCTCGAGACCGACGATGCGGTCGACCGTGTCGGTCCGGCCGGTGACCAGGATGATTCCGACGTCGGACCGTTCGCGCTGCTCGCGGGTCAGCTTGAGGCCGTCCTCGCCGGGCAGGTTGATGTCGATCATCAGCAGGTCCGCCGGATGCCTGCCCATGATGGCGCGCACTGCTCGCCGTCACCGGCCTCGCTGACCTTGTAGCCCTCGGCCAGGAAATAGCCGGCGAGCTTCGCCCGGGTGACCGGGTCGTCCTCAACGATCACGATGTGGTGCTGAACCCGCATGCCATCTTATCCTCCCAAGCCTCGATTAACATCTTTTCACAAGTCAGACCACGACTTTTACACCCCGCCCGACACCGGTTCACTTCTCACCGCTATGTTTGCTGGGCTGGAGTGGAAACAGGTCCATAGAGACCGACCTCCGCATCCCGTGGGAACGATCGCAACACAAAGGAAAGGGAGGTTCAATGAGGAATTTCACGAAGTCCGCAAGTATGGCCACGATTTTGGCTTTCGCTACGGGCACGGCATTTGCCGAGGATTCCACCGACGCCATCAAGATCCCGACGCACAACTGGTCGAGCCAGATCGTTGGCGCCCACATCGTCGGCAAGCTGCTCGAAAAGGGCGGCGCCAAGGTCGAGTACGTTTCCGCCGACAGCCAGGTCGTCTACACCGCGCTTTGCGAGGGCGACGTCAGCCTCGTGCATGAAGTCTGGGAAGGCGCCTTCGGCGTCGCTTTCCAGAAGGTGGTCAAGGAAGGCTGCGTCGTCGATGCCGCCACCCACGACGCCAAGACGCGCGAAGAATGGTGGTATCCCACCTATGTCGAGGAAGTCTGTCCCGGCCTGCCCGCATGGGAAGCGCTGAACGCCTGCGCCGACAAGTTCGCCACCGCCGAAACCTCGCCGAAAGGCCGCTTCCTCGGCGGCCCGGTCGACTGGCTCAAGCATGACTCCGAGCGCGTCGAAGCCCTTGCCATGAACTTCGAGGTCGTCAATGCCGGTTCGGCCGCAGCGCTTTGGGCCGAGCTCGACTCCGCCGTCAAGCGCAAGGAGCCGATCGTCCTGTTCAACTGGACGCCGAACTTCGTCGAAGCGCTTTATGACGGCAAGTTCGTCGAGTTTCCGGCCTTCGACCCCAAGTGCAAGGACGATCCGGCCTGGGGCAGCAACAAGGACCTGAGCTACGACTGCGGCAACCCGAAGGACGGCTACCTCAAGATCGCCGCCTGGAAGGAATTCCCGACCAAGTGGCCCAAGGCCTACGCTATCCTGCAGAAGATCAACTTCTCCAACATGGATATCGCGGTTCAGGCAAAGCTTGCCGACATCGACAACATGGAGCCCGAGCAGGCCGCCGACAAATGGCTGGCCGACAACGAGGCTCGCTGGAAGGCCTGGCTGGGTTCCGCCAGCTAACCCTGCACTAAACGACATCGCGCGGTGAAAGTGGCGCCTGCACAAGCAGGCGCCACCTCGCCCCTGCACATCCATCGGCCACCTTGGCGAGAGGCAAACTCGACATGACCGAAGCAAAAATCGCATGCCGCAATCTCTGGAAGCTCTACGGCGCCGACCCCGCCGGCTTCCTGCGCCGCCACGCCGGCAACCCCTCGATCGAAACCATCAGGGCCGAAGGTTACGTCCCTGCCGTCCGCGACGTTTCCTTCGAGGTCATGCCCGGCGAAATCCTTGTCGTCATGGGCCTGTCGGGCTCGGGCAAGTCGACCCTGCTGCGCTGTCTCGCCCGCCTGATCGAGCCGACCTCTGGCGAGGTCATGTTCGAAGGCCGCGACATCCTCGCCGCTTCCGAGCGCGAGCTGATCGAGCTTAGGCGCCACAAGATGGGCATGGTGTTCCAGCACTTCGCCCTGCTGCCCCACCGCACCGTGCTCGACAACGTCGCCTTCCCGCTCCAGGTCCGCGGCACCGATCGCCAGAAGCGCGAGGCCCGCGCCCGCGAAGTGATCGAACTCGTCGGGCTGAAGGGCCGCGAGGCCTATTATCCGCGCGAACTCTCCGGCGGCCAGCAGCAGCGTGTCGGCATCGCCCGCTCGCTCGCCGTCGGCCCCGACGTCTGGTTCCTCGACGAGCCCTTCTCGGCGCTCGACCCGCTTATTCGCCGCGAGATGCAGGACGAGTTCCTGCGCCTGCAGAAGATGCTCAACAAGACGATCGTCTTCATCACCCACGATTTCGACGAGGCGATCCGCGTCGCCGACCGCATCGCCATCATGAAGGATGGCGTCGTCGAGCAGCTCGGCACGGCGGAAGAGCTGGTGACCTGCCCGGCCACGCCCTACGTCGCCGAATTCACCCGCAACGTCTCCCACGACCGCCTGCTCTCGGTGCGATCGATCATGGCGCCGGCATCCGCCCGCACGCCTGATGCGGCAGCGGTCCAGGTCGAGGCGCTTCTGGCAAGCGTCGCCCGCCAGGTGCTCTCGTCGGAACGCCCGGTCGACGTCGTTGACGACGCCGGCGCACTCGTCGGCACGCTCAGCCGCGACAGCCTGATCGATGCGCTCTACGGCAAGGAACAGTGCGCATGAATGCCGCGACCCTGACCCGCGCCACCGAAATGGAGCCGCAAAAACCCCTGGCATCTCTGGCGAAGCCGCTGCTCGTCGTGCTGCCCTTCCTCATCCTGCTGCTCGCGGCCTCTCTTCTCCCGGCCTGGGCCGTGCAGGTGCCCAAGGGTTGGACGATCCCCTTCGTCGACTGGGCGAACACGCTGATCGGACACATGCGCGACGACGCCATCTTCGGGCTGTTTTCGTTCCGTGACCTGACGCGCGGCATCGCCGAACTCATCACCTGGCCGCTGGCCTTCGTCGAAGGCTTGCTGGTTTCGGGCTTTCCGAAGATCGGCCTGGCGGCGATGCCATGGGTCATGACCGCGGGGCTGTCGGGCGTGCTCGGCTGTTATCTCAAAGACTGGCGCCTCGGCCTGCTCTCCGCCGGATGCGTCGCCTACATGGCGATCTTCGGCAAGTGGGAGCTGTCGATGATCACCCTTTCGGTGGTGCTTGTCGCGGCCCCCATCGCCGGTCTCATCGGTTTCGGCATCGGCATTCTCGCAGTGAAGAAACAGTGGTTCGAAGCGCTCATCGTGCCGCTGCTCAACGTCCTGCAGTCGCTGCCGCATTTTTCCTACCTGATCCCGATCGCTGTGTTCATCGGCGTCGGCCACAAGGCCGGCACGATCGCCACAGTCATCTTCGCCATTCCGCCCATGGCGCGGCTCACCATCCTTGGCCTCAAAGGTGTCGCCGAAGAGGTTCGCGAGGCCGGCAAGATGGCCGGCTGCACGCGTTTCCAGACACTGTGGATGGTCGAGATCCCCTCTGCCCGCCAACCGCTGCTGGTCGGCGTCAACCAGGTCATCATGCAGTGCCTGGCGATGGTGGTCATCGCCTCCTTCGTCGGCGCCCGCGGCCTCGGACACGACCTCCTGTTCCGGCTCCAGGCGCTGAAGATCGGCCAGGCGCTGGAAAGCGGCGTGGCCATCGTTTTGATGGCGATCACGCTCGACCAGTTGAGCCGCGCCGCCGCCTACAAGGAGCCGTCCCGCAGAGAGGACGACGCCACCTTCCTGCAGCGTTACCCGTTCCTCGGCGCATCGGCGCTGGTCGCCGTCGTTTCGCTCATTCTGGCTTCGATCACGCCTTATGCCCAGGCCTGGCCTGCGGATCTCGCACTCAGCACCGCACCCTTCTGGGACGCGCTGGTCGACTGGGTCACCGTCACCTTCTACGAGCCGCTGCAATATGTCCGCAACGCCATGCTGCTCTATGTGCTGATCCCCGTGCGAGACCTGTTCCAGAGCATTCCCTGGACGGCGATGGTCGCGCTCGTCGCAGCTGCAGGCTGGTCGCTCGGCGGCCTGCGGCTCGCGCTCACCGTCTCCGGCTTCGTGCTGTTCATCGCCTTCGCCGGCTACTGGGAGCGGTCGCTGATCACCGCCTACATGGTGACGGTCGCCGTGCTGATCTGCATCCTGGTCGGCCTGCCGATCGGCATCTGGGCATCGCGCAGCGAGCGCCGCACCAGCATCGTCAAGCTGCTGTGCGACACCTTCCAGACCTTCCCGTCCTTCATCTACCTGATCCCCGTCATCATGCTGTTCAAGGTCGGCGACGTCGCGGCGATTTCGGCGATCATCATCTACGCCATGATCCCGATCGTCCGTTACACCATCTTCGGGCTACGCAACGTGCCGTCCGAAATCGTCGAGGCCGGCATCACCTCGGGCTGCACCAGGCGTCAGCTGCTGTGGAACATCCGCATGCCGCTCGCCTTCCCCGAGATCATGCTCGGCATCAACCAGACGATCATGTTCGCACTGTTCATGGTCATCATCGCCGCATTCATCGGCACCAAGGACATCGGCCAGGAGATCTTCAAGGCGCTGACCTTCAACGACGCCGGCAAGGGGCTGGTGCTCGGTCTCTGCGTCGCCTTCATGGGCCTCACCGCCGACCAGCTGATCACCGCCTGGGCGACCCGGCGGAAGCAGCGGCTCGGCCTGGCCTAGAAACGTGCCCGGCGGGCGTTTGCGCCTCCGCCGGGCATCGCCTCAACGCTCGCGCAGCACAAGCCGGTTGGCAAAGCCGCACGTCAATGCCAGCTGCGTCGTCCGCTGCCCGGTGCCGGCAGGCCCCTTGCACCGGATGTCGAACCTCGAGTTGATCGTCTCGAGCAGCGCCGTGTCTTCGGCCGCCGCGACCAATGCCGCGACAGCCAGGGGGTCGACGTCAGTGAGCCCGTCGCCGCCCCGTTCCCTCAGGCTCCCGTCACCGGCTGCATCGGCATAATGCTTCAGCATCGCCCGGATCAGGTCGCCCTTGGTCGAGAAGTGATGGAGCAGCCCGCCCTTGCTGATGCCAGCCTGTCGGGCAACGGCATCCAGGGTGACCTTGCCGAAGCCGTTTTCCAGCGCGACGCAAACGGCCGCATGAAACAGGCGCTCCTTCTGTTCGAGGCGGCGCTCAAGCGCCGTCCGGCTGTTCGCCGGCTGGCTTGCGGAACCGTTCATTCCGCCGGAACCTGAGCCTCGGACGCATCCGCGCCTTCCCGCGTTTCTGCCTTCCCACGCCGCGTCAGCTTCATGACGGCGACGAAGAAGACCGGCACGAAGAACACGGCAAGCACGGTCGCCGAGATCATGCCGCCAAGCACGCCCGTGCCGATGGCATTCTGGCTGGCGGCACTGGCGCCGGTGGCGATGGCCATCGGCACGACGCCCAGGCTGAAGGCCAGCGACGTCATGATGATCGGCCGGAAGCGCAGCTTGGCCGCCTCCACCGTCGCATCGAGCAGCGACATGCCTTCCTTTCGCAGATCCTTGGCGAACTCGATGATCAGGATCGCGTTCTTGGCCGACAGCCCGATGATGGCGATCAGGCCGACCTTGAAGTAGACGTCGTTCGGCATGCCCATGACCATCACCGCCAGCACCGAGCCCAGCACGCCCAGCGGCACGACGAGGATCACCGACACCGGGATCGTCCAGCTCTCATAGAGTGCCGCCAGGAGCAGGAACACGAACAGGATGCTGAGCACGATCAGGGCGGGCGCCTGCGAGCCGGACTGGATTTCCTGCAGTGACTGCCCGGTCCATTCATAGCCGAAGCCGGCCGGCAGCTGGTCCGCAAGGCGCTCCATCTCGGTGATCGCCGCACCCGAGGAATGTCCCGGTGCCGCCTGGCCGCTGATGCGCACCGCCGGATAGCCGTTGTAGCCGACGACCTGTGCCGCGCCCTTCTGCCATTCGACGGTGGCGAAGGAAGACAGCGGCACCATGCCGCCATGGGCGTTGCGCACGTTGAGGTTCAGCAGGTCCTCGGTCTGCATCCGCCGCCCGGCATCCGACTGCACCGTCACGCGCTGCATCCTGCCGGCATTCGGGAAGTCGTTGACATAGGCCGAGCCCAGGTTGGCCGAGATCGTCGAATTGATGTCGGCGAAGGTGACGCCGAACGTGTTCGCCTTCTCGCGGTCGATCAACAGGTTGGCCTGGGCGGCATCGGGCATGCCTTCGATACGCAGGCCGGTGATGACCTCGCTCTTCGCCGCAGCGGCCATCAACTGGTCGCGCGCGGCGGCCAGCGCCACCTGTCCGCGGCCCGACCGGTCCTGCAGGCGGAACGTGAAGCCGTTGGAGGTGCCGAGGCCCTGGATCGGCGGCGGCGACAGCGCGAACGACACGGCGTCCTTCATCTGGAACAGCGCCCGGTTCGCGCGGCCGGCGATGGCGGCGGCCGAGTTGTCGTCGTCGCGCTCGCTCCAGTCGTCCAGTGTCACGAAGGCCAGGCCAGCGTTCTGGCCGGCGCCCGAGAAGCTGAAGCCGTTGACCACCACCATGCGGTCAACCGCCTCCTCGCCCATGAAGATCGACTCGACATTCTCGGCGATCGCCCGGGTGCGGTTGCTGCTCGATTCCGGCGGGCCCTGGATGTCGACGATCAGGAAGCCCTGGTCTTCGTTGGGCAGGAATGACGTCGGCAGCTGGATGAACGACCAGCCGAGGCCCACCAGCAGCGCCAGGTAGATGACCATGAAGCGGCCCGTGCGCTTGACGATCCATCCGACGCTGGAGGTGTAGCTGCGCGTCGTCCGATCGAAGCCGCGGTTGAACCAGCCGAAGAAGCCCTTCTTCTCGTGATGGCCCTTGGCGACCGGCTTCAGGAAGCTGGCGCAGAGCGCCGGCGTGAGCGACAGCGCCAGGAAACCCGAGAACAGGATCGACACCACCATCGTCAGGCTGAACTGCCGGTAGATGACGCCGACGGCCCCCGGGAAGAACGCCATCGGCACGAACACCGCCGTAAGCACCAGCGTGATGCCGATGATCGCGCCGGAGATCTGCTTCATCGCCTTGCGTGTCGCCTCCCGTGGCGACAGCCCCTCTTCGGCCATGATGCGCTCGACGTTCTCGACGACGACGATGGCATCGTCGACCAGGATGCCGATCGCCAGCACCATGGCAAACATCGTCAAGACGTTGATCGAGAAGCCCGTCGCCAGCATCACCGCGCAGGTGCCGAGAAGCGCCACCGGAACCACCAGAGTCGGGATGACCGTGTAGCGGAAGTTCTGCAGGAACAGGAACATCACCGCGAAGACGAGCAGGATCGCTTCGACGAGGGTCGTGATCACCTTCTCGATCGAAACCTTCACGAACGGCGAGGTGTCGTAAGGGATCGCGTATTCAAGGCCCTCGGGGAAGTAGCGCGAGAGCTCCTCCATCTGCGCCCGGACCGCTTCCGACGTCGCCAGCGCATTGCCCGTGGGCGACAGCTGCACGGCGATCGCCGCGCTCGGATTGCCGTTCAATCTGGTCGAGAAGTTATAGTTTTCCGCGCCGACCTCGATGCGCGCCACGTCGGACAGCCGCACCGACGAACCGTCGGGATTTGCGCGCAGCACGATCGAGCCGAACTCTTCGGCGGAGGTGAGCTGGCCCTTCACCAGCACGGTGGCCGAGATCTGCTGCGTGATCGGGTTCGGGTCGGCGCCGATGCGGCCGGCGGCAACCTGCGCGTTCTGGGAACGGATCGCGTTGGTGATGTCGTCCGACGTCAGGTTCAGGCCGACCATCTTGTCGGGATCGATCCAGATGCGCATGGCGCGCTGCGTCGCAAACAGCTGCGCCCGGCCGACGCCGTCGATGCGGCGGATTTCGCTGAGCACGTTGCGGCTCAGATAGTCGCCGAGGCCGACGACGTCGAGCGAGCCGTCCGTCGACGTCAGCGCCACCATCATCAGGAAGCCGCTTCCGGCCTCCTCGATGCGGATACCGACCTGCTTGACGACCTGGGGCAGCCGCGGTTCGACGCGGCGAACCGCGTTCTGGATGTCGATCGAGGCCTGGCCGCTGTCGGTGCCCGGCGCAAAGGTCGCGGTGATGCTGACCATGCCGGAGGAATCAGACGTCGATTCGAAATAGAGCAGGCCGGGGACGCCGTTCAGCTCTTCCTCGATAGGCCGGGTGACGCTCTGGTAGATGTCTTCGGGCGCGGCACCGGCATAGGTGGCACTGATCGAGACCTGCGGCGGCGCCACGTTCGGATATTGCGCGACCGGCAGGAACGGGATGGCGATGGCGCCGGCGAGCATGATGAAGATCGCCACGACCCATGCGAAGATGGGTCGATCGATGAAAAACTGGGGCATCTCTGATGATCCTTAGCCGGCCTTGGGCTCGCTGGCGGGCTTAGCCGCGCCGCTGCTGCCGGTTGCTGACGTCTTGTCCTTGGGCTTCCAAGCCTGGGCGGCGACCGCAGCGCCGGGCCTGATCTTCTGGAACCCTTCGACGACGACCTTGTCGCCCGCCTTGAGGCCTTCTTCGACGACCCAGCGGTCGCCGACCACGCGTCCGACCCGGACCGGGCGAAGCTCGGCCACGTTCTTGTCGTTGACCACATAGACCTGCGAGCCGCCGCCGGAATCGCGCTGGATCGCCTGCTGCGGGACTGCGACGGCGTTCTGCTGGATTCCCTGCTCGATCAGCACGCGCACATACATGCCCGGCAGCAAGTCGCCCTCGGGGTTGGGGAACTCACCGCGAAGCGTCACCTGCCCGGTCGTGGCGTCGACCGCGGCTTCCAGGAACAGGAGCTTGCCCGGATGCGCATATTCGCTGCCGTCGTCGAGCCTAAGCATGACGCCTGCCGCGCCTTCCTCGGCATTCGTCAGCGCGCCGTTTTCGAGCGCGCGCCGCAGCCTGAGAAGCTCGTTCGCCGACTGGGTGAAGTCGGCATAGACAGGGTCGATCTGCTGGATTGTCGCCAGGCTTTCGGGGCCATTGGCGCTGACCAGCGCACCCTCGGTGACCATGGCGCGACCGATGCGCCCGGAGATCGGCGCCGTGATTTCGGCATAGTCGAGATTGAGCTGCGCCGTCGCAAGCCCCGCGGTGGCAATCGCCACATCGGCGTCTGCCTGCGCAAGGGCGGCAACGGCGTTGTCGAACTGCTGGCCGCTGGAGACGTTGCGCTCGCGCAGTTCGCTCTGGCGCTGGGACTGCTGGCGTGCCTGCAGCTGGACCGCCTGCGCACGCTGCAGTGTCGCTTCGGCGCTCGCCACCTGCGCCTGGAACAGCGCCGGGTCGATGCGGTAGAGCACGTCGCCCTCCTTCACCAGGCTGCCCTGTTCGAAGACGCGTTCCAGCACGATGCCCGAGACGCGCGGCCGCACCTCGGCGATGCGGGTCGGGGCAATGCGCCCGGGCAACTCATTCAGGATGGGCAGCGCTTCGGGCACCACCTCGATAACGCTCACCGGCGATGGCGGGGGTGCCGACGGTTTTGCCTCGGCTGAACCGTTGGCATCGCTGCATCCGGAGACGAGTGCGAGCAGGCCAACAGCCGCGGCAAGTTTGAGCGGCAAAGCGGGTATACGCATGGGAAAATCCAGAAAAGTTGACGATTGCCGGGACGGCGAGCGAGGGCTTCGATAATGGGGTGGCTTGGCGGCGGGCGATCAATCGCCTGATGGAGCTCTGGGGCCTTTGGATCTCAGATGCTCGGCGTCGATCAGCCAGCCTATGTCGCGCAGGATGTCCGCGCGTTCGGCATCCGACCAGGGATGCAGATTATGCATTTCGAGGCGCTTGAGGCCTTCGAGTGCCAGAAGCGCAAGAATGGCGCCGCGCGGGTTGTCCGCGGTTTCCGTGACCGAGGCGATCATCCGTGCATAGACCGCTTCGATGATGCCGCGCGATTCGGCGTCCTGGGCGAGAGCGGAAACCAGATTTACCGCCACGGCGCGGGCATGGTCGCGCGGTCGCTCGGCCGCCGCCGCGACGAGGCCGTTGATCGCCGGGCTCGGAACCGGTCCAAGTTCGACCGTCGCCGCCTGGACCCGCTGTTCCTCGTTCTCGACGCGCCGCCGTATGACGGCATTGATGAGCTGCTGCTTGGATTTATAGTCGTAGACGACGCTGGCCTTGCTGATCCCGGCCTCGGTCGCGACAGCGTCCAGCGTCAGGTGTGCAGCGCCATCGCGCACGACCACGAGTTCCGCCGCATCCAGAATGTCGCTCTGCTCGATTACCCTGGGACGGGCCATATGTTCACGCCTGCACTGCTTGCAACAATTACCGAACGGTTGGTCGGTAACGGATAATAGGTGCGATGCAGCGATAACTTCAATTCACCAATACGTGTACCGGAGCGGTCACGCCCCTTACCCTGCCGTGTTCGCAGATACTGGTGTGGCATCGATTTGCCGGCAGGCTCAGCCTCGGCGGAGCCCCGATGCCGCGTCCGTCTGCGATGAAGCTTTCCTGCAACAGGAAGCCCCGAAAGCGGGCATTACACACCTCTTTCGGTATGCGCCGGCTCAGCATCGATAGTCGAAGAAGGCGCGGGAAAGGGCCGTCTCGCAGCCGCTGGCCGCAGCCTTGTTTGCCCCTGGAAATGCAAGGTCAGGCTGACCCAGAGCCGGCGGCCTTCCATCACGGCATTGTGTTCCGCCGTCCAGCAGGCTAGCTGGCGCTCGATCCGAGACGACCTTCGCCGAGACGCGCGGCGAGACAGCCGCGCTCCGGCGCAGACGGTTGTCGCAGAGATGGAAGCTATTGCTTGGCTACGCCCGCGCGTCGGCGAACGTCACCAGCCGGCGGCGGTCTTCGCACCAGAGCGCGAGGTTGATGCAGGCGACGCTCTTCCAGAAGGTCAGCTTGACGCTCTGGCTGGCGTCGCGCAGTTCCGCGTTGCTATCGAAGCAGGCCTGCAGGCGATAAAACGGCACGCGGCTGCACAAATGGTGGATGTGGTGCAGGCCGATCGAGCCGGTGATCCACTGGGCCACAGCGGGCAAGGCATACCAAGAGCTGCCGCCGAAGGCAGCGACATGCAGGTCCCAGGCCTCGCCGGCATCCCAGCGCGTCTCTTCGAACTGATGCTGGACGTAGAACAGCCAGCCGCCGGCCCAGGCACCCATCACCACGACAGGCAGGACCGCCAGCATCACCGCCCAGCCGGCCAGGAGAACGAGCCCGCCATAGACAAGCACCAGCGCCACATTGAGGCCGCCGGCGCTACGCCATGCCTCGACGCGCGGAATGGCATCGTTGTAGGGCAGCCGGTGCATGATCAGGAAATAGATCGGCACGCCGATGACGATCAGGATGATCGGATTGCGATAGATGCGGTACATCAGCCGCTGGCCGGTGGTCATCGCCTCATATTCGGCAACCGTGCGCGTATCGATATCACCGATGCCGCGCTTGTCGAGATTGCCCGACCCGCCGTGGTGCACGGCATGTGCCTTCTGCCACAGCGTGTAGGGCGTGAAGGTGAAGACGCTCAGCACCCGCCCGATGATGCGGTTTGCCTCGCGCGAGCTGGTGAAGGAGCCGTGACCGCAATCGTGCTGGATCGCAAACAGCCGGACCAGGAAGGCAGCGCATACCGGCGCCAGCAGCGCCAGCAGCAGCCAGCGCCAGGCGCCGAGCAGCGGCTCGGCATAGGCGACGAGCCAGACCAGCACAGCGCCCATCGCCAGGAACGGCACCAGCGTCACCGCCAGTTCGAAGGCCGCGCGGCGGTCGTCTGGGTCGCGAAAGCGATTGCAATGCGAGGCAAGCCGGCGAACAAGGGCCTTTTCGGCCGCGTGTTCACTTGCAGCCACAGCCCCGGTGGGCTGGCCGTCCGCCTTGGACGACATCAATTTCGTCATTTAGTCCCCGAAATCTCGCTGCCAACTCGGTCAAGCGCGCCATTTGTCCATAATGCGCGGCAAGCGCCGTGACTAGTGGGTCCACCGTGGCATATTGGCTAAATACAGTGCTGTTGCAGCGCTGCACGTAAATCATGGCGTTTTCCTGTTGAGTGCGGCAGCCATTACGTCTTAGGTCGCGGAAATCACGCCATCGGCTGCAGGGGAACGCCATCCATGACTTCTTTGGAAATTTCCACCGGCTCGGCCAGATGGACCACGCTCGCCAGCCACCGCCTGTGGCTCTTGCAGCAGGCCGACGCACTGTTCTCCTTCTTCGAGCGCGAAAGCCTCAATCCCCTCGGCGGTTTCCACGACCTCGACGACCAGGGCCGCCCGCTGGCGCCAGGCGCCGTGCCGGGCAACTTCGCTGGCCGCCAGATCCATGTCACCACGCGCATGGTGCATTGCTTTTCGATCGCCCATTTGCTCGGCCGGCCGGGCGCCGACACACTTGTCGACCACGGCATGGCGTTCCTCTGGAACGGTCATCGCGACACCGCCAATGGCGGCTATTTCTGGGGTGTCGGCTATGACGGCCCGACCAACGACACCAAGCAGGCCTATGGCCACGCCTTCGTGCTACTTGCCGCTGCGAGCGCCAAGGTCGCCGGCCACCCCGATGCCGACCGCCTGCTGACCGACATCTCGACCATCCTGTCGGAAAAATTCTGGGAAGACAGCCATGGCGCCGTCGCCGAAGAATTCACCCGCGACTGGAAACCTTTCGACAGCTATCGCGGCCAGAACTCCAACATGCACCTGACCGAGGCGCTGATGGCCGCCTTCGAGGCGACCGGCGACAGTACTTACCTCACCATGGCCGAGCGCATCGCCGATCTGATCATCCGCCGCCATTCGGCCGCTGCAGGCTGGCGCCTGCCCGAGCACTTCACGTCCGACTGGAAGCTCGACCGCGACTATTCCGGCGACCCGATGTTCCGCCCCTACGGCACCACGCCTGGCCATTCGCTGGAGTGGGCACGGCTTTTGCTGCAGCTCTGGGAACTCGGCGGCCGCAAGCTCGACTGGCTGCCGGATGCAGCCAGGAACCTGTTCGGCCAGGCAACGGCGGATGGCTGGGACATAGCCCGGGGCGGCTTCTACTACACGCTCGAATGGGACGGCTCTGCCCGCATCAGGGATCGCTACTGGTGGCCATGCTGCGAGGCCATCGGTGCGGCCTCCATGCTCAACGCCATCGATGGCAATCAGGCCTACGAGGACTGGTATCGCCGCATCTGGAGCTTCTGCGCCACCCGCTTCATCGACCGCCGCAACGGCGGCTGGCACGCCCAGCTCGACGACGAGCTCAAGCCCAATGCCGGCCCCTTCTATGGCAAGCCCGATATCTACCACGCGCTCCAGGCCTGCCTGATCCCGCTATTGCCGACCACCGGCAGCATCACCCGCGGCCTCAGCACGGTCAGCATCCAGCTCTAGCAATTCGGACGCGCGGTTGACGGCGGCGCTCACGGCCAACGCGCCGCAACCTGGTTGCCGAAGATCGCGCGCTGCATGGAGCCTGCCAGCGTCGCCGCGTAGGGTGTGGCGATGTGGTGCCGGTCGCGGAACGTCAGCTTGCCGCCGATCATCGCCGGGCATGTCGTCTCGTTGCAGAACAGTTCGGTGAGGTCGACATATCTCACACCAGGCAGTCTTGACGTCGCGGCCTTTTCTGCCTCTGACACCCGCTCGTCGATCGCCTGGTTTCGCGGCGTATCGCACACCGCGGCACTCCGGCCCTGCCACAATGAACGGGCGACGCAGCGATCAAGATACGACTTGTGCACCGGAACGTCCCTGAGCAGCACGACCTCGGCGCCTGTCTCGCTCAGCGCTGCCAGTGAGGTCCTCAGGCCATTGGCCCAGACGTCGCGCGTGACCAGGTGATCCAGGTCGCCGTTTACGTCGTTCTCGACATAGCTGTACGAAAACTGCGCAACGATCACGGCGTCGGGTTTCAGATCGGCGATTTCCTTCATTGCCGATTTCCGCCACGCGTCGCATTCCGCATAGGCCCGCATCAGGCGCACGTTCCAGGTCGGCACCGCGGCGACCGAACAGGAGGATTTCAGGTACGTCACCACGCGCCAGTTGTTCGCCTCGGCGATCTTCGCCAGCGGCGTCGACCAGTGGTCGGCGTGTGAATCGCCGAAAAGCACGATCGTCTTTCGCGGCTGCGATGCCCCGAGGCTGCAGCTGCGCGGCTCGGTCTGCTCCAGGCTGGCGACGCACGCGGTGTCGATCTGGCGCGCCGACGACGAGCGCGCGGCACTTTCCGCGATGAGCCTCTGGTCTGGATCGACGCTTCGAGCCGCCAGTTGGGCAGCGCCATACGACAACGTCACGCCAAGCGACGTCAGCAGGGCCGCAAGCCCCAGCGAGCGCACCGAACCGGCCGAAAGCCAGCCGCTCAGCCGCATTGGATTCTCGACGAAACGATAGCTGAGAACGGACAAGCCAACCGTCACCAGCAGGCAGGCCAGCCGGCCGCCGAGCGTAAGGTCGGGCCACAGGATTGTGGCATAGACGATCACCGGCCAGTGCCAAAGGTAGAGCGAATAGGAGAGCTTGCCCGTCCATTGGAAAGGCGCAAGCGACAGCAGCGCCGCCGGCCCGGCGGCGCTTTGGCGCGCGCCCGAAAGCAGCAGCATGGCCGTGCCGATCACCGGCAGCAGTGCAAGGAAGCCCGGGAATGGATCGGCTTCCGAGACAGTCAGATAGGTTGCCCCGATCAGCGCGAGGCCGGCCCAGCCCATGACAGGCGCGAAGCGGAAGCCCGACGCCCAGCGCTCGGCGACCGTCAGCGACACCAGCCCGCCGACGGCGAATTCCCATGCCCG
Source organism: Aminobacter sp. MSH1 (assembly GCF_003071665.1). Lineage (GTDB taxonomy): Bacteria > Pseudomonadota > Alphaproteobacteria > Rhizobiales > Rhizobiaceae > Aminobacter > Aminobacter niigataensis. The sequence continues at coordinate 1,165,147 of NZ_CP026265.1, read as the reverse complement.
CAACGGCGAGAAATAGAACGCCCAGGGTTGCGACACCGTGGTCATCCAGGCGCAGGCGGCGAACGACGCCACTGCCGCGACGCCGAGGAAAACGGCCACGCCCCTTTCGCCCGGCCGGAACCGCGCCACCAGCAGCAGGAACGCCGGCCACAGCAGGTAGAATTGTTCCTCGACCGACAACGACCAGAAATGCAGGAACGGGTTGTTCGCCGTGTCGGCCGCGAAATAGTCGAACGACCACCTGAGCAGCCAGAGATTGATGACGTAGCTCGAGGCAAACAGCGCCCCCTTGGCGTAGAGCTGCTGTTCGGATGGGGCCAGGATGAAATAGCCCGCCACCAGCGTGGCCACGATCACCAGCAGCGATGCCGGCAGCAGCCGGCGCGCGCGGCGTCCGTAGAAGCGCCAGAAGTCGACCGTGCCGCTGCGGCCGATCTCCTGCATCAGATGCCTTGTGATCAGGAAACCCGAGATGACGAAGAAGATGTCGACGCCGATGAAGCCGCCGGGCAGGTTCGACATGCCGAAATGGAACGCCACCACGCCGCCCACTGCGATGGCGCGCAGGCCCTCGATGTCGGGCCGGAACGTCGACGCGGCTGCGCTCATGAGTTGGCGGGGATGAGGCTGCTGGACATGCGGGCAGGATCGGCGACGCAGTCCGGCAGGACAACTCAAACTATGTTGCAACGCAATATGATCGCTTCGGCACGATCTGCCGCAACGCCATGGAAACGAACGCGCTGCGGCGCCTGCCGCTCATAACATCGAGCCTGACTTTTCTTGCCGGGCCTCTTTGGACGGAACCGATACCGCTCCGGCCGGTTAACCCGGCGCGAAGGGGTGAAAATCGAAGAGGTAGAAGATGAGACATTCACTCGCCATCGCGGTCCTGCTTGCGTCCACCGCTCTCGCAACGCCCGCCTTTGCCGGTGGCGCGGCCAGCACGGAAGCCCGCTCCGTGGACACCTCCACCACGGCGAGCACCGGCGCCAAGGCTGATCTCGGCACAGTCCTGTCGGCCATCCAGGCCAGCAGGAACACCGCGACCGCCTTCCAGGCCATGACCACGGTCGGCGCGGTCAACATCGTCAAGCTGTTGCCCACCGGCGACGACAAGCAGGCGCTGGACAAGGCCGTCGGCGACAATCAGGCCGACATCACCGGCGTGCAGGCTGCGATCATGGCCAACAAAGCGCTGAAGACGAAGCTCGACGCCGAAACGGTCGACACCTCGGCCATCGTCGCAGCCAGCATCGAGGCCGACGGCTCGGTCACGGTCTTTGTGAGATAGCCTCACATCGGCCGCGCAGCGTGGTCCGGCGGCTTGAAGCGCCGGACCACGCTGGCACCCTTGCCGAAAAGCTTGATCCAGCGGCACAATATCGCCCGCCCGGCGCCGATCTGCGCTATGGCACCTCCGCCGGGGCGATCTGACCCGGCGTCGAAACCCGCCGGACCACATGACAGCCCATCCCGCAACCGCGCCAGAACAACGCTTCGCCGCATTTCGCCATAGCGCGTTCTCGCGTTTCTGGATCGCGCGTTTCCTCGCCACCTTCTCCACCCAGATCGTCTCCGTCGGCGTCGGCTGGCAGATCTACGACCTGACGCGAAATCCCTTCGACCTCGGCCTCGTCGGCGTCATCCAGTTCGCGCCGGCCTTGCTGCTGGTGCTCGTCACTGGCGTCGTCGCCGACCGCTTCGGCCGCCGGCTCATCATGGCGCTGGCAGCGCTTGTCGAGACAGCGTGCGCAGCAACCCTCCTGCTCCTCACCTTCCACGGACTTGCCGGTCCGCTGCCGATCTTCGCCGTGCTCGCCGTCTTCGGCATTGCCCGCGCCTTTTTCGGCCCTGCGTCGGCCTCGCTGGTCGCCAACCTGGTTCCGGCCGAGGATTTCGCCAACGCGGTCGCCTGGAACTCGTCCGCCTGGCAGACCGCCACCATCGTCGGGCCGGTCGCGGGCGGCCTGCTCTATGGCGTCTCGCCCGAAGCGGCCTATGGCGCGGCCACCGCGATCATGCTCGCCTCGGCGGTGCTGATCTTTTCGATCCCGAAGCCGGCACAGCGCAGCGAAACGGACGCGTCGACCGCCGAAACTCTATTCGCCGGTTTCCGCTACATCTGGGGTGAAAAGATCGTGCTCGGCGCCATCTCGCTCGACCTGTTCGCCGTGCTTCTGTCGGGCGCCGTCGCGCTCCTGCCGGTCTATGCGCGCGACATCCTCGAACTCGGGCCATGGGGCCTTGGCATGCTGCGCGCCGCTCCCGGCGTCGGCGCCATCGTCGTTGCCGTCTGGCTTGCCGGCCATCCGATCCGCGACCATGCCGGCCTCGTGATGTTCGTTTTCGTCGCCTTGTTCGGCGTGGTCACGGCAATATTCGGCGTCTCGACCATTCCCTGGCTGTCGATCACCGCCCTTGCCCTGATCGGCGCCACCGACATGGTCAGCGTCTACATCCGCGAGACGCTGATCCAGCTGTGGACGCCGGATCGTGTCCGCGGCCGCGTCAACGCCGTCAACGGCGTCTTCGTCGGCGCCTCGAACGAACTCGGCGAATTCCGCGCCGGCACGATGGCCGCCCTGATCGGAACCGTGCCGGCCGTCGTTTTCGGCGGCATCGGCGCCGTTGCCGTCGCCGGCATCTGGGCCTGGACCTTCCCGCAGCTGCGTAAGGTCAGGCGCCTGGATGGAAGGGTTTGACGAGGGAGTAAGGCAATAGGCAATAGGCGAACCCCTACTCCCCTACTCCCCTACTGCCTTGCTCCCCTGCCATCCCCCCGGCCAAATATCGTAACCAGAAACTCGTCGAGCCAGCGCTTGAGGTGCATGTCCCAGATCAGCCGGCCGCCGAGATGGTCGCGTCCGGGCTGTGCGCCGGGCAGGACGAAGCGTTCGGCCCCACGCACCACCCAGCGTTGCATCATCACGCGCGTCAGCTCGGCGTGGAACTGGATGCCCCAGGCATTGTCGCCATAACGGAAAGCCTGGTTGGGATACGTGTCCGAAGAAGCCAGCAGAACGGCGTCTTTCGGGAGAGAAAAGCCCTCGCGATGGAACTGGTAGACCATTTCGGGCCAGTGCATCAGCTTTCGGCCCTCCTCGGTCGCCTTGATCGGATACCAGCCGATCTCCACCAGCCCGTCGCCATGGCCCTCGACCTTGCCGCCGAGATGGTTGACCAGCATCTGCGCGCCAAGGCAGATGCCGAGGAACGGCCGGTTCTCCTTGAGCGGCACGGTCAGCCAGTCGGTCTCGCGGCGCACGAATTCGTCGTGATCGTTGGCGCTCATCGGCCCGCCGAACACCACAGCACCGGCGTGTCCGGCAAGGGTCTCGGGCAGGTTGTCGCCGAGCGGCGGCCGGCGGATATCGAGGTCGAAACCGTTCTCGATCAGCACATGGCCGACACGGCCGGCGCTGGAATGCTCCTGATGCAGGACAACCAGGATCTTCGCTCTCGCCTTGCCCGGCATCGAGCGCCTACTCGTCCGCTTCGGGTCCGACGGAACGCCGCGCCTTCTGCGCCGCCTTGCGCTTGGCCTCGATGCGGTCGCGGCTTTCGACGCCGATCAATTCGGCGATGCGCCAGATGGTGTTGTCCTCCATCTCGTGCAGCTCGCCATCGGCATAAACGATCTCCCACATCATGCCGATGAAGTCCTTGCGCGCCTCGTCGTCCAGGCTGCGCTTGAGCACGCTGGTGAAGGCGTAGAGATCGATTGCCTCGTTGTCGGCCTGCTCGCCGGCCTTCGCCAGCCGGTCGAGTTCGCCACCCGAAATGCCGTAGCTCTTGGCCAGCAGCTGCTTGACGCGCTCCCATTCGACGTCCTGCCGGTCGCCGTCTGCGTCCATGACGTGATACATCAGCGCCGCCGCCGCAACGCGCGGGTCGTCCTCGCTCGATTGCCTCGTGCCCGCCGACGGCAGGTCCTTCAGAAACGAAATCATGCGCTCGAACATCGGCGAATCCTGTTTGGGGCCAAGCCTAGATTTAGGGTTGGCCGATAATCAAAACAAACGGAAACGCCGCTGGGCGTTTTCCCGTTCCACCTCGGGGTCGACACCCGGGTCGTCGGGAAGCCGGATCGGCTCTGCCTTGTCCTCGTCCACCACCCCGGCGACACCATCCGGCGTCGGCGGAACGACTTTTGCCGTGGCTGTCTCAGTCGCCTTTTCCGGCATCACCTCGACATCGCTTTCCACCTCAACGATGTCATCGCCGGCGGGCTGTGCGGCCCGGATCGCCGGGATCGCCACGCGCGCTTCCGGCTCCTCGTCGTGCTGTTCGATGAGATGGCCGAGACGTTCCTCCGGCGCCTTCCATTCGAAGGCGTCAAGCCTGCCGGTCACCGGCGAGAACGGCGCCCAGCGCTCGGAAACGACGCCGTCGGCGACCCATACCGGGTCGCGCGGCGCCCGCACCGCCTTGGCGAGCCACTGGCGCACCTTGCCCTGGTTGCCGGTTTCCGCTTCCTCGATGTCGGCGAGCAGCAGATAGGCGCCCTCGCGCGGCTGCATCCGGGCCGCTGCCTCGGCCTCGGCGCGTGCCAGCGCATAATCCTGTGCCTCCAGCGCCGCCCGCGCCACGGCAAGCGAGGATTCAGGGTGGTTCTGCTTCAGCGATTGCAGCTTCTTGGCCCGTGCCAGCCGGTCGAGCACCGCATCGCCGGGTCGGCCATGAACATAGAGTTCGGCGACATCTGGCAGCGGTTCGGCCTTCCACGCGCCTTCCAGCGCTTTCGAGCCCTTACGCACGTCGTTCTGGCGGAACAGCGCCTTGGCAGCGACGATGGCCGCCGGGCCGAACTCCGGCCGCAGCCGGTTGGCTTCAAGTGCCGCGGTCCGCGCCGTGTTGAAGTCGCTCTCGAACAGCGACATCGCCTTGGCCGTCAGCAGCACCGAGCGGCGGTTGTTGGCGACGTCGCGCTCGATCTGCCGTGTCGCTTTCTGGGCATCGACCAGCGCCAGGGCGCCATCCCAGTCGCCGCGCTCGGCCTTTTCCTCCAGTGTCGAATCCGCCGCCCAGGCGAGCTGTGGCGCAAGGCCTGCGGCGCGCCCGGCATAGTGGCGGGCGGCCGAGCGATCGCCAAGCCTTTCGGCCTCGAGATAAAGTCCGCGCAGGCCAAGCAGGCGCATTTCGGGATCGTCGAGCATGGCCTCGAATTTCTGCCGCGCGCCGTCATGGTCGCCTTCGAGCAGTGCCGCCTGGGCATCGAGCAGCTGGATCAGCGGCTCCTGGTCGGAGCGGATCAGCTTTGCCGCTTCTTTGTTCTTCTTGCGCGCGAGCGCCGCATCGCCGGCACCGGCTGCGATCATGCCGGTCGACAGGGCCTGGTAGCCACGGTCGCGGCGGCGGGCGCGGAAATGCCGGGCGATGGCATAGGGGCTGTTCCACAGCGACTTGGTCAGCCACCACGACAACATCACCGCAACCACGATGGCCGTCACGGCCACCGCAGCCACCATCAGGCTGACCTGGTACTGGTAGCCGCCGAAGGTCACCACCATGTCGCCCGGGCGATCCGCCAGCCAGGCAAAACCGAGCCCGAGCCCAAAGACGACGGCGAGGAAGAACAGGATGCGTATCATCTGATGTTCCTCACGCCTTCATCGCATTGGCGACGAGCTGGTCTACCAGCGTCTCGACCTCCAGCCGCGCCTTGAGCTTGGCGGCAAAGTCGGCACCCGCCGCCTTGGCCGTATCCGGCAGCGTCTCGTATTCGGCAATTGCCTTGGCGAAGTCGCCCTGGCTGACCGCCAGTTCCATGCGCGCCACCGTTTCTGGCGCGCCAGCGCCTTCGACGACGCCGATCGGCCGCACCTTGACCAATTGTTCGGCGCTCGAAACCAGGCGCTCGAACACGCCGGCGTCGGGATTGACCGGCTTCGCCGCCGCGATCATCGCGTTGGCGGCGGCGTCGGTCTCGGCGACGATGTCGGCCCGTGTCGCCACGCCCTTTTCGGCATGCGCCCTGAGCGTGGCCAACTCTGGCGCGTCGGGCGAAATGGCGGCGAAGGTTTCGAGTTCGGCGCCGAAGGCGCCACCCCGGTCGACGGCTGCCTTGAGCGCCGATGCGGCGATCGCCAGCGCAATCTTGGGCTGGGACGCCTGCGCCTCGACCTTGGAGGCGAGCGCGGAAACCGACTGCTCCAGCGTCGCGATCTTGCCGTCGTCGGCAGTGCTGGCCTCACCTGCCGACTTCACTGCCGCGTCGAGCCCGGCAAGGCGTTCGTTCAGCGCCGCGAACTCGGTCGACGACGCCCCGTTCTGGCCGAGCGTGGCAACGGCCGCCTCGATCTGCTTGATGCGGCCGTCGAGCCCTGCAAGCGCCTCGCCCGATCCGGCCTGGCCGGCCGCCGTCTTCAGCGCCTCGATCTCGGATTTCACTTCCTGGACCGCTGCGGAAATGCCGTCGACCTGCCCCTTGAGCTCGCCGCCCCCGCTCGAAGCGCCGATATCGGCGACCTGCGACTTCAGAGAAGCGATCTCGGCCTGCAACTGCTCGTCGCCGTTGCTGCCCGCGTTGCCTGGTGTGCCCAGAACGCCTGCAAATTGCAGCCCGCCGGCCACCAGAAGGGCGATCAGGCCGCCGGCGAGACCCGGCAGGATGCCGGACGTCGACTGCCGCACCGGAGTTGACGTGGAAGCAGCCGAACTCGAGGCGTATGAACTGCCGGCATCCGATGCTGCGGCATTTGCCGGTGCCTCGGCCTTCGGCTGCTGCGCCTGCTGCCCATTGTCGAAATCGTAGCTGTAGGAGGCAAAGTCGGTATCGGCCGGCGCTTTCGGCTCGCTGGCAGCGGGCTCTGCCACCGCCTCGTCACCCATCGTCGCCGAAACGCTTTCGGCCTCTGCCACGGCCTCGGCCTTGGCGACGTCCTCGACGCGCGACACCGCGCCTGGCTCCAGCTCGATCGTGACCGGCTCGCGATGCGTCTTCGAGTGGCGCGTCTTCGGCGTCTTGACCATGCTTGGGGCTCCGAGATTTCGTTGGCACATGTCCCGCGGCGGTTGCGGGGTCGAAGATCAAAATCAGTAACACCCACCGTCCAGCGAAAAAAGGCCGCGTGATGGCACGGTCAACGCAACGTCAGTCCGGCAAGCCAAGAAGATCGAGCAGCGCATCCTCGTTGGGATCGGGCGCGACCTCGACGTTGAAGCCGTCGCCCAGCGCCGACGCAATACGCCCCGACAGGCAGAAACACGTCGCACCCCGTATCAGGTAATCCGCCTCGGCATGCATTTCCATCAGCGTACCGAATGCGGCTGCCGCCCGGGCTGAATAGATCAGCACCGCGTCGACCGGCTGGCCGCCGAGTTGCTGGCGCACGAACGGAGGCGGCGGTGAAAGGGCTATCGTGTCGTAGGTTTCGATAGGCACGACCTTGATGCCGTTTGCGCCGAGGCGCCGCTCGAAATCCGGCATCCGCACGCGTCCGCAGAGATAAGCCAGCGTTGCCTTGCCCAGCTCGATGGCGATCATGTCGGCGAGGCCTACCGCATCGCCCGGCCCTTCGTTGACGGAGGAAAATCCCGCCTTGCGCGCGCCCTCTGCGGTCCGTGCGCCCACCGCGTGGCAAGGCAGGTGGCTGAGCCGCTCGACCAGCCCGCTCGGCGCATGGCGGAGCGCATTGGCGCTGGTCACAGCAACAGCAGTGGCGTTGGTCGGCACGCTTTCGCGCGTCACCGGCAGCGGCTGGGTTTCGGAAAGCGGCAGCAGGACTGGTTCGAAGCCGAGCGCTTCAAGGCGCCGCGCGGTGCGGGTGGCGCCGGGATCCGGCCTCGTCACCAGCACACGGCGTGCCATCTAGCTCCATCCCTCGAAGAACTTTTCGCCGGCTCGTGCCCTGACGTCTTCGCCGGCCTTGCGGCCGATTTCAGCAGCATCTGCCGCCCGGCCCTCGGCCTTGGCTTCGTGCGACAAGGTACCGTCCGGTGTCAGGATCAAACCTTCAAAGGACAGCCTGTCACCGTCGATCATAGCGTATCCGGCAATCGGCGTCCGGCACGAACCGTCGAGCGCCGCAAGAAACGCCCGTTCGCAGGCCAGCGCTTGTCCGGTCGGCTTGTGGTCGATCGCCGCAAGCATGTTGCGCACGCGACTGTCGCCGATGCGGCTTTCGATGCAGATAGCACCTTGCCCCGGCGCCGGCGGAAACACGTCCAGCGGCATCAGGTCGGTGATGATGTCCGCAAGGCCGAGCCGGCGCAGGCCGGCATTGGCGAGGATGGTGCCCTGGGCCACGCCCTCGTCGAGCTTTCGCAGGCGAGTCTGCACATTGCCGCGGAACATCACCACGTCGAGGTCAGGGCGCATGCGCCGGATCAGCGCCTGCCGCCTCAGCGACGAAGAGCCCACGACTGCACCCTCCGGCAACTCCGCGATGCTGGGCGCCGCCCGTCCGATGAAGGCGTCGCGCGGGTCCTCGCGCGGCAGGAACGCCGAAAGTTCCAGCCCGTCGGGCAGTTGCGTCGGCATGTCCTTGGACGAATGCACGGCGAAATCGATCTCGTCGGCGTACATCGCCTCTTCGAGTTCCTTGGTGAACAGGCCCTTGCCGCCGGCCAGCGCCAACGGCCGGTCCTGGATGCGGTCGCCGCTGGTGGCGATCACCACGATCTCGAACGCCTCTTCCGGCAGGCCATGCGCCGCCATCAGACGCGCGCGCGTCTCATGCGCTTGCGCAAGCGCTAGCAGGCTGCCGCGGGTTCCGATTCTCAAGGCTCTAGTTTGCATAGCGCTTGGTCCGTGATAACCCCGCGCTGGCGGGGCGGTCCCGTACCTCCTATCTAGGAAATTACCACCGGGCAATCATGCAGGGTAGCGACCAATTGATCCGTGTTCTCGGCATCGAGACCAGTTGCGACGAAACCGCAGCCAGCGTCGTTGCGCTCGAGGCAGGCAAGAAGCCGGTGATCCTGTCGAGCACGGTGTTCAGCCAGATCGAGGAACACGCAGCCTTCGGCGGCGTCGTGCCTGAGATCGCCGCACGCGCCCATGTCGAGGCGCTCGACGGCATTGTCGAGGCCGCACTTGAGGATTCCGGCCTGTCGCTCGCTGACATCGACGCAGTCGCCGCCACCGCCGGCCCCGGCCTTGTCGGTGGACTGATCGTCGGGCTGATGACGGCCAAGGCAATTGCCGCTTCGTCTGGCAAGCCGCTGATCGCCATCAACCATCTCGAAGGCCACGCGCTGACCGCGCGGCTAACAGACGGGCTCGAATTCCCATACCTTCTGCTGCTCGTCTCCGGCGGCCACACCCAGATCGTTCTGGTGCGCGGCGTCGGCGACTACCAGCGCTGGGCCACCACGATCGACGACGCGCTTGGCGAAGCCTTCGACAAGACCGCCAAGATGCTGGCCCTGCCCTATCCCGGCGGCCCCAATGTCGAGAGGGCGGCGCAGTCTGGCGACGCCACCCGCTTCGTCTTCCCGCGTCCGATGAAAGGCTCCGCCCAGCCCGATTTCTCCTTCTCCGGCCTCAAGACCTCGGTGCGCCAGGCAGCAACTTCAGTTGCACCGTTGAGCGACCAGGATGTCGCAGACATCTGCGCCTCCTTCCAGGCCGCCGTCACCGACACGCTGGGCGACCGCGTCAAGCGCGCGCTGGCCCGCTTCCGCGCCGAATTCCCCGATGTTGCGGGCCCGTCGCTCGTGGTTGCCGGCGGAGTCGCCGCCAACCACCAGATCCGCGCCAGGCTTGAAGCGCTGTGCGCCGAGAATGGCTTCAGCTTCATCGCACCGCCCATGTGGCTCTGCACAGACAATGCCGCGATGATCGCCTGGGCCGGCATCGAGCGGCTGCGCGCCGGGCTGGCCGAGCCTGACGCATTCGATTTCGTGCCGCGCTCGCGCTGGCCGCTGGACAGCGTCTCAGCACCGGTCGTCGGCTCCGGCAGGCGGGGAGCCAAGGCATGAGCGCATACAAGGTCACGGTTCTGGGCGGCGGCGCCTGGGGCACGGCGCTGGCACTGGCCATGCTGCGCGCCGGCCATTCAGTCACGCTCTGGGCCCGCGACGCCGACAGCGTCGAGGCCATCGCCAAGGGCCAGAACCCGCGCTACCTCCCCGGCATCACCTTCGAGACCGGCATCGCCGCGACATCCGACCTCGCGAAAGCGCTGACCGGCGCCGACTGCGTTCTGGTCGTCACCCCGGCCCAAGCACTGCGCAGCGTACTTGGCGAGGTCAAGCCGCATGTCGCCTCCCATGTCCCGCTGGTGCTCTGCGCCAAGGGCATCGAGCGCGACACCGGCACGCTGCTGTCGGCCATCGCCAGGGAACTCCTGCCCGAAAATCCGGTGGCCGCCCTTTCCGGACCAAGCTTCGCCACCGATGTGGCGCGTGGCCTGCCGACCGCCGTTGTTGTTGCCGCCGAAGACGACGAGCGCGCCGCAGCCCTCGCTTTGCGCTTCTCCGCCGCCAATCTGCGCTGCTATTCGACCGACGACCTCATCGGCGTCGAGCTCGGCGGCGCGTTGAAGAACGTCTTCGCCATCGCCGCCGGTGCCGTCACCGGCGCCGGCCTCGGCGCCTCGGCACAGGCTGCGTTGGTCACCCGCGGCTTCGTCGAGCTGCGCCGCATCGGTGCTGCCTTCGGCGCCCGGCCAGAAACGCTGATGGGCCTGTCCGGTCTCGGCGACCTGATGCTGACCTGTTCTTCCGCGCAGTCGCGCAACTTCGCCTATGGCGTGGCGCTCGGCAAAGGCGAGGAACTGTCCGGCCGGCCGCTGGCCGAGGGCGTCGCAACCGCCTACATCGCCGCGCGGCTGACCCGCGAGCGCGGCATTGAAGCGCCGATCGTCGAGGCGGTTGCCGCCTTGCTCGACAAGGCCATCACCATCAACGAGGCGGTTGCCGGCCTGATGACGCGGCCGCTGCGCGCCGAAGCCGACTGATTTCCATCGAGAGGGACAACATGCTTTTCGCACTGATCTGCAAGGACAAGCCGGGCCATCTTCAGGTCCGCCTCGACACCCGCCCCGAACACGTCGCCTTCCTCAACGACCTTAACGCCAAGGGTGCGCTGAAGTTCGCCGGCCCGTTCCTCGACGGCGAAGGCAAGCCCGACGGCAGCCTTGTGGTCATCGAAGCGGCTGACAACGCCGCTGCCCAGGCAATCGCCGCTGCCGACCCCTATGCCAAAGCCGGCCTGTTCGAAAGCGTCCAGGTCCGCCCTTGGAACTGGGTCTTCAACAACCCGGCGAGCGCCTGATCGGATATCGAGGGGACGACATGAGCGACAAGAAATACTGGCTGTTCAAATCCGAGCCGTTCAAATTCTCCTTTGAGATGCTGAAGGCGGCCGGCAAGAAGGGCACGCAGTGGGACGGCGTGCGCAACTATCTCGCCCGCAACAACATGCGCGCCATGCAGATCGGCGACCTCGGCTTCTTCTACCATTCCAATGAAGGCCTCGAGGTTGTCGGCATCGCCGAGGTCTGCGCGCTGGCCCATCACGACACCACCACCGACGACCCGCGCTGGGAATGCGTCGACATCCGCTACCACAGCGAAATCCCGAAGCCTGTCACCCTGGCCGACGTGAAGGCCAATCCGGCGCTCGAAAAGATGGCACTGGTCACCTCGATGCGCCTTTCGGTCCAGCCCGTCACCCCGGACGAATGGCAGGAAGTGTGCCGCATGGCCGGGCTCGACAAGGCGCCGTGACGACAGGTTCCGTCACACGGCTCACGCCCGAAAGCGCGGAAAACTTCATCCGTGCCAACACGGCACTGATGCGGCCGCCGCATGTGCCCGAGATCGCGCTTTACCTTGCCGACGAGGCGCATGATCTCTGGCACCGCACCGAGGAACAACTGGCCGAGATCGGCCTGCCGCCACCCTTCTGGGCCTTTGCCTGGGCCGGTGGCCAGGGTCTGGCGCGTTATGTGCTCGATCACCCGGAGACCGTGTACGGCAAGCGCGTCCTGGACTTCGCTTCCGGCTCCGGCCTCGTCGCCATCGCCGCCATGCAGGCGGGCGCGGTAGCCGTCGTCGGCGCCGACATCGATCCGTTCTGCGAAGCGGCCATCCGGCTCAACGCTGCAGTCAACGATGTGACCGTTGGCTTTGCCGGCTCGGACCTCGTCGGCAGCGACGACGGCTGGGACGTGGTGCTTGCCGGCGACGTCTTCTACGAAAAGCCCTTCGCCGACCGGTTGGTGCCCTGGTTCGAAGCGCTCAGGGCACGCGGTGCGGAGATTCTCGTTGGCGATCCCGGCCGCTCCTACCTGCCCAGGGAGCGGCTCGAAAAACTGGCCTCCTACGAGGTGCCCGTTACCCGCGCGCTCGAAGACGCCGAGGTCAAGCGCACCACCGTCTGGCGCTTTGCCTGACGCCTGTCAGGTCTGCGTCTTCTCGGCCTCATCCAGAATCCATTGCCGGAACGCCGCGATACGCGGATCGTCGGCAACCCCCTTGGGATAGACCAGGAAATAGGCGAACTCGCGCGACACCCGGATGCCGAGGTCAAACGGCCGGACAAGCCGCCCCTCGGACAGATCGTTGGCGACCATGGCGAAATCGGCCAGCGCCACCACGCTGCCATCGATCGCCGCCTGCACGGCGTCGGATGAGGTGGTGAACACGATCGAGCGGCTGTCGTCAAAATCGTCGACGCCGGCCGCCGCCATCCACATCCGCCAGTTCGGCCAGGTCACGCCCTGCTGCGACCATTCGATATGCACGAGCGTGTGGTTGAACAGGTCGCGTGGCACGCGCAGCGGCGGGCCGGACGCCAGCAGTGCCGGGCTGCACACCGGAATGATCATGTTGTCGAACAACCGGTCGGCGACAAGCCCCGGATATTTGCCCGTGCCGAAACGAATGCCGACATCGACGTCGTCAAGGTCGAAGTCGCGCACGTCGTAGCTGATGTCGAAGCGCAGCTCGATGTCGGGGTGCAGCTTGCGGAAGCCGTCGACGCGCCGCATCAGCCATTTCGAGGCGAACTGCGCGTCGAGCGTCACCTTCAGCAGCGCCGTCCCACGCGTCAGCTTTCGCGCCCTGGAAACGGCGCGGTTGAGCGTGTCGAGCGCATCGGCTGAGGCGTCGCAAAGTGCTGCTCCCGCCTCGGTCAGCCGGATGCTGCGGCTGGTACGCGTGAACAGCACCACGCCGAGCTGATCCTCGATTTCCTTGATCTGGTGGCTGACGGCGGCCGGCGTCAGGCCGAGCTCGTCGGCCGCACGGGTGAAATTCAGGTGCCGGCCGGCAGCCTCCAGCGTCCGCAAAGCACGTGTCCCGGGTACGAAGCGCATCGCCAGATCTTCAAATTCGGTTTGATGATCGAGAAAGAACTACTCGTTTCTCTTTTGTCTTTCAAAGCAGCATCATGAGCCCAGTTCAATCAATGTCAAACCGGATTTGATGTCCGGACGAAACGGAACCGACCATGTCTACCGATGTCCTGAAAGCCACCTTTGTCCAGCCGGCACGGCTGCAGCCGGTTTTCGATTGGTTTCGCCAGATGAAGGCAGCCCTCAACCTGCCCGCCGAGGATTTCGGCTGCCTGACCGAGCATTATCGCCGCGACACCGGCATTGCCAGCAAGGACATCGCCAAGGCTGTCGACGCCGATCTTGGCCGCCTCGGCCTGCTCGACATCGGTTGGCAGCAGCCCCGCCGCCAGCCCCATCGTTGAAACCTTTCTCCCACTCACTCTGGGAGCACACTCGGCCCGAAGATCATGTCTCCCGATCTTCGGGCCGCTTTCTTTACAGCGCTGCGCGTCCACTTGGCGACGCTAGCGCACCACTTTCATGATCGTACGGCTCGACAGGTGCGGCAACAGCCGCGCCATAACCTGTGCCGTCACCGCCACGCAGCCTTGCGTCGGGGTGAAACCCGGCCGCGCCAGATGGAAGAATATGGCGCTGCCGCGGCCGCGCCGGCGCGGCCTGATGTTCCAGTCGAGCACGATGCAGGCGTCATAGAGCCGGTCGTCGCGCTTCATCCGCTCATGGCTGGCGCCGTAGGGAATCTTCACCGGCCTGTTGTAGTTGCGGTCGTCGGGCACTTCGCACCAGCCGAGGTCAGGCACGATCGCGCTCATCGCCAGCCCTGTCTGCCCGGCTGCGAAATGATCACGCCTGAAATAGCCCGACAATAGCCGCATCGGCCCGAGCGGCGTGCCGCCATCGCCCTCGCGTTTGTTCGCGGTGATCCCGCCACGCCCCAGCGCGCAGGGAAACACGGTCCCGCCAACCTGCAGAAGCCCCTTGGTCCGGTCGCCGGGCTTGGCCCGCACGACGATGGTGGAAATGCATTTTCGCAAAAACCCGCCCGCCCCAATTACGCCTTTGATTTTTCTTGTATGATCGCACGCGGAACCAAATCACCGCGTTGACAGTTGTGCCGTTCAGCTTCTTCATCCAATTGCCGCGGTCAACAGAATTTTGATTTTAAAACAACGGATTGATTCATGACCTCACGTACCATCCTGATCGTCGACGATGACGACGATCTGCGCAGCACGCTGGTCGAGCAACTCGCGCTTTATGAGGAGTTCGAAGTCCTTGAGGAAGCGACGGCCGCCAAGGGCGTCAATGTCGCCCGCGCCGGCCTCATCGACCTGCTCATCATGGACGTCGGCCTGCCCGACATGGATGGCCGCGAGGCGGTGAAGATATTGCGCAAGGGCGGCTACAAGGCGCCCATCATCATGCTGACCGGCCACGACACTGATTCGGACACCATTCTCGGCCTCGAGGCCGGCGCCAACGACTATGTCACCAAGCCGTTCCGCTTCGCCGTCCTGCTCGCCCGCATCCGCGCCCAGTTGCGCCAGCACGAGCAGAGCGAGGATGCTACCTTCTCCGTCGGCCCCTACACCTTCAAGCCGAGCCAGAAGCTGCTCCTCGATGCACGCGGCGGCAAGGTCAGGCTCACCGAAAAAGAGGCCTCGATCATCAAGTATCTCTACCGCGCAGACCAGAAGGTCGTTACCCGCGACGTGCTTCTCGAAGAGGTTTGGGGCTATAATTCGGGTGTGACGACACATACGCTGGAAACACATGTCTACCGGCTGCGGCAGAAGATCGAGCGCGATCCTTCCAATGCGGAAATTCTTGTGACAGAAAGCGGCGGATACAAGCTGGTTCCCTGACCGGTTTTTCGGCGGTGTGGGGCCGCCGGTCAACGACAGGGAGAAGGAGCCGGTCTGAGAAGTCGGGGACATAATGGCGCTGGATGACGACATCCGCATCCTGTCCGGCGTGAGGCTGTTTGAGGGCTTCACCCAAGAACAGCTGCGTTTGCTGGCCTTCGGCGCGGAGAATGTGCATCTCCCGGCCGATCGCAAGCTCTATCGCGAGGACGACGAGGCTGATTCGGCCTATGTCGTCATCTCGGGCCGCATCGCGCTCTATCGCGAGGTCAATGGCGTTCGCCTCGAACTCGGCACCGCCGGTCCGGGTTCGATGCTCGGCGAACTGGCCCTCATCGCCGATACAAGGCGGCTGACAAGTGCTGCTGCTGCGACCGATTCGGAAATCATCCGGCTCAACCGGAAAATGTTCCACCGCATTCTCGAGGAATACCCCGAGGCCGCCGCCGACCTGCACCAGCACATCCTCGAGGACCTCCAGGACATGCTCGCGCGGATCGAGGACATGGCGCCCCGCTTCGGCAAGTAGGCTGCCGTCGGTTGCACTTCTGGATCAAGGAAAAGCTTGTGCGCCGGTTTCGACCTCGTCCGGCCCCGCCGCCCTCCTCCGCCGCTGACTTGTCAGCATTGCGGCATGGATTCCCGACACTCTCCGCTCGTTTCACTCGCTCACCAGGTCGGGTAAACCGACGAAGCTGGCCTGCCCGTAAATGCACGCGGTTTCACCGAATCTCAGTCAAAATCGAACCGCGCTATGACCGGCACATGGTCCGACGGCCGGTCCCAGCCGCGCGCAGCGCTCAGGATCTCGATGCCGGTCAGCTGCGGCGCCAGATTGGCCGACGACCAGACATGGTCGAGCCGGCGGCCGCGGTTGGAGATCTCCCAGTCCTTCGCCCGGTAGCTCCACCATGTGTAGATCTTCTGCTCGTCCGGCACGTTGAGCCGCATCAGGTCGACCCAGCCGCCAGCCTTGCGCATCGCCTCGAAATTCTCGGTCTCGACCGGCGTGTGGCTGACCACGTTGAGCAACTGCTTGTGCGACCAGACATCGTGCTCCAGCGGCGCAATATTGAGGTCGCCTACGAGCACCGAGGCCGACGTCTCGTCGTGAGCCGCCCGGATGGCATTCATCTCGGCAACGAAGCCAAGCTTGTGTCGGAACTTCGGGTTGATCTCGGGATCGGGTTCGTCGCCGCCGGCGGGAACGTAGAAGTTATGCAGCGTCACCTTCTTGCCACCGGCATCGAACCGCACCGACAGGTGCCGGCTATCGTCGATCTCGCAGAAGCGCCGCTTCTCGACGATCTCCAGCGGCCGCCGCGCCACGGTCGCCACGCCGTGATAGCCCTTCTGGCCGTGGATCGCGATGTGCTCGTAGCCGAGCTTGCGGAACGCCGCGGAAGGAAATTGGTCGTCCGGGCACTTGGTCTCCTGCAGGCACAGCACGTCTGGCGCGTATTCGTTCAGCAGCCGCTCGACCAGCGGCATGCGCAGGCGCACGGAGTTGATGTTCCAGGTAGCAAGGGAAAAGGACATGGCTGGTTCCGGCAAGAATTTGCGGCGGAACCTGCCAGTACAGGCCAGCGATGACAAGGCGCGAAGACGGATGCAGCGCCGGCCGCAGCGCTGTCCACAGCTAAGGCGGGCAGACTTACCCCAAGAGGCTGATTGATAACTCGCCCTGCCGAGACATATGGCGGGGGTTTCGAGAACCGGAGCGGAGCGTACTAAAGTACGTGAGCACCGGAAGCGCAGAAAGCCGCGTCAGATGACCGGCAGGGTAGAGTTTGCAAGCAGCCTCTCAGTCGCTCTTTTTTTGCGTGTTGAGCTCGCGGTTGAGCTTGTAGTCGATCTTGAACGTGTCGGCGGCGAAGGAGCCGCCCTGCTTGACGTTGAACACCATCACGGTGGTGTCCTTGCCCTGCGCATCGGTGATCGTCCACTGCCTAAGCTCATAGGTCTTGGGGTCGAACATCATGGTGATGGTCGAATTGCCGAACACCTGCTTGTCGGAAAGCTTGATGGTGGTCAGGTCGTCCTCTTCGGTGACGCTCTTGACCTTGTTGCCGGTGAGATCGATGCGCTCGTCGAGCAGCAGCTTCAGCGGCGTCTTCGACAGCGGATAAAGATCGGAGGTCCGCATCTTGGAGTTCAGGATGACCACCGACTTGCCGTCGGAGATGACCTTGAAATTGGACGGCGCCTCATAGTTGAAGCGGATCTTGCCCGGGCGCTGCAGGAAGAACTTGCCGCCTGTCTGCTCGCCGCGCGGACCGAATTGCACGAACTCGCCCGACATCGAGCGCACGCTGGAGAAATGGTCGGCGATACGTTGCGCCGCCTCGGAGGCCTGGGCCTGGGCCGGGTTCTGCCATGCGATCAGCGGCGTCGCGGTCAGCGCGATGGCCGCCGCGAAGCCGAGCAGGCGTCGGCGGGTCGGGGTGCGGATGTCGTCGTTCATGCCGGTTACTCTCTCAATCCAGTTCGACGGTTCTATCGGCACTTAGTAGGGCTGAAGTTTGACATGGTTCACGCCATGCGCCCAAGAACGCGAAAACGTGATCGCAGGTTCCCCTGATCCTACATCTTGTCGTCTTCGGTCGGCACCAGAATCTCGCGCTTGCCGGCATGATTGGCAGGCCCGACGATACCCTCCTGCTCCATCTTCTCGATGATCGAGGCAGCACGGTTGTAGCCAATGCCGAGACGGCGCTGGATATAGCTGGTCGAGGCCTTGCCGTCGCGCAGCACCACGGCGACAGCCTGGTCGTACGGGTCGTCCGAATCCTCGAAATTGCCGCCGCCACCGCCGCCGCCCTTGCCCGGCGCATCGTCCTCGTCCTCGCCATCGTCTTCGGTGATCGCGTCGAGATACTCCGGCACGCCCTGCAGCTTGAGGTGGGCGACCACCTTCTCAACCTCGTCGTCGGCAACGAACGGGCCGTGGACGCGCTGGATGCGGCCGCCGCCGGCCATGTACAGCATGTCGCCCATGCCCAGCAGCTGCTCGGCGCCCTGTTCGCCCAGGATCGTGCGGCTGTCGATCTTGGACGTCACCTGGAACGAGATACGGGTCGGGAAGTTGGCCTTGATCGTGCCGGTGATGACGTCGACCGAGGGACGCTGCGTCGCCATGATGACGTGGATGCCGGCCGCGCGCGCCATCTGCGCCAGGCGCTGAACGGCACCTTCGATGTCCTTGCCGGCGACCATCATCAGGTCGGCCATTTCGTCGATGATCACGACGATGTAGGGCATCGGCTCCAGGTTGAGGTCCTCGGTCTCGTAGATCGCCTCGCCGGTCTGGCGGTCGAAGCCGGTCTGCACGGTGCGCGAGATCTTCTCGCCCTTCTTCTCGGCCTGGCTGACGCGGGCGTTGAAACCGTCGATGTTGCGCACGCCGACCTTGGACATCTTGCGGTAGCGGTCCTCCATCTCCCGCACCGTCCATTTCAGCGCCACCACAGCCTTCTTCGGGTCGGTGACGACTGGCGTCAGAAGGTGCGGAATGCCGTCATAGACCGACAGTTCGAGCATCTTCGGATCGATCATGATCAGCCGGCATTCCTGCGGCGTCATGCGGTAGAGCAAGGACAGGATCATGGTGTTGATCGCCACCGACTTGCCCGAGCCGGTGGTGCCGGCAACGAGCACGTGCGGCATCTTGGCGATGTCGACGATGACCGCCTCGCCATTGATCGACTTGCCGAGCGCCAGCGCAAGCTTCGCCTTGGTCGTCTCGAAGTCGCGGCTCGCCATGATCTCCCTGAGATAGACCGTCTCGCGCTTGGCATTGGGCAGTTCGATGCCGATGGCGTTGCGCCCCGGCACCACCGCGACACGGGCGGCGATGGCGCTCATCGAGCGCGCGATGTCGTCGGCAAGGCCGATGACGCGGGACGACTTGATGCCCGGCGCCGGCTCAAGCTCGTAGAGCGTGACGACTGGACCCGGGCGGACATGGATGATCTCGCCCTTGACGCCGAAGTCCTCGAGCACGCCTTCGAGCAGGCGCGCATTCTGTTCCAGCGCGTCCTTGGACAGGCTGGCGTCGCGCGCCACATTCTTGGGCTCCGACAGGAAATGTAGCGACGGCATCTCGAAAGTGTCGGCACCGATCAGCGTCGTTTGCGCTTCGCGCTGCACGCGAGCGCCGGGAGCAGGCCGCGGTGCGGGCGCCGCGACACGTGCCGAGGCGGGACCTGCCGAGGCGGGCGAGCGGAAATTCTGTACCTGCGCGCGACCGTCGAGCGAGGGCATGTCGAAATCGTCGTCGTCGCCGAACACGTCCTGGTCGTCCGGGGCGACCGAGACCTGGCGGTCCTGCGACACCATCTGGGCAAAGAACTCCGGCTCGACGCGCGCGCGGCCACCTGCGGTAACGCGGGCTTCGGCACGTTCGGCCGATTCGACGCGCTCGGCCGCCTGCCGCCAGGCGCTCTCGCGCTTCACCGGCGGCATGTCGTAGCCTTCCTGCTCGCGGCGCTTGGCGGCGCGGCGGCGCATATAGGCCTTGGCTGACAGCCACCAGTGGGTGATCGCGCCAAGCGCCAGCACACCCTCGTTGTCGTCTTCGTCCTCGTCGTCGAAGCTGGCGAAATCCTGCTCGCGCATGTCGGGCTTGGGCTTCGGGTTGACGACGGCAAAGCCGTTCTCGCGGTTGAGCAAGCCAGCCCCGAAGGCAAACAGCCAGATCGCCGGCGCGATCAGCAGCACGCCGATGACGGTGGCGATCAGACCGGTCGGATAGCCGCCGATGAACAGCCCCGGCAGCTTGAGCACCATGTCGCCGAACACGCCGCCGAGGCCGGTCGGCAGCGGCCAGGTCGGCGGGGCACCGACGCAGCCTGTGATTGCCGCCGCCAGCAGGGCAGAGCCAAACCAGGCAACGCCGCGCTTGGGCATGCGGTCGACGCCGCGTGCGGTGGCAAACAGCACGCCCCAGATCACCGCCGGCATCAGGGCTGCGACCGAGGCCAGGCCGAAGAACTGCATGGCGAGGTCGGCAAACACCGCGCCGGGATAACCCATGGCGTTGGTCACCGGATTGTCGGTGGCATGGCTGAAGCTCGGATCGGCGACGTTCCAGGTGCCGAGCGCCGCCAGCCCAAAGGCGACGAAGGCAAACAGGCCCAAGCCCGCCGCGCGGCCTGCCTGCCGTCGCGCGAATGCCTGGATGCCGTGCCCCGTTTCAGTCAGCGCGAGCGGTGAGGAAACCCCAGAACGCATGCCTCGTCCCCGTCCAATAATGCTTTGGCCCGGGCGCGGACGCGTCTCGGGCAGATTCGGCTGTCAGACTATCGGGGCGAAGGTTAAGGCCGCATTAAGGTTAAGCCATGGTTCATCTGCCGGCCTCAGCGGCCGAGCCATTCACGGTCGAACATCTCGACGAGGGGCTGGAAATCATCGGTGGCGATCTGGTCGGCGCCAGCATCGCTGGCACGCGTCAGAAACCTGCGCAGTTGCAGGTCGGCGACGTCAGGCTGGGCGAGATCGATGTCGAACCTCGCCAGATCCTGCGGGATCGTCAGGGCCGGATCGAGATAGCCGTCGCCCGCATTCGACTGCATGTCCGCCTGCTTCAGCCGCACCAGGACGACACGCGTGGCCGAGGGCTGGGACTCCGGCCCGAGCACGGTCGTGCCGGCAAGGTATCCGCCAAGCACGCTTCCCGGCGGCGAGAACGGAAACAGCGCGAAGAAGAAATGGGTATCGTCGCTTGGTCCGCCGACATGGATATAGACGCTGCGCCGCGTGACGGTCACATGACCCTTGAGCTGCAGCCGCATCGTCGGCAGGTGTTCTATATAGGTCGCGGTCAGCCGCTGCGGCCCGTGCTCCTGTTCGATCACCAGCGTCCCACGGATGAACTGGCCGCGAAAATATGGCGACCAGCTGTGTGAATAGCAGGCATAGCGGCCGACGATCGTGGCCCCCCTGTCGTCCTGCCCCGGCTGCTGGGGCTTGCCGAAAGCCATCGCTCTCCGCTCGAGTTGCTGGCGATCCCTGCCATGGTGTTCGCATATCTGGCCGACGAAGCTGTCCAGGTCGCAGTCGACGATCCAGTCGGCCTGCTTGGGAAGTTCGAGCATCTTGATCCAGTCTTCGTAGACGCTGAACTGTCGCGGCGTTGACCGGCCCTGGAGCCATTTGTCGGCCCGATCGACATCGAATGCGGTCGCCGGATTCACCCGCCTGAAAGCCGCAGCCAAATCCTTCCGTGTCGCTGCGCCAACAAAAGCCGCAGTCAGGCGCAGCTTCCGGTCAATATTCATTCCATTAATTCTCCCCCAGCGCTCCAGTTCGACATATTTTCTTCTTTGCCACCGAAAGCAAGCCACCTCAGGAACTTCCGGGAAATTCCGTAGTGTTCCGGACGTTCCGCTCCCATTGCATTTACACTGCGGCCAAGTCGCGAGATCGTCCGCTCGCACGATCGGGCATTGTCGCCGGGGGGCGTCAGAATGCCCGATGGAGCGGGCCGGCGCCCTTTGCAGAAGTCCCCGATTTCAGCACCGGAAGGGCGCAAACTCATGCAAGGTGACGCGATCCAGTTGCAGCAGGCCGTCGAAGGCTGCGCCAAGGAGCCTGCTGTCCGGCAGCGTTCCTTTCTAGCCAATTTCCTCCTTGGCGCGATTGCGCTCTTTTCGTCGGTGAGGTCGCGCACGTATCCCGGCGAACAAGCTGACGGACTCGATGCTTTAGACATGCTGGGCGGCTGGCAAGGCTCCGACGCGCAGCGTCGGAAGCGCTAGCCATCTCTGGCAAGCGTTGCCTTCCTCGCCGCCCGGCGTCCGCCGGCCAAGGGCGGTATTATCCCGTCGACCACTCGATTTGATGCAACCATGGCGAACTTGGGTCGTTGGTAGGGCGAGGGAACAACCAAGGAGAAGCAGAATGAGAAAGCTGATTTTGGCTCTTGGAGCCGCGGCACTCATGGCAGGCGCAGCATGGGCGGCCTCGGCCGACGGCGTCGTCAAGGAGTTCAACAAGGACACCCGCGTCATCACGATGGAAGATGGCAAGAGCTACACCGTGCCCGCTGACGTCGCACTGCCGGCCGATCTGGCCGCTGGCATGAAGGTCACGGTCACAGTGGCCGACGACGATGCCACCAAGGTAAGCGCGGTGACGATGTCCGCCATGTAGACCACCTCCTGTGGACCTATTGGCAGGAAAAACCCCGCTCCCCTCCGAGCGGGGTTTTTCCGTTCCGGCGAGACAATACGGGCTTGCCGCGGCATCGGCATCGCCATACCTTTGTATATTAGCGAAAACTAAAAGGAGGCAACGATGAAGCACCATAGCATCGAGCAATTGCAAGCCTTCGCTGAAGTCCGTCCTGCAACTCCGCGCCTGCCGATGACGCGAACCCAGCGCCTCGAACGTTGGGCCGAACTTCTGCAGCGCGAGCCGGAACGGCGCCTTGGAACGCTTTCAGGCACGGAATACACGCCTCGCGCCGCACGGCAGGCACTGCGCGTCGCGGGCTCGCCCATCACCGTGGCATTCGAGGACGCGGGTTTCCGGGCCGATGGCCTTGCCGACGACAGCTATGGCGAGGCAAAGCGCTTCTTCGACCTGTCCGACAGGCAACTGCACAACATCGTCTGCTACTGCCATTTCGGCGAAGCGGTGCGGGGTGCCAACGCCGCCCGCCGCGTGCGCGCAGCGATCGGCTTGTGGCCACGGATTCGGGCGTTTTTTGCCTGATTTGATGCGCCCGGCATAAAAAGAGGGCCCGGATTGCTCCGGGCCCCAAGGCGTGGGCGCTTTTCGGGCGGCCACGACGGGATAGGGAGGATGCGGCGGCGAGTTTTTCGATCCGCCGCCGGCCGGAATTACGTGTGGTAGGCCACTTCGCCATGCGAGGTTAGGTCGAGTCCTTGGCGTTCGGCTTCGACGGTCGGGCGCAGTCCGATCAGCAGATCGACCAGCTTGTAGAGCACCAGCGAACCGACGCCGCACCAGATCACCGTCACCGACACGGCGAGGAACTGCGTCCAGACCTGGCCGGCGACCGACATGTCGCCATAGCCGATGCCACCGAGCGACTCGGCATTGAAGATGCCGGTGCCGATCGCGCCGACGATGCCGCCGACGCCGTGAATGCCGAACACGTCGAGCGAGTCGTCATAGCCGAGCTTGATCTTCACCACCGCCACGAAGAAGTAGCAGATGGCCGAGGCTATGGCGCCGAGTACGATGGCGCCGACTGGACCGACGAAGCCGGCAGCCGGCGTCACTGCAACGAGGCCCGCGACCATGCCCGAGGCCGCGCCCAGCATCGAAGCCTTGCCGCGTGCGACCACTTCGATGATCACCCAGGCAAGGATCGCGCCGGCGGTGGCGGTGAAGGTGTTGATCATGGCGAGTGCTGCGCCGCCATTGGCTTCGAGGTTCGAGCCGGCATTGAAGCCGAACCAGCCGACCCACAGGATCGAGGCGCCGACCATGGTCAGCGTCATCGAGTGCGGCGCCATGTTGTCCTTGCCGTAGCCGGTGCGCTTGCCGACGAGCAGGGCGCCGACCAGCGCGGCGATGCCGGCATTGATGTGCACGACCGTGCCGCCGGCAAAATCAAGCGCGCCCCAGCCATAGATCAGGCCGTCCGAATCCCACACCATGTGGGCGATCGGGAAGTAGACGAAGGTCACCCACAAGGCCACGAACAGCAGCACCGCCGGGAACTTGATGCGCTCGGCGAACGAGCCGACGATCAGCGCCGGGGTGATGCAGGCGAAGGTCATCTGGAAGACGATGAATACATATTCGGGAATGACCACGCCCTTGGTGAAGGTCGCGGCCATGCTTTCCGGCGTCACGCCGGCAAGGAAGGCCTTGCCGAGACCACCCCAGTAGGGGCTCGGCGCGTCGCCGAAGGCCATCGAGTAGCCCCAGAACGTCCAGATCACGATCACCAGCGCCACGATCATCGTGCACTGCATCAGCACCGACAGCATGTTCTTGGCGCGCACCAGCCCGCCGTAGAACAGCGCCAGGCCCGGCAACGCCATGAACAGCACCAGCAGCGACGAGGTCAGCATCCAGGCGACGTCGCCCTTGTCCATGACATCAGCGGGTGCTGGGGCCGTCGCAGCGGCATCGGCTGCCGCGGGTGCGGTTTCCTGGGCGAAGGCCGCGACCGTTCCCAGGGCGGCGAGCGCGAGCGTGCCAAGCAAGGCCGAGCGCGCCGCCGTCTTCAATGAGGTTGGAATTTGCATTGAGGTCTCCATGAGAATTGGTTGGCCCGCTCAGAGCGCGTCGGTGTCGGTTTCGCCGGTACGGATGCGCACGGCCTGGTCGATGCCGAAGACGAAGATCTTGCCGTCGCCGATCTGGCCGGTCTTGGCGGCACCGGTGATCGCCTCGACCGCCTTGTCGACGAGGTCGGTGCTGACGGCGACTTCGATCTTGATCTTGGGCAGGAAGCTGACGGCATATTCGGCGCCGCGGTAGATCTCGGTGTGCCCCTTCTGGCGCCCGTAGCCTTTGACTTCGGTGACGGTCAGGCCCTGGATGCCGACATTGGTGAGCGCTTCGCGCACCTCGTCGAGCTTGAACGGCTTGATGATGGCCATCACGATTTTCATCAGGTTTCACCCCTTGCTGTTGCGGGTCCCCCGCGTTGCAGACGTCGCCAGCGGACCCGAAAGCCACCGGTGAGTGACCTACGCCATTCAAGCTCCGTGCCAGTTTGCATTGGCACAGGCTAAGCTATTGAGATTGAAGTGAAATGCCCCATGGCCATGCAGCATCCTTCGCAGGTGCAGCAATGCACCTGCTCACACAATGTGCATAAATTCTAAAATGCCTAGTTTGTAGGCTTGCTGCGCAGGCGGATCAGCCCTTCCTGCGCCACCGATGCGATCAGCGTGCCGTCCTGGGCGTAGAGCGCGCCGCGGGTGAAACCGCGCGAACCCGAGGTCGAAGGGCTGTCCTGGGTGTAGAGAAGCCAGCCGTCCAGCGCATGTTCGCGGTGGAACCACATGGCATGATCCAGGCTCGCCGCCTGGATGTCGGGATCGAAGATGCCGCGGCCATGGGCAAAGGTTGCCGTATCGAGCAGCGTCATGTCGGAAAGATAGGCAAGCACCGCCGCGCGCAACGCCCGATCGTTGGGCACCGGCCCGGTCAGGCGCAGCCATACCTTCTGCAGCGGCGGCAGCTTGTCTCGGCTCGAATAGTGCTCGGCATAGACGGGACGGAGCTCCAGCGGCCGCTCCTTGGCCCAGAACAGCCGGATCTGCTCGGGCACATGCTTGGCTTCCTGCAGAAGCTCGCGCTGCGACCTCAGCTGCTCGGGCGGCGGCACGTCGAGCGGCATCGGCATCTGGTATTCGAGCCCCTCCTCTTCGACCTGGAACGATGCCTCGAGCGAAAAGACCGCGTGGCCGTGCTGGATCGCCACCACCCGCCGGGTGGTGAAGCTGCCGCCGTCGCGGATGCGGTCGACCTCGTAGACGATCGGCACGTTGATATCGCCCGGCCGCATGAAATAGCCGTGCAGCGAATGCACATGCCGGTCGGCCGTCACCGTGCGCTGTGCCGCAACCAAAGCCTGGGCGATGGTCTGGCCGCCGAACACCCGTTGCCAGTGCGCCTGCGGGCTGCGACCACGATACAGGTTGTGTTCCAGCTTCTCGAGATTGAGAATGCTCAGAAGCTCTTGTATTCCGGCCGGCATGCTTTCCCCTTTTCGGGACGAAGTATCCCCGGTTTCCATCAGGAAGCCCCCGTCGAGTCAAGGCGGGAAGCCTAGCCGTAAAGGACGCCGCCATGGTCACGCGCGAAACTGACGACAAGAAATCGACGCAGCTCGACGTGCTGGTCGCAGGTGCCGGCTATGTCGGCCTGGCAACCGCCGTATCGATCAAGCAGGCCCGGCCCAATCTGCACGTCGCCATCGTCGACGCCGCACCTGCCGAGGTCTGGCGCAAGGACGGCCGTGCCTCGGCGATTGCCGCTGCCGCCTGCCGCATGCTCGACCAGCTCGGCTGCTGGGAGGAGATCGCGCCCGAGGCGCAGGCCATCACCGACATGGTCATCACCGATTCGAAGAGCGCCGATCCCGTCCGCCCGGTTTTCCTTACCTTCGACGGCGAGGTCGGCTCCGGCGAACCTTTCGCCCACATGATCGAGAACAAGGTGCTCAACGGCGCGCTGCGCCGCCGAGCCGCCGAGCTCGGCATCGACATCATCGAGGGCGTTGCCGTCGAGGCCTTCGAGGCGGGCATCGCCGGCGCCAAGGTCCATCTCGCCGATGGCGTCAGCATCGATACGCGCCTTCTCGTTGCCGCCGACGGCGTGAAATCCAGGCTGCGCGACATGGCCGGCATCAAGACCGTGCGCTGGGAATACGGCCAGTCCGGCATCGTCTGCACCGTCGCGCACGAACGCCCGCATGGCGGCCGTGCCGAAGAGCATTTCCTGCCCGCCGGCCCCTTCGCCACGCTGCCGCTCAAGCCGAAGGACGGCGTCAACCGCTCCTCGATCGTCTGGAACGAGCGCACCGAGGATGCCGAGAAGCTGGTCAACGGCGACCCGTTCGTCTTCGAAATCGAGCTTGAGCAGCGCTTCGGCCTGAAGCTCGGCGAGATCCGCGTCGAGGACAAGCCCCGCGCCTGGCCGCTCGGCCTGACCCTGGCGCGTGCCTTCGTAGCACCCCGCTTCGCCCTTGTCGGCGACGCCGCCCATGGCATCCACCCGATCGCCGGCCAGGGCCTCAATCTCGGCTTCAAGGATGCGGCAGCCCTCGCCGAAACCATCGTCGAGGCCGACAGGCTCGGCCAGGACATCGGCGCGCTCGACGTGCTCGAACGTTACGAGCAATGGCGCCGCTTCGACACCGTGCGCATGGGCGTCACCACCGACGTGCTCAACCGGCTGTTCTCCAACGACATCGCCCCGGTCCGCGCCCTCCGCGACATCGGCCTTGGGCTGGTCGACCGCGTGCCGCGCCTGAAGGAGTATTTCATCCGCCAGGCGTCCGGCCTAACGGGCGAAACGCCGCGGCTGCTCAAGGGCGATGCGATCTAGGGACGGATCTGTTCCACCTCTGCCCGGAGGTCTGCCAATCGTGGAGCCCTCTTCCACTCGTAACACCGGTGGTCTCTGTCACTCGCAACACCAGAGGTCTCTGCCAATCGCAGCACGGAACTCTCTGGCAATCGCAGCACCTGAGATTGGCGGAGGCGCCTCCGCATCCGTCATCCTCGACCTCGTGAGCGAGCGGAGAGTGTCGGGGATCCAGCCGTGACGCCGGCAAAGCCAGAACCGGTCCAGAACTCGTTCCTCCACCTCCGCAAGTCCAGTTGGTCGGTTGTGCGTCCTTCGACAAGCTCAGGATGAGGACCGTTGACGCTAAATCTCTCTCGTCAAATCTGTCGATTCTAACGCAGGCAGCACCGAACGTCGGCAGCGCCTAGGGTCCTCATCCTGAGCTTGTCGAAGGACGCACTCCCAAGCAACCTCGCCTGGACACCGGCCTCCCGGAGCGGACGCCAGCACCAGCATCAGCGCCACTGCCCCCCACCCTGACCCTGCCGAAGAGTGAGCCTGCCGGGTCGAACTCCAAGGACGAGCGCACAACAAGCAGACATTTTCGCTAGACAGTTTTTTCGCGCGACGCTGCTTTCCTGACGTCGGAAAGCTGGCAGGCGCGCCAGCCAGCGCTATAGTCTCATCCGGCTGCCGAACCCGGCCCCGTCAGAAATCATGGAGAACATCATGAACCACAGCGCCAACGCCGTCTGGAAAGGCAATCTGAAGGAAGGCTCGGGAACACTCGACACCCAGAGCGGCGCGCTCAGGGGCCAGCCCTATTCGTTCAAGGCGCGCTTCGAGGATGAAACCGGCAGGTCCGGCACCAATCCCGAAGAACTGATCGCCGCTGCCCACGCCGGCTGCTTTGCCATGCAGCTGTCGCACTTCCTTGCCGAAAACGGCACCCCCGCCGACAAGCTCGACGCCAAGGCGGTCGTCACCCTCGTTCCGGGCACCGGCATCACCGAAAGTGCGCTCACGCTTGTCGGCAGCGTACCCGGCATCGACAACGCCAAGTTCCAGGAACTCGCCGCCAAGGCCAAGGAAGGCTGCCCCGTTTCCAAGGCGCTCGGCGCCATCAAGGTTTCGCTCGACGCCAGGCTCGCCTGAGCCGCAAGGGGCGCCGGGCAACGGCTCGGCGCCCTTATGCCGCCAGCACCCCTGCACGTATGTCCGACGGCGTGACGCCGTAGCGCTTGCGGAACGCCCTGTTGAAATAGGATAGGTCGTTGAAGCCGGCCTCATAAGCGATGTCGATGATGCTGTGCCCGGCCCAAATCGGATCGGCCAGCATCCGGTGTGCCCGCATCAGCCTCTGCCCGAGCGCGAATGCGGTGAACGACAGCCCCTCGCCTTCGAACAGCTTCCTGACATAGCGCGCCGACAGCCTGTGCTCGGCGGCGACCGCCTCGGCCGAGAGCCCGCGCAGGTCGGCGCGCGCCGAAATGTCGGCCTTGATCGCCGCCAGACGCGCAGCCCGCAGGCCGCGCCCTATCGCCACCTGCTCCGCCTCGCGCGTCGCCCCCAGCGTCAGCGCCGTCAGGTCCAGCAGATGGCTCGCCACCTTGCGCGCCATGTCGCCGGGCAAGGCATCGTCCAGTTGCTGCAGGGCGGTGGCATAGCTCAGCAGCAGGTGCATAGGCCCTTGGTCCACGGCGATCGGCCGCATCATCAGTTTGGATACGTCTCCAACCAGCGGCTGCAGCGCCTTCCGCTCGAAGCGCAGATTGACATAGGTGAAGCCTGGCCGCGTCACATTGGCGCCGGTCCGGCCGCCGGGCACGAACATTGCGCAGCCCGGCAACACGCTCTCTTCCTGCTTGCCGATCTGCATGTGGCTGCCGCCGGCGAGAGCGGCCAGCAGAATGATGTCGTCATTCTCGATCATCTCGGATTTGACGCCGACCTTGATCGGTGAGGCGGTGCCGGTAGCAATGCCTATCCCCGGCAGCAGCCTGACCCGCATGTCCATCTGGACCGGACTATCGTCGACGGGTTCGAGATCGGCCTTGAGGATCGTCTTGCCGTAGACCTCGCGCAGCACGGACAACCTGTCCTCTACCGGCAGGTCCTCCGTCACGATGCGAAATGAAGTGAACTGTCCGTCAGCGGCCATCGACTCACCCAACTAGATACAACCCATACGCGAAGCTGCGCTTTGTAGTTCGCGTCAGACGATAGGTCAATCCAGGACCGCCCAGACCCGTCGCAGGTGCCGTCCCGTCCAAGAATATGCTGTGGCGCGTCTCTAGTTTGCCGCTCGCAAATCGAATTTGGTCCAGTCCAGCCACGGGGAAACGGGCATGCACCATCTTCAATTCTGGAAGACCTTGGCGGCCCTGGCCGCGGCGGGGTTCAACCCGCGCGCGTTTCTGGCGCCGATGGCATCGGGCAGCAAGCCGCCAAAGCCGGCCGAGCCGAAGCCGCCAAGGGAACGAAACGAACGGAGGCGCTGAGGGCCGGGATCGTTCGGATGACAGGTCTGGCTGCATCGCAAGCAAGCTGGGGGCAGTAGCACTTGCGGCAGCACAGCGGCCGGGCGTCGGGTGGGCAGACCCGGCGTCCGGCCATTTTTTCGTTTGTTGCGCGGCAGACCGGACGAGCGCAATGCGCGGTCGCGGCGCGCCCCGTCTTCGAAACCAAAAATCGCCTGAAATGTTTACCCTCCAGGGATCAGCCTACCGGGAGGACCCTCATGCTGAATGTCCTGGAACCGTGCCACCAGAAGCTTGCCGGCGCAACCACGCTCGAAATCACCGACATCACCGCAGACGTCGCCCATCTCGACGGCTTCGACCATCACGAGCAGGTCTGGCTCGGCCGCGACACGGCGCGCGGACTGACCGCCATCGTTTCGATCCACACCACCGTGCTCGGCCCCGCCCTCGGCGGCACCCGCATCTGGCCGCACATCAGCTTCGAGGCTGGCGTCATCGACGCGCTTCGGCTGTCGCGCGGCATGACCTTCAAGTCGGCCATCGCCGGCCTGCCGCTCGGCGGCGGCAAGGCGGTCATCATCGCCGACGCGAAGAAAGACAAGACGCCGGCCATGCTCGAGGCCTATGCCGAGATGCTCAACACGCTCGCCGGCCAGTACATCACCGCCGAGGATGTCGGCATGACGCTCGCCGACGCCGACTTCCTCGCCGAGCGTGCGGCCAATGTCAGCGGCACCACCAAGGGCGGCAGCGGCAACCCCTCGCCCTTCACCGCCCAGGGCACCTTTGTCGGCCTCAAGGCCGCACTCCGCCACCGCACCGGCAGCGACAACCTCGCGGGCATACGCGTCGCCGTCCAGGGCCTCGGCTCGGTCGGCTGGTCGCTGTGCGAGAAACTCCATGTTGAGGGCGCGGTGCTCACCGTCTCCGACCTCGATGCGGCCCGCACCGCCCGCGCCGCCGAAAAGTTCGGCGCGACAGTCGTTTCCGGCGATGCCATCCTCTCGGCCGACGTCGACATCTTCGCGCCCTGCGCATTGGGCGGCATCCTGTCCGCCGAGACGATCCCGCAGCTCAAGGCAAAGATCGTCGCCGGTGCCGCCAACAACCAGCTTGCCACGGCCGAAGACGGCATGCGCCTGGTCGAGCGCGGCATCCTCTATGCCCCCGACTACGTCATCAACGCCGGCGGCGTCATCAACGTCGCCGCCGAAATGGCCGAGGGCGGCTACAGCGTCGAGGCGGTTTCGCCGCGCGTCGAAAAGATCGCCGACACGCTGACCGCCATCTTCCAGCGCGCCGACCGCGAAGGCCGCACCACCGATGCGGTCGCTGAAGCCATGGCCGGAGAGATCGTCGAAGCGGCAAGGAAGTAGGCGCGGCCTTCCCTTCTCCCCTTGTGGGAGAAGGAAAGGCGCGCCGCGCTGTACCAAAAACAAAAACGGCCCGGCTGCTTCCACAACCGGGCCGTTTTCAATGTCCGCAACGCGCCTATCCGCCGACAGCGTCGAGACGCGCCTTGAGCGCCGCCACTTCCTCTTCCAGAAGCCGAACACGTTCCTCGAGCTCCGAAACAACGGGCGCGGCGGCGCTCGGTGCCCGGCTTGTCGTGACAACCGCAGCGTCGACATCGCCGGACAACAGATGCGCGAAGCGATCCTCGCGTTGGCCGGGTGCGCGACCGATCTCCTTGACCAGCGCCGGCCTGCGGCCGATCAGCATGTCGAGTTCGCTGCGCACGGCGTCGGCATCGGCGAAGTTCGCCATGCGCTCGGCGCGAGCGAGCAATTCGAACACGGTCTGCGGTCCGCGCAGCAGAAGCAGGCCGATCAGCGCGCTCTGGTTGCGCGTCAGCGAGAACTTCTGCGCCATCTGATGTTCGTAGCGCTCGACGCGCGAGGCGAATTGCTGCTTCGCCATCCCCTTCGCCTGCAGCGCGCCGAGTGCCCTGGTGATGTCGACCATCTCCAGGGCCATGACCGGCTCACGCGACGTCTTCTGGTTGGCCGCGGCAACCAGCGCGTTCGACGTCATCGGATAGACGTCAGGCGTCAGTTCCTTCTTCTCGATCAGGCAGCCGAGCACGCGTGCTTCGGCCGCGGTGAGGTGGGGTAGATCCATGTCCGTCATGTCAGCCACTATCGCCTCATATCCGCAGTTCGACCATCATCTTCTCGATTTCGGCTGGCGCGACGCCACGGGCGCAACCAAAAGCCGATCGACGAAACCGGGCGCGCCGCTCCTGAGCAGATTGGCGTAGAGGTGGTAGCAGTTGAGCCCTATCGCTTCCGGAGAAAAGCTGGTCGCGATCCGCTCGCGCGCAGCCAGCCCCATGGCCTTCCTGCGCTCTACATCGCCGGCAAGCAACTTGAGCGCACCGCTCCAGGCATCCGGATCGTAAGGCAACCCGAACCCCGATACACCTTGCTCTATGATCTCGGCGGTCCCACCGAAGTTCATCGTCAGCACCGGCACACCTGCGGCCATCGCCTCGGCTGGCGCCAAGCCGAACGATTCGCCCGGCAGACGGGACGGGGTGACGAAGATGTCGAAGGCAGCCATCATGTCTCTGGCGCCAGGTATTTTGCCAAGCAGTCGCAGCCGGTCACCGCCAGCCTGCCTGATCCGCTCAAGTTCCGTTTCACTTCCGCTTCCCACCACCGCAAACACAAATGGCGGCCCCAAGCGTCGGACAATATCGGCGACGAAGGCAAGGTTCTTGATGGGCCGTATCCAGCACACCGTGCCGACGACGATCTCATCCGCCGCGAAGCCGTATCTGGCCCGTAGCGCAGCGCGTTCGGTTTCCCCCAATTCAGGGGACGGTGCAATTGCATGGGGAAGAACATCGCAACGCCCAGACCCGATGGCCCGCCGAAGCAAGGGCCTGCCCATCCAGTTGTTGACATGCGCCTTGGACGGCACCAGCAGGCGGGTAATGCGCCGGTTGAAATAGGTCATCCAATCGAACGGGCTGAGGAGGTTGAGGCCTTCGATCGCACCGTGGGAGAACACCACAGGCATTTCCGGCATACCGCGCAGTGCTAGCATGACGGGAAGCGCCACGGTGCGCCCCTGCCCGATGTGGATGATGTCAGGCGAGAAGTCTTCGATTGCCCGCTTGATGGAACGAACCATGGAGGCGCTCGGCAGATAGCGATGAACCTTGTTCATCGCCCGATTCCGGCTGCCGGCCCCGCGCAATTCCTGGATCGGAAGGACACGAATGGACACGCCCATTCCTTCCAGGATTGGCGCGATGGGCGTATCTAGGTGGTAGGTACCCTCGGTTAGGTAGAGAACGCGCATCGGGCGCGCCTCACACCCGCCGCTCCACCATCATCTTCTTGATCTCGGCGATCGCCTTGGCCGGGTTCAGCCCCTTCGGGCAGGTCTGGGCGCAGTTCATGATCGTGTGGCAGCGATACAGCCGGAACGGATCCTCGAGATTGTCGAGGCGCTCGCCCTTGGCTTCGTCGCGGCTGTCGATCAGCCAGCGATAGGCTTGCAGCAGCGTCGCTGGGCCGAGATAGCGGTCGCCGTTCCACCAGTAGCTCGGGCACGAGGTCGAGCAGCAGGCGCACAGGATGCACTCGTAGAGGCCGTCGAGCTTCTGGCGGTCCTCGTGGCTCTGCAGCCACTCCTTCGCCGGCTCCGGCGACACCGTCTTCAGCCACGGCTCGATCGAGCGATGCTGGGCGTAGAAATTGGTGAGGTCGGGCACCAGGTCCTTGACCACGGGCATGTGCGGCAGCGGGTAGATCTTCACAGCACCCGAAATGTCGTCGCAGCCCTTGGTGCAGGCCAGCGTGTTCGAGCCGTCGATGTTCATCGCGCAGGAGCCGCAGATGCCTTCGCGGCACGAGCGGCGCAAGGTCAGCGTCGGGTCGATGTTGTTCTTGATGTAGAGCAAATGGTCCAGCACCATCGGGCCGCAATCGTCGACGTCGACGAAATACGTGTCCATGCTCGGATTCTCGCCATCGTCAGGCGACCAGCGGTAGATCCGGTACTCGCGCAGATTGGTCGCACCCTGCGGCTTCGGCCAGGTCTTGCCCTGCTTGATCTGCGAGTTCTTGGGGAGTGTTAGTTCGACCACGATCGGTTCCTCACAGCTTGGCACGCAGTTCCTTGCGGATGACGAGCTTCAGCCCGCTCCACACGGCGTCCACGGCACAGACCTTGACGTCCACCAGCCCCTTGGGCAGCGCCACGTCGCGAATGACATCCTCGGTGATGTCGGTGGCGATCTTCGACGCCTTCTTGGGCCAGGAAATCCAGACCGCGCCATCAGGCGCGATCATCTTCTTGAATGTCCCGACATTGCCGTCGAGATCGGCACGTCGCCTGGTGAAGGCATGGACCACGTCGTGGCCCTCGCCTGCCTCAGCGATCCCTGGCCAGTCGGTCAGCGTCTTCGCTGCAAACGCGCGCGACAAAGCCAGTTCGCCAAGCTCGTCCGGCAGGCCGACAAACACCACGCTCTGGCCGTCCTTGAGGCCGAGCTTCGCCGCAAGCGGCGTTGGCGAATATCCTGCCGCCGCCAGCGCCACGGCTCAGTACACCCGCGCCTTCGGCGCGATCTTTGCCAGGCTGATGCCGCCGTCTTCTTCCTTGAGCAGCGGCTCGGTGTGCACCGGCCGGTAGGTCAGCGTCACCTCGCCGTCCTCGGCGACATTTGCCAGCGTGTGCTTGCGCCAGTTGGCGTCGTCGCGGGCCGAGAAGTCCTCGCGGGCATGCGCGCCGCGGCTTTCCTTGCGCGCTTCGGCGCCATAGACGGTGGCGATCGCGTTGGACATCAGGTTCTCGAGCTCCAGCGTCTCCACCAGGTCCGAGTTCCAGATCATCGAGCGGTCGAAGACCTTGATGTCCTTCATCTCGCCCCAGATCTGGGAAATGCGCTTGCAGCCCTGCTCCAGCGACTCCTGGGTGCGGAACACGGCAGCGTCTTCCTGCATCGCGCGCTGCATCTTCTCACGCAGCACCGCCGTCGGCGTGCCGCCATTGGCGTGACGCAGGCGGTCGAAGCGGTCCATGATCTTTTCGACCGAGGCCGCGTTCGGCGACGGGATTGGCGCGTTGCGGTCGACCACTTCGCCGGCGCGGATGGCTGCGGCGCGGCCGAACACCACCAGATCGATCAGCGAGTTGGAGCCGAGGCGGTTGGCCCCGTGCACCGAAGCGCAGCCAGCCTCGCCGACGGCCATCAGGCCGGGCGACACGCGGTCGGGGTTGCCCGCGGTCGGGTTCAGCACCTCACCCCAGTAGTTGGTCGGGATGCCGCCCATGTTGTAGTGCACCGTCGGCAGCACCGGGATCGGCTCGCGGGTCACGTCGACGCCGGCGAAGATCTTCGCCGATTCCGAGATGCCGGGCAGCCGCTCGTGCAGCACCGCCGGATCGAGGTGATCGAGGTGCAGGAAGATGTGGTCCTTGCTCTTGCCGACGCCGCGACCGTCACGAATCTCCAGCGTCATGCAGCGCGAAACCACGTCGCGCGACGCCAGGTCCTTGGCCGACGGCGCGTAGCGCTCCATGAAGCGCTCGCCCTCGGCGTTGACGAGATAGCCGCCTTCGCCGCGAGCGCCTTCGGTGATCAGGCAGCCCGAACCGTAGATGCCGGTCGGGTGGAACTGCACGAACTCCATGTCCTGCAGCGGCAGGCCGGCACGCGAGGCCATGCCGCCGCCGTCGCCGGTGCAGGTATGGGCCGACGTGGCGGAGAAATAGGCGCGGCCGTAGCCGCCGGTCGCCAACACAACCATCTTCGCCGAGAAGCGGTGGATGGTGCCGTCGTCGAGGTTCCAGGCCACGACGCCGGTGCAGGTGCCGTCCGGCTCCATGATCAGGTCGAGTGCGAAATACTCGATGAAAAACTGCGCGTTGTGCTTGAGCGACTGGCCGTAGAGCGTGTGCAGGATGGCGTGGCCGGTTCGGTCGGCCGCGGCGCATGTGCGCTGCACGGGCGGGCCGTCGCCGTAGTTCATCATGTGGCCGCCGAACGGGCGCTGGTAGATCTTGCCTTCTTCGGTGCGCGAGAACGGCACGCCGTAATGCTCGAGCTCGTAGACTGCGGCTGGCGCTTCGCGCACCAGGTATTCCATGGCGTCCATGTCGCCGAGCCAGTCCGAGCCCTTGACGGTATCGTACATGTGCCACTGCCAGGAGTCGGGCCCCATGTTCTGCAGCGAGGCGGCGATGCCGCCCTGCGCCGCAACGGTGTGCGAGCGGGTCGGGAACACCTTGGTGATGCAGGCGGTCTTCAGCCCCTGCTCGGCCATGCCGAGCGTGGCGCGCAGGCCCGCACCGCCGGCGCCGACAACGACGACGTCGAACTTGTGATCGACGAATGTGTAGGCGGATGCTCCGCTGGTCTTGCCGTCCTTGGCCACCGTATCAGCCTCCAAATGCCAGTTTGAGCAGGGCGAAGAGCGAGGCCACGCCGACCGCTACGGTAAAGAAAGTATTGAGCATGATGAGGATCACCTTGAGGCCCTCGCCATGGATGTAGTCCTCGATCACGACCTGCATGCCGAGGCGCATGTGGTAGAGGCCCGAGAGCAGCATCAGCGCCAGCACCAGCGACACGAACGGATTGGCGAGCGAGGCGCGCACGGTCGCGAAATCGGCGCCGTTCAGAACGATCAAAAGGCCGACGAAAAACAGCATCAGCGGAATGTTGGCGACCGCAGTCAGGCGCTGGCGCCAGAAATGCTCGGTGCCTTCGCGGGCGGAGCCGAGACCGCGAACCTTGCCGAGCGGGGTGCGCATGTCGTGATTGTTGCTGCCGCTCATGTCAGGCACCCCGAACCATGTAGCCGACGATCCAGACCAGGGCGGTCAGCACCACAGAGGCGAACACCGTCGTCCAGGCGATCTTCGATGCGGTATGCTTCTCCAGGCCCACGCCGGTATCCCAGATCAGGTGACGGATGCCGCCCATCATGTGGAATATCAATGCCCAGGTGTAACCAAGCAGCACCAACTGCCCGATCCAGCTGCCATAGACCCAGCTGACGAAAGCGAAATACTGCTGCGAGGTCGCCGCCGCGATCAGCCACCAGGCAACCAGGAGCGTGCCGAAATAGAGCGCGCCGCCGGTGATGCGGTGCAGGATCGACGTCGTCATGGTGATCGGCGGGCGATAGACGGACAGATGCGGCGACAATGGCCGCGCACGCGATGTGGCTTGGGTTGCTTGTGATTTGCTCATGGCTCCCCCGGTCTGCATCCGAGCGTGGCTATGTTTGAATACGGCGCCGTCGCACCGTTTTGCGACGTCGGACTGCGCGCTTTCTAATGTGCTTTTTGCACCGCGTCAAAGTCGGAAAACCGTTCTGGCGCACCTATTTAGTCGCATCACGGCTTCAATCGATTGAACGCCGATCGCAGCTACCCGCTTGGGTAATCAGCGGACCCGAGATCGCTCTCAGTCAACGGACGGGTAGGCCCGCGTTTGCGCCAATGGGGGATGCGTCTGCCACCGTTCGTGCCGGCTTCGTCCGCCTTGCGTTCAGCCAAAATTAACCATGTTTGTTAATCAGCGCCGCCCGAGCGGCCCGGGCTCTTAACAAAGATTAAGAAAAGGTTAAGCTTCGAATCGAAACCTCGCGCCGCAAACCATGGAGATTGCGCGATGCGCCTCCCACTGGCTTTCATCGGAACTGCGTCCCTCGCACTCGCGGCGACGATCGCCTTGGCGACACCTGCCGCTTCCGGCGGCTGGGACCATGACCGCGTCTACGCCGATTCCTTCGGCAATCTCGTGGTCGACAGCGCCGCCGGCTACAAGCGCATCGTCGTCGGCCAGGGCCATTCGGCCCGCAAGCTGGCCGAATACACCCGCTCCGCCACGCCGAAGGTCGTCTACCTCGACGAGGGGCAGCGTGCCACGCGCCATTGCTACCGTCCACCGATGCTGCTCAAGGGCCGCAGCTACATGTACGGCTTCTCCGAGGGAGAGATCCCCCAGCCCGGCCTGCGCTGCTACTGATTTGGGTCAGGACTTGCTGCCGAAGGGCACCACGTTCGTCTCGGCCTGCATCTCGACGACACTGCCAGGCGCCACCCGCACGCAGTCGCGCCCGTCCTTCTTGGCTTCGTAGAGCGCTGCGTCCGCGCGGCGCATCAACTGGTCGATGAACTCGCCGGCCACCAGCTCGGCAACACCGAAGCTCGCGGTAAACCGCTGGTTCGACGGCAGTCCTTCGATCGGCAGGGCCGAAAACGCGCTGCGTGCGCCCTCAGCGAACAGCCGCGCCGCCGCCAGATGCGTGCCGGGCAGGATGATGGCGAATTCCTCGCCGCCGATGCGCCCCGCTATGTGGTGGCCCACCTTGGATTCATGGATGAAGCGCGCGAACGTCTCGATGACCCGGTCACCGGACAAGTGGCCATAGGTGTCATTGATCGACTTGAAATGGTCCAGGTCGGAAATCACCAGCGTCACCGGCAGGCCCTGGCGCTCTGCCTCGCGCAGCGCAATCGCAGCCTGGCGTTGGAACCCACCACGGTTAAGCAGGCCCGATAGCGCGTCCGTCTCCGACTTCTGTGTCGCGTCGGCAAGGATGTCGCGCACCAGGATCACCAGCAGCATCAGCGCGATGGACAGCGCGAACACCGTGCCCAGCGCCTGCGAGATCA
Source organism: Aminobacter sp. MSH1 (assembly GCF_003071665.1). Lineage (GTDB taxonomy): Bacteria > Pseudomonadota > Alphaproteobacteria > Rhizobiales > Rhizobiaceae > Aminobacter > Aminobacter niigataensis. Next base: position 1,126,900 of record NZ_CP026265.1, on the reverse strand, counting down.
TCGCATAGGTGCTCTGCAGATATTGATGCGGATCGGAACCGGAACCGACGGCAAGCGCCAAGTAGGGCTTCGAGAAGAACTGCAGCGCACTCGTCAGGAGCACGCCGGTCAGGGCGTAGTCGAACTGGCTGAGCTTGTCCCGCGACCTGAGCACGATCGCCGCACCCATCGCCTGCACCGCGGCGTAGGGCGTCTGGAAGGTCATCATCCTGAGCAGCGAGTCGCGCGGCAGTCCCTGGGTGAAATAGACTGCAGCGGTGGCCAGCACCAGGAACACCAGCATGGTGCGCCATGGCGGCGCCACCTCGTAGCGGCGCGCCAGCCCGACATTCATGATGATCAGCGTGGCCAGGAAGGCAGCAAAATTGGCGGTGACGATGGGCCGCGTGTTCTCGAACCACGGGATCGAGAATTCCGTGCCGATATAGAGCAGGCCGGTCAGGTAGCAGAGCGCAAACCAGCGCGCTGAAACGCGTTTGGCGTCATAGATCGAGATCGCCATGAACGCCGCCGCCAGCAGGCCGGCAACGAACACATTGATCGTGAGAATGAACCCTGCACCGCTCATCGTCTGACGTCGTCTCCCACGGCCGGATCAAACCATATCCGAGAGAAAAAGACGTTAACGTGACCTCGCGGAAGCAGGACCTTTCCGACATCCTCAACAAATGGAAAAGGCGGCGGGCTCGCGCCCACCGCCTTATGTTCGACACGCCGGATTGGCCGGCGCCTGGTCAGTGCCAGTCGCGGATGTCGACGAAATGGCCGGCGATCGCCGCCGCTGCCGCCATTGCCGGCGACACCAGATGGGTGCGGCCCTTGAAGCCCTGGCGGCCCTCGAAGTTGCGGTTCGAGGTCGAAGCGCAGCGCTCATGCGGCTTGAGGCGGTCGTCGTTCATCGCCAGGCACATCGAGCAGCCCGGCTCGCGCCAGTCGAAGCCAGCGGCGACGAAGATCTTGTCCAGGCCCTCGGCTTCCGCCTGCTCCTTCACCAGGCCCGAGCCCGGCACGATCATGGCGCTGACGGTCGAGGCGACCTTGCGGCCCTCGACCACCTTGGCCACGGCACGAAGATCCTCGATGCGGCCATTGGTGCACGAACCGATGAACACGCGGTCGATGGCGATGTCGGTGATCTTGGTGCCGGCGGACAGGCCCATATAGTCGAGCGCGCGCTTCTTGGAGTTGCGCTTGTTCTCGTCCTCGATCACTTCGGCATCCGGCACCACGCCGGTGACGGCGACGACGTCCTCGGGCGACGAGCCCCAGGTGACGATGGGCGGCAGCTTGGCTGCGTCGAGCACCACAACCTTGTCGAAATGTGCACCTTCGTCGGTGTGCAGCGTCTTCCAGTACTCCAGCGCCATATCGAACGCCTTGCCTTTCGGCGCGCGCGGCTTGTCCTGGACGTAGGCATAGGTCTTTTCGTCGGGCGCGATCAGGCCGGCGCGGGCACCGCCCTCGATCGACATGTTGCAGATCGTCATGCGGCCTTCCATCGACAGCGCGCGGATCGCTTCGCCGGCATATTCGATGACGTAGCCGGTGCCGCCGGCAGTGCCGATCTCGCCGATGATGGCGAGCACGATGTCCTTGGCGGTGACGCCTTCCGGCAACTGGCCGTCGACACGCACCAGCATGTTCTTGGCCTTCTTCTGGATCAGCGTCTGGGTCGCCAGCACGTGCTCCACTTCCGACGTGCCGATACCGTGGGCCAAAGCGCCGAATGCACCATGCGTCGAGGTGTGGCTGTCGCCGCAGACGATGGTCATGCCCGGCAGGGTAAAGCCCTGCTCGGGGCCGACGATGTGCACGATGCCCTGGCGCTTGTCGTTCTCGGAGTAATACTCCACGCCGAAGTCGGCCGAGTTCTTGGCCAGCGCCTCGACCTGGATGCGGCTCTCCTCGTTCTTGATGCCGTTCTTGCGGTCCGGCGAGGTCGGCACGTTGTGGTCGACCACGGCCAGCGTCTTTTCGGGATGACGCACGGTGCGGCCGGTCATGCGCAGGCCTTCGAAGGCCTGCGGGCTGGTCACTTCGTGCACGAGGTGGCGGTCGATATAGAGCAGGCAGGTGCCGTCGTCCTGGCGGTCGACAACGTGGTCGTCGAATATCTTGTCGTAGAGGGTACGCGGTGCGCTCATGATCTTGGATCCGTCGATGGCAATAATTGAAAATGGCCGGCCAAAATGCCGGAAGGAGCCCGTCGGCTCAGGGAAGTCGGCAGCTTAGGGCGCCGGAAATCCGGGCAAAGAATCGGGCGGGCAGGCGCTTGTGGTCCTGCAGCACGAAACCTTTATAGGCCGGATCTCCAAAGAGCTCTTCCATGGCCTGCTCATATCAATCTTTTCGGCCCCCGGCAATTGCGATGGCGTCACCCTTCGTCATGGCCGCTCCTGCGTCCGGAACATGGTCCAAAATGTGGGACCGGTTCTCGAAACTGCAACATGCTCGGCTAGGCATATGGAGCTCTCGCTCCGGCCGAAAGATGCAATAGCGCTACGGACGTCTGGTCTTCACCTGCACCTTGCGCGCCACAGGCTTTTCATCCCGCTTGTCCTCGCTCAGGTCGAACTTCACCTCGATCGTGTGCATCAAGCCCAGGACGACAAGGACCAGCAACGTGCCGAAGCCGGCGATCTGCCAGAAGCCGAGCCCGGCGGCGAGGCCGATAGCCCCCGCCAGCCACATGCCGGCTCCGGTCGTAAGACCCTGGATCTCGCCTCGGGCGAACAGGATGGTACCTGCGGCAAGGAAGGCGACGCCTGCCGTCACCGCCTCGACCGCCCGGATCGGATCGACCTTGACCATCTCCTTCATCCCGTCGGCCGTAAACATCGGCGCATGGACGATCTCGATGGTCAGGATGCCGAAGGTCGCCGCGGCAACGCAGACCAGCACATGAGTGCGCAGGCCCGCCGGCCGGTTGCGCCATTCGCGCTCGAAGCCGATGACCGCACCGAAGATCGTCGCCAGCAAGAGCCTTGCTACGATGACCGGAAACGAGGTGTACGTCGGATGGCCGAATTCCTCGACGAGTTGTTCCATGGGACCCTCATGCTGGTTCGGCACCCAACGCGCCGAGACTGCCGAGGTTCCTTCGCCGCCTCAGAGGACTTCGAAAACGAAGGCCTGCACCAGCACCTCCGGCTCAGCCACCGCGAAGGCCCGGAACGGCGGGCTCTCCTCGACCGTCCGCCATTTGCCCACGGCCTCCAGCTCGGAGATTTTCGTCCGGAACCCACCTGCCTCCAGCACCACGTCGCGCACGGTGAACATGACGAAGCCGCCCCGGCTGGTGATCCTGACCAGCTCGTCCAGGCTCGAGGCCGGTGCATGTCCCGCGGTGAACACGCCGGTCGAGACAATGGCGGCGAAATGCCCGTCGCGCCACGGCAGCCGCCTGCCGAGCGCGGCCTTGGTCAGCGCCGCATAACCACCGCGCGCCCGGGCCAGGTCAAGCATCTCCTCGGAAAGGTCGAGCCCTTCGATCTCGCCATAACCAAGTGCTGCTAGGTACGGCCCCGACAGCCCGGTGCCGCAGCCGGCGTCGAGCAGTGGCCCGAGGCCTTTCGGCACATGCCGCGCCACCCACCCCGCGATCACGAAGGGCAGGCAGTAACCGAGTGCCGCCGTCTCCCTGTCGTAGCCATTGGCCCAGGCCGCGTAGGCGGCGGCGAGCCCTGCCTCCGTCTCGGCAGCGTAGACCATGTCGAGCGCGGTCTTGTCGGCGTCTCCGGTCATGCTGCGCGGTCCCTTCGCATCCGCCGCTCCAGCGCCCTCAGGCCGAGTGACAGCCCGACGGTCAGGAGCAGATAGACATAGGCGACGATCGAATAGGTCTCGAAGAAGCGGAACGAGCCCGAGGCATAGACCTTGGCCATCTGGGTGATGTCGGCGACGCCGAGCACCGAAACCAGCGAGGAATCCTTCACCATGGCGATGAAGTCATTGCCGTAGGGCGGCAGGATCGTCCGAAACGCCTGCGGCCAGACGATCAGCCTGAAACGCTGATAGCGCGAAAGGCCCAAAGCCTTCGCCGCCTCGATCTGGCCGACGTCGACAGCCTGGATGCCGGCGCGGAAGATCTCGGCGATGAAGGACGAATAGGCAATCGTCAGCGCGAGGATTGCCCGCCACAACAGCGAGAAGTCGCGTACCTGCATCGGCTCGACCAGTCCCGCCGCCTGCAGCGGTAGCGACAGCCAGTTCCATGCCGCCACGAAGGCTGGCGCGCCGACGAAGGCGATCCAGAACAGCAACACCAGGATCGGCAGCCCTCTGATGATCTCGACATAGAAGCGCGCGATCTGGCGCAGTATTTGCGAGTTCGACAGTCCGAGAAGGGCAATGAACAGGCCGAGCGCCGAGGCAAGTGCGAAAGCGACGACGGTGACGAACAGCGTCACCCACAGCCCTTTGACCAACGTTGACAGGATCTGGCCGTAGACGTCGCTCGCCGCGATCGCCACCGCGGCGGCAATACCGATCGCCCCGGCGGCCACCAGCCACCAGGGAAAGTCCGCCTTTGTGCCCGTACGGTGTGACGGCGGCATCTATCGAGTGACTGCTGGGGCTGTTGACGGCGGCGCCTTACGTCGCCCCCCTCTGGCCTGCCGGCCATCTTCCCCACAAGGGGTGAGATCAGGCTGGCCGCTTGGCTTTCGCCAACTTGCGATGTTGCCATATTGGCGTGGCTGGTGACGCTGCAGATCTCCCCCCTTGTGGGGAAGATGGCCGGCAGCCCAGAGGGGGGCAACGTGGAGCACTGACACCGAAGAATGCCCCAGACTACTGGCCCATCTTGTAGTCGAGGAACCACTTCTTGTTCAGCGCATCGAAGGTGCCGTCGGCCTTGAGCGCGGCAATCGCCGCATTGACCGGTTGAACCAGGTCCGAACCCTTCTTGAAGATGAAGCCGAAATCCTCGCTGCCCAGCGGCCCGCCCACCACCTTGAGCTTGCCTTCCGAGGCATCGACATAGCCCTGGGCCGCGACGCTGTCGGTCAGCACCAGGTCGACGTCGCCTGCCTTGAGCGCCTGCACGGTGGCGCCGAAGGTCTCGAACAGCTTGATGCGCGGGTTCTGTTCGTTGCCGTCGAGGATTTCGTAGACGGCGGTGTAGAACGGCGAGGTGCCCGGCTGCGCCGCGATCAGGCCGTCCTTGAGGGCGCCGAAGCTCTTGGCGTCGGTGAAGCGGGCCTCGTCGGCGCGCACCAGCATGAACTGCTGCGAACGCATGTAGGGATCGGAGAAATCGACCTTCTCCTTGCGGTCGTCCTTGATGGTGATGCCGGTCATGCCGAGCTGGTACTGGCCGTCGGACACTGCCTGGATCATCGCGTCCCAGGAAGTGTTCTGGTACTCGACCTTGAAGTTCAGGCGCTTGGCGATCTCGTCCATCGCGTCATATTCCCAGCCGATCTGCTTGCCGGTCTTGGGATCGATGAACTGCAGCGGCGGATAGGCGTTCTCGGTCACCACCACCACCGTCTTGCCGCCGAGGTCGGGCAGGCTCTGGGCTTGGGCAACGAAGGGCGAAAGCACGAGGGCGAGAGCGCCGGCAAGCGCGAGCTTGAGACTATTCATGATCAGTTCCCCGAAAATGCGCGAGACCGGCGACGCCGGTCGTTTGCGCGAGACTTTAGCTCGCCGCGGGCCGCATGCAAGCAGGCTCCATGCGTCGCGCATGGAAGAACTGGAATTCCATCCCCCCAGAAACGCAAAAGGGCGGCCGAAGCCGCCCTTTCGAAACACAAGTGCCGGAAATTACTCGGCTGCAGGTTCGGCCGCTGCTTCCGCAGCCTTGGCGGCCTCGGCTGCTGCCTTCTTCTCGGCTGCTTCCTGAGCGGCCTTCTCGGCGGCCAGGGCCTGGGCGGCGGCGACCTTCTCGGCCTCGATGCGGGCCTTCTCGGCGTTGGCTGCTTCGCGCTCGGCGTCGTTCAGCTTGCGGGCGCGCACGCCGGTGTTCTCGACGATACGAGCCGACTTACCGCGACGATCGCGCAGGTAGTACAGCTTGGCGCGACGGACCTTGCCGCGGCGGACGATCTCGACGCCCTCGATCATCGGCGAGTAGACCGGGAACACGCGCTCCACGCCTTCGCCATAGGAGATCTTGCGGACGGTGAAGTTTTCCTGGAAGCCCGAGCCGGCGCGGGCGATCACGACGCCCTCATAGGCCTGCACGCGGGTACGCGTGCCTTCCGTGACGCGAACCAGAACGCGCACGGTGTCGCCCGGCTGGAATTCCGGCAGGGTGCGCTTGGCTTCGATCTTGGCGGCCTGTTCGGCCTCGAGCTGACGGATGATATCCATCTCAACTATCCACTTCTTGTTCTTCCGACAGCCAGAGCGCCCGCGCTCGCCTTGCAGTTCCAATGACCGCTCGGATATGCCTTGTTCCCTCGCGGGCCTTCCGGCAGGGGCGACTACACCGTCACTGTTGACGGGTCCGGTCGATTATTCGTCCGGTTCGGGCGGGCACATACCGCTATTTCAGCCATTTGTCACGCCTTGCAGTGTCTTTTTTACGCGCTTTGCGTGCTGTCGCGGCTTGCCGGACCTTGGACCAAGTGGCCGCCGTCGGCAAGCCATGGCTTGCATCCCCGGCCCGGGCTACCTACAGACCCCCAGGCGCAGCTTACCGGAGCAGGCAACCCGTGACCCTCATCACAGTCGGAATCCTCTTCGTCGCGGGCTTCCTCTCGGGCGTCGTCAACGCCATTGCCGGCGGCGGCACCTTCCTGACCTTCGGCGCGCTGACCATGGCCGGGCTGCCGCCGATCTCGGCCAATGCGACGTCGTCGATCGCCCAGTTTCCCGGCTACATCACCTCGACCTGGGCCTATATCAAGGACATCCGCCGGATGTGGCGCGGCGCGCTCGCCTTCGCTGTCATCTCGGCCGTCGGTGCCCTGATCGGCTCGCTGTTCCTGCTGTCGCTCGACAATGTCTCCTTCGGCGCGCTCGTCCCCTGGCTGCTGCTGGCCGCCACCGCGCTGTTCGCCGCCGGCCCCTGGCTCCGGCCGGCAAGACTTGCCGAGCGGCCTGAAGACGCACCGTCGTCACTCGCCGGCCGCATCGTCCAGTTCTTCACCTCGATCTATGGCGGTTTCTTCGGTGCCGGCATGGGCGTGATGATGCTGGCAACCCTCGGCCTCACCGAGGGCGGCGACTACCACCGCCTCAATGCGCTGAAGAACATGCTCTCCATCGTCATCGCAGCGGTCGCCATCATCATCTTCGCCTCCGGCGGCGTCGTCGCCTGGGCGGCTGCAGCCGTCATGATCCCTGGCGTCGCGCTCGGCGGCTATGCCGGCGTCTGGACCGCACGCCGCGTCCCGCAGGCGATCGTCCGCGCACTGGTCGTCGCAGTCGGGCTGTTTTTGGCGTTTTACTATTTTACGAAGGGCTGACCTGCCGGCCAAACTGATTTTTCCCAATCCGGGAAATTACTTGTTCCCAGATTGGGAAATAGCTATATCAAGCCATGCAGATATTGAGCAAGAAGACGCTGCGCGACTTCTGGGAAAAACATCCCCAGGCACAGCGTCCGCTCACCGCTTGGTATCAGGCCACGAGCAGTGCCACCTGGTCGACCCCAGCCGAGATCAAGGCTGTGTTCGGCGCAAGCGTGGACTTTGTCGCCGACAACCGAGTGGTCTTCGACATTGCTGGCAACAAATACAGGCTGGTCGTGCATGTCAGCTACACGTTCAGGCGCGTGCTGATCAAGTTTGTCGGAACGCATGCCGAATATGACAAGATAGACGTGGAGAAGGTGTGATGGAGAACATTCGACCCATCCGCAGCGACGAAGACCTTCAATGGGCCGTCGCTGAAATTGCCCAGTATTTCGAGCATGAACCTGAGCCCGGCAGTGCCGACGCCGAGCGCTTCGACGTGCTGTCTACCCTCATCGAAGCCTACGAGGACAAGCACTATCCGATAGAGATGCCTGATCCGGTCAGCGCCATCGTCTCACATATGGAGATGCGAGGCTTCAAGCAGCGCGATCTCGCAACGGTCCTTGGCTCGGCATCGCGCGCCTCTGAAATCGTCAATCGCAAGCGCATGCTCAACGTGGATATGATCCAGCGGCTCCACGCACAGTGGAAGATACCGGCAGAGATGCTGATCCAGCCCTATCACCTCGCGGCGACAGACACTGTTCCCCCTGTGAGCAAATCGTCGAAGCGATCGGCGGGATCCGCCACGCACAAATAGGGCGCCAGCACATCCTCTGAGGGGGAAGGGTCGATTGAGCTACAGGGCCGTCGCAACTGATCACTTAACGCTGGTGTTGCGCCCACAAATCCGGCCGCCGCGCCTGGGTCAGCTTCTCAGCCTCGGCGCGTCGCCATTTCGCGATCTTGCCGTGATTGCCGGAGGTCAGCACCTCTGGGATAGCGCGGCCTTCGAACTCCTGCGGCCGGGTATAGTGCGGATGCTCCAGCAGCCCGCCCTCAAAACTCTCTTCCTCGCCCGATACCTCGTTGCCCATCACGCCGGGCAGCAGCCTGACCACCGCGTCGAGCAGCACCAGCGCCGCCGGCTCGCCACCCGAGAGGATGAAGTCGCCGACCGAAATCTCTTCCAGCTCACGCGCCTCGATGACGCGCTGGTCGACGCCTTCGAAGCGGCCGCACAGGATGACGGCACCCGGCCCGGCCGCCAACTCGCGCACGCGCTCCTGGGTCAGCGGCTTGCCGCGCGGGCTCATCAGGATGCGCGGGCGCGTATCGCCCTCGGGCGAGGCATGGTCGATCGCCTTGGCCAGGATGTCTGCGCGCATCACCATGCCGGCGCCACCGCCGGCAGGCGTGTCGTCGACGGTGCGGTGCTTGTCGGTCGCAAAGTCGCGGATCTGCACGGTTTCAAGCGACCAGTCGCCACGCTCCATCGCCCGCCCCGCCAGCGACAGTCCCAGCGCGCCCGGGAACATCTCGGGATAGAGCGTGAGCACGGCTGCGCGGAAGCCCGGCTCCTGCCTTTCGATGGGGTCCAATTCAGCCACGCGCCTTTCGCTTTTCTTCCCGCTCGATCTCGTGCTTCGCGGCCACCGCAAGGAAGCCCGAGCGCGTATAGCCGGACTGCTGGGCAAACTGGTCGATCTGCTTCAGCACGTCCTCCGGGAAAGTGACATTGACCCTGATGGAGCGCTGGTCCAGCGCCGGCGCCTTGACCAACACGGCGACGCCATCTCGATTGTCGGCAACCGCCATCACATCTTCGAGCAAAGTCGGTTCAGGGATAGGCTCTCCATCCTCCAGCATTCCCTCCATATGCAGTGCCAATGCCTCTTCGGCGCCGGCACGCGCCTCGTCGAGAGTGGGACCCGCCGAAACGCAGCCGGGAAAATCGGGGAAGGACACGCCATAGTCGCTATCGGCGTCCTTGTGGATGAGGGCGATGTAATTGGCCATGCTATTTCAGCCTGATCCCGGATTGCTTTTCGATGCTGCGCAGGGTGCCTTGTGGAATGTCGCTCTTGGGGTCCGGCACCGTGACCCGGCCCTTTTTCGACGGATGCTTGAACTGGACGTGGCTGCCCTTGCGCGCAACTTCCACCCAACCGTCGGCAACAAGCAGTCTGATTACCTCACGGCTGCGCATGATGTGTATCTATACACATTTACGCCACATATCAAGACAAGCGAGCCACCCTGGCGTGACTAGCGATTTCCCCCGGCATCCCTGGGTCCGCGTGGCCGACCTTTATGCTCGAACTCGCCGTCGGAAGGTGCGTTCGCGTCGTCTTCGTCCTCGACCAGCCCGGCAGCAACCGTATCGATGGCGACGAAGCCGCCAGCGATGTCGACCACGGGCACCGCCGCCTGCGTGAAGGGAATCAGCACGCCCTTGCGGCCCTGATACTGGATTTCCAGGATATCGCCGCCGCCGAAATTCTGCACGGCAAACACCTTGCCGACCGGCTCGCCGTTTTCGTCGCGAACCGCAAGCCCGACAAGATCGGTGTGATAGAATTCGCCCTCCTCGCCATCCTCGGGCAGCGCCGAACGGTCGACGAACAGCTCGGTGTTGGTCAGCGCCTCGGCGGCGTTGCGGTCGTTGACGCCCTTGAAGCGCACCACCACCACCTCGTTGGCCGGCCGGATCGCGGCGATCTCGAAGGCTCGGCCGTCCTTGGCGTAAAGCGGGCCGTAGTCGGCCAGCGCCAGCGGATCGCCGGTAAAGGTCTTCACGCGCAGCTCGCCCTTGATGCCGTGGGCGGCGCCGATCACGGCCATCTGGATTGGATTTTGGGGTCTGGCCATCGCCTGCTTCACTGCTTGCTAACTTCGCTCGTTCAACACTGACTTATTCAATCGGACCCGCGCTGCCAATGCAGGAATTCCTCATCGCCGCAAAACCCGACCTCCAGGCGGCCCGAGAAGGCTGGCTGAAGTCGCTGGCCGGCGAACGCCGCCTGTCGACATCGACCGTCGATGCCTACGAACGCGACACGCGCCAGTTCCTGCAGTTCCTGACCGGCCACAATGGCGGCCCACCCGGCATTTCAGACATCCGAGACCTCCGTCCGGCCGACCTGCGCGGCTATCTCGCCTCGCGACGGGCTGACGGTGCCGGTGCCCGCACGCTTGGACGCGGCCTTGCCGGGGTGCGCTCGCTGCTGCGTTTCCTCGAACGCCAGGGCCTGGTCAACGCCGCCGGCTCCGCGGCGCTGCGCGCGCCGAAACAGCCGAAATCGCTGCCCAAGCCGCTCACCGCGATCGACGCCAAGCGTGTCGTATCGGCAGGCGAGCAGCTTGCCGAGGAGCCCTGGATCGCAGCTCGCAATGCTGCCGTGCTGACCCTGCTCTACGGCTCGGGCCTGCGTATTTCCGAAGCGCTCAACCTGTCCGGCACGGAGCTCGCCTCGCCCTCCGACACCGTGCTGCGCATCACGGGCAAGGGCGGCAAGACGCGCCTCGTCCCCGTTCTGCCGGTCGCACTGCAGGCGGTCGCAGAATACCGCAAGCTTTGCCCATATCATCTCGCTGCCGAAGGCGCGCTTTTCCGCGGCGCCCGCGGCGGCCAGCTCGACCCGGCGATCATCCAGCGCGAGATGCGCAAGATGCGCTCGGCCTTGAACCTGCCCGACACGGCAACCCCGCACGCGCTGCGCCACTCCTTCGCCACCCATCTGCTCGGCCGTGGCGGCGACCTGCGCACCATCCAGGAGTTGCTCGGCCACGCCAGTCTGTCGACCACGCAGATCTATACGGGCGTCGACACAGCCCGCCTGCTCGAGATTTACGACGCGGCACACCCCCGCGCCTGACCCCGCGAGGCTGACAATTGTCACTGCGGCATTAACCGTTTTGCCGCTTTTGGCGGATACACAAATGCCCATGACACGTCTCGCCGCCTTTGCCGACCGCGCATCGTTGCTATCGCTGAAGCTTCTTGCAGCGCTCAACGTACTGTTCTTCGTCCTGTTCTTTGCCGTCGCGTTCCTGTTCGCCGGCAAGGCACGCGCCGAAGCGCCCGTCTGCACCGGCTCCGACATGCTGGCCGAGCTTGCCAAGGACAATCCGACGCTTCTGGCCAAGATCGAGGCCGAGGCCAAGGCCACGCTCAACGGCCAGGGCCTGTTGTGGAAGCTGGAAAAGCCGGGCCAGAAGCCGTCCTGGCTCTACGGAACCATGCATGTCACCGATCCGCGCGTCACCAAGCTTCAGCCCGCAGCGCAGAAGGCCTTCGACGGCTCGCACACGATGGTCATCGAAACCACCGATGTGCTCGACCAGAACGCCATGGTCGCCAGCCTGATGAAGCAGCCCGAGCTGATGATGTTCACCGACAGCACCACGCTGCCGTCGTTGATGTCGCCGGACGAGCTCGCAACCGTCAACGCGGCGCTCGAAGCGCGCGGCATCCCGCCCGGCAGCGTCTCCAAGATGAAGCCGTGGATGCTGTCGTCGATGGTCGCCCTCCCGGCCTGCGAGCTCACCCGCAAGGCCGCCGGCGCGCCGGTGCTCGACATCCTCATCGCCCAGCAGGCCAAGGCCGCCGGCAAGCAGGTCAAGGGCCTGGAGACCGCCGCCGACCAGCTTTCGGCCATGGCCTCGCTGCCGATCGAGTTCCACATCAAGGGCCTGGTCGAGACCCTCAAGCTCGGCAACCGCATGGACGACGTCATCGAGACCATGGTCGTGCTCTACCAGCGCGGCGACACCGGCATGTTCTGGCCGCTGTTCCGCAACGCCCTGCCGTCGGGCGAATCTGACGATTCCGGCTACGCCGCCTTCGAGGAAGCGATGGTGACGACGCGCAACAAGACCATGGTCGATCGCGCAGGACCGCTCGTCGCCCAGGGCGACGTATTCATGGCCGTCGGCGCGCTCCACCTGCCCGGCCCCGATGGTCTGGTCGAGCTGTTCCGCAAGGCGGGCTACACAGTCACCGCTGCCGACCGCTAACCCCGCGCGTCGGCCGCCCTGGCCAGCATCGCCGGAACGATGATGCGGTGGAACGGCATGACGACGGCGAGATAGATTCGGCCGAACCGGTTGTGCGGCCTGACCAGCGTCGTCGCGCCCACCTCCTGCCGCCCCTCGCCCAGTTCCTTCACTTCGACCACCAGCCGGAAATCGAGATGGCGGTCGTCGAGGCCGAGAACCACCCGGGCCGGGGCCTCGCTGATCACGGGAAACATGCCGACCCGCTTTTGCTGCCCGGGGAGGTCGGCGTGCCCGGTTTTCAGCCCGAAAGGCCGCACCAGCAGGTTGCGCAGCATCATCAGCCGGCCAATCCAGGCCGGAACATTGACGATGGCCCGCTCGGCCGCTGTCATGGCATCCAGCGACTGCCCGCTGACCACCATGGCGTAGCGGTCGGCAAAGCTCGTGCCGGGCAGCAGTTCGTCTCCGTTGGAAAGGCATTGCACCACGGGCATGTCGCTGGCCTCAGGTCGCTGCATCTTTCTCGAAGCTAGCGCGTTTTGTGAGCGAAGGCGGCGTGGCGAAACGACGCCGCAGCGCCTCCCGGCCTCTGCACCGGGGTCGGCCTCCTGTATTTGCAGTCTTTTTTCGTCTCCGGTGAAACCGAAATGGGTTTCGCGCGTTGATTGCGATGTTCACGCAATGATTGCGGAGCGCAGCTGAGGGAGATCTCAATGGTGAACAATCCAGATCCAGGACGCCCAACCGGCCAGTCGAGCATGGGCAGCACGTGGCTGATAGCCATCATCGTCGTGCTGCTCGCTGCGGTGGCCTATTACATCTTCGGCCCGACCGGAGAAGCGCCGGCACCGGCCGAGCCCCCGGCTGCGACAACACCAGCACCCGCTCCGGCAGAACCGGCACCCGCGCCCGCGCCAGCAGAGCCTGCCCCTGCGCCCGCACCGGCAGAACCTGCGCCTGCGCCAGCTGAACCTGCGCCGGCGCCGGCGGAACCTGCTCCAGCTCCGGCCGAGCCAGCCCCGGCGCCTGCTCCGGCAGCCCCCGCCAACTAAGGTTGGTCTCCTAATGCAAACGGCCCGCTCATCGAGCGGGCCGTTCTGTTTCAGGCGTAATCGCCGGTCTTACATGTGGATTGGCTTGAAGAACGTGGCGAGCGCTGCCTCCTTCACCGCTTCCGACATCGTCGGATGCGCGTGGCAGGTACGGCCGAGATCTTCCGACGAACCGCCGAACTCCATCAGCACCGCCGCCTCGTGGATCATCTCGCCGGCACCGAAGCCGACGATGTGCACGCCCAGCACCTTGTCGCTGTCCTTGTCGGCCAGAACCTTGACGAAGCCATCCGTGTGCAGCATGGCGCGCGCCCGGCCGTTCGCCGTGAACGGGAACTTGCCGGCCTTGTAGGCGATGCCGGCCTTCTTGAGCTCTTCCTCGGTCTTGCCGACCGAAGCAACCTCGGGGCTGGTGTAGACCACGCCGGGGATCACGTCGTAGTTCACGTGGCCGGCCTGGCCGGCGATGATCTCGGCAACCGCCACGCCTTCGTCCTCGGCCTTGTGCGCCAGCATCGGACCGGCAACCACGTCGCCGATAGCATAGATGCCCGCGACGTTGGTGCGCAGATGGCCGTCGGTCTTGACCCGGCCGCGCTCGTCCATCTCGACGCCGGCTTCCTTGAGGCCAAGGCCATCGGTGTAGGGCTTGCGGCCGGTGGCGACCAGCACCACGTCGGCCTCGATGGTCTCGGCAGCGCCGCCCTTGACCGGCTCGAAGGTCACGGTCGCACCCTTCTTGGCCTTGGCGGCACCGGTCACTTTGGAGCCGAGCTTGAACTCGAAGCCCTGCTTGGCCAGCATGCGCTGGAACTGCTTGGCAACGTCGCCGTCCATGCCGCCCAGGATGGTGTCGAGATATTCGACCACGGTCACCTTGGCGCCGAGGCGCGCCCAGACCGAGCCGAGCTCGAGGCCGATGACGCCGCCGCCAACGACTACCAGATGACCCGGCACCTTCTCCAGCGACAGCGCGCCGGTCGACGACACGATCACCTTCTCGTCGAAGGCGACGTCGACGCCGGGAATGCCGGCGACGTCGGAGCCGGTGGCGATGACGATGTTCTTGGTCTCGATCTCCTGGCTCTTGCCGTCAGAACCGGTCACGCCGACCTTGCCGGCGCCCAGCACCTTGCCGGTGCCCTGGAAGCTGTCGATCTTGTTCTTCTTGAACAGGAACGACACGCCGGTCACGTTGGCCGCAACCGTCGCATCCTTGTGCGCCATCATCTTCTTCAGGTTCATCTTCGGCGTGCCGACCTCGACGCCGAGCGCATCGAACGAATGCTGCGCCTCGGCCAGCATTTCCGAGGCATGCAGAATTGCCTTGGAAGGGATGCAGCCGATGTTCAGGCAGGTGCCGCCGAAGGTCGCGTTCTTCTCGACCACGGCGACCTTCAATCCGAGCTGTGCTGCCTTGATAGCGCACACATAGCCGCCTGGGCCCGATCCGATAACGACGACGTCATATGCCATGGTCCTGTCCTTCTCCTGGGCGCGCGCTCAGCGGCCGCCACTCACGTTCAAAATTGAGCCCGTCGTATATGATGCCTCATCCGACAAAAGCCAGATGACGGCATGGGCGACTTCTTCTGCCTGGCCTTCGCGCTTCATCGGCACCATCCCGCGAATGGCGGCGATCCGGTCGGGTTGTCCGCCCGACGCGTGGATTTCGGTGTCGATGATGCCGGGGCGTACGGCGTTGACCCGGACGCCTTCGGTCGCCACTTCCTTGGCAAGTCCGATGGTGAAGGTGTCGATGGCACCCTTGGCGGCGGCATAGTCGACATATTCGCCGGGCGAACCCAGCGTGGCGGCCGCCGACGAGATGTTGACGATCGCCCCGCCTGCGCCGCCATGCAGGCTCGACATGCGCTTGACCGCCTCGCCGGCGCACAGGATCGAGCCGATGACGTTGATGCGCATCATGCGCTCGAGGCGGGCCGCGTCCATCTGGTCGACGCGCGCCTTGATGTCGACGACGCCGGCATTGTTGACGAAGGCGTCGAGCCGGCCATAGGCGGCATCGACGGCAGCAAACATGCCAAGCACGTCGGCTTCGTTGCCGACGTCACCCTTGATGGCGATGGCCTCGCCGCCGCCGGCCTTGATCTCGGCCACCAGTGCGTTGGCGGCGGCTTCGTTCGACGCATAGTTGATCGCCACGACATAACCGGCCTTGGCGGCGAGCCGGCAGATGGCGGCACCGATGCCGCGGCTGCCGCCGGTCACCAGCAGGACTTTCCCTTGAGCGCTCATTCCTGGCACCCCTGTATCTCGAAGACGTCCCACGGCACTTTGGAAAAGCCGTCCGGACCATAGGCCGCCGACATGCGCAGCGAATGGCCGAGGTCGGCGAAGATCAGCTTCTTCGGCGCTGCGGCCCCAATGCGTTCGCGTGGCAGAAGCCCGACATTGCCCTGTTCATCGACGCTGTAGATCACGCCTTGCCACACCGTGCAGGCATCCAGCTCCTCGCCGGTCACGTCGCCTTCCGGGCACTGGTGCATCAGCATGCCGTTCGGCCGCCCCACCTCGTCCGACCACATCACCACGCCGTCGAGCACGACGGAATTGTCCATCACCATCTTGAAGCTGTTGGTGACGGTGGCCGACTCCAGCGTCGGCCGGAAGTCGATCTCGGCCGCCTTGTCGCGGTCGCCATAGACGGCGAGCTCGATCGGGCATGCAGCATTGGCCGTCGTCGCCGACAGCATCGCCACAGCCGAGATGAGCGCCTGGAGCCGCATCAGCTTGCCTGCTGCGTGGCCAGCTTCACGCCAAGCCCGATGAAGATCATGCCGGTCGCCTTATTGAACCAGCGGCCCCAGGCAACGAAGCGCGCGCGCACCGAGGCCATGGTGAAGAACATCGACACGCCGACGAACCACGCGATCAGCACGACTGCCATCAGCAGCCCATAGACGCCCTTCACCGCAGCCGGCGTCTCATGGCTGACCATCGCCGTGAACAGCGGCACGAAAAGCAGGACCGCCTTCGGGTTCAGCGCGTTGGTGACGAACCCCATCAGAAAGCAGCGTGTCGCTGTAACTTCCTTGGTCTGGTCGGCTGCCTCCTGCGCATCTACTGAAGTCAGTTCCATCGGGTCGGCGCGCAGTGCCCTGATGCCGAGATAGACGAGATAGGCCGCACCGGCCCATTTCAGCATCGAAAACAGCAACAGCGACTTCGACACGATCAGCCCGATGCCCAGGATGGTGTAGCTGACGTGGAACAGCAGCGACGTGCCGATGCCGAAACTGGTGATGATTGCGGCACGGCGGCCATGCACCACGCTCTGGCGCACGACCATGACGAAATCGGCGCCTGGCACCACCATCAGCACCGAAAACACCGCCAGCAGGCCGGCAAATTCGAACGCATATTGCATCATGCGTTGCCGCTCCCGGCTGGCGCGCCCAGCGCCGCGTTGCCCAAAGGCGCGTTGAACGCCCAGACATGGCCGAACGGATCGCGGATGCGGCCGTAGCGGGCGCCCCAGAACACGTCGTCCGGTTCCATGGTGATCTCGGCTCCGGCGGCGACCGCGCGCTCGATGGCCTGGTCTACTTCGCCCGGCAATTTCAGGTTGATGTTGACGGTCATGCCGGCGCCGCCCCGCGACAACGGCGACAGCACATCGGCGCCAAACTCGGGGAATTCGTCGTGCAGCATCACTTCGCTGCCGAACATGGCGAGGTTCGCATGCAGCACGCGAACCCCGTCATCGGCCATCTGCTCGAAGGTCTCGACCGCGTCGAACGCCTTTTCATAGAAGGCAATCGCTTCCTTGCCGCCCTTGACGCACAGATGCACCTGGATCGGGGGAATGTCGGGTTCGAAAGCCATGCGACCGTCTCTTTCGGTTTCTTCAGGCAGCGATGTTACGTCATCAGGCGAACGACCATCAGGACCAGCCCGGCGATCGAAACGAACCAGACGAGCGTACGCAGCACCGGAACCCCGGCGACGTACAGGAAGGCATAGACGACGCGGGCGACGATCCACATCACCGCGCCGATGGCACCCAGCTCGCCCGTCTTGCCAGTCACCGCCAGCGCAAGCGCAAGCGCGATGAAGGCGGGATAGGTCTCCAGCATGTTGTTGAGCGACCGGATCAGCCGCCCTGCAACGACGCTTTTCGGCGCGCGGCCGTCGTCGCGCGAACTGAGCAGGTACTTGATGCTGAAATCGCCCGACAGGTCGAGCGAAAGCGCCTGCACCAGAATGTGCGTTATCAGCAGCACGACACTCCAGCCGAGAATCCAGATTTCCGTCGATGCGGCTGCGTCTTCCATCACCCCTCTCTAAAGCCCGAGCAAACTTCCATCGGGGATATCTCCAGTTCGAAAGCCATCGCTCTCAAGCCAAAGCATGATCTGCGAGGCAGTTGCCAACTATCCAGACAGCGGCCAGGAAATAGTCTATCATTCCCGCTCCTTGCCGGCATCTCAATACCCACTGAAAGAAAACCGCGACTAAGGCGGACATGCAGACGTCAGAACGAGTTTTAAGATCAGCGAACAGTTACGATAACGTCGATCTCATGAATATCACCCGTGCTGTAATTTACACTGATCTTCAGCACATCCTTGCCAGTAAAGCCGGGATCCGGTGTATACTGAATTGTTGTGCCGGACACGATCAGCGAGCTGCATTTATAATATGGGTCTTTCGCATATTTACTTGATAGCTTGATCTTTCCGCGTCCGACTGGTTTTTCCATGCTTCGGGGGTGACACCACCTTTGCGGCTGGAAATGCACGAACACTGCAATCCCGATTGACGTCCCAGTGTTCGGCGACGACGAATGTGCGGCCTTTCGATGTCGATTTGTTCCATTTGAGTTGGGTTGTTTTTGCCTCTGCGCCGTTGACCGTGAATGCCAAAAGCAACGCCGCCAAGGTTGCGCCTAAAAGTTGCGACAACTTCCTCAATTCCGCCCCCTCATATCTCAGCCAAGCTCAGGTTCGCCGCAGCTTGGCTGAGATTACATCGGCCCTACTGCCCACGCCGACGCGGGAACAGTAGGGCTGGATGCCTTAAAGGTCCAGAACCAGGCGTTCCGGATCTTCCAAGCTGTCCTTGACGCGGACCAGGAAGGTCACGGCTTCCTTGCCGTCGACGATGCGGTGATCGTAGGAGAGCGCGAGATACATCATCGGGCGGATGACGATCTGGCCGCCGACCACGACCGGACGCTCCTGGATCTTGTGCATGCCGAGGATGCCCGACTGCGGCGCGTTCAGGATCGGCGTCGACATCAGCGAACCGTAGACGCCGCCATTGGAGATGGTGAAGGTGCCGCCCTGCATGTCGGCGACCGACAGCTTGCCGTCGCGCGCGGCGAGGCCGAGGCGGCCGATTTCCTTCTCGATCTCGGCGATCGACATCTGGTCGGCATCGCGCACGACAGGAACCACCAGGCCCTTTTCGGTGCCGACGGCGACGCCGACATGGGCGAAGTTCTTGTAGATGATGTCGGTGCCGTCGATCTCGGCGTTGACGGCCGGGATTTCCTTCAGCGCATGTGTCACCGCCTTGGTGAAGAAGCCCATGAAGCCGAGCTTCACGCCGTGCTTCTTTTCGAAGATGTCCTTGTACTTGGTGCGCAGCGCCATCACGGCGCTCATGTCGACCTCGTTGAAGGTGGTCAGCATGGCAGCCGTCGACTGCGCTTCCTTGAGGCGGCGCGCGATCGTCTGGCGCAGCTTGGTCATGCGCACGCGCTCTTCGCGCGGTGCATCGGCCACGCTTGAGGGAACACGTGCAACTACGGGCGCAGCAACCGGAGCTGCTGCGGGCACGGAAACGCCCTTGGCGATGGCTTCGAGCACGTCGCCCTTCAGCACCTGGCCGCGCTTGCCCGAACCGGCGACCTGGTCGACCGAAAGATTGGTCTCGGCCAGCAGCTTGGCGGCAGCCGGTGCCGGCGGCATCTTGCGTTCCTCGATGGCCGGTGCACCGGCGACCGATGCGGTCTGTGCGACGGCTTCCTTGACGGTCGAGGCAGCATTCGGAGCCGACGCCTGCGCCACGGCAGCGGGCTTGGCAGCGGCAACTGCGCCGTCGCCGGCACCGATGGTGCCGAGCAGCGCGCCGACGCCGACGGTCTCGCCTTCCTTGACCGTCAGCTCGACCAGCACGCCGGCGGCGGGTGCCGGCACTTCGATGGTGACCTTGTCGGTCTCGAGCTCGACCAGGGGCTCGTCGACGGCAATCACATCGCCGGCCTTCTTGAACCACTTGCCGATGGTTGCCTCGGAAACGGATTCGCCGAGGGTGGGGACACGGATTTCGGTAGCCATTTTTTGCCTGTCCGTTCTTTGGTTATTCGCCGAGGGCGTCGTCGAGGAATGCCTGGAGCTGCGCCAGGTGCTTGGACATCAGGCCCGTCGCCGGAGAGGCGGCGGCCGGACGGCCGGTGTAGCGCACGCGCTGGTGCTTGGCGTCGATATGGGCGAGCACCCATTCCAGGTACGGATCGATGAACGACCACGCACCCATGTTCTTGGGCTCTTCCTGGCACCACACCATCTCCGCGTTGCGGAAACGGCTGAGCTCGGTGATCAGCGCCTTGGCCGGGAACGGATAGAGCTGCTCGACGCGCAGGAGATAGATGTCGTCGATGCCGCGCTTCTCGCGCTCCTCGTAGAGGTCGTAATAGACCTTGCCGGTGCACAGCACGACGCGGCGGATCTTCGAATCCTTGACCAGCTTGATCGGCTCGTTGCCGAGATACTGGGCGTCGTCCCACAGCAGGCGGTGGAACGAGCTTTCGCCCGAGATCTCCGACAGCGAAGACACCGCCCGCTTGTGGCGCAGCAGCGACTTCGGCGTCATCAGGATCAGCGGCTTGCGGAAGTCGCGCTTCAGCTGCCGGCGCAGGATATGGAAGTAGTTAGCCGGCGTCGTGACGTTGGCCACCTGCATGTTGTCTTCGGCGCAGAGCTGCAGGAAGCGTTCGAGGCGCGCCGACGAATGCTCCGGACCCTGGCCTTCATAGCCATGCGGCAGAAGGCACACGAGGCCCGACATGCGCAGCCACTTGCGTTCGCCACTGGAGATGAACTGGTCGAACACCACCTGCGCGCCGTTGGCGAAGTCGCCGAACTGCGCTTCCCAAAGCGTAAGCGCCTTGGGCTCGGCCAGCGAGTAGCCGTATTCGAAGCCGAGCACGGCTTCTTCCGAGAGCATCGAGTTGATGACCTCGTAACCGGCCTGTGCTGCCGACAGGTTGTTGAGCGGGATGTAGCGGTTTTCGTCGCGCTGGTCGTAAAGCACGGTGTGGCGCTGCGAGAACGTGCCGCGCTCGGAATCCTGGCCCGACAGGCGGACCGGATTGCCGTCGAGCAGGATCGAGCCAAACGCCAGCGATTCCGCCGTTGCCCAGTCGATGCCTTCACCCGATTCGATCGCCTGGCGGCGGTTTTCGAGGAAGCGGCCGATGGTGCGGTGGACTTCGAAGTCCTTCGGCACCTCGGTCAGCTTCTTGCCGATTTCCTTCAGCGTCTTGACCGGCACCGCGGTCTTGCCGCGGCGCTGTTCGTCCTGGTTGTCGGCCGTGCGCAGGCCCGTCCACGCGCCATCCAGCCAGTCGGCCTTGTTCGGCTTGTAGGCCTGTCCGGCTTCGAACTCGGCTTCGAGATGGCCGCGCCAGTCGGCACGCATCTTGTCCACCTCGGACTGGTTCATCAGTCCCTCGCCGATCAGCTTGTCGGCATAGGTCTGCACCGTCGTCTTATGGGTGCGGATGTTGCGGTACATGATCGGCTGCGTGAACGCAGGCTCGTCGCCTTCGTTGTGGCCGAAGCGGCGGTAGCAGAACATGTCCACGACCACCGGCTTGTGGAACTTCATGCGGAATTCGGTCGCCACCTTGGCCGCGAACACCACCGCTTCCGGATCGTCGCCGTTGACGTGGAAGATCGGCGCCTCGATCATCTTGGCCACATCGGACGGATAGGGCGACGAGCGCGAGAAGCGCGGGTTCGTCGTGAAGCCGATCTGGTTGTTGATGATGAAGTGCAGCGTGCCGGCGACGCGATGGCCGCGCAGGCCCGACAGGCCGAGGATTTCCGCGATCACGCCCTGGCCGGCAAATGCCGCATCGCCGTGCAGCAAAAGCGGCATCACCTTGGCGCGCTCTTCCTGCGGCACGATCTCGCCGCGCGCACGGCCAAACAGCTGGTCCTGCTTGGCGCGCGCCTTGCCCATCACGACCGGATCGACGATCTCGAGATGCGAGGGGTTGGCGGTCAAGGACAGGTGGACCTTGTTGCCGTCGAACTCGCGGTCCGACGAAGCGCCAAGATGGTACTTCACGTCGCCCGAGCCTTCGACGTCGTCGGGCGCGTAGGAGCCGCCCTTGAACTCGTGGAACACGGCGCGGTGCGGCTTGGCCATCACATTGGTCAAGACGTTGAGGCGGCCACGGTGGGCCATGCCGAACACGACCTCCTTCAGTCCGAGCGCGCCACCGCGCTTCAGGATCTGCTCGAGTGCCGGGATCAGCGATTCGCCGCCGTCGAGTCCGAAACGCTTGGTGCCCTTGTACTTGACGTCGATGAACTGCTCGAAGCCCTCGGCCTCGATCAGCTTCTGCAGGATCGCCTTCTTGCCCTCGGCGGTGAAGGCGATCGCCTTGTCCGGCCCCTCGATGCGGGCCTGGATCCACGCCTTCTCCTCGGGATCGGAGATGTGCATGAACTCGACGCCGAGCGTCGAGCAATAGGTGCGCTTGAGGATTTCAAGCATGTCGCGGATGGTCGCGTATTCGAGCCCGAGCACGTGGTCGATGAAGATCGGCCGGTCGTAGTCGGCCTCGGTAAAGCCATAGGCCTCGGGCGACAGCTCGTTATAGTCTTCCAGCGGCTTGGCGATGCCGAGCGGGTCGAGATTGGCGTGCAGATGGCCGCGCATGCGATAGGCGCGGATCATCATGATGGCGCGCACGGAATCGCGCGTCGCCTGCAGCACATCGGCCTTGGACGGCACGACACCGACGGCGGCGGCCTTGTCCTTGACCTTCTTTTCCAGATGCTTTTCGACCAGGCCCCAATTGCCGTCGAGTGCCGACACCAGTTCGCCATTGGCCTGCAGCGGCCAGCTCGGCGTCGACCACGAAGCGCCCTTGGCGTTCTTGCGGATGTCGCCGGCGTCGTCCTTCAGCGCCGAGAAGAAGTCGCGCCACTCGGGATCGACCGCCTCCGGATCGTCAAGGAAGGCGGCGTGCAAGGCCTCGATGTAGTCGGCGTTGCCGCCATAGAGGAACGAAGTGAGGGAAAATTGGTCGTTGGCCTGATCGGATCGTGCCATCTTATCGCTCGGAGCCTCTGGCTCCTCTCCTGTTTCAGCGCGAGTAGTGAGTAGCGAGTAGCGAGTAGGACTTTGCTTTTGCTTGGTCGCTCATCGCTCTTCTCTACTCTCTATTCGCTACTTTCTATTGGCTATTGACTTAGCCCTTGATCGCCTCGACCAGCGTCGTGCCGAGACGTGCCGGCGACGGCGACACGCGGATGCCCGCTGCCTCCATCGCCGCGATCTTGTCTTCCGCGCCGCCCTTGCCGCCGGAAATCACAGCACCGGCATGGCCCATTGTCCGGCCTTCAGGTGCGGTGCGTCCGGCGATGAAGCCGGCCATCGGCTTGCTGCGGCCGCGCTTGGCCTCGTCGATGAGGAACTGCGCTGCGTCCTCTTCGGCCGAGCCGCCGATTTCGCCGATCATGATGATCGACTTGGTCTCTTCGTCGGCCAGGAACATCTCGAGCATGTCGATGAATTCCGTGCCCTTGACCGGATCGCCGCCGATGCCGACAGCCGTCGACTGGCCGAGACCGGCATTGGTGGTCTGGAACACCGCCTCATAGGTAAGCGTTCCCGAGCGCGACACAACGCCGACCGAACCCTTGCGGAAGATGTTGCCCGGCATGATGCCGATCTTGCACTGGTCGGGCGTGACGATGCCCGGGCAGTTCGGGCCGATCAGGCGCGAGGCCGAGCGGTCGAGCCGCGCCTTGACCTTGATCATGTCCATCACCGGGATGCCTTCGGTGATGCACACGATCAGCGGAATCTCGGCGTCGATCGCCTCGATGATCGCAGCAGCCGCTCCTGCCGGCGGCACGTAGACCACCGACGCGTTGGCGCCGGTCTTTTCCTTGCCTTCGGCAACCGTCGAGAAGATCGGCAGCGGCACCGAGCCGTCCCACTTCTCGCCGCCCTTCTTGGGGTGGATGCCGCCGACCATCTTGGTGCCGTGATAGGCCAGTGCCTGCTCGGTGTGGAACGAACCGGTGTTGCCGGTCAGGCCCTGCACCAGGATCTTGGTGTTCTTGTCGATGAGAATGGACATTGGCTCAGTTTCCCTTCACCGCAGCGACGATCTTCTTCGCCGCGTCGTCGAGGTCATCGGCGGAAACGACGTTCAGCCCGCTCTCGTTGATGATCTTCTTGCCAAGCTCGGCATTGGTGCCTTCGAGGCGAACCACCAGCGGAACCTTGAGACCCACTTCCTTGACGGCTGCGATCACGCCTTCGGCGATGATGTCGCACTTCATGATGCCGCCGAAGATGTTGATCAGGATGCCCTTCACGGCCGGATCGGCGGTGATGATCTTGAACGCCGCCGTCACCTTCTCCTTGGAAGCGCCGCCGCCGACGTCGAGGAAATTGGCGGGCTCGGCGCCGTAGAGCTTGATGATGTCCATCGTCGCCATGGCCAGGCCCGCGCCGTTGACCATGCAGCCGATGTTGCCGTCGAGCGCGACATAGGCGAGGTCGTATTTCGACGCCTCGATTTCCTTGGCGTCCTCTTCGGTGGTGTCGCGCAGCTCGAGCACGTCGGCATGGCGGAACAGCGCGTTGTTGTCGAACGACACCTTGGCGTCGAGCACGCGCAGGCGGCCGTTCTTCATGACGATCAGCGGGTTGACCTCGAGCAGGCTCATGTCCTTGTCGACGAACGCCTTGTAGAGGATCGGGAACAGGCTCTCGCCGTCCTTGGCCGCGTCGCCCGAAAGCTTCAGCGCGCCGTTCAGCGCCTTGAGGTCGTCAGCCGTCACGCCCTTTTCCGGGTCGATCGCGACGGTGATGATCTTTTCCGGCGTGTCGTGGGCGACGGCCTCGATGTCCATGCCGCCTTCGGTCGAAACCACGAAGGCGACGCGACCGACGGAGCGGTCAACGAGGATCGACAGATACAGCTCGCGGTCGATGTCGGCGCCGTCTTCGATGTAGAGGCGGTTGACCTGCTTGCCTGCCGGGCCGGTCTGCTTGGTCACCAGCGTGTTGCCGAGCATTTCCCTGGCGAACGCCACGACCTCGTCGACCGACTTCGCCAGGCGCACGCCGCCCTTGGCCTCGGCGGTCAATTCCTTGAACTTGCCCTTGCCGCGGCCGCCGGCGTGGATCTGGCTCTTCACGACATAGAGCGGACCCGGCAGCGCCTTGGCCGCCGCTTCCGCTTCCTCGATCTTGAACACCGGCACGCCGTCAGCGACGGGAGCACCGAAACCCTTGAGCAATTGCTTGCCCTGATATTCGTGGATGTTCATGCGCGTGATCCTTACTTCTTGGCGAGGTTCGGCGCGATCGCGACGCAGGCTTCGCACAGGCCCTTCACCGCCTCGACGGACTTCTCGAACATCTTCTGCTCGGCCTTGTTGAAGTCGAGCTCGATGATGCGCTCGACGCCGCCGGCGCCGATCACCACGGGCACGCCGACATACATGTCCTTGACGCCATACTGGCCCGACAGGTGCGTCGCGCAGGGCAGCACGCGCTTCTTGTCCTTGAGATAGGCTTCGGCCATCTGGATCGCCGAGGAGGCCGGCGCATAGTAGGCCGAGCCGGTCTTGAGCAGGCCGACGATCTCGCCGCCACCCTTGCGGGTACGCTCGACGATGGCGTCGAGCTTGTCCTGGCTGGTCCAGCCCATCTTGATCAGGTCCGGCAGCGGGATGCCGGCAACCGTCGAGTAGCGCACCATCGGCACCATGTCGTCGCCGTGGCCGCCCAGCGTCATGGCCGAGACGTCCTCGACCGAAACCTTGAACTCTTCCGACAGGAAGTAGCGGAAACGCGCCGAGTCGAGCACGCCGGCCATGCCGACGACGTGGCTCTTGGGCAGGCCCGAGAACTTCTGCAGCGCCCACACCATGGCGTCGAGCGGGTTGGTGATGCAGATGACGAAAGCCTTCGGCGCATACTTCTTGATGCCGGCGCCGACCTGTTCCATGACCTTGAGGTTGATGCCCAAAAGGTCGTCGCGGCTCATGCCCGGCTTGCGCGGCACGCCGGCGGTGACGATGCAGACGTCGGCGCCTTCGATGCCGGCATAGTCGTTGACGCCGGTGAAACGCGAGTCAAAGCCGTCGACCGGCGAGGACTGGGCGATGTCGAGGCCCTTGCCCTGCGGGGTGCCCTCGGCAATATCGAACAGGACGACGTCGCCGAGGTCCTTGAGGCCGACCATATGGGCGAGCGTGCCGCCAATCATGCCGGAGCCGATGAGGGCTATCTTGTTGCGTGCCATGAAGGAATTTCCCTTTGCCTTTAACGACGCCGTGGCGGCGGGGTGGAGTAGGTTTGGGCCAGGTGGCCGCGAGAATGCAGCCAGAAATAGCGGCTCGCAATAGCTCCGTGGCCAAAAAAATTCAACCGATTATTTTGACCTCAACTTTTTCAATCGGTTAGAAACAACGGGATTTACGTAAACGTCAAAGTTTTGTGACGACTTTACGAAGAAAAGGTGAAGAGGACGATGCCTTCCATCGAAATCCGCAGGCTCCAGCCGGGCGACGAAGTGCTGCTCGACAACGTTGCCCCACCCGCTCCGCCTTGAAGGCCACATGCTCTTCGTCGCCCGCGATGATGGCGGGGTTGTGGCGCAGGCAGCCGGCGGTCGCGCATCGTGGCAAGGGCCGGACCCAACTCAGGCTCGGCCGGGGCAATGGCATGGATAACTTCTCCACGCTTCGGCAAATCGTTCTTCTACACCGCTAGCATCGGCCCTCAGCCTCACGGCATGGCAACTGCCGTTACGGTTCAATAGCACCCAAACATATCGATGCAGCCTGTCACCATCTGTCAGCAGCCCGCGTGGATAGACCGTCCCCGTTTTTCCACCCCCTCTCCACCTCCCGTATCCTCATCCTCGCGATCTTCCACGGGACCCCGGTGCGCACCGGGCAGCGGGGGGAAGCGCCGGTGCCGGGCTGGCAGGAGGTCGGATCTCCTGCTGGGTGATGAGCCCCCAAGCCCGGGCCTTGCGGCGGCTGGCGGTGAAAGCCGAGGCGACTGAGCGGGGCAAGCAACCGGGCGGGGCGCGAACGTCGCGCCACATACTAATTATCGGAAGGCACGGCCTCGCGCCCCGCTTCCCGAACTACCTCCCGGCAACGGGAGCGCTCTTTGACAATGGCCAGGCGCCAAAGCGAGCGTGGCGGTGGATAAGTGTGTCGGCCAGAAGGGCCGAGCGAGCGGAGTTCTAATCTCCCCACCTGTGGGGGAGATGGCCGGCAGCCCAGAGGGGGCAACGTAGAGCGAGACGGTAGCGATCCCAAAACAAAAAAACCGCCGGAGCTTGCGCCCCGGCGGTTGTTTCACATGAATCGCCAGTCGAACTTACGCGGCGAGGTCACGCAGGACGTATTGCAGGATGCCGCCGTTTTTGAAGTAGTCGAGTTCGTCGAGCGTATCGATGCGGCACAGGATCGGCACGTCCTTGGTCGAGCCGTCGGCGAAGGTGACCTTGGCGACCATCTTCTGGCGCGGCTTGATCGTCTCCAGGCCCTCGATCGTCACCTGTTCGTCGCCCTTGAGGCCGAGCGTCTTCCAGCTCGTGCCGTCCTCGAAGGTGAACGGGATGACGCCCATGCCGACCAGGTTGGAGCGGTGGATGCGCTCGAAGCTCTGGGCGATGACCGCGCGCACGCCGAGCAGGTTGGTGCCCTTGGCCGCCCAGTCGCGCGACGAGCCGTTGCCGTATTCGACGCCGGCGAAGATCACCAGCGGTGTGCCTTCGCTGCGGTACTGCATCGCCGCATCGTAGATCGGCATCTCTTCCTTGGACGGATAGTGGAAGGTGTAGCCGCCCTCGCGGCCGTTCTCGCCGAGCATGTGGTTGCGGATGCGGATGTTGGCGAAGGTGCCGCGCATCATCACCTCGTGGTTGCCACGACGCGTGCCGTACTGGTTGAAGTCGGCGACGCCGACGCCATTGTCGGTCAGGTACTTGCCGGCAGGCGAGGCCGCCTTGATCGAACCGGCCGGCGAGATGTGGTCGGTGGTGATCTTGTCGCCGAACAGGCCGAGCACGCGTGCGCCCTCGATCTTGCCGATCGCACCCGGGCGCGCGCCCATGCCGACGAAGTAGGGCGGGTTCTGCACATAGGTCGACTGGTCGTCCCAGGCATAGGTCTGGCCTTCCGGCGCCTGGACGTTCTGCCAGTTCTCGTCGCCCTTGAAGACGTCGGCATATTTGCGCGCAAACAGCTCGCGGGTGACGTTTTCGGCGATGAACCGGTCGATCTCGACATTGGTCGGCCAGATATCCCTCAGGAACACCGGCTTGCCGTCGCGGTCCTCGCCGAGCGGCTCTGTGGTCAGGTCCTTGGTCACCGAACCGGCAAGCGCATAGGCGACCACCAGCGGCGGCGAGGCCAGGTAGTTGGCCTGCACGTCGGGCGAGACGCGGCCTTCGAAGTTGCGGTTGCCCGAAAGCACCGCCGCACCGATCAGGCCCTTGTCGTTGATGGTCTTGGAGATCGGGGCCGGCAGCGGTCCGGAGTTGCCGATGCAGGTGGTGCAGCCGAAGCCGACGAGGTTGAAGCCGATCTGGTCGAGCTCCTTCTGCAGGCCGGCCTTCTCGAGATATTCGGCCACCACCTGCGAACCCGGCGCCAGCGAGGTCTTGACCCACGGCTTCTGCTTGAGGCCGAGGCGGTTGGCGTTGCGGGCGAGCAGCCCGGCACCGATCAGCACGCTCGGGTTCGAGGTGTTGGTGCACGACGTGATCGCCGCGATCACCACGTCGCCATGGCCGAGGTCGAAGCTTTCGCCCTCGACGGCGTAACGCTTCGACTGGTCGACGGTCTTCTTGTATTCGGCTTCGAGCGCGGT
Source organism: Aminobacter sp. MSH1 (assembly GCF_003071665.1). Lineage (GTDB taxonomy): Bacteria > Pseudomonadota > Alphaproteobacteria > Rhizobiales > Rhizobiaceae > Aminobacter > Aminobacter niigataensis. The sequence goes on along the minus strand of NZ_CP026265.1, from coordinate 1,098,315 downwards.
CGCAAAGCCCGCGGCGATGCCTTCGAGCGGGATGCGGCCCTCGGGGCGCTTCGGGCCGGCCATCGACGGCACGACGGTTTCGAGATCGAGCTCGAGCAGGTCGGTGAAGACGGGATCGGCCGACGAGGCGTCGCGCCACATGCCTTGCGCCTTGGAATATTCCTCGACCAGTGCGATGCGGTTTTCGGCGCGGCCCGACATGTTGAGGTAGCGGATGGTCTCGGCATCGACCGGGAAGAAGCCGCAGGTCGCGCCATATTCGGGCGCCATGTTGCCGATGGTGGCACGGTCGGCCAGCGTCATGTTGGACAGGCCCGGGCCGAAGAACTCGACGAACTTGCCGACGACGCCCTTCTTGCGCAGCATCTGGGTGACGGTCAGCACCAGGTCGGTGGCGGTGACGCCCTCCTTCAGCTTGCCGGTCAGGCGGAAGCCGATGACCTCGGGCAGCAGCATCGACACCGGCTGGCCGAGCATCGCCGCTTCCGCCTCGATGCCGCCGACCCCCCAGCCGAGCACGCCAAGGCCGTTGACCATGGTGGTGTGCGAATCGGTGCCGACGCAGGTGTCGGGATAAGCGGTGGTTTCGCCGTCCTCGGTGTTGGTCCACACCGTCTGGGCGAGGTATTCGAGGTTGACCTGGTGGCAGATGCCGGTGCCGGGCGGCACGACGCGGAAGTTGCGGAACGCCTGCTGGCCCCACTTCAGGAACTTGTAGCGCTCTTCGTTGCGCTCGTATTCGAGCTCAACGTTGCGGGCGAACGCCAGCGGCGTGCCGAATTCGTCGACGATCACCGAGTGGTCGATGACCAGATCGACCGGCACCAGCGGGTTGATCTTCTGCGGATCGCCGCTGAGCGAGGCGAGGCCGTCACGCATGGCGGCGAGGTCGACGACGGCGGGGACGCCGGTGAAGTCCTGCATCAGCACACGCGCCGGGCGGTAGGCGATCTCGACACCGGCGGTGCCCTTGTCGGTCAGCCAGCCGGCGACCGCCTGGATCGCCTCCTTGGTGACGGTGCGGCCGTCTTCGTTGCGCAACAGGTTTTCCAGCAGCACCTTCATCGAATAGGGCAGCTGCGAGATGCCGGTCAGGCCGTTCTTTTCGGCCTCGATCAGGCTGTAATAGACATAGTCGGTGCCAGCAGCAGTCAGCGTGCGGCGGCAATTGAAACTGTCGAGTGATTTGGACACGTGCGATCCATCCTTGTCTGTTCAGCCTACACGGGAACGGACTCCGATGGCATGCAATCACGCGCAAAGGTGCGGGTACGGCCATTTCCGCTGTCCGACCCCAAGCAACCCGAGCCGTTCAAGGCGGCGCGTGCGCTGGTTCGGCGCATATTCGCTTTCCATGCCGACCGCTGGCATGGTCGAACTGGCATATAGAGAATTAATTGGAATAGTTCTAGACGGAGATTCGCCTATTTTGCTGTGACGCAAGGCAGGCGACAAGACTTCGGCGATGGGGGACGGATGCGGCTGATCGCCGAAAATCTCAGCGGAGAGCGCGGCGGCGAGGCTGTCTTCACCGGCATCGGCTTTGCGCTCGAGGACGGCCAGAGCCTTGTCGTCACCGGCCCCAACGGCTCGGGCAAGTCGACGCTCTTGCGCGTCATCGCCGGGCTTTTGCCGCATGCATCAGGACGAATCATGGTCGAGGGCGGGGGCGAGGAGTTTTCGACCATCGCCGCCGCCTGCCACTATCTCGGCCACCAGAACGCGATGAAGGCAGCCCTCACCGTCAACGAGAACCTCGCCTTCTGGCGTGACTTCTCAGGCGACGGAAAGCTCGGCATCGCAGACGCCCTCGAAGAGGTCGGGCTCGGCGGCCTCGGCCACCTGCCCTTCGACTACCTCTCAACCGGCCAGAAGCGCCGTGCCGCGATCGCCAAGCTGCTCATCAGCCACCGGCCGGTCTGGCTGCTCGACGAACCCACCGCCGGCCTCGACAAGGCGTCCGATGTGCGCTTCGCGGACTTGATGAAGGCGCATTGCTCCGCCGGCGGCATCATCGTCGCCGCGACACATCTGCCGCTTGGGCTGGTGGGGGTGAAGACCCTGGAGATGGGGCGAGTACATGTTTAGCGCCGTATCCGGCCCGCATCAGCGCCCTACGTTGCCCCCCTCTGTCCTGCCGGACATCTCCCCCACAAGGGGGAAGATTGGCAGCTCGACCCGCTTCGCCCGTCCTGCGGCGCCGGAGATTGGCGCGGGCAGCGATAACGGCGTGATCTCCCCCCTCGTGGGGGGGATGTCCGGCAGGACAGAGGGGGGCAACGTAGAACTCCAGACCGGCCGAAACGGAGGGCCCTCATGCTAGCCCTCTATCTCCGTGACCTGCGCATGGGCATCCGCGCCGGCGGCGGGGCGCTGACGGGCGTGCTGTTCTTTTTGGCCGTCATCGTCACCATCCCTTTCGGCGTCGGCCCCGACCTCAATTTGCTCGCCCGCATCGGCCCGGCGATTCTCTGGATCGGCGCGCTGCTCGCCAGCCTGCTCGGCCTCGACCGCCTGTTCCAGGCCGACCGCGAGGACGGTTCGCTCGACCTCCTGGTGCTGAATTCCGACCGGCACATGCTGGCGCTGACGGTGTTCGTCAAATGCCTGGCGCACTGGACGGCAAGCGTGCTGCCGCTGGTCATCGCCGCCCCGCTGCTCGGGTTGTTGATGAACATGTCGCTGCTCGGTATTGGCGCTGCGGCGCTGACGCTGCTCGTCGGCACCCCGGCCATCGTCTTCATCGGTGCCGCCGGCGCAGCGGTGACAGTCGCCCTGCCGCGTGGCGGACTGCTGATCTCGGTTCTGGTGCTGCCACTGGTCATCCCGGTGCTGATCTTCGGCGTCACCGCGAGCTACGGTGCGGTCAACGATCCAGACCCGTTCGCCCCACCCTTCATGATCTTGTGCGCGCTGACCATGTTCCTGGCCGTGATCGGGCCGCTGGCGGCGGCGGTCGCCCTGCGCTCGGGCACCGACTGATCACGATCGCTTCAAGACACACGGTGCGGCGCGGCGTCCGATTGCGCGGCGGCACACCCGCGGCTAAGTGAAGGACATGGCCGGAAACAGCGACATGATCGATTTTTGCCAGCGCACGGGTGCCCGATGAGCGCGCACGCCCTCTATGTCGCCGCAGCCTACGGCGTCTCGGCGCTGGCGATCGCCGGGCTGATCATCTGGATCCTCGCCGACCAGCGCGCCCGCAAGCGCGAAATGGCCGAACTCGAGGCAGCCGGCCATCGCCGCCGCTCCGACCGCAGTGGAACCGCGTCATGACCATCGAAACCGAAAAGCCGGCACGCCCGCGCAAGCTGTTCGTGCTGCTGCCGTTGCTGGTGTTCCTTGCACTGGCAGCGGTTTTCCTGATGCAGCTTTTGTCCGGCCGCGATCTGTCGGTCGTGCCCTCGGCGCTGATCGGCCAGGCCGCGCCCAAGACCGTATTGCCGCCGCTCGAAGGGATTTCGCTTCCCGGTCTCAACTCGGCTGAATTCATTGGCAAGGTGACGCTGGTCAATGTCTGGGCGTCGTGGTGCGGGCCGTGCCGTGACGAGCACCCGGTGATCGTCAGCCTGTCCAAGGACGAGCGCCTGACCATCGTGGGGCTGAACTACAAGGACAAGGCGGAAAACGCGCGCCGGTTCCTCGGCGATCTTGGCAATCCTTACGACGCGGTTGGCGTCGACCCTATCGGCCGCGCGGCGATCGACTGGGGCGTCTACGGGATTCCGGAGACCTTCCTCGTCGGCAAGGATGGCAAGATCGCGTTCAAGCATGTCGGCCCGATGTCGCCTGAGACGGTAGCAACCACACTGATGCCCGAGATCGAAAAGGCTGCCGCCGCTTCCCAATAAGCAGCTGTGCGGGTTAGGGTCTCCGCCATGTCCGATGGCGACCCTTCCTCTCGCATCCGCGCCCATTTCCACAATCAGGCCGATGCCTGCGACCAACTCGGCTCGCCTTTCACCGCGCGGCTGTGCCGGGCGCTGGCTTCGGTGCTCGACGGCCGAACGGCGGTCGGGCGAAAGCTACTGGACTGGCCCGGCGATGCGCGCGCCGACGCGCTGGCGCTGAGACTATGCGGCGGACTGCATGCGCTGGTGCTGTCCGATACCGACACGGAGCTGGCAAAAATCTATCCGCCCGAGACAGCCGACGACCAGGCTATCGCATCGGCTGTTCCAGACGCGCTGATACGCAACGAAGCTCACCTACTGGCCATGCTCGAAAGCGCGCCGCAAACCAACGAGATCGCCCGCTCGGGCATGCTGCTGCCGGGGTTTCTGGCCATATCAAGGGACAGCGGCCTGCCTTTGGAGCTGGCCGAGATCGGCGCCAGCGCCGGGCTGAACCTCTTGTTCGACAGTTTCGGCTATCGCTACGGGGAAAATGGCTGGGGCAGCACGGTATCGCCCGTCCAGCTCGCGCCCGCCATCAGGGGCTTGGCACCACCGCTGTCGGGCAACCTGCAGGTCACCGGACGGACCGGCTGCGACATCGCGCCGATCCGGATCTCCGACCAGGCGCAAAGGCTGAGGCTGCGTTCTTATGTCTGGGCCGACCAGGCGCTTCGGCTCGAGCGGCTCGACGCCGCGATCGGCCTCGCCGAGCAGGCACCGCCGCTGCTGGTCAGGCAAGGTGCCGAGGAATTCGTGGAAGACTGCCTTGCCGGCCGAAAGCCGGATGTAGCCTTCGTGCTGTTCCACTCGATCATGTGGCAGTACATGCCGGAGACGACGCGGACGGGGATCTGGCAGATGCTTCAGGTGGCAGGCGCGGCAGCGACAAGGCAGTCGCCGCTCTACTGGCTCAGGATGGAGCCGCTTGTGGCGGGCGACCCGTTTGCAACGCTCAGTCTGACATCATGGCCGGGCGGGAGCACCAGGGCGCTCGCCCGCTGCGACTATCACGGCCGCTGGATCGAATGGCTGGGTTAAGCCGAAGCTTAGCCGTAGACCTGCTTGAAGGCCTGGTACAGCATTTCGCTGCGGTCGGCGCGCATGTCGGCCAGGTCGCGGCCGGAGAAACCGTCGATCTCGGCAACGAGGCGCTTGTACTGCTTGCGCTTGGAGGCGCTTTCACGGGCACGGGTCAGAAGGCTGTCAAAAAACATGGTGCGTTCCTTTTCATCATGCCGCTGGTGGCGGCGCGATTTGACCTCCCTGATCAATCTGACGATGACATAGGAACTGCTGCGCCGCAAAATAAGATGCTGCAATGCAGCAATGCGCGACACGCATGGCGACCCAACGAGGCGTCAAGAATTGGTGTGGTTCGGCCTACTTGCCGGCGTGCTCTTCCAGCGAATGGCGCATGATCAGCGGCATCTGGCTGAAGGTGAACAGAAGCGTGATCGGCATGATGCCCCACACCTTGAAGGCCACCCAGGTGTCGGTCGAGAACGAGCGCCAGACCACCTCGTTGACCACGGCCAAAAACAGGAAGAACAGCCCCCAGCGAAAAGTCAGCTTGCGCCAGCCTTCGGCGTCGAGCCGGAAGGCGGAGGCAAAGACGTAGCCGAGCAGCGACTTTCCGAACAGCAGCCCGCCAAGCAGGATCGCACCGAACAGGGTGTTGACGATGGTCGGCTTCATCTTGATGAAGACGTCGTCCTGCAGATAGAGCGTCAGCGCGCCGAAGACGAAGACGACGACGCCCGAGACCAGCGGCATGATCGGCAGCGAACGGGTCAGAAGCCACGACGCGATCAGCGCCACCGCCGTGGCCGCCATGAACAGGCCTGTGGCGATGAAGATCGGTCCGCCAAGCTCGGCCAGCGTCGGAAACTGCGACGCCAGCCATTCGCCGCGCGCATTGGCGAAGAAAAACACGACCAGCGGCCCAAGTTCCAGCACCAGCTTGAGCAGCGGGCTGACCTCTTCCTTCTTGGTCGTCGGATCCGAAGGGTCGCGTTCGAGGATCGGTGCATTCATGGGTCAGGCGACTCCTGCGATCGCCTTGGCGAAATCGCTTGCCGAAAAGGGTTCGAGATCGTCGACCTGTTCGCCGACACCGATGAAATAGACCGGCAGCTTATGTTTGGCGGCGATTGCGACCAAAATACCGCCGCGCGCCGTGCCGTCGAGCTTTGTCATCACCAGGCCGTTCACACCTGCGATATTGCGGAAGATCTCAACCTGGTTGAGTGCGTTCTGGCCGGTGGTGGCGTCGACCGTCTGCAGCACGGTGTGCGGCGCCTCGGGATCGAGCTTGCCTAGAACGCGCACGATCTTTTCCAGCTCGGCCATCAGCTCGGCCTTGTTCTGCAGCCGTCCGGCGGTGTCGATGATCAGCACGTCCGAGCCGGCTTCCTTGGCCTTCTCGAAAGCGTCGTAGGCAAGGCCTGCGGCATCGGCGCCGAGCTTGCTGGCGATGACCGGCGACTTGGTGCGTTCGCCCCAGATCTTCAGCTGCTCGATGGCTGCGGCGCGGAAGGTGTCGCCGGCGGCGAGCATGACCGACAGGCCGCCCTCTGTGAGCTTGGCCGCGAGCTTGCCGATGGTCGTGGTCTTGCCGGTACCGTTGACGCCGACGACAAGAATGACATGCGGCTTGTGCGACAGGTCGAGCTCGAGCGGCAGCGCCACCGGCTTCAGCACCTTCTCGACCTCGACCGCCATGATCGAGCGGACCTCATGGTCGGAGACGTCCTTGCCGTAGCGGCTGGCAGCCAGCGCATCGGTGACGCGCAGCGCGGTTTCGACGCCGAGGTCGGCACGGATCAGCACGTCCTCGAGGTCCTGCAGCGTGTCTTCGTCGAGCTTTCGCTTGGTGAAGATGCCGGCGATGTTGCCCGACAGCTCCTTCGACGAGCGCGACAGGCCCTGGCGCAGGCGCTGGAACCAGCTTTGCCGCGGCGCTGGCGCGGCAGCTTCGACGATTTCAGCCTTCTGCTCGACCTTCTTCTGGACAGTGACCTTGCCGGCCGCGGGTTTCTGGGCAACAGGCGATGGCTGGGCGTCCTCTCCCCCCTTGGGGGGGAGATGGTCCGAAGGACCAGAGGGGGTTATCTCGGCAGTGCTCGGCGCCTGCGTAGCTTCGAATTGTGTCGCGTCCGACGATTCGGCGACCCCTCTCGGCCGCTGCGCGGCCACCCTCCCCTCGAGGGGGAGGGGAATCGCAGGCGCAGGCTCGGCTTCGGCGGCCACTTCGGGCTGCGGCGCAACCTCATCGCGAACAGGCACTTCGAGCGGCGGTTCGGCTGGCACAGGCGCGGGCTGGACAGGGACTTCCTCGGGCAGCTCGGGCGTGGACGGCTCCGCCGGCGGCAGCGGAACTTCTGCCGGCGCTGGCTCCGGTTCGACCGGGCTCGGCGCAGGCGCAGGCTGCTCGGCGGGCTTTTCCGGCTCGACAACAGGAACTTCCGGCGCGGGTTCGGGCTTGGGCTCCTCCTCGGGGGCAGGCTGCGGCGCGGGCTCGACCGGTACCGGCTGCTCGGCAGGCTTCGGTTCGGGCACAACTGGCGGCGCCGACGGCCTTTCAGGAGCAGGTTCCGGCTTCGGCTCCTCGACCGGGACTGCCGGCGTCTCCACTGCAACGGGCGTTTCCGGAGCGATCGGAGTCTCTTCCGTCGGCTTCAGCGCCTCCAGCGCGTCGAAATTCAGCGGCGGCAGGACCTCGTCCTCGGCCGGCTGCTCGACGGCTTCCTTCTTGCCGAAGGAAAAGACTTTCTTGATGAACCCGAATGCCATGCGGTTGCTTTCGTCAGGCCGCACGTGCGGCGGCCGGTGCCGCTGTCAGCCGCTCGCCGTCATGCCCGGCGATGTCGACCTCGACGATTTCGCCCGGTTCGCCGCGATCGAGCGCGACGAGCGTGAAACCTTCAGTCCTGCCAAGGCCTTCGCGCTCGACCAGCACCTGTTGGCGCGTGCCCGCGAGGCTTGCGAGATGGCTCTGGTAGGCCCCCTCGCCGGCGGCGCGCAGGCGCGCGGCACGCTGCTTGACGATCTCGCGTCTGACCTGCGGCATGCGCGCGGCGGGCGTGCCTTCGCGCGGGCTGAACGGGAAGACGTGGAGATGGGTCAGCCCGCACTCCTCGACGATGCGGATCGAGTTCTCGAACATCTCGTCGGTCTCGGTCGGGAAGCCGGCGATGATGTCGGCGCCGAAGACGATGTCGGGGCGCAGCGCCCGCACGTCCTGGCAAAACTGGATCGACTGGTCGCGCAGGTGGCGGCGCTTCATGCGCTTCAGGATCATGTCGTCGCCCGATTGCAGTGACAAATGCAGATGCGGCATCAGACGCTTCTCGGTGGCCACCGCCTCGAGCAGGTCTTCGTCGGCCTCGATCGAATCGATCGAGGACAGGCGCAGGCGACGCACATCCGGCACCTGGCGCAGGATGGTCTTGACCAGCTTGCCGAGGCGCGGCGCGCCCGGCAGGTCGCCGCCGTAGCTCGTCATGTCGACGCCCGACAGCACCACCTCGGCATAACCATTGCCGGCCAGCCGCTTGATCTGTTCGACCACAGCCCCCATCGGCACCGAGCGCGAATTGCCCCGGCCGTAGGGGATGATGCAGAAGGTGCAGCGATGGTCGCAGCCGTTTTGGACTTGTACAAAAGCCCGCGCGCGTCCCTCGATGGCGTCGACCATGTGGCCCGCCGTCTCGCGCACGGAAAAAATGTCGTTGACGCGGGCCTTTTCGAAATCGTTGACGCCGAAATCTGGCAGCGCGCGATAATTGTGCGCCTTGAGCTTTTCTTCGTTGCCGAGCACAAGGTCGACCTCGGCCATGTCGGCAAAGGCGGCCGGATCGGTCTGCGCCGCGCAGCCGGTGACGATGATGCGCGCGTCCGGGTTCTCGCGCCGCGCCTTGCGGATCGACTGCTTGGCCTGGCGCACGGCTTCGCTGGTGACCGCGCAGGTGTTGAAGATGACGGCGCCGCCCTTGAGCTCGTCGAGCCCGGCGGCCTTGGCCTCGCGCTTCATCACCTCGGATTCGTAGGTGTTGAGGCGGCAGCCGAGGGTGACGACATCCACCGCCATCAGGCGACGTCCTGCCGGTCGCGGGTCCAGGCGCCGGTGGCCGGATCGAAGCTGCCGGAGAATTCCCACTCGGCCGGACCGGTCATCACCACGTGGTCGTCGTCGCGCCAGTCGATCTGGAGAGTGCCGCCGCTCGGCACGGTGACCGTGACGGTGCGGCCGGTGCGGCCGGTGCGTGCGGCGGAGACGGCAGCGGCACAAGTTGCCGAGCCGCAGGCCAACGTCAGGCCGGCGCCGCGCTCCCAGGTGCGCAGGTTCAGCGTTTCGCGCGACGTCACCTGCGCGATCGAGATGTTGGCGCGCTCGGGGAAGATCGGATGGTTTTCCAGCAGCGGGCCGAAACGGTCGAGGTCATAGGACCAAACGTCGTTGTCGACCCAGAAGATGGCGTGCGGATTGCCCATAGAGGCGACCGACGGCGAGTGCAGCACCGGCGCGTCGATCGGGCCGATCTGCAGCTCGATGGCGCGCGTGTCGCGGAACTCTTCCGCCAGCGGAATGTCCTGCCAGCCGAAGCGCGGGGCGCCCATGTCGACGGAAATGGAGCCGTCCGCGTGCTCTTCGGCATTGAGGATGCCGGCGACGGTCTCGAAGGTGAAGACCTTCTGCCCGGTTTCGGCGGCCAGCGCCTGGACGACGCAGCGCGTGCCGTTGCCGCAGGCCTGGGCATGGCTGCCGTCGGCGTTGATGATCTCGATATAGTTGACGGTGCCCGGCGTGCGCGGGTCGTGGATCGCCATGATCTGGTCGAACTTCGTCGCCGGATCGGCGGCGAGCGCAATCGCAGCGGCAGGCGCAACGCGGTCCGTGCGACCGCGCATGTCGGCGACGATGATCTCGTTGCCGAGCCCGTTCATCTTGGCGAATGGGGCCTCACTGGCCATGGCGGACATTTCTCGTGGCTGTTCGGCGCCTATATGGCGGAAACATCGTCGAATTACCAGTCTCGCGGCGCGCCAGCCTATTGAGGCAATTTTGCAACAATTTCATATGCAAACCCTATTTTAACCATATCGGGTTGAAATTCTGCCAACTTCGCCGCTTTAGAGGCGAGCTATCGATCGCGCGGGGGCGCCCCCAGAACTGCCCCGACGGAGGGACTGCAATGGCTTTTACGAAAACCGGCCTACTGGCCGCATCGCTGGTAGCGCTGATGACGGCCGCCGGCTGCACCAGTTCGCGCCTTTCCTCGATGGATACACAGCCCGCGCCGCTGCCCGCGGCACCTGCAGGCACGGTGACCAGCGGCCAGCTGCCGCCGCCAGCAGCACCCGGCGCAGCCAGCGCCTCGCAGTTCCCTGCAGCACCCCAGCAGCAGACCCAGGTCGCGGCTTTGCCCGCCGACGGTGGCGCCGCTGCCGCCAATGCGCCCGACCTCACCGCGGCAAGCGTGGCTGGTGTGTGGAGTGCTTCGGTTTCAGGCCAGAGCTGCAAGGTGGCGACGCCGCAGACCAAGTTCGGCCAGGGCTTCCGCGCCGGCCCGCTGCGCTGCCCGGCACCGGTCGACGGCGTCAAGTCGTGGAACGTCGCCGGCAAACAGCTGACGCTCTATGATGAAGGCGGCTCGCCGTTGGCCAGGCTCTATTCGTCGGGCGCCGGACGCTTCGACGGCCAGACCTCGAACGGCCTGCCGATCTCGCTCAACCGCTAAGAGCAAATTTCGAATTCGTGCCAGAGTGAACCATGCACCTGCGTGACGGCCTACAGACCCATGTGACCGTCAGGCAGCGCTATGACCATCTGGTCGAGCTCGGCAACGTTCGGCGCGATCCGGCGCAGCTAGCCATCATCGCCGCCCTCGACAGGCTGATCGACGAGATTTCCGACAAGCGCCTGGCGCGCAAATCGAGCGCGCTTGGCTGGCTGTTCGCCAAGCGCAAGCCCCAGCGCGAGCCTGTGAAGGGGCTCTATGTCTATGGCGGCGTCGGCCGCGGCAAGACCATGCTGATGGACATGTTCTATGAGCTCGTGCCGGTCAAGCACAAGCGCCGCGTCCATTTCAACGACTTCATGGCCGACGTTCACGACCGCATCCAGAAGCAGCGGGCGGCGCGCAAGAACGGCACCTCGCGCGACGACGATCCGATCCCGCCTGTTGCCGCAGCCCTTGCCGAAGAGGCCTGGGTGCTGTGCTTCGACGAATTCTCGGTCACCGACATCGCCGACGCGATGATCCTGTCGCGGCTGTTTTCGGCGCTGTTCGGGCTCGGCGTGGTGCTCGTCGCCACCTCCAACGTGGCGCCGAAGGACCTTTACCGCGACGGACTGAACCGCCAGCTGTTCCTGCCCTTCATCGCCATGCTCGAACAGAACGCCGCGGTGCTCAATCTCGATGCCGACACCGACTACCGGCTGGAGAAACTTGACCGTGTCCCGGTCTATCTCAGCCCGCTCGGCGAGGCCGCCGACCTGGCGATGGACAAGGCGTGGGCGGCCGTGACCCACGGCGCCGCGGCACAGCCGGCGACCGTCGCCGTCAAGGGCCGCAAGGTGCATGTACCGGCAGCGGTCGACGGTTGCGCGCGCTTCGGCTTTGCCGATCTCTGCGACAGGCCGCTTGCGGCACGCGACTATCTTGCCATTGCGGCGCACTATCAGACGATCTTCGTCGACCACGTGCCGGTCATGGCCGAAGCCAACCGCAACGAAGCCAAGCGTTTCATCCTGCTGATCGACACGCTCTACGACCAGAATGTGCGGCTGGTGCTCAGCGCCGCCGCCACGCCCGACAAACTTTATGGCGGCAAACGCGGCCATGAGGCCTTCGAGTTCGACCGCACGTCGTCGCGCCTCATCGAGATGCAGGGCGCCGAATGGCTCGACCGCTGGGCCGAACGGCACGCTCAGCCGGCAGTCTCTGCCTGACCGACCGGGCTTGTCGATGGCGCGCGGCCATGCCCGCGCCTGTTCACTGCCATGCGCCGACGGCTCCCGACATCGACTGAGGCTCCGTCCGGGGCTTTGCGTAGCGCGTCGTTGCGGCCATCAGCACGCCGAGCATCAGCCCGTTGAGCACATGCCACATGAAATGCGTGCCGATCGGCATGGCATCGCAGACCATCGGATCGAGGACCCGGCAAGTGACGGACCCGAGAAAGATCGCAGCAGCAGCGAGATTGTACCAACCGGCCGCGCTGCCCTTGGCGATGACCACGCAGCCGAAGAAGATCAGCGCCAGGAATGGCGGCAGGTAGCCGGTGGTGCCGTTCGAGGCCGCGCGCAGCCAGTCGGGCACCATGTAGGTCAACAGACCGACCGCGATGTAGAAACCAAGGAAGATGGCCAGCGCCTTCGGCCAGGCCATGCCGGCGAAACGCCTGAGGTTGAACAGCGTATAGGCGAGCGTGAAGCCGGCAATGGGCAGGATGTCGGCCCATTTGGTGGCTTCGGTGGCGAAGGTATGGAACAGCGTCGAGCCGATGCCGATTGCCACCACCCACCAGCCCAGCACCTCTGCGAAGACGCCCGCCTTCAGCCTCCGCGCCTCGTAGACGCCCCAGAAACCGGCGGCGAAGAAGGCAAGATTGCTGACCGCATTGAGCGGTTCGGCCCACAGGCCGGGGCCCAGCCGCTCGCAGTAAAGATCGACATGTTGGCTTAGCTGTTCCAGCATCGATGCTTCCCCCGCCGGTACCCGATCCTACCCATCTAGGGGCATTTTTCGATAAGAAATTCCGCACGCCGAAGGTGACGCAGCGGAAATGCATGGCTGCCAAAATTTCACCGCAACGTGACTTCCCGTTGAATGGCGCATCTGCCACATATTTCGCCAACGACAAGAAAAGCCGGTGACGTCGGCTGAGGATCCGGATTGGTCATGGAGTTTCGAAGATATTTTCGGCTGGCAGCCGTGGCGCTGGCCTTTACCGGATTTGCCGGTTCAGCCAATTCCCAGGTGAAGGATCGTCCGCTCGGCGTGATCGAGCTTTTCACCAGCCAAGGCTGCAACTCCTGTCCTCCCGCCGACGAACTGTTCGCCGAGTTCGCTGCCCAGGATGACATGGTGGCGCTTGCCTACCACGTCACCTATTGGGATTATCTCGGCTGGCAGGACAAGCTGGCGAGCAACGACAACACCGAGCGCCAGTATGCTTACATGCGCGCCTTCGGCTCGCGCTCCGTCTACACGCCCCAGGCCGTCATCAATGGCCGCACCCATGTCAGCGGCGCCAAGCGCGAAGACGTGACCGGCGCGCTCGACAACCTCGCCAAGACCGGCCAGGCGATGAACATCGACATCAAGATCACGGAAAATCCCGACACCTTCACCATCGATGTCGGAGCCGCCGAGGGGCCGAGCAGTGCAGCCCATGTGGTGGTCGTCCACTACCAAGCGCCACAGGAGGTCGATCTCCAGAAGGGCGAGAACAAGGGCCGCAAGGTCACCTACTGGAATGCCGTCACCGACCTGCATACCGCTGGCATGTGGCACGGCAAGGCACAGCGCTACGAACTGCCCAGGAGCGAAGTGGAAAAGAAGGGCGGCTGCGCCGTTCTGCTGCAGGCGGTCGGCAAGGATGGCCTGCCCGGCCCGATCCTCGGCGCGGCGGTGGTGCGCAGGCCGGTCAACTAGACGCGTCCCGGGCGAACCCGAACCGGCATGCAAAAAAGCCGACGCCAGCTTGCTGCCTGACGTCGGCTTCAGATTTTGGGATCGTCGCACCTGGTTCCAGTAAGAACCGAGGTTGGTTCGATCCGACTCGGGCCCGTGGGCGGGGGGCTTGGGGTTTACGAGCCAGTGCCGGACCGAACCGTCTCAGGCAACGGGGCTAAATTCGTCGGACATTGGGGCGTCAGCGCGGATAAAAAACGGCAGGAATGTGGCGAGTCATCACCAATTCCAACAGCCTGTCTTGTAAACGTTACCGTTGCGGTAACCCCATATGCATCGTTCGCCGCATGGTTTGATTCGCCGTCGCGGGTTGCAATTCCGGCGCGAATGGGCGATTCTTAGCCGTAGTCGTATTCTGCAAGGGAACGATTGATGACGGATCGCGGTGCTGGAGCGGAGGATGGCGAGACATCCACAGTGATCCCGCTTCATGAGGCCCGGCGGGAGCGCCCGGACCTCCCGGTCGCGTTCGAGAGGCGGGAGCTCGACCAGATCCTCAGGCTCTACGGACGCATGGTTGCCGCCAATGAATGGCGCGACTACGCCATCGACCATCTTAGCGACCGCGCCGTCTTCTCGGTCTTCCGCCGCACCAGCGAAACCCCGCTGTTCCAGATCGTCAAGGACCCCCGGCTCGCCCGCAAACAAGGTGCCTTCTCGGTGATTGCCGCCGGCGGCCTCATCCTCAAGCGCGGCCACGAACTGGCTCGCGTGCTCGGCGTGTTCGACAAGCGGCTTAAGGTCGTCGAGGCCTGAGCGCATCAGGACATGGCGGCCGGATCCTTGCAGCCAGCGACCGAATCCTGCTCGCCACGGTTCCGCCGGATGCTATCAAGATCGCATCCGCGCGGGAGTTCGACCGAATGAGCATCACAGCCAAGCGGCCAATCGCCGTCACCATTCGCCCGGCGACATCGGACGATGCGGCGCTGCTGATGCAGGCCATCACCGGCCTGGCCGAGCATGTCGGCGAAGCCGACGGCGTAGCTTGCACCGAAGCGGACCTGCGGCGTTTCGGTTTCGGCGAAAACCCGGCCTTCGAGGCTGTCATCGCGGAAGTGGATGGCGCGTTTGCCGGCATGTGCCTGTTCTTCCCGATTTTCTCGAGCTGGTACGGCCGCCCCGGCGTGTTCGTCCAGGACCTTTATGTCGACAAGCATTTCCGCAGTCTCGGCATCGGCGAGCGGCTCTTGCGCCATGTCGCCGGGCTTTGCCGCGGCAGAGGCGGCGTCTATATGCGCCTGGCGGTCGACGACGACAACGCGCGGGCGCACCCCTTCTATGTCAGGCTCGGTTTTGCTTGGACGAGCGATCAGCGATCCTACATTGCCAGCGGCGACGCTTTTGCCGATCTGAGCGGAGCCATCGGGGAGCAGACATGAAGACCTTCTACGCCGACGAGCAGAAGCGCCACGACCCCAAGGCTTTCCTGTCGATGGGGATGCAAAAGCCCAATCCGGAACAGCCCGAGCGCGTCGAGCGCCTGCTTTCGGGCGCCCGCGCCGCAGGCTCGACGATCCACCGCCCGCCCAGTTTCGGACTTGGCCCCATCGCCGCCATCCACACGCCCGAATATATCGAGTTCCTGGCCCACATCTTCGAGCGCTGGCAACGCATGGAAGGCGCGTCGGCCGAGGTGATCCCCAACATCCACCCCTTCGCCCGCAACGGCAGCTATCCGGCAGGCGCTGCCGGCCAGGCCGGCTATCACATGGCCGACACCGCCTGCCCGATCTCGGCCGAAACTTTCGACAGTGCCTGCTGGAGCGCCTGGAGCGCGGTGGCCGCCGCTGACGCCGTGCTGTCCGGCGAGCCGGCCGCCTATGCGCTGTGCCGGCCGCCGGGCCACCATGCCTTCGCCGACGTCGCCGGCGGCTTCTGCTTCTTCAACAATTCGGCCATCGCCGCACAGCGGCTACGCGGCACGGCGGCACGCGTCGCCATCCTCGACCTCGACCTGCATCACGGCAACGGCACCCAAGGCATCTTCTACGCAAGGCCCGATGTACTGACGGTTTCGCTGCATGCCGATCCGAGCCGCTTCTACCCGTTCTTCTGGGGCCATGCCGACGAACGCGGCGAAGCGGGCAGCCTCGGCTACAATCTCAACCTGCCTTTGCCACGCAAATCGGGCGACGCCGAGTTTCTCGCCGCGCTGGATCACGCCAGCCGCCGCATCCAGGCTTTCGCGCCCGATGCACTCGTCGTCGCGCTCGGGCTCGACGCCTTCGAAGGTGACCCGTTCGGCGGCCTGTCGGTCACCACGCCGGGCTTTTCGCGCATCGCCGAAGCGATCGCTCGCCTCGGCCTGCCCACTGTCATGGTCCAGGAAGGCGGCTATCTCTGCGATGCGCTCGGCGACAACCTGACTGCCTTCCTCACCGGTTTCTCCGGCGCGCGCTGACCGGATCAGGCCCCAGCACGGATGCGCCAGGCGCGATAGAACAGAAGCAAGGCATAGAGCATCATCAGGATGGTGGCGATGCGCATCAGCGTCGCCGCACTGGTCAGCGGCACGAACATCAGCGCCAGGCCGAAGGCGGCATAGACCGCGCCACCTACCAGCGTCGGCCAAAGCCGCGTCTGGCGCTCGTTGTCGATAAAGCTCGACACCATCTCGATCAGGCCGACGACCAGGGCAAGAACGCCCACCAGCCCGGCCATGAAGGACAGGGTGAAGACATTGGCCAGGATGCCGCTGGCCAGCACGATCACGCCGGCGGCGATCGACAGGATGTTGCGCGCCAATGCCAGCCAGTGGCCGGTCGTACGCGCCGCCGCATGATCGATCGTCGCCAGCCCGAGCACGCCATCGACAAGCAGCAGGCCGCCGCCGACCATGACCAGCAGCTTCACCGCCTGCACCGGATAGAACAACCCGACCAGAGCCGCAGCAACGATCAGGATGCCCCGCAATGCCGTCAGTGTTGCCTCGAAGCGTTTGGTCTTCGTCTCGGCCATGTCTTGCTCCTTTGAACTGAGACGTCCATTTGTGCGAGATAAGCTCCGGATTCGCAACCAGGGCGATTGCTCGCGACTGGCCAGTAGCCGCTCCCTCCGGATATCGCACCGGCGACACCTTGCACAGGCGATTCCTCGTCACCGAAGTCGTCTAGCCCGAGCGAAACCATTGTTACATTAGGGAATTCTTTCATCTTTGCTGTGAACACTCGTTCCGGGGTCTGCCAGGAAGTCCTGGCTGGAATTGAGGCGTGGCGATGTTCAAGGTCATTTCCTGTCTTGCTTACGAGCATGACTATTCATTCGTGGTCATTGCGGCGATCGTCTGCGTCGCCGGTGCGGCCATGACGATGCGGCTTTTCGACCGCGCCGCGCGCCTCTCCCCCGAGGCCCGCTTCGCCTGGATCATGCTCTCGGGCGTCGCCTGCGGCTCGGCCATCTGGACCACCCATTTTGTCGCCATGCTTGGCTTCCAGCTGCCCTTCGACGCCGCGTTCAATCCTCTTTTGACGATTGCCTCGCTGCTCATCGCCATCGCCTTCACCGCAGCCGGACTGCATCTCTCGGCAACGCCGCCCAACGGCATGCCGGTCGAAACCGGGGGTGCGGTGATCGGTATCGGCATCGTCGCCATGCACTACACCGGCATGAGCGGCTACGAGTTCGCCGGCCGGATCGAATGGGACGCCAGGCTGGTCGAGGCCTCGATCCTGTTTGCCGTGGCCTTCGGTGCGCTGGCGATGCACCTGGCGGCCCGCCAGCGCATCCGCTTCGCCAAGCCACTGTCGGTAGTTGCGCTCGTGCTCGCCATTTGCGCCATGCATTTCACCGGCATGGGTGCGGCAACATTGGTGCCCGATCCCTCGGTGCCGGTGCCGACAAAGGTATTTTCGAGCGAATTCCTGGCCGTCCTGGTGCTGGCTACCATGGCGATCATCGCCGGCCTGACGCTTTATGCAATGGATGCCAAGTCGCAGCGCGAACTGGTCGACAGCTTCCGCCATGCCGCGCAGCATGACCCGCTGACCGGCCTGCCCAACCGCGCATTCCTTTCCGACAATCTGCCCGCGATGCTCGAGCGTAGCGCCGCCGCCGGCAAGGAAGCAGCCGTCATCGTCGTCGACCTCGACCGCTTCAAGGAAATCAACGACGTCCACGGCCACAATGCGGGCGACCTGCTGCTGCAGACCCTTGCCAACCGGCTTAAGGCGCTGACCGGCCCGGGCGAACTGGTGGCGCGCGTCGGCGGCGACGAGTTCGTCGCCGTCAAGCAGGACATCGGCTCCAGGCAAGAGGTCGACAGCTTTGTCCGCCGCCTCGTCGACAGCGTCCTCGATCCGATCCACAACAAGGCCAAGACACTTTCGGTCGGCGCCAGCGTCGGCGTCAGTCTTTATCCCGACCATGCGGGCGACGCCGACGACCTGATCGGCGCCGCCGACCTTGCCATGTATCGCGCCAAGCGCGCCCTGACCGACAAGATCTGCTACTATGACCGGTCGATGGACGAGGGCCGGCGCGAGCGCAGTGCGCTCGCCATCGAGCTTCGCCATGCGCTGGATCGCGACGAATTCGAGCTCTATTACCAGCCGCAGCACGACATGAAGAGCGGTGAAGTGACCGCTTTTGAGGCGCTGCTGCGCTGGCATCACCGCGAACGCGGTCTCGTCGCCCCCGAAGAATTCATCCCGATCGCCGAGGAGAACGGGCTGATCATCCCGATCGGCGAGTGGGTGCTGCGAACCGCCTGCGCCGAAGTGGCGACGTGGCGCAAGCCCTACAAGATCGCCGTCAACATCGCTGCCGCCCAGCTCACCCAGGCCGACCTGCCCAGGGTCGTCCACGAGACGCTGCTGGCGACCGGCCTCGCCGCCTCGCGGCTGGAGCTCGAGATCACCGAGGCCAGCATCATCGAGGACCGCGAGCGCGCCTTGCATGTTGTACGCCAGCTCAAGGCGCTCGGTGTCACCATCGCCATGGACGACTACGGCATCGGCTATTCGTCGCTGTCGACGCTGCAGATATTCCCCTTCGACAGGGTCAAGATCGACCGTTCCTTCGTCGAGGACGTGGCGAATGACAGCGCGTCAGCTGCGATCGTCCGGGCGACCATCCTGCTGGCCAACGACCTCCGCATCCCGGTGCTCGCCGAGGGTGTCGAAAAGCAGGAGAACTTCGAGTTCCTCCGCGCCGAGGGCTGCTCCGAAATGCAGGGCTTCCTGTTTGGCCGGCCCCAGCCGCTATCGGAGATCGCAAGCCTCGTCGGCCGCGAAACCCGCCCGGCCGAGGCACCGAAAGCGTCGACCTCGGGCGTGCGCCGCATCGAGGCCTCGGGCCTGGCGCTCAGCCGCCAGTCGGGCGTCGCCTGACGGCACGCTGGACGCCGACCAGCTGACGCTTCGTCCCGATCGTTCTATGGGCGGATGGTGATCTCGCTGGTCAGCGTCACGCGTTCAGTCGCAGAGATCTCGACGTCGATCGCCGCCGTCCATGTTCCCGGCACAGGCAGTTCCATGCCGTCGACACGCCAGGTGCCGTCGCCCGGCTTGTGCGCGCTGACGCTGATCGGCGCCACCTTGGCTTCCGCATGGTTCATTCGCAGCGTCACGCTGCGCGCGTCGAGCGGGCCGAAATCGCCCGACATGATCACGATCGAGGCGCTTACGGCGCCGGCGCGTCCGGGCGTGAGACTGACATCGGCCATCGCCTCCGGCGTATGAACATGGAATGTCGCCGGTTCGGCTGCCTCGATCGCCAGCACGCGCGGCGGCGGCGTGAAGCGGAAGCCGGCGACGGCCGCAAGGATTGCCATCATGACCAGCGTCTCAAGGACGATATTGCGCGCAAGCCGTCGCTGCGCATCCGGCTGCGCCACCAGTGACGGCTTGGTCAGCTTCCAGCGGTTGACGGCGGCGAGCAGCAGCAGCGGCACGACGAGCGCCAGCTTGACCAGCAGGAGCCGGCCGTAGGCCGTCTGCCATAGGGCTTGGACGTTCTCCACCTGGATAACGGCCAGCACTACACCGGCAGCAATCAGGGCTGCGACCACATAGGGAATCGCAGCGGAGAAGCGGCGCAAGGCCTCGCCGGCATCGGGCGCACGGTGACGGCAGGCCAGACCGAGCGGCACGAGCGCGCCGGCCCAGAAGGCGATGCCCGCGCCATGGATAAAGACCATCGGCCGTGTCAGCCATTGCGGCGCAGCAGCGCTGGCGTGTCCGCTTGCCGCGAGCGCAGCACCGGTGCCTACGAGTGCCGCCAGCGCCAGCCCACGCGCCAGCGCGCCCTCGCTCGCCAGCGCCAGAAGCGCCAGCGCCAGCGCCATGAAGGCGATCGCCGCGGTGAAACCGTAGCTGGTCGCAGCCGCCGCCTGCCAGGTTACCGGCTGGCCAAGCAGCCCGAGCGGCGCGCCGAGCGCATCGAGCCCCTGCAGGCCGAACGAGACAGGTGCTGCGACCAGGCCGAGAGCGGTGAAGGCGGTGACGGTCGCCATGCCGTGGCGGCTCTTGGGTGCAAGCCAGGCCAGTGCAAACGCGCCACCGGCGCCGAAAAACACACCGAGATAAAGCGCGAGTTTTGCCGCCCATAGGGCGGCCCGCAATGTCGGGTCGTTCAACTCGGGCGTCACCGGCGGCGTGGCGCTGGGGCTGCCGACGGAAAAGGTTGAATAGCCTGCGACCGGATGGCCGTCGGTCGAAACCACGCGCCATGACAGCAGGTAAGTGCCGCTGGCGGCATCATATGCCGGCAAGGCGATGCTCAGGCCGTCGTCCGAGACATCGCCGATGAGCCGGACAGAACCCCCGTCCGGCCGCAGAAGTTCGATGACCAAAGGTGTCACCGGCTCGCTGAAAGTCAGCGTCGCCTGCGGCGGCAACGTCTGGACCACCGTACCTTCGGCCGGCATCGCCCGCAGCAGCGAGGCATGGGCTGCGGCCATGGCAGTACCGCCGAAAAGGATTGCGGCGGCCAGCAGGAAGCGGGCGAGCAAGGCTGCGAGGCGCGCGCCTTCAGGCGGCAAGCCGCCCTTGGTGCGGAGCAGATGGCGCGCGCCCATGCTCAGTGACCAGAATGGTCTTGGCTCTGGCCGCCCATCTTGTCGGCCTGGAACTCGACCGTCACCGTGCCTGCCTTTTCGAAGGTCAGCGTGCCAGAGAACTTCTCGCCTTCCTTCACCGGCGCCTTCAGGCCCATGAACATGATGTGATAGGCGCCCGGCTTGAGTGCGACTTCGCCGCCGGCCGGGATTTCAACGCCCTCGGCCACTTGGCGCATGGTCATCACGCCCTTGGCGTCGACCGCCATTTCATGGATCTCGGCCTTCTCGGAGACATCCGACTGGATCGACACCAGCCGGTCGGCTACCGCGCCGGTGTTCTTGACGGTGAGATAGCCGGCGGCAACCTTGGCCCCGGCCGGCGTGGCGCGCGACCACGGGTGGCCGATCTCGAGATCGCCGACCTTGAAGCCGTGGGCGAGTAAAGCATGCGTCGAGGCAAACAGCAGCATCGCCGCAAAGACGATGATGCCGAGACGTTCTTCGAAGCTGCGGAAGAGCGGGCGCGCAAAGGCGCGAGCGGAATTGGTCATGGGGAACTCCGATATGGAATGGAAGCGCCAGCGATCGTGGCGCGAGGTTCGTTTCAGGCGAAATTTCACTGCGCCGCAGGCGTTTGCGCGCGGCAGCAACCTCAGGCAGCCTGTGGCGGCGCGCGCGGACTGCCGGGATCGTGCTTCGCAGCCGTAGGCGGATCGCGCCGCACGTGAACGAACGCGGCTGCCATTGGAAACTGCAGCGTGACCGGCAATGCCACGCCGTCGGGCGGCATGGCCATGGCAGTGGAGAACATGTTGCAGCCGAGCGTGCAGCATTCCGGCAGGCTCGGATGATCGCTCTTGGCAGGCGCTGTGTGGTCAGTGGCTGATGTAATGCAGAGCGGGTTGCCGAAGATGTCGAGCGGCGGCGTGCCCTGCCCAATCGCCAGCGCTGCGGCCGCCGTCTGCAGGACGAGCATCAGCGCCGCGGCAAACGCGACCCCAAATCCCCATCCCTGGCGGCGAAACACGACCAAGCGGCCCGATCCTCAGCTTCGATGCCGAATTGATAGCATCATCGGCAGGCCCGGAGAATTACCGGAAACTGCGACATATTCTTTGATCTGTCGCACTATCGCAGCAGGAAGCCGCGGCCAAGTTCGTCCCCCGCCTCGATCGAGAAGCTCGAACGCCCCGAATAGAACGCCCGCCCGCCGACCTCGACGCGAACGGCATCGAACCGCCCGACCTTGTCGGCGCGCACCGCCTTGCCTGAAAACACCGCACCGGTGACGCTCTCGAAGCGGCGCTGTTCGCCCCACCCAAGTGTTCCCCGGGCAACGGCAACCGCGATCCGCGCGGACACGCCGGAACCTGTCGGGCTGCGGTCGACCTCGCGCTCGGCAAAGACGCAGAGATTGCGCGTCGGATCCAGCGCCCCCTCGCCGCCGTCGGTCAGGATGGTGCCGTAGAGAAAAGCGAGATCGGGATCGTCGGGATGTTCGAGCGGCAGGCTTTTCGCCACCGCCTTGGTGATGTGGTCGGCGGCATCGACCAGCCGGTCGAGCGGCGTTGCCTTGAGATCGAGCCCGATCGAGGCGGCCTCGACCAGCGCGTAGAAGGCGCCGCCATAACCGACATCGAACGTCACGCCGCCCAGTCCCGGCACGTCGATCTCCTGGTCGAGCGCAAAGGCGAAGGACGCCACGCTCTCGAAGGACGCAGCACCCGTGGCGAAGCCATCCGCCGTCCTTTCGACCTCGACCCTGACGTTGACCAGCCCGCACGGGCACTGCAGCCTGACCTCGGTCACCGGCACCTGGGGCGCGACGATGCCGTGATCCACCGCATAGCGTCCGAGCGCGATGGTGGCGTGGCCGCACATCGTCGAGTAACCCTCATTGTGGATGAACAGCACCGCCATGTCGGCGCCGGGCAGGTCGGGCTCTACCGGGATCACGCCATACATGTCGTAATGGCCGCGCGGCTCGAACATGATCAGCTTGCGCAGGTGGTCGAGGTTTTCACGGGCATGGCGGCGCTTGTCCAGGATCGTCGCGCCAGGGATCGGCGGATAGCCCGAGGTGACGATGCGCACAGGCTCGCCGCCCGTGTGCATCTCGACCGTCTCGATGGTGCCGTCGAAGCGGCCATCGCCGCTGATGCTGAGTTCGACCATGTCCACCCCGTTCTGCTTCCGCCGCGATCTGAGCCGCTTCGCCGCCGCGCCGTCAAGCTTCGTAGTCGAAGCAAACAAAAAGCGCCGCCTGCTTTCGCGGGCGACGCTTTGGTTTCGGTCAGGCCTGTTGGCTCACCCGATAACTTATTCGATGTCGAACGACACGCCCTGCGCCAGCGGCAGCGCCTTGGAATAGTTCACGGTGTTGGTGGCGCGGCGCATATAGGCGCGCCAGGCGTCCGAACCGCTCTCACGACCGCCGCCGGTCTCCTTTTCGCCGCCGAACGCGCCGCCGATCTCGGCGCCCGAAGTGCCGATATTGACGTTGGCGATGCCGCAGTCCGAACCCTCGACCGACAGGAAGCGCTCGGCCTCCTGCAGGTCGAGCGTGAAGATCGACGACGACAGGCCGGCACCGACCGCATTGTGCAGTTCCAGCACCTGGTCGAAGTCGGAATACTTCATCACATAGAGGATCGGCGCGAAGGTCTCTTCGAGCACCGGGCCGACCTGGCCCGGCATCTCCACCAGCGCCGGCTTGACGTAGAAGGCGCCGTCATGGCCGTTGTCGACGCGGGTGCCGCCGGTGACCTTGCCGCCATGTCCGGCTGCTTCCTTCAGCGCCTTCTGCATGCCGTCGAAGGCGGCCTTGTCGATCAGCGGGCCGACCAGCGCCGAGGTCTCCAGCGGGCTGCCGACCGAAACGCTCTCATAGGCCTTCTTCAGGCGCGGCACGAGCGCGTCATAGACGCTGTCATGCACGAACAGGCGGCGCATGGTGGTGCAGCGCTGGCCGGCGGTGCCCATGGCGCCGAAGGCGATGGCGCGCAGTGCCATGTCGAGATTGGCCGTCGGGCAGACGATGCCGGCATTGTTGCCGCCGAGCTCGAGGATGGCGCGGGCAAAACGCTTGGCCAGGCGCGGGCCGACGTCGCGGCCCATGCGGGTCGAGCCGGTGGCCGACACCAGCGGCACCTTGGGGTGATCGACGAGCACCTCGCCGACGGCGCGGTCGCCGATCAGCACCTGCGACAGGTTTTCGGGCGCATCGGCACCGAAACGGGCCGCGGCGCGCTTGAAGATCGCGTCGCAGGCAAGGGCGGTCAGCGGCGTCTTTTCCGACGGCTTCCACACCACCGCGTTGCCGCAGACGAAAGCGAGTGCGGCATTCCACGACCACACCGCAACGGGGAAATTGAAGGCGGAGATGACGCCGACGACGCCGAGCGGGTGCCACGTCTCCATCATGCGATGGCCGGGGCGCTCGGTGGCAATCGTCAGGCCGTAGAGCTGGCGCGACAGGCCGACGGCGAAATCGCAGATGTCGATCATCTCCTGGACTTCGCCCAAACCTTCCGACGGGATTTTTCCCACCTCGATCGACACCAGCCGGCCGAGGTCGGTCTTGGCGGCGCGCAGTTCCTCGCCGAGCAGGCGGACAAGCTCGCCGCGCTTCGGCGCCGGCACGTTGCGCCAGGCCTTGAAGGCCTTGTCGGCACGTTCGATGGCCTTGCCCGCCTCGGCAGGCGAGATCGACGTCAGCGCGCCGATCTGCTCGCCGGTCACCGGGCTGCGCACGATCAGGTCGCCACCGCTGAAATCGGCCTTGGCAACGCCCAGCCGTTCGAGAAGGGCAGCGGTTTCGCTGGTCACGTTCATGCTGATTACCTTTCCTCGTTCCTCACCACCCGCGGCCATCTGCGTGTCTGTTTTTGCTTGTCGCCGGCCGGGGCTTCATCGTTTGGTATCTCCGCGGGCTTGGCCGGGAGACGCTTGGCATTGCCTATAGCCTGATCGGGCACCGAAACGCCACACCAGTCGCAGCGCCACGGGCTCTGGCCGGCGAATTGGCCTGACGTGGTCCACAAAACCCGGCGGAAAGCACTGCTTGCAACCCGATTGGCGGGGCACAGAAGTTGTCGATGTGGGGGAGACTGAAAAAACAACACCCGCCGGGGGAGGAGGTCCGGCGGGTGTCGTATTGGTGGCCAGCGTCTGGGAGGAGGTAGGCGCTGACCTATTCGTCGGAAACCTGGGAGGAGGTAGGCCCGACAAATTCGATGACCTATATCTAGCTCCGCCGGGTCGGGTTTTAAAGTGTTGATATTGCATAGGAGCTTTGCGTTTTGTGCAATGCAACATGATCGTCGCGCTGCAACATCAGGCGGACGTTGCGGCAAGTCCGGCACGCGGGGAACTTCGTGCCCGCATGCCGGTTAATTGGCAACGGCAGGCAAGGCCATGATCGACTACAGGGCAGCGCGCCTCAGAATGGTCGAATACCAGATCGCCCGGCGCGGCATACGCGACCTGGCGGTACTCGAGGCGCTGTCCGCGGTGCCGCGCGAAGAGTTCGTCACCGATGCGCTGCGCGACTACGCCTATGAGGATACGACACTGCCGATCGCCCACGGCCAGACCATCTCCCAGCCCTACATCGTCGCGTTGATGGCCCAGGCGGCCGAGCTGACGGGAGCAGGCAAGGCACTGGAGATCGGCGCCGGCTCGGGCTACGCAGCGGCGGTGATGGCTGAAATCGCCGGGCACGTCGTCACCATCGAGCGCGTGGCGGCACTGGCCGAGCTGGCGACAAGCCGGCTGCAGCGGCTCGGCTATGCGAATGTGGAAGTCATATCGGGCGACGGCACGGCGGGGTACGCCGGCCAGGCACCGTTCGATGCCATTCTTTCAGCGGCGGGAACCCGCAAGGTGCCGACGGCCTGGAAGGAACAGCTAGCCATCGGTGGCCGGCTCGTCTTGCCGCTCGGGCCGCTCGGCGACCAGAAACTGATGAAGATCGTGCGCACCGGCGACAATGACTACAGCCAGCGGCCGTTGGTCGACGTGCGTTTCGTGCCGCTGATCGAAGGTCCGGGCTGACTTAGCCCTTGCCGCCCTTGGCCACGAAGCGGCGCTCGGGCATCGAATTGGCGTCGGGCGGAAGCGTGGCGCCGCCATTCATCGCCAGCTGCATGAACACGGTGTCGAGCCAGCGGCCATGCTTGTAGCCAGAGCCTTCCATCCGTCCGGTATGGTGGAAGCCGAGCCTTTCATGCAGCCGCACCGACGCGCTATCGGCATGGCCGTCGCCGATCACCGCAATGATCTGGCGAAAGCCGAGGATGGTTGCCTCGTCGATCAGCGCCTGCATCAATGCCTTGCCGATGCCCGTGCCCTTGGCCTCGGGCGCGATATAGATCGAATCCTCGACGATGAAACGATAGGCCGGGCGCGCCCGGAATGGACCGGCATAGGCGTAGCCCAGGATGATGCCGTCCCGTTCAGCGACGAGATAGGGGTAACCGCCCTCCATCAGCGCCTCGTAGCGCGCGCCCATTTCGCCGCGCGTCGGCGGCTCCAGCTCGTAGCTTGCCGTGCCGTTGAGCACAGCGTCGGTATAGATCTGGGTAATGCGGTCGAGGTCGTCAGGCAGCGCGTGCCGTATAGTCATGCTCATTTTTTAGGCAATCCAGATTGTTGCCTCCATTAGAGCAAAGCTCGGCACAAATGAAAAGGGCGGCCGTTGGGCCGCCCTTCGAAAGTCTGATGGTCCAGTCTCGATGCGTTATTCGCGGTTGCCCAGGAACGACAGCAGGAACGAGAACAGGTTGATGAAGTCGAGATAGAGCGTGAGCGCGCCCATGATCGCCTTGCGGCCGGAGACGAGTGCGTCGTCGCCGTCGAAATACATCTCCTTGATCTTCTGCGTGTCGTAGGCGGTCAGGCCCGAGAACACCAGCACGCCGATCGCCGAGATGGCGAACTGCAGGGCCGACGACTGCAGGAAGATGTTGACCACCATCGCGATCAGGATGCCAAACACGCCCATGATCAGGAACGAGCCCATGGCCGTCAGGTCACGCTTGGTCGTGTAGCCGAACAGCGACAGCGCGCCGAAGGCGGCAGCGGTCACGAAGAAGGTCTGCACGATGCTGGCGCTGGTGTAGACCAGGAAGATCGACGACAGCGACAGGCCCATCAGGCCGGCGAAGACCCAGAACGCGGTCTGCGCGCCCGAGGTGCTCATCGACTGGATGCGGGCGCTCAGGAAGAACACCATGCCGAGCGGAGCCAGCATGACGACCCACTTCAGCGGCGAACCATAGAGCGCGACGCCGAGGCTGGTCAGCATCTTGCCGTTGCCCATCGTGGCGACGGCAGTTGCCGGATCGTTGGTGGTCGCCAGCATCATCGTGCCGAAAGCGGCCAAGCCGGTGATTGCGAGGCCAAGCGCCATAAGGTTGTAAACCTTCAGCATGTAGGCGCGCAGGCCCTCGTCGATCGACGCGTCGACGCGGCTGCCCGCCGCCGCCGTACGCGTCTGGTAATTTCTGAAGTCGGACATGGTTTCCTCTGTTGCTTCTGCCCCGTCGGGTGTCAGGCCGAAACCCAGGCGCCGCTGGCGGGGCTCCAGCATGCCTCCGCCGAAATATGATGATTCTTTCAGGCCAGAACAAGGCCCGTTACGGCCTGAAACCCGCTGTGAGGGCCATTTCTCATACAAATGTCGTTGAAGTCCAGCCCTCAACGGCATTTCGCTACTCGCTGCGCAACACCGGTGCTGCCTTGTGGCCAAGCACGCGCCATGTGCCGATGAGGCCGAAGCCGACCGTCAGCACCAGGGCGAAGACGATCGTCGCGACCGCGACCTCGGGCAGGAAGGACGACGGCAACGTCATGATTCGGGCAACGACGAACCAGGCCGCAACGCCGCCGGCAGCGAGCGCGAACACCGCCGTGGCGAGGCCGATCAGCATGTATTCGAGCGAAAAGGCCGAGATCAGCGTCCGCCGGGTGGCACCCAGCGTCTTCAGGATCACCGCGTCGTGGACCCGGGCGCGATTGCCCGCTGCGAGCGCCCCTGCCAGCACCAGCACCGAAGCGATCAGCGCCACGCCGGCAGCCGCGCGGATCGCGGTGCCAAGCTGGGCGACGAGCCGGTTGACGACGTCGAGCGCGTCCTTGACGCGAACCGTGGTGATGGCCGGATAGCTGCGCGTCACCGAATTGAGGATGCGCGATTCCTGGATCGGCGACGCCTTGTCTTCGGTCAGCGTGGCAAGCCAGCTGTGCGGTGCGCCGGCGAATGTGTTGGGCGAAAATACCATGACGAAGTTGATGCCCATCGATTCCCACTGCACTTCGCGGAAATTGGCGATCTTCGCCGTCACGTTGCGGCCCAGCACGTTGACCGTCACCATGTCGCCGAGCTTGAGGCCGAGTTCGCCGGCCTCTTGCGCCGAAAACGATACCAGCGGCTCGCCCGCATAGTCCGCCGGCCACCACGTGCCTTGCGACAGCGTCGAGTTTTCCGGGATGTTCTTGGCATAGGTCAGGCCGCGGTCGCCGCGCAGCACCCAGGCGCCCTCGGGCGGCACGTTGAGCTTCTGCACGTCGGTGCCGTTTAGCGCCATGACCCGGCCCCGCAGCATCGGCACGCGCACCAGCTTGCCACCGGGCGCTTCGGCCTGCACCAGTTTGGCGAAATCGTCGACCTCGCCGGGTTGGATGTCGACGAAGAAGAAGTTCGGCGCCCGCTCCGGCAGGCTGCCGGCGATCTGGCGGCGCAGATTGCCGTCGATCAGCGCCAGCGTCACCAGCAGCGTCAGCCCCAGTCCGAGCGACAGCACCACCGACGGCGTCAGCGCGCCGGGCCGGTGGATATTGCCGATGGCAAGGCGAAGGGCGGTCGAACGCACGCGCGGGCTCTTGCGCGCCAGCCACTGCACGGCGACAGCCACCACGCGCAGCACCAGGAACGAAAACACCGTCGCGCCGACGAAGATGGTGGCGATGCGCCGGTCGCCGGCGAACCATATCGCAAGCAATGCCAGCGCCGCCGCGATGGCTACGGCTGTCGCGATGTAGACCAGTCGCGGCAAGCCGCGCCCCTCGAAACCCATCTCGCGGAACAGCGCGGTCGCCGGCACGTCGCGGGCGCGGCCCAGCGGCAGGATGGCAAAGGCAAGCGTCACCAGCACGCCGAACAGTGCGGCCATGCCAAGTGCTGCAGGATAGACGCCCGCCTCGGCCGGGACCGGAATCACAGACTGGAGCGCCGCGCTTGCCGCAAACGGCATCAGCGCGCCGAGCACCAGGCCGACGGCGATGCCGAAGCCGGCGATCAGCAGTATCTGGATAAGATAAACCGACAGCACGAAGCCGCCGGAGGCGCCGAGGCTCTTGAAGGTGGCGATGACGCCGCGCTTGCCGTCGAGATAGGCGCGCACGGCATTGGCCACGCCAACGCCGCCGACCACCAGCGAGGTCAGCCCAACCAGGGTCAGGAACTGCGTGAAACGCTCGATATTGGCCGAGAGCGCCGGCGCCGCATTGCTGCGGGTGCGGATGCTCCAGCCGGCTTCGGGCAGTTCCGCGTTCGCCCGCTCGCGCACAGCCGTGACCTCGGCCTCGCTGGTGCCGACCGGCATGCGGATCTTGTAGGCGTGTTCGACCAGGCTGCCCGGCTGGATCAGCCCGGAAGCGCTCAGGCCCTCCATCGACACCAGCAGGCGCGGGGCGAAACCGAAACCGTCGGAAACCGCGTCGGGTTCATTGACCAGCTTGGCCCTCAGTTCGAAGGTCGTGCCGCCGAGCCTGATCCTGTCGCCGAGCTTGAGGTCGAGCCTTTCGAACAACAGGTCCGGCGCGGCAGCACCATAAGCGCCCGACTTTTCGGCAAAGAGTTCGTCGCGCGGCAGCGCCGGTTCGGTGACCAGCGTCCCATAGAGCGGGTAGGCGGCATCGACCGCCTTGGCCTCGACCAGTGACTGGTCGGAGCCGTCCTCCAGCCGCGCCATCGAGCGCATGCCGGCATTGTGCGAGACCGTGCCGAGCCCTTCGAGGAAGGTCTTTTCCTTGTCCGTCGCCTCGCGCTGGATCAGCTGGAAGCGGATGTCGCCGCCAAGCAGCGCCTGGCCTTCACTGGCAACGCCTGCGGTGATGGCGCGGGCCACCGAATTGACCCCGCCGATGGCAGCCACGCCAAGTGCGATGCAGGTCAGGAAGATCAGGAAGCCGCGCAGGCCGCCGCGCATCTCGCGCGATGCGAAGCGGAAGGCGAGAGGCAGGTCCTTCAGCATAGGGGCACCCTCATGCCCGCACCTTCTCGGCAACCGGCGCGATCGTCGCGGTCTCGATCCGCCCCGAGCGCATCGCCACCTGCCGGTCGCAGCGCGCGGCAAGTGCCGGGTCGTGCGTGACGAGCACCAAAGTCATCGCCCGTTCGGCAGCCTTGGCAAACAGCAGGTCGGCGATCTGGCGGCCGGTCGCCTGATCGAGATTGCCGGTCGGCTCGTCGGCGATGAGGATGCGCGGTTCCGGCGCCAGCGCACGCGCGATCGCCACGCGCTGCTGCTCGCCGCCCGAAAGCTCACCCGGATAATGCGTGACGCGATCGGCAAGGCCGACAGCCGCCAGTTCGCGCGCGGCAATGGCAAAGGCATCGCGCTTGCCGGCCAGCTCCAGCGGCACCGCGACGTTTTCCAGCGCCGTCATATTGGGGATCAGGTGGAACGACTGGAACACGATGCCGATATTGCGGCCGCGGAAAGCCGCGATCTGGTCTTCGCTGCGGCCGTTGAGCAGCTCGCCGGCAATGGTCACCGTGCCGCCGTCGACCCGCTCCAATCCTGCCAGAACCATCAGCAGCGTCGACTTGCCGGAACCCGAGGGGCCGACGATGCCTGTTGCTTCGCCCGCCGCGACATCGAGGCTCACGCCCTTCAGCACATGCACCGAGGAAGCCCCCTGGCCCAGCGTCAGCGATACATCCCTCAGTTCGATGACGGCTTCTGTCACGGCAAATTCGTCCTATATGGAAATTGAAGGGCGGGGATCGTCTTCGTCATATCGGGTCTGACTTTATGGCTTTCAAACAACTAGTTGCCGCAGCCCTTCTGATGCTTGCGGCCGCAGCCCCCTCCTGGGCTGAGCCTTTCCGCATCGTCGGTTTCGGCGACAGCCTGATGGCCGGCTACGGCCTTGGCCCTGGCGAGGGTTTTCCAGAAAAACTCGAGGCCGCGCTACGCGCCCGCGGTCACGATGTGGTGATCGCCAATGCAGGCGTGTCGGGCGATACGACCAGCGGCGGCCTGTCGCGGCTCGACTGGTCGATACCGGACGGCACGCAACTGGTGATCCTCGAGCTCGGTGCCAACGACATGCTGCGCGGCATCGACCCGGCGCTTGTCGAGCAGAACCTCGACAAGATGCTTGCCCGGCTCAAGGAACGCAAAATCGAGGTGCTTCTGGCAGGCATGGTCGCCGCGCCCAATCTCGGCCACGCCTACGGCGAACAGTTCGGGACGATCTATCCGAAACTGGCGGAAAAATACGACGCCACGCTCTATCCGTTCTTCCTCGATGGCGTCGCCGGCGATGCCAAGCTGTTGCTGGAGGACGGCATGCACCCGAATGCCCTGGGCATCGACCGTATGGTCGAGAACGCCCTGCCAACGGTGGAAAAGGCCATTGCCGGCAAATGAACCTCGTCATGCAACGTTGCAACACATCGCCGGCGGCAGCGTTGCCTAAACAGCAACGTGCAAACAAACCTCTTGCCCGGCGCTGCGATCGATGATTCGCTGAGGTTACGGATTGCGATTCGAGGAAGGGAGCCTGGCCATGCCGCGACTTTTCACCGCCCTCGAAATTCCGCGTGATGCCGCGTTGTCGCTCTCCCTGCTCAGGGGCGGCCTGTCGGGCGCCCGCTGGATCGACGTCGAAAACTACCACCTCACCTTGCGCTTCATCGGCGATGTCGAAGGCCATGTTGCCGACGAGATCGTCGAGGCCATCGACCGTGTCGACCGGCCAGGCTTTCCGCTGACGCTTTCAGGTGTCGGCGCCTTCGGGCAGAAGAAGCCGCATGCGGTCTGGGCCGGCGTCACGCCCTCGCCGGAACTCAACGCACTGCAAGCTGAGATCGAACGCATCTGCAAGCGCCTCGGCGTCCCGTCCGACCCGCGCAAATTCACCCCGCATGTGACGCTGGCACGGCTCCGCAACACCAGCCCGCTCGACGTCGCGCACTATCTTTCGGCACGCGGCAACTTCGCCACTGTGCCCTTCCGCGTCGGCCGCTTCGTGCTGATGTCGTCGCGCGACTCGGTCGGCGGCGGCCCCTACATCGTCGAGGAAGCGTGGCCGCTCAATGGCTCGGACGCCGGTTCGCTGATCCGGTCGGCAAGCGCTTCCGAAGCCTCGCGGATCATGCGGTAGACAACCAGGAACCCGTCTTCCCCGCCATAATAGGGATCGGGCACGTCCTGTGGCCGATCGGTGACATGGCCGAGGAAAAGCTCGACGCGGTCCTGGGCCTGCTGCGGTGCAAGCGCCCTGAGGTCGTCGGCGTTGGAGCGATCCATGGCGAGGATCAGGTCGAAGCGCTCGAAATCGGCCGGCACGACCTTGCGGGCCTGCTGGGCGGCGATGTCGATGCCGTGTTGCGCCGCCACCGCGATCGACCGCGGGTCGGGCGCCGAGCCGGCATGCCAGCCGCCGGTGCCGGCGGAGTCGATGGTGAATTCGCCGTCCAGTCCGCGTTCGGCAAGCACGGCGCGAAACACGCCTTCGGCCAGCGGCGAACGGCAGATATTGCCGAGACAGACGAAGAGAATGGATTTTACCTGCTTTTCGACCATCGATCCCGCGCTATGCTGGTGAGGAAAGAACTCGATAGCACGGGAGCATGAAATGGCCAGAGAGAAACTTGAACCTGCCGCAGTGACGCAGGCCCTTGCCGAGCTCGACGGCTGGACGCTAGCCGCCGACGGGCTGTCGATGTCGCGCAGCTTCGTGTTCAGGAATTTCAGCGAGGCCTTCGCCTTCATGACCCGTGTTGCCCTGGCGGCTGAGAAGCTGGACCACCATCCCGACTGGTCGAACGTCTACAAGACCGTCGACGTCAAGCTGAACACGCATGACGCCGGCGGGCTGACCGAACTCGACGTCAAGCTGGCCAAGCGCATGAACGCCTATTTCGGTTCTTGAGGGCCACATCTTGCAGCGAGGCGCGCTCCTTCCCACATTTCCGGCAAAGGAATTCGGGCAAAGGAGACTGTCTGAATGGTGAAAATCCCCGGCTTTGACGGCTTCCGCGGCGACGATGCGCCGGTGAGCGAGAGCGAAGTGCGTGAAAAGTTCTGGCGCAAGGCCAAAGGCGCCGCCCGCCACGTCCCCTTCATGGAGGAAGTGGTCGCGGCCTATTATTGCGCCATGGACAAGGACACGCCGCTGCGGGCCAAGGGCATACTTCTCGCCGCCCTGGGCTATTTCATCCTGCCGGTGGACACCATTCCCGACGTCATCCTTGGCCTCGGCTTCACCGACGACATCGCCGTGCTGACGGCGGCCATCACCGCCGTGCGCGCCCACATGACGCCGGCCCACCGGCTTGCCGCCAAGGAAAGCCTGTCGCGCGAGCCCTGACGCGCGGCGGCCTTGTTTCAGCCTGACATCAAAAGTCAAACTCTTGCCGTTTTCTCGGGGTTCAACCGCGACAGGGACACGATGCCTGTGCATGACAGGCCGAACGGCGGGGTTCCAGGCGGCAAATGTCTTTCTGCAAGGCCATTCACCCTTTGGTAACCCAGATTAAATCAAAATGAAGCCAACGGGCGGGCGCGCAGTCGGCCTGCCCCGCTCCATTTGAACTACAGGAAAAACGATGCGCGGTTTGATAGCTATAATTTCGGGTCTGGTGCTTGCAGCGTCGGCAATGCCGGCGCTCGCCCAGTCGGCGACCAAGATCGGCCAGCACAATGCCTGGGGCACCTACAGTTACCAGGCGCAGAACGGCAAGGTCTGCTACGTGCTGACGGTGCCGACCGACAAGCAGCCGCCGACGCTCGACCACGGCGATATGTTCTTCTTCGTCAGCCAGCGCCCGGGCCAGAAGGTTTCCTTCGAGCCGCAGTTCATTGCCGGCTACAATTTCCAGGAAAACTCCAAGGTCGCGGTCACCATCGGCGACAAGTCGTTCTCGATGTTCACCAAGGGCAAGTCGGCCTGGGTCGAGAATGCGGCCGAGGAACCGGCACTGATCGCCGCCATGCGCGGCGGCTCGGACATGAAGGTCACGGCCAAGTCCGGCCGCGGCAACCCGACCAACTACGTCTTCTCACTCAAGGGCATTTCGGCAGCGCTGAGCTCTATCGCCACCTGCAAATAAGCACTTCGGGTGCAGCTACAAAGACCGGGCGATCCGATCGCCCGGTCTTTTGTTTGAGGCCCAGCCATGTTCAGCATCGTCGACGGAACTTCAACGCATATCGATGAAGCTGCGGCCATCTGGGCGCGGGCCACCGCTGCGCGCGACGGCGACGACGATGTCGCCTCGCTCGCCGAAGCCCGACCGGTCATCTCGAGGGTGCTCGAAAGCTCGCCGCATGCCCTGCTTGCGATCGCCGTGAACGAAGACGGCACTGCCGTCGCCTTTGGCGCCCTTGCGCCCGTTCCGGGTGTGGATGCTACCGCCGAGCTGCATTATTTCGGCGTCGATCCCGACCGTTGGGGCCGGGGCGCGGCAGGCGAGCTGTTGACCGGCATTGCGGCAATGCTTCGCGAACGAGGCTTCGATACGGCCGAGCTCGCGGTCTATGCCGACAATGATCGCGCCGTCAGGCTTTACGAGCGCCTTGGCTGGCGCAGGCTGGGCGACCCGGTGCCGCATGCGCGCAGCGGGCGGGCGGAACAACGCTACCAGCTGGCGCTCCATCCAGCCGCCGGAAGCTGAGGCCGACGGTTCACGAAACCGCGGGACCTTTCAGCGCATTGAACAGGCCGGATGCCCATTGCGGCGCGATCAGCCAGAGCGCCAGCACGGCGACGGCTACCGCATGAAGCGCCACGATCGCGTAAAGCCTGCTGCGGAACGGCTCCTTGCGCGTCTTGTGCCGGAACAGGTGCTGGGCCGACAGCGCACCAAGGCTGCCGCCGGCGAAAGCAAGCCAGAGCAGGGTTTTCTCAGGGATACGACGCGCTCCGGACCGGGCCAGGCGCTTGTCGCGCCAGAAGGCAGCGAACGCCGCAAAGTTGACGGCGAGCACCACCAGGACGATGTGTAGGATGTTGCTCATCGCGCCAGCATCCCAGCCATTGCCTAACAGACTGCAAAGCTGCGGCACAAATGCATGGCCGCCAAAACGTGACGCAGAGACAGACCTGTGATATGTCGCGCCAAAATCCTACATTTGCCGCTATATCAACCTAGCTGAGCCCGAATGACCCTTTCGCTCGACCTAACCTCCGATGCTACCCGCGATGCGTTGCGCGCCCGTGCGGCTGCGCCCGTCAAGGGCGAGCTGATCGGCCTCACCCGCGAAGAGCTCGCCGAAGCGCTTGTAACCTCGGGCATCGTTCCCGAGCGCCAGGCCAAGATGCGCGTCCAGCAGCTCTGGCACTGGCTCTATGTCCGCGGCGTCTCCGACTTCGCCGACATGTTCAACATCTCCAAGGACCTGCGCGCCGAACTCGCCAAGCACTTCACCATTGCGCGCCCCGAGATCG
This sequence comes from Aminobacter sp. MSH1, assembly GCF_003071665.1. Classification (GTDB taxonomy): domain Bacteria; phylum Pseudomonadota; class Alphaproteobacteria; order Rhizobiales; family Rhizobiaceae; genus Aminobacter; species Aminobacter niigataensis. Next base: position 1,063,030 of record NZ_CP026265.1, on the reverse strand, counting down.
TCGAGGAACAGATATCCTCCGACGGCACGCGCAAGTGGCTGTTCCGTTTCCCGCCGCGCGGCGCGGGCCGCCCGGTCGAGATCGAAACCGTCTACATTCCGGAGGAAGGCCGCGGCACGCTCTGCATCTCGTCCCAGGTCGGCTGCACGCTGACCTGCTCGTTCTGCCACACCGGCACGCAGAAGCTGGTGCGCAACCTGACAGCGGAAGAGATCCTGACGCAGCTGATGACGGCGCGCGACCGGCTGGGCGACTTCCCCGACCGCAACACGCCCGCTGGAGCCATTGTGCCGGCCGAGGGGCGGAAAATCTCCAACATCGTGATGATGGGCATGGGCGAGCCGCTCTACAATTTCGAGGCGGTGAAGAAGGCGTTGCTGATCGCCTCCGACGGCGACGGCCTGGCACTGTCCAAGCGTCGCATCACGCTGTCGACCTCGGGCGTCGTGCCGGAGATATTCCGCACCGGCGAGGAGATCGGCGTCATGCTGGCGATCTCGCTGCATGCCACTAATGATGACCTGCGCGACCTTTTGGTACCGATCAACAAGAAGTACCCGCTCAAGGATCTGATCGAGGCCTGCCGCGCCTATCCCGGCCTGTCCAATGCGCGGCGCATCACCTTCGAATATGTGATGCTCAAGGACGTCAACGACTCCCTCGAAGACGCCAAGGCGCTGGTCAAGCTGCTCAAGGGCGTGCCGGCCAAGATCAATTTGATCCCGTTCAACCCCTGGCCCGGAACCAACTACCAGTGCTCGGACTGGGAAACGATCGAGAAGTTCGCCGACTACATCAACAATGCCGGCTATGCCTCGCCGATCCGTACCCCACGCGGCCGCGACATCCTCGCCGCCTGCGGCCAGCTCAAGTCGGAGTCCGAACGCATGAAGAAGAGCGAGCGCCTGGCGCTCGAGGCGATGATGATTGCGGGACACGGCGAGGCGTGAGCCGCTTCCTGCTCTATCTCGGCAAGTTCGCCCACATGCTGCTGGGCTATCTCGCGGCGTCGCTCGCCGCCGGCGCTTTCCTGAACGTGGTCTTCCTTGGTGCTGCCGGCCTCATGGCATCAGACATGCCACCTGAGGTGGCGACCGGGTCGATGGTCTTCACCATCCCATTCACCGCGCTGTTCGTCGCTTATTTCGCCTTCGTGCCGGCGCTTGTCGTCATGCTGCTCGCCGAATTGCTCGGCAAGCGCGACTGGCTGTTCTATGCGCTGTCGGGCGGCTTCGTCGCGCTGGTCTTCCTCGGCTTTGCCTACCAGGGCGGCGACCCGGGCTTCGCCTATCGCGACCCCCTGCTGCCGGTTTCGATCATCGGCAGCGGCCTGATCGGCGGCATCGCCTACTGGTTCGTCACCGGCCGTTTCGCCGGTGCGCTACACCCTACTTCGCCTGCGCCGTAAGAATCTTCAGCGCGAAGGCCGAGAATACACCTGCAAACAGATAATCGACGATGCGGGTGACGCGCGGGCTCTTCTTGAGCAGGCCGGCGAACTTGTCGGCGGCGATCACCATCGGCGCCGTCACCGGCAGCGACAGCACGATGAACATCGCGCCGAGGAAGAACAGCTTGCCCGGCGCATTGGTGTCGTGGGCCGACACGAACTGCGGCAGGAAGGTCATGAAGAACAGGATGATCTTCGGGTTGAGCAGGTTGATGCCAAGGCCCGTCGCCCAGTTCTGGAACACCGAACGCGGCTCGCGTTTGGCGGTGTCGGGCGAAAACGCCGAACCCTTGGTCACCGCCTGGAAGGCGAGCCAGACCAGGTAGCCGGCGCCGACGATCTTGAGCACCATGAAGGCCTGCGGCGAGGCGACGATCAGCGCCGACAGCCCGAGCGCCACCAGCGTGGTGTGGATGACGATGCCCGTCATCGCCCCGGCCATGCAGGCGAAACCCGCCTTGCGGCCCTCGGACAGTGCCCGCCCGACGAACAGCGTCATGTCGGGGCCGGGCGTGATCGCGATGATGAAGGTGGCGATCGCAAACTGGATGATGGTCGCCCAATCGGGAATGAAGGACATGGTCGCGCTGCCGGGTTTTGCCTTTGAGGCGTGATGAAGGGGGGTCAGTCGGGATTTCGCCCACAGACCTACGCCCGCCAACCTAGCGCTTCAACAGGAAAATGGCAGGCCAGAGCGCCGGGCGCCCCAATGGACGCAGGAAAGGCGCGCCCCAAGTCACTGCTGCGCCGCCGGACCGTTTCGATCCGGCAGCGCAGCTGTTTGGCTCAGCTTGCGAAGTAGTTCTGCGTGCCGTGCGCTTCGATCGCCTCGGCGAGGCGTGCGAGCGCATGGACATAGGCCGCGGTGCGCACCGAGACATCCTTGGCCTTGGCGACATCCCAGATGGCGCGGCCCTCGCGCTCCATGATGATGCGCAGGCGGTCGTGGATCTCCTCGATCGGCCAATAGTAGCCCTGCCGGTTCTGCACCCACTCGAAGTAGGAGACGGTGACGCCGCCGGCATTGGCCAGGATGTCGGGCAGCACGACGATGCCCTTCTTCTCCAGCACCTCGTCGGCTTCCGACGTGACCGGGCCGTTGGCGAGTTCGAGCACGATGCGGGCCTTGACGATGTCTGCGTTGTCGATGCGGATCATGTTCTCCAGCGCCGACGGCACCAGGATATCGCAATTGACGCCGACCAGCGCATTGCCGTCGAGCAGCTCGTGCCCACCCTCTCCGGCCGTCGAGGTGACCGAACGGCCATTGTCCTTGGCGGCCAGCAGGCGGCCGAGGTCGAGCCCGTTGGCGGCCTGGACGGCGCCTTCCGAGTCGGAAACGGCAACGATCGTGTGGCCATCGGCGGCAAGCAGGCGCGCAATATGCTGGCCGGCATTGCCGAAACCCTGGACGGCAATGCGCAGGTTGCCCTTCAGCCCGAGTTCGTCGGCGAGATGGCGGACCAGATAGTAGCCGCCACGCGCGGTGGCGTCGCCGCGGCCGAGCGAACCGCCCAGCGCCAGCGGCTTGCCGGTAATGACGGCGGGCGACGCCTGGCCGACGATCTGCGAATACTCATCGGCCATCCAGCCCATGATCATCGAGTTGGTGTAGACGTCGGGCGCGGGAATGTCGCGGTCAGGCCCGATGATGCTGGCGAAGGCCTGGATGTAGGCGCGAGAGAGGCGCTCCAGTTCCGCCTTGGAAAGCTTGCGCGGGTCGACCTGCACGGCACCCTTGCCGCCGCCATAGGGCAGGTTCATCACGGCGCATTTGAACGTCATCCAGAAGGCCAGCATCTCGACTTCGTCGGCCGTCGATTCAGGATGGAAACGGATGCCGCCCTTGGTCGGGCCGCGCGTGTCGTCGTAGCGGCAGCGCCATGCCAGGAAGGATTTGCGCGAGCCGTCGTCCATGCGGATCATCAGGCGGGCTTTGGTGGTCTCGCGGGCAAATTTCAGTTTCTCGATCACATCGGCGTCGACGGTCAGGTGTTTTGCCGCCTCGTCGAGGCGCACGAGAGCATGATCGAGAAGACTGCCTTCTGACATATGTAAATTTCCTGTCGTGATAAACGGATTTGCAGTTCGGAGAGCGGCGGATAGCCGCTGGCAGCCCGACTGCCCAAATTTTTGCCAGATTTCAATGCCGAACAAGGTCGCAGACCTGCCGCAAGGTCAGGCCTGAACTTCGTCTGTGCCTGCAATGGCGGCAAATTGCCTCGTTTTAGCGCCGAAACACATAAGCCTGCGACGAATGGTCCAGCGCGAACTTCCTTTTGGTCCTGGCGGCACCTTACGAAGCGGAACTGCGGGATGGGCGCAAAAGCGCATGTCGTCGGCAGATTGACTCGGCCTGCCGTGCGTCCTTCAACTGCCTCCCTGACAGGAGTGCATGATGCAGGCAGTTTTCGACGGTCACAACGATGTGCTGTTCCGGTTGTGGACCAACGCCGCCAAGGGTGCTGACCCGGTGGCCGAATTCATCGAAGGCACCAGGCAGGGCCATATCGACATGCCGCGCGCCAGGAAAGGTGGCCTCGCCGGCGGCCTCTGCGCCATCTACATCACCTCCGGCGACATTGGCGACGACGCCCGCGACGGCAACGGCCACTACGCCATTCCGCTCTCGGCCCCGCTTGAACGCGCACCGTCGCTCGACATCGCCCTCGACATGGCGTCGATCGCCTTCCGGATCGAGCGTGCCGGCGGCTGGAAGATTTGCCGCAACGGCGCCGACATTGATGCCGCCGAGGCCGAAGGCAAGTTTGCCGCAGTGCTGCACATGGAAGGCTGCGAGCCGATCGACGCCGATCTCGCCGCGCTCGAGGTCTTCTACGCCGCCGGCCTGCGTTCGCTCGGCCCGGTATGGAGCCGCAACACCATCTTCGGCCACGGCGTGCCCTTCGCCTTCCCGTCGAGCCCCGACACCGGCCCCGGCCTGACTGAAGCCGGCAAAAGACTGATCCGCGAGTGCAACCGCATCGGCATCGCCATCGATCTCGCCCACATCACCGAAAAGGGCTTCTGGGATGTGGCGAAGCTCAGCGACAAGCCGCTGATCGTCAGCCATTCCAACGCCCACGCCCTCACGCCGATCAGCCGCAACCTGACCGACAAGCAGCTTGCCGCCGTCAGGGAAAGCAACGGCCTCGTCGGGCTGAACTTCGCCGTCACCATGCTGCGCGAGGACGGCGCCAAGAGCGCCGACACCCCGCTCTCGGACATGATCCGGCACATCGACTATATGGTCGAGCATGTCGGCATCGACGGTGTGGCGCTGGGATCCGACTTCGACGGCGCCACGATCCCGGCCGAGATCGGCGACGCCGCCGGGCTTCAGAAGCTCGTTGCGGCCCTCCGGAACGCTGGATATGGTGACGCCGATCTGGCGAAAATCTGCCGCGACAACTGGCTGAGGGTCTTGCGCTCGGCCTGGCACGAAGCGGCAGCCTAACAACAAATAATTCGTCAACTTGGGGAACTGAAAAATGATGCTTGGTAAAATGAACGAACAATTCCGTCTGCTGCTTGCAGGCGCTGCCCTTTCGGCGATGGTCTTTGCGGCACCCGCGCTTGCGGTGACGCCGGCCGACACGCTGGTCCAGGCCTGGGCCATCGACGACACCATCACGCTCGACCCGGCCGAATCCTTCGAGCTCAGCCCGGCCGAATTCCTCGGCAACGCCTATGACATGCTGGTGCGCCTCGACATCAACGACACCACCAAGGTGCGCCCCGGCGTCGCCGAGAGCTGGACCGTTTCCGATGACGGCCTGACCTACACCTTCAAGCTCAAGCCCGGCCTGAAATTCGCCTCCGGCAACCCGATCACCGCCGCCGACGTCGCCTGGTCGTTCGAGCGCGTCGTCAAGCTCGACAAGAGCCCGGCCTTCATCCTCACCCAGTTCGGCCTGACCAAGGACAACGTCGCCGAGAAGGCCAAGGCCGCCGACGACAGCACCTTCGTCTTCACCGTCGACAAGTCCTATGCGCCGTCCTTCGTGCTCAACTGCCTGACCGCCACCGTCGGCGCGGTGATGGACAGCAAGCTGGTGCTAGAGCATGTCGCCCCGGTCACGCCGACCGACGACTACAAGTTCGACAACGACTTCGGCAATGGCTGGCTCAAGACCGGCTATGCCGGCTCGGGACCGTTCAAGATCCGCGACTGGCGTGCCAACGAGATCCTCGTGCTCGAGCGCAACGACAACTACTATGGCGACAAGCCGGCACTGGCCCGCGTCATTTATCGCCACGTCAAGGAAAGCGCCACCCAGCGCCTGATGCTCGAAGCCGGCGACATCGATGTCGCCCGCAACCTTGAGCCGGGCGACCTCGAAGCGGTTTCGAAGAACGCCGAGCTGACCACCACCAGCGCGCCCAAGGGCACGGTCTATTACATCAGCCTCAACCAGAAGAACGAGAACCTGGCCAAGCCGGAAGTGCGCCAGGCGCTCAAGTACCTGGTCGACTACGACGCCATCGGCGCCACGCTGATCAAGGGCATCGGCGAAATCCGCCAGACCTACCAGGCCAAGGGCGTGCTCGGCGCGCTCGACTCGAACCCGTTCACCTTCGACCCCGCCAAGGCCAAGGAACTGCTGGAGAAGGCAGGCCTGAAGGACGGCTTCTCGGTCACCATGGATGTGCGCAACACCCAGCCTGTCACCGGCATCGCCGAATCGTTCCAGCAGACCGTCGGCCAGGCCGGCGTCAAGGTTGAGATCATCCCCGGCGACGGCAAGCAGACGCTGACCAAGTACCGCGCCCGCAACCACGACATGTATATCGGCCAGTGGGGCATGGACTACTGGGATCCGAACTCCAACGCCGAGACCTTCACCTCCAACCCGAACAACGCCGACGACGGCACCGTGAAGACGCTGGCCTGGCGCAACGCCTGGGACGTGCCGGAGCTGACCGAGAAGACCAAGGCAGCCCTTCTGGAGCGCGACAACGACAAGCGCGCCGCCATGTACAAGGAACTGCAGCAGGCGGCACTGGACACCAGCCCGTTCGTGCTGATCTTCCAGCAGACCGAGGTTGCCGGCCTGCGCGGCAACGTCAAGAACTACAAGCTCGGGCCGAACTTCGATTCGAACTTCGTCGCCCCCGTGACCAAGGAATGATCCAATAGGATCAGACCTTTGAGCAGCATGGAAAACCAGACACAAGCGAGGCGCGCCAACCGGCGCGCCTCCGCCATGCTCAAGGCGGTCGCCAGTTTCGTGGTGATCGTGGCCACGACCTATCTCGGCCTGCTGGCCGTCACCTTCTTCATCGGCCGCGTCGTGCCCATCGACCCGGTGCTCGCCATCGTCGGCGACCGGGCGCCGGCCCATGTCGTCGAGCGCACGCGCGAGCAAATGGGCTTCAACCTGCCCTACTACCAGCAGTTCTATCTCTATGTGAAAGGCGTGCTGCAGGGCGATTTCGGCACCTCGGTGCTGACCACCAATGCCGTCATGGCCGACATCCGCCGCGTCTTTCCGGCGACGATGGAACTCGCCACCGTCGGCACCATCATCGGGGCGGCCTTCGGCATCCCGCTCGGCGTGCTTGCCGCCGTCAAGCGCGGCAGCCTCGCCGACCAGATCGTGCGCATCATCGGCCTGATCGGCTATTCGGTGCCGATCTTCTGGCTCGGGCTGCTGGCGCTCTTGGTTTTCTATGCCCGCCTCGGCTGGACCGCCGGTCCCGGCCGCATCGACGTGGTGTTCGAATACACCTTCACCCCGATCACCGGCTTCTACCTGCTCGACGCGGTGCTCAACCGCGACTGGGCTGCCTTCAAGGACATCTTCGCCCACATCATCCTGCCGGCCTCGCTGCTCGGTTATTTCTCGCTCGCCTACATCAGCCGGATGACGCGTTCCTTCATGCTCAACGAGCTCAGCCAGGAATACATCGTCGCCGCGCGCGCCAAGGGCCTGTCGGAAACCCGCATCATCTGGGGCCATGCGCTGCGCAACGCCGCCGTGCCGCTGGTGACCGTGATCGCACTATCCTATGCCGGCCTGCTTGAAGGCTCGGTGCTGACCGAGACGGTCTTTGCCTGGCCAGGGCTCGGCCTCTACATCACCAACTCGCTGCAGAACGCCGACATGAACGCGGTGCTGGGCGGCACGATCATCATCGGGTCGGTGTTCATCGCACTCAACCTGTTCTCCGACCTGCTCTATCGCCTGCTCGACCCAAGGACGCGGATCAGATGAGCGACACAGCAATGACCCGCCGCGAATGGCTGCTGACCGACCGGCCGCAATCACGCATGCAGGCGCGGCTCGGCCGCACCTACCTGACCTGGCGCCGCTTCACCGCCAACAAGCTCGCCGTCATCGGCCTCGGCATCATCCTGCTGCTGCTGTTCGTCGCCGCCACAGCACCCCTGCTCGCGCCCCATTCGCCCTATATCGGCGACCTCAGGAACGCCCGCCTGCTGCCGCCCAGCTCCACCTATTGGCTCGGCACCGACGACCAGGGCCGCGACATCCTCTCGCGCCTGATCTACGGCTCGCGCCTGACCTTGCAGGTCATCGTGCTGGTGGCGATCATCGCCGCCCCCATCGGCCTTCTGGTCGGCACCGCCGCAGGCTATGCCGGCGGCTGGATCGATGCGGTGCTGATGCGCATCACCGACATCTTCCTCGCCTTCCCCAAGCTGGTGCTGGCGCTGGCCTTTGTCGCCGCCCTCGGGCCCGGCATCGAAAACGCCATCATCGCCATCGCCCTGACATCGTGGCCGCCCTATGCCCGCATCGCCCGCGCCGAAACGCTGACGGTGCGCAACTCCGACTACATCTCGGCGGTCAAGCTGATGGGCGCGTCGCCGATGCGCATCGTGCTGCGACACATCATGCCGCTGTGCATCTCCTCGCTGATCGTGCGCGTTACGCTCGACATGGCCGGCATCATCCTCACCGCCGCCGGCCTCGGTTTCCTCGGCCTCGGCGCCCAGCCACCGTTGCCCGAATGGGGCGCCATGATTGCCTCCGGCCGCCGCTTCATCCTCGACCAATGGTGGGTGGCCGCAGCACCCGGTGCCGCCATCCTCATCGTCAGCCTCGGCTTCAACCTGCTCGGCGACGGCCTGCGCGACGCACTCGATACCCGCAGCGGTGGCCAATGAGCACGCTGCTGCATGTCGACGACCTGCGCGTCTCCTTCCCCACCCGCACCGGCGTGGTCGAAGCGGTGCGCGGCGTCTCCTTCGCGCTCGGCCAAGAGCGGCTCGGCATCGTCGGCGAGTCTGGTTCGGGCAAGTCGCAGACCGGACGCGCCATCATGGGGCTGACGCCGCAGCAGGCCGAGATCAAGGCCAGGCGGCTCGAATTCAGCGGCATCGACCTTTTGAAGGCATCGCCGGCCGAACGGCGTGCCCTGCGCGGCAGCCGCATCGCCATGATCCTGCAGGATCCGAAATATTCGCTCGACCCCGTCATGACCATCGGCCGCCAGATCGTCGAGACGCTGCGCACGCATGAGAAGGTCGGCAAGTCGGAGGCGCGCCAGCGCGCGCTCGACATGCTTGCTGCCGTCCAGATCCGCGACCCCAAGCGCGTCTACGACCTTTACCCGCACGAGGTCTCGGGCGGCATGGGCCAGCGCGCCATGATCGCCATGATGCTGATCGCCGGCCCCGAACTCTTGATCGCCGACGAGCCGACCTCGGCGCTCGACGTCACCGTCCAGCTCGACATCTTGCGCATCCTGGACCGACTGGTCATCGACCGCGGCATGGGGCTAGTCTTCATCTCGCACGATTTGCGCCTGGTCTCGACCTTCTGCGACCGGGTCATCGTCATGTATGCCGGCAAGATCGTCGAGGAGTTGAAGGCTTCGGAACTGTGGCAGGCCAAGCACCCCTACACGCAAGGCCTGCTCAACTGCATGCCCAAGATCGGCGAGAGCCGGCACCCGCTGCCCGTGCTCGACCGCCAGCCGGAGTGGCTGCTGTGACCCCTGCCCTCAAGATAGACAAACTGCGCGTCGTCTATGACGACTTCATCGCGTTGAAGGATGTCAGCCTTAGCGTCGCGCAGGGCGAATCCTTCGGCCTTGTCGGCGAATCCGGTTCCGGCAAGTCAACGCTGCTGCGCGCGGTCGCCGGTCTGGCGCCCGTGACCTCCGGCACCATCGACGTTTCCGGCCAGCGCCTCGGCAAGACCCGCGACAAGGCGTTCTACCGCCAGGTCCAGATGGTGTTCCAGGACCCTTACGGTTCGCTGCATCCGCGCCAGACCGTCGACCGGCTGCTGCTCGAACCGCTCGACATCCACGGCTTCGCCGACACCGAAAAACGCATCCAGCGCGCGCTCGACGAGGTCGGCCTCGGTTCCGGCTTCCCCTTCCGTTATTCGCACCAGCTGTCGGGCGGCCAGCGCCAGCGCGTGGCGATTGCCCGGGCACTGATCCTCGAGCCATCGATCCTGCTGCTCGACGAGCCGACCTCGGCGCTCGACGCCTCGGTCCAGGCCGAGGTGCTCAACCTGCTCGAACAGGTGCGCCGCGACCGCAAGCTGACCTTCGTCATGGTCAGCCACGACCTCGGCGTCATCACCCATATGTGCGAGCGGCTGATGGTGATGCAGAGCGGCGAGGAGGTCGAGCGGCTGCAGGCCGGCGATCTCGCCACGCGTAACGTGGCCCAGGACTACACGCGCAACCTTCTGGTGGCGTCGGAAGGATTCGTGCGCGGCGGCTAGGCAAATTCGGCAAACGCGAAAATGCCCTGACGGCTTGCACGCCGAAGCACTTGCCTGCAATTCTGGATACAGCCAATCCGCAACCCGCATCTCAGGTGACAAAAATGCTCCTTGGCATCGACCCGCTGCTCGGCCCCGACGTGCTCTACGTGCTCCGCGCCATGGGCCATGGCGACGACCTGATCATCGCCGACGCCAACTTCCCGGCTGATGCGATGGCGAGGCAAACGGTGTTCGGCCGGCCGCTGCGCATCGATGGCGACATCGTCAGCGTGATGACGGCGGTGCTGTCGGTCATGCCCGTCGACACCTTCGTCGACGATGCCTTCGGCCGCATGGAGGTCGTCGGCAAGCCGGACGAGATCCCGGACGTCCAGCGTGAGGTCGGCAAGCTGATCGAGGGCACGGCTACGAAGATGGTCGGCATCGAGCGCTTCGCCTTCTACGAGCGTGCCAGGAAGGCCTACGCCGTCATCCAGACCCAGGAACGCCGCTTCTACGCCGACTTCGCCGTGCGCAAGGGCGTGGTGCCGCCGGAGGCGTGAGGCGCTCCGACCAACCTGCCCTCATCCAACTGCGAGTTTGTCGAAGGGTCGGCACCTCTCCTGAAAGGGAACAGCCGCCCCTCATCCCCTACCGGACCTTCTCCCCGTGAACGGGGCGAAGGAAGCCGGCTGCGACGACTACGCCCAATTCCACAACACAGAAGAGGTCAGCGGAAACGTCGACGCCCCCTCTCCCCGCTTGCGGGGAGAGGGCAAGGGTGAGGGGCAGCGCTGAGCTGCCCAATAGAAAGAGTTAGAGCAAAGAGTATTCAGCCCGCCTACGACAGCGAAAGCTTCGCCGCGACATCCTTGAGCAACAACAGCGTCTGGTCGATGTCGGCCTGCTTGTCGTCGAGCCTCTGGATGTAGGGGCAGGTCAGCACGGCGATCGCATAGCCGTCGGGCGACAGGATCGGCACCGAGATGTCCTCGATGGCGCGCATCTGCTGGCTCGGCCCGACGCGGTGCCCTGCCTCGCGATAGGCTTTCAGCACGGGCTCCAGCCTGTCCCGCGCCTCGGCCTGCTTCGTGCCTTCCCAACGCATCGCCAGCTCCGACTGCGCCTGCTCGTCGAGGAAGGCGAGCAGGATATGGCCAGAACTGGTGGTCAAAAGCTCGATATGGGCGCCGATGCGGATGCCGAATTCCCAATTGCCGGGACAGCTGGCATGCGCGACAACGAGTGCCGCACCACCTTCGGGAACGACGAGATGGCACGACTGGCCGGCCTCGCTGGCGAAAGCGTCCATCAGCGGCAAGGCGCGCGCCACCAGGCGGCGCACCGGCGGATGGCGATGGGCGAGGATGAACAGCTTCATCGTCAGCGCATAGCGGTCGCCCTCGGGTGAGCGGCTGACATAGTCGCGCGCCACCAGCCGTTCGAGCATGCGGTAGACCTCGCTCGGCCCCCGCCCCATGGCCTTGACGATCTCGGCACGGGTCAAGCCGCCCGGCTGCTCCGACAGGAGCTCCAATATGTCGAGCCCCTTGTCGAGCGCCGGCGCCCGGTAGCGCTCGTCCTTGTCCTGGTCGTTCGCGGCGTTGATCGGCCGTTTTGGCATTGCGCGAATTCCTCCCTCGCCACCGCCTCACATTTCCCCATTGCAAGGTCGGTTCATTTATGAATAGTATGTTCGTATATAGACAGAAGCGCAAGCAGTTTGCTGGGAGGAGCGACGGTTATGCGACTAAGCGGGAAACGCATTTTCATTTCCGCCGCTGCCCAGGGCATCGGCCGCGCCAGCGCGCTGGCCTGCGCCAAAGAGGGCGCCCACGTCGTCGCCACCGACATCAATGACGATGCCCTGAAAGCCCTGTCGGCCGAGAGCACGGGCATAGAGACCCATCGCCTCGACGTGCGCGACGGTGCAGCGGTCTCGGCCTTCGCCGCCGGCCAGGCGCCGCTCGACGGGCTCTTCAACTGCGCCGGCTTCGTCCACAACGGCACGATCATGGACTGCAGCGACGAGGACTGGGATTTCAGCTTCGACCTCAACGTCAAGAGCATGTACCGCACGACCCGCGCCTTCCTGCCCGGCATGCTGGAGCAGGCGGAAAAGACCGGCGCCGTGTCGATCCTCAACATGGCCTCCATGGCCTCGTCGATCAAAGGCTTCCCCAACCGGCTGCTCTACGGCGCCACCAAGGCGGCGGTGATCGGCTTCACCAAGGGCATGGCCGCCGACTATGTCCGCCGCGGCGTCCGCTGTAACGCGCTCTGCCCCGGAACCGTCGACACGCCCTCGCTGCGCGGCCGCATCGCTGCCGCCGCCGATCCCGTGCAGGCCGAGAAGGATTTCATCGCCCGCCAGCCCATCGGCCGGCTCGCCACCGTCGACGACATCGCGCCGCTGGTCGTCTACCTATTGTCCGACGAATCCCGCTTCGTCACCGGCCAGGCCGTCCTGGTCGACGGCGGCGTCACCATCTAGGCGGAGCGGCGGCCATGATCGAAAGGATCGACGGCCACTGCCACTACTGGACGCTCCAGCGCGACGATTACGGCTGGCTGACGCCTGGCGCCGCCCACCTCGCCCCGATCTACCGCGACTTCGGCCCGGCCGAGATGCGCCCGCTGGCCGAGGCGGCCGGAATCGCCAGGCGCATCCTCGTCCAGGCAGCCCCCACCGAAGCTGAAACGTTGTTCCTGCTCGACCAGGGCCGCAACGACAAGGCCGTCGCCGGAATCGTCGGCTGGGTCGACCTGTCGTCAGCCGAAAGCGTCGCTTCCCTGGAAAACTTCGCAAAAAATCTTTTGTTCAAGGGCGTGCGGCCGATGCTGCAGGACCTGGAGGACATCGACTGGATCGCCACCCGTCCCAGCGGAAAAGCCGTCGCCGCGCTGAAGCGCCTCGGCCTGCGTTTCGACGCGCTGGTCCTGCCGCAGCACCTGCAGTCGCTCAGGCATTTCGTCGAGACGCATCCCGACCTGCCTGTCGTCATCGACCACGCCGCGAAACCCGCCTTCGCCGCACCGACCAACGACCCGCGCCATGCCATGTGGAAGTTCGGCATGGCCGAACTGTCGGGCCACCCGCATCTGTGCTGCAAGCTGTCCGGCCTGCTGACCGAACTGCCGGCGGAGTTGAGGACGACGCCGAAGGCTGCCGCCGAAGCCCTCCGCCCCACCGTCGACAGCCTGCTCACCTGGTTCGGGCCGGATCGCCTGATCTGGGGCTCGGATTGGCCGGTGCTGACCCTGGCAGCGCCCTTCGCCTTCTGGGACGAGGTAACCGAACGCCTGCTCCAGAGCCTCGGCCAGTCGCAACGCGCAGCGATCCTCGGCGGCACCGCAGCACGCTTCTACGGTATCGAAGGAGGTCGCGCATGAACGCCCTCGTTGCGATGAAGGACATCGAGAAATCCTTCCCCGGCGTGCGCGCGCTGCACAATGCCCAGCTCGAACTGGGCGCGGGCGAGGTCCACGCCCTGATGGGCGAGAACGGCGCCGGCAAGTCGACGATGATGAAGATCCTCGCTGGCATCTACCGCCGCGACGGCGGGGAAATCTTGCTCGACGGCAAGCCGGTCGAGGTCAACTCGCCGCGCCAGGCCCAGGACCTCGGCATCGGCATCATCCATCAGGAACTCAACCTGATGCCGCATCTGACGGCGGCGCAGAACATGTTCATCGGCCGCGAGCCGCGCAAGGCCGCGGGCCTTCTGCTCGACGAGGCCAAGCTCAATGCCGATGCCGCCGAAATCTTCGCCAGCATGCATCTCAAGCTCGACCCGCGCACGTTGGTCGGCGGGCTGACCATCGCCCGCCAGCAGATGGTCGAGATCGCCAAGGCGCTGTCCTACCGCTCGCGCGTGCTGATCATGGACGAGCCGACGGCGGCGCTGAACGACGCCGAGATCAACGAGCTCTTCGCCATCATCGCCAGGCTCAAGGCCGAGGGTGTCGGCATCGTCTACATCTCGCACAAGATGGACGAACTCAAGCGCATCGCCGACCGCGTCACCGTCATGCGCGATGGCGAATATATCGGCACAGTCCCTGCCGCCGACACGCCGGTGGAAAAGATCATCTCGATGATGGTCGGGCGCGCGCTCACCGAGGATCGCCCTGAAGTGCCCGACCATTCGAACGCAGAGGTCGTACTCGAGGTCAGGAATCTCAATCGCGGCACGGTCATCCGCGACGTTTCGTTCTCCGTCCGCAAGGGCGAGATCCTCGGCTTTGCCGGCCTGATGGGGGCCGGGCGCACCGAGGTCGCCCGCGCCATATTCGGAGCCGACCGCCGCGACAGCGGCAACATCTTCGTGCACGGCAAGAAGGTCGACATCCGCATGCCGCAGGACGCCGTGCGCGCCGGCATTGGCTACCTCTCCGAGGACCGCAAACATTTCGGCCTCGCCACCGGCATGGACGTGCGCAACAACGTCGTGCTGGCGAGCCTGTCCCGCTTCGCCGGCCCGGGCGGCCTGTTGCGCGAGTCGGCCATGCACGAGGCAGCAAGCCGCTACATCGACCAGCTCGCCATCAAGACCCCGTCCGACCGGCAGGAGGTGCGCCTGCTCTCGGGTGGCAACCAGCAGAAGATCGTCATCGCCAAGTGGCTTTTGCGCGACTGCGAGGTGCTGATCTTCGACGAGCCGACGCGCGGCATCGATGTCGGCGCCAAGAACGAGATCTACAAGCTGTTGAACGCATTGGCCCAGCAGGGCCGCGCCATCATCGTCATCTCGTCCGAACTGCCCGAGATACTGCGGCTCAGCCACCGCATCGCCGTGATGTGCGAGGGCCGGCTGACCGGCATTCTTTCAGGCGGCGCAAGCCAGGAAGAGATCATGCATCTCGCCACGCTTCGCGGCGAGGCCGCCAACCACAACAAACAAGATAAGCCGGCAAAGGGAGAGGCCAAATGAGTGCGACCGCATCCACGGCGAACGTCTCGACCGCCTCGCGTTTCTCGGGCGCTCAGCACAGGCTTCTGGCCTTTGCCAGCCTGATTGCGCTGATCGTGGTCTTCAGCCTCGCCTCGCCCAATTTCATGCAGACCTCCAACATCATCGCCATCCTGCAGGCAACGTCGGTCAACGGCGTGCTGGCGATTGCGGCGACGCTTGTCATCATCACCGGCGGCATTGACCTGTCGGTCGGCACGCTGATGACCTTTTGCGCGGTCGTCGCAGGCGTGGTGCTGACCTCATGGGGCATGCCGCTCGGCCTCGGTGTGCTCGCCGCCATCCTGGCCGGCGCGGCAAGCGGCATCGCCTCCGGCACGTTTGTCGCCAAGCTCAAGATCCCGCCCTTCATCGCCACGCTCGGCATGATGCTGATCCTCAAGGGCCTGTCGCTGGTCATCTCGGGCACCCGGCCGATCTACTTCAACAGCACGCCCGGCTTCACCCAGATCTCGCAGGGCTCGCTCATCGGCACCGTCATTCCCGGCCTGCCTATCCCCAACGGCGTGCTGATCCTGTTTCTCGTTGCGATTGCGACGAGCTTCATCCTCGAGCGCACCATCCTCGGGCGGTTTACCTTTGCACTCGGCTCCAACGAGGAGGCGGTCCGGCTTTCCGGCGTCAACACCGACCGCTGGAAGATCGCCGTCTATGCGCTCGCCGGCGCCATCTGCGGCATCGCCGGACTTCTGATCGCCTCGCGCCTCAACTCGGCGCAGCCGGCGCTCGGCCAGGGCTACGAACTCGACGCCATCGCCGCGGTCGTCATTGGCGGCACTTCGCTGTCGGGCGGCCGCGGCACCATCATCGGCACGCTCATCGGCGCGCTCATCATCTCCGTGCTTGCCAACGGCCTGCGCATCCTTTCGGTCGCCCAGGAATGGCAGACCGTCGTCACGGGCCTCATCATCATTCTCGCCGTCTACACCGACATTCTGCGGCGCCGCGGGCTTTGAGGAAAGCTTGCTTCGCGCAGCGCCGACGTGCTGCGCCAACATCAAGAAGAGGGCGAAAGCGCCCCACGGAAACGATCAACCAACGATCAATTGGAGGAAACATGTTCACTAGACGCACCGTGCTTGGCGCCCTCGGCGCCATGACGATCCTCGGCTACGGCTCGACCATGGCAATGGCCCAGGACAAGATGTACATCCCGCTGATCTCCAAGGGCTTCCAGCACCAGTTCTGGCAGGCCGTGAAGGCAGGTGCCGACAAGGCCGCCGCCGATCTCGGCGTCGAGGTCACCTTCGAAGGTCCGGATTCGGAGTCCCAGGTCGACCGCCAGATCGACATGCTGGCAGCGGCCCTTGCCAAGAAGCCGGCGGCGATCGGCTTTGCCGCCCTCGATAGCCAGGCAGCGATCCCGCTGCTGCAGCAGGCCAAGGATGCCAAGATCCCGGTCGTCGCCTTCGACTCCGGCGTCGACAGCGACATCCCGGTTGCCACCGCCTCCACCAACAACATCGCAGCGGCAGCCCTTGCCGCCGACAAGATGGCCGAACTGATCGGCGACGAGGGCAAGGTGGCGGTGCTGGTGCACGACCAGACCAGCCGCACCGGCATCGACCGGCGCGACGGCTTCGTCAATCGCATGAAGGAGGCCCATCCGAAGGTCGAGATCGTGTCGATCGAATATGGCGGCGGCGACCATCTCAAGTCGACCGAGATCACCAAGGCCATCCTGCAGGCCAACCCCGACCTGAAGGGCATGTTCGGCGGCAATGAAGGCTCGGCCATCGGCGTCGTCAACGGCGCCAAGGAACTCGGCCGCAAGCTGGTGATCATCGGCTACGATTCCGGTGCCCAGCAGAAGCAGGCGATCCGCGACGGCGAAATGGCCGGCGCCATCACCCAGAACCCGGTCGGCATCGGCTACAAAACCGTCGAAGCGGCCGTAAAGGCGGCCAAGGGCGAAGCGGTCGAGAAGAACATCGACACCGGTTTCTATTACTACGACAAGTCGAACATCGACCAGCCCGACATCGCAGCCGTGCTGTACGACTGACCACGATCCCGACATCTCCGGAGGCGGTTCGCCGCCTCCGGCTTTCTCAACCAGGGTGACTTCAATGAAACTGCTCCGTTACGGCCCCAAGGGCAACGAAAAGCCCGGCATCCTCGACACGTCCGGCCGCGTCCGCGATCTCTCCGGCATCGTCGACGACATCGCCGGCGAGGTGCTTGCGCCCGAAGGCCTTGCCCGACTTCGCAGCATCGACCCCGAGACCTTGCCGCTGGTCGCCGGCACGCCGCAGCAGGACCTGCGCCTCGGCGCCTGTGTCGGCCGCATCGGCAAGTTCATCTGCATCGGCCTCAACTATGCCGACCACGCCGCCGAAACCGGCGCCGCCATCCCGGCCGAACCCATCGTCTTCAACAAGTGGACCTCGGCCATCGTCGGACCCGACGACGACGTCGAGATCCCCCGCGGCTCGCTCAAGACCGACTGGGAGGTCGAGCTCGGCGTCGTCATCGGCAAGCCCGGCCGCTACATCGACGAGGCCGACGCCATGAGCCACGTCGCCGGTTATTGCGTCGTCAACGACGTCTCCGAGCGCGAATACCAGATCGAGCGCGGCGGCACCTGGGACAAGGGCAAGGGCTGCGACACCTTCGGCCCGACCGGCCCCTGGATGGTGACCGCCGACGAGATCGCCGATCCGCAGAACCTCAAGATGTGGCTCGACGTCGACGACAAGCGCTTCCAGGACGGCTCGACCAGGACCATGATCTTTTCGGTACGGCAGGTCGTCGCCTATCTCAGCCGCTTCATGAGCCTGCAGGCCGGCGATGTGATTTCCACCGGCACCCCGCCCGGCGTCGGCCTCGGCCAGAAGCCGCCCGTCTATCTCAAGGCCGGCCAGACGATGTCGCTCGGCATCGAAGGCCTCGGCACCCAGAGGCAGCGCGTCGTCGCCGCCTGAACCCTTCCAGGACCCCAGACCATGACCAGAATCATCGACATGCGGGTGCTCGACCTGCGCTTCCCGACTTCGCAGCATCTCGACGGTTCCGACGCGATGAACCCGGACCCCGACTATTCGGCGGCCTATGTCATCCTGCAGACCGACACACCTGGCATCGAGGGTCATGGCCTGACATTCACCATCGGCCGCGGCAACGAGATCTGCTGCGCGGCGATCGAGGCGATGCGCCACCTGGTCGTGGGTCTGGACATGGACAAGGTCACATCAGACATGGGCGCCTTCTGGCGCCATGTCACCTCCGACAGCCAGCTGCGCTGGATCGGGCCCGATAAGGGCGCGATCCATCTGGCCACCGGCGCGGTCGTCAACGCCGTCTGGGATATATGGGCCAAGATGGTGGGCAAGCCGGTGTGGAAGCTGGTCGCCGAGATGTCGCCCGAAGAGCTCGTGCGCTGCATCGACTTCCGCTACATCACCGACTGCATCACGCCTGACGAAGCGCTCGCCATGCTGCGCGACAAGGCACCGGGCAAGGCAGAGCGTATCGCCACGCTCGAGCGCGAGGGTTACCCCTGCTACACCACCTCGGCCGGCTGGCTCGGCTATGGCGACGAGAAGCTGCGCCGGCTCTGCCAGGAGGCGGTCGACGCCGGCTTCAACCACGTCAAGCTCAAGGTCGGCCGCGACAAGGCCGACGACATCCGCCGCCTGCGCATCGCCCGCGAGGTGCTCGGCCCCGATCGCCAGCTGATGATCGATGCCAACCAGGTCTGGGAGGTCGGCCAGGCCATCGACTGGGTGCGCGACCTCGCCTTCGCCAAGCCCTGGTTCATCGAGGAGCCGACAAATCCCGACGACGTCGAGGGCCACCGCAAGATCCGCGAGGGCGTGGCGCCGGTGCAGGTCGCCACCGGCGAGATGTGCCAGAACCGCATCATGTTCAAGCAGTTCATCATGCGCGGCGCCATCGACGTGGTGCAGATCGACTCCTGCCGCCTCGGCGGCGTCAACGAGATTCTCGCCGTGCTGCTGATGGCGGCCAAATACAATCTGCTCGTCTGCCCGCATGCCGGCGGCGTCGGCCTCTGCGAATATGTCCAGCACCTGTCGATGATCGACTATGTCTGCATCGCCGGCACCCGCGAGGGCCGCGTGGTCGAATATGTCGACCACCTGCACGAGCACTTCAAGGAACCCTGCGTCGTGCGCAACGCCGCCTACATGCCCCCCAGCGCGCCCGGCTTCTCCATCGAGATGAAGCCGGCGACGCTCGAAGATTTTCAGTTCCGCGGCTGAGGGAGACCAAAATGGACCTGGGGCTGAAGGACAAGGTGGTGATCGTCACCGGCGGCGGCGCCGGCATCGGCGGTGCGGTCACACTCGGCCTCGCGGCAGAGGGTGCAGTCCCCGTCGTCTTCGGACGCAGCCCGCTGGCCGACGACTTCGCAGCGAAGCTGAAGGTTGCCTCACCGCGTGCAAAATTCATCCAGGTCGAGCTGATGCACGACCCGGAGATCGGTGCGGCGGTCGCTGAAGTGGCAAAGGCCTTCGGCCGTATCGACGGGCTGGTCAACAATGCCGGCATCAACGACGGCATCGGCCTCGAAGCTGGCCCCAACGCCTTTCGCGAGTCGCTGGAGCGCAACTTGATCCACTATTACACGACCGCGCACCACTGCCTGCCGTGGTTGAAGAAATCGCGCGGCGCCATCGTCAACGTCTCGTCCAAGACGGCACTCACCGGCCAGGGCAGCACCAGCGGCTACACCGCCGCCAAGGGTGCGCAACTGTCGCTGACGCGCGAATGGGCGGCAGCGCTGCGCGGGGACGGCATCCGCGTCAACGCGGTCATCCCGGCCGAGGTGATGACGCCGCTCTACGAGAAGTGGCTGAAGACCTTCGACGATCCCGAAGCGCGCCTGGAAGAAATCACCCGCCGGATCCCGTTGGGACAGCGCATGACGACGGCGGAGGAAATCGCCGACACGGTGATCTTCCTGCTCTCCGACAAGGCGAGCCACACCACCGGCCAGTGGCTGTTCGTCGACGGCGGCTACACGCATCTCGACCGCGCGCTGGACTGAAATCCCGCACGGCACCGCGCCCACCGTTGCCGGCGCTTCGGCGCCTCGATTGCTATGTGCAGCTTCGAACGGGCTTTCTTCAACGCCCAGAAACGACGAAGGCCGCGGAGAACCGCGGCCTTTTTCGTGGGATATTTGGAGCGGGTGAAGCGATTCGAACGCTCGACCCCAACCTTGGCAAGGTTGTGCTCTACCCCTGAGCTACACCCGCTCGCCGCGGCTCGTCACCGCAACGGCGCCTATATGGCCGATGCTCGCGGCGAATGCAACAGGCAAATCGCGATCTTTTTTCAGCTCTTCCTCCGCACCCCGGCAAAGCCCGGATTTCCGCGAAATGAACGCCTTGGGAAGCGGTCGCCGGGCTTGTCTTGGCGCCGGGCTTTGCCCATAAACCCTGCAATCGAACAATTTTGACGAAGGCGGCCATGACCGGCGCGACGAAACCCAGGACCAAGGCCGACCTGCTCGCCTTCCTCGACACGCTCGGCATCGCCGTCCGGACGCACGAGCACCCGCCATTCTACACCGTCGCCGATTCGCAGGCGCTGCGGGGGACGATTCCCGGCGGCCACACCAAGAACCTGTTCCTCAAGGACAAGAAGGACAGCTTCTTCCTCGTTACCGTCGATGAAGAGGCCAGCGTCGACCTCAAGCAGATCCATCACCTGATCGGCGCGTCGAGCCGTGTCTCCTTCGGCAAGCCGGAGGCGCTGATGGAGCTGCTCGGCGTCGCCCCGGGCGCGGTGACCGTGTTCGGGCTGATCAACGACACGTCGGGCAGGGTCAGGCTGGTGCTCGACAGCGCCCTGATGGAAAACGCCGTGATCAACGCCCACCCGCTGACCAATGAGGCGACGACCTCGATCGCGGCCGCCGACCTGTTGCATTTCGTCAAGGCAACCGGCCACGATCCTGTTATCTTGAAAGTCACCGGCTGATCGCCACATGGTGGCCTGACAGCGGCGCGGTCGGGTGGCCGATGGGCACAGAATACACAGCGGAAGAACCAGTATGAGCAACGAGAACAACCCCTTCGGCGGCATGAGCAGCCAGTATGCCACGAACGTACAGTTTGGCGGCGCCCCCGCCGGCGGTGCTGCACCGGCGGCCGATCTGATCAAGGACACGACGACCGCTGCCTTCAGCGCCGACGTCATCCAGGAATCGCGCAACCAGCCGGTGCTGGTCGACTTCTGGGCGCCATGGTGCGGCCCGTGCAAGCAGCTGACGCCAGTGATCGAGCGCGTCGTCCAGGCTGCGGGTGGCCGCGTCAAGCTCGTCAAGATGAACATCGACGATCATCCCGCGATTGCCGGTCAGCTCGGCATCCAGTCGATCCCGGCGGTCATCGCCTTCAAGGACGGCCAGCCGGTGGACGGCTTCATGGGCGCCGTGCCCGAGAGCCAGATCCGCGACTTCATCGACAAGGTCGCCGGCAAGGATGGCGGCCAGCCGCAGATCGCCGAGGCGCTTGCTGCCGCCGCCGAAGCGCGCGACGCAGGCGACCTGCAGACCGCGGTGCAGATCTATGACGCCGTGATCGAGCAGGCCCCCGACAACCTCGATGCCATCGCGGCGCTTGCCGATATCCTCTTCGAGGCCGGCGATGTTGCCGGTGCAAACGAGGTGCTGGCGCGTGCGCCCGAAGGCAAGCAGGATGCGCCGGCACTGGCTTCCGTGCGTGCCCGAATCGCGCTTGCGGAGGAGGCCGCCGCCCTCGGCGATTCCGCCGAGCTGGAGCGGCGGCTGGCGCAGAACCCCGGGGATCACCAGGCGCGCTTCGATCTCGCCATGATCCAGAATGCAAACGGGCAGCGCACCGAGGCGGCCGACAGCCTGCTCGCCATCGTCAAGGCCGACCGAACCTGGAACGACGACGGCGCAAGGGCACAGCTGCTCAAGCTGTTCGAGGCCTGGGGCTTCACCGACGAGGTGACGCTGGCGACGCGGCGCAAGCTGTCGTCGCTGCTGTTTTCGTAACGGTTTGTCGCAGGCGCCCTTGCGCTCGACCGTTACGGCCCCAGATGAAGGGGTAGCCAGCTGAGGACCAGATGCAGGCAGGAAACGCGCATTACAGGCTCGACACCGATCTGCCAACGACGCTGGCGGTGTTCCCGCTGACGGCGGCGCTGCTCCTGCCGGGCGGTCGCATGCCGCTCAACATCTTCGAGCCGCGCTATCTGCAGATGATCGACGACGCCATCGCCGGATCGCGGCTGATCGGCATGATCCAGCCGTCGCTCGACGGCACGCTGCGTCCCGACGGCGAACCGGCCCTGTGCCCGGTCGGCTGCATCGGCCGCATCACCTCTCTCGCCGAGACCGGCGACGGCCGTTACCTGATTTCGCTGCAGGGCGTCTGCCGGTTCCGGGTCAGCCAGGAACTGGCGGTGAAGACGCCATTCAGGCAATGCAAGATCACCTGCTTTGGCGCCGACCTCGGCGAGGACAAGGCCGGCGCGGATGTCGACCGGCCGGCGCTGCTCAAGGCATTCCGCACCTATCTCCAGGCCAACGAACTCGAGGCCGACTGGGAGAGCGTCAGCCGCGCCGACAATGCCATCCTGGTCAACGCGCTGTCGATGATGGCGCCATACGGGGCCGCCGAAAAGCAGGCGCTGCTCGAAGCGCCCGATCTCAAGACCCGCGCCGAGACGCTGATCGCGATCACCGAAATGGCGCTGGCGCGCGAAAACGAAGATTTCGGGTCGAGCCTGCAATAGGCGGGGCAACCAGGAGGCTGGAATGGTTGAGGCCAACAAGCGCGACATCGACGTGAAGCTGCTCGAACTGCTGGCTTGTCCGCTGACCAAGGGACCGCTGAAGTGGGATGCCGAGCGCGGCGAACTGGTGTCCAGGCTCGCCCGCCTCGCCTACCCTATTCGTGACGGCATCCCCGTGATGCTGCCCTCAGAGGCGCGGCAGATTCCGGACGAGGCAGCGCCGAAAGGCGCTCCGTCCTTGGACTGAATTTAAGCTTCCTTCCAAGCCTCCTTCATTGAAAATTACGCCCCTTGGGCATCACGCTGCTAGCCGTGCGGACAAGCCGGTCGTAGCTTTGCACGACACGCGGGTCCTTTGCCGCCTTCTCGGCAGCGCTTTGCCTGGGCCCCGTCACAGAGGGGAGCGCAGCCTTGTCATCGGCCGATGCCTGGAGTTCTTCCGACATGGCCGCCAGCCAGTGCGTCAGGTCCTCCATCTTGTCGGCAACGATATGGATGACGCCCGACTCCGTCTGCAGCTTGCCGCTGACGCGGATGAATTTCGATCCCATGATGACGGGCCGGAAACGGTCGAAGACCCGCGACCAGACAATGACATTGGCGATCGAATGCTCGTCCTCCAGCGTGAGGAAGATGGCATTGCCCTTGCCCGGTCGCTGGCGGACCAGAACCAGTCCGGCAACGGACACGCGCCGCCCGTCGGGCACGTCGCCGAGCCGGGCATTCGGCGTGATGCCGGCACGATCGAGGTGATGCCTGAGAAAGGCGACCGGATGCGCCTTCAGCGAGAGACCAAGCGAGCGGTAGTCGTGGATGACATGCTCGCCGAGCGGCATGGCGGGCAGATACATCTGCGGTTCGTTATCGGACAAATGAACTTCCGGCTGGTCGAACAGCGGCAGCCTTTCGGCGGCACTCTTGCCGTCGAGCGCGCGCACCGCCCATAGCGCCTCGCGCCGGTCGAGACCGATCGAGCGGAACGCGTCGGCCTGCGCGAGCAACTCGATCTCGCCGACATCGAGCCCCGAGCGCAACCAGACATCGCGCACCGAAACGTAGCCCTTGCCGCGCCGTTCGACGAAGGCGTTCATCTTCTTGTCGCCGAGGCCCTTGATCTGGCGAAAGCCGAGCCGGACGGCGTGGCTGGTCCTGATGACGTCGCGCATCTCGGCGTGACGCCGCTGGATGCGTTTCGGGTCGAAGCCTGAGCGCTCGAGCCTGCAATCCCAAACGGAATGATTGATGTCGACCTGCCTGATTTCGACGCCATGGTCCTGCGCATCGCGTACCAATTGCGCCGGACGGTAAAAACCCATCGGCTGCGAGTTGAGGATCGCCGCACAGAAGACATCGGGATAAAAGGCCTTGAACCAGCAGGAGGCATAGACGAGCAACGCGAAGGACGCGGCGTGGCTTTCGGGAAAGCCATATTCGCCAAAGCCTTCGATCTGCTTGAAGCAGCGCTCGGCGAATTCGCGCTCGTAACCGCGGCCGACCATGCCCACGATCATCCGGTCGCGGTAATTGCCGATGGTGCCGGTGCGCTTGAAGGTGGCCATGGCGCGGCGGAGCTTGTCAGCCTCGCCGGGCGTGAAGCCGCCGGCGACGATGGCGATCTTCATTGCCTGCTCCTGGAACAGCGGCACGCCCAAGGTCTTGCCCAGGATCGCCTCAAGTTCCTTCTTTGGGAATTCGACCTTTTCCTTGCCTTGCCGGCGCCTGAGATAGGGATGCACCATGTCGCCCTGGATCGGACCGGGCCTCACGATCGCCACCTCGATGACCAAGTCATAGAACTCGCGCGGCTGGAGCCGCGGCAGCATCGACATCTGCGCCCGGCTCTCGATCTGGAACACGCCTAGCGTGTCGGCCCGGCAGATCATGTCGTAGACCCTTTGGTCTTCAGCCGGCAGCGTCGCCAGCTCAAGCGGACGGCCATGGGGATCGCGTTCGTCGTAATGCGCCTCAAGCAGATTGAAGGCTTTGCGCAGGCACGTCAGCATGCCGAGCGCCAGGATATCGACCTTCAATATGCCAACGGCATCGAGGTCATCCTTGTCCCACTCGACCATCTTGCGCTCGTCCATCGCCGTCTTGACGATCGGCACGATCTCGTCGAGCCGGTCGCGGGTGATGACGAAGCCGCCGACATGCTGTGACAGATGACGCGGAAAGCCCATGATGCCGTTGGCATGTTCGATCACATGCCTGGTCAGCGGGTCGGCCTTGTCGAGTCCCCCGGCCGCCGTTTCCTTCTCGCCAAGCTCGGACGAATACCAACCCCAGATCGACCCCGACAAAGCCCCCCTGACGTCGTCGGACAGGCCCATCGCCTTGGCGACTTCACGCAGTGCCGAGCGGCCGCGATAAGTGACGACGGAAGCCGCGAGTGCGGTACGCTTGGCGCTGTATTTTTCGTAGATGAACTCGATCACCTCACTGCGCCGCTCATGCTCGAAGTCGACGTCGATATCCGGCGGCTCGCCACGTTCCACCGAGATGAAGCGCTCGAAAAGCACGTCGACGATATCCGGTCCGACATCGGTGATGCCGATGCAGAAACAGATGACCGAATTGGCGGCCGAGCCGCGCCCCTGGCAAAGGATGCCCTTCGAGCGCGCGAATTGGACGATGTCATGCACGGTGAGGAAATAGCGGGCATAGTTGAGTTCCTCGACGATGCCGAGCTCATGCCGGATGATCCCCTCCACCTTCTCCGGAACGCCATCCGGATAGCGCCTTTTCGCCCCTTCCCAGGTCAGTCTTTCCAGTTCCGCCTGCGGTTCGAGGCCCGATTCTGTTGGCTCGTCGGGATAGTTGTATTTGAGTTCACCCAGCGAAAAATGCAGGCTTGCGGCAAAGCGCAGCGTCTCAGCCAAAGCCTCCGGATGCCGCCTAAAAAGCCGGCTCATATCGGCAGGGCCCTTCAGATGGCGCTCGGCATTCGCCTTCAGTTCGAACCCGGCCTCGGTGACCGGCGCGTTGAGGCGGATCGCCGTCAGCACGTCTTGGAGCGGGCGCTGGCCCGGCACATGGTAGAGCACGTCATTGGTCGCCATCAGAGGCACGCCTGCCATCGCGGCCATGGCGGCGGCCTGCTCGATCCTGAAGCGGTCGTTGCCGCCAAAATTCGGCGCGACCGCCAGCCACAGGGAGGCACCGAAACGCGCCTTGAGGCTGCGTAGAAGCGCGACATCATCTTCCGTGCCAGCCGTGACGTCGGGCAGAACGGCAAGCGACAGCAGATCGCCCCACTCGAAGAGATCGTCCCGGTAGAGGAGCGGCGCGCCCTTTTCGCTTTCATCCCGGGTATTGGCCTGGGTCAGCATGCGGCAGAGATGCCCCCAACCCTTGCGATCCCTAGGGTAGGCGAGCATGTCAGGTGTGCCATCAGCAAAAACCAGCCGACAGCCGGGGTGGTAGGCAAGCCCTTCCGTCTCGGCCATCTTCCAGGCGCGCACGGTGCCCGCCACCGTATTGCAATCTGCAAGGCCGATCGCCGAAAGCCCCAGAAACTTTGCCGCAATCACCAGCTCTTCCGGCGCGGAGGCGCCGCGCAGGAACGAGAAATTCGACCGGATGCCGAATTCGGCATAGCCGATCGGGGCAGCGGCCATGTTCATGCAAAAACCCCATGCAGGAACCAGCGCGGGGGCATTGCCTGCGCACCGTAGAGGCCCTGCCGGTAGAGCCAGTAGCGGCGGCCGTCGGCATCCTCGACCCGGTAATAGTCGCGCGTCGGCGCATCGGTTTCTTCACGCCACCATTCGGGCGCGATGCGTTCCGGCCCCTCGGCACGCGCGACGCGATGCATGGCGCGGCGCCAGCGGAAATTTTGCGGCGGACCATCGGGAACCTCGGTCAACGGAACCTCGATCGGCTCTGGCGAGCGAAACAGGCGGATCGGGCGCTCCAGGCGGGCCGGCCTGCTGCTGGTCCCGCTTTTTGCCTTGCCGTGCTGTGCAAATGCCTTCCTGTCTTCTTCCTGCGCGTAAGAAACAACCGCCGCGGCCCGCTCCGGCAGATGGCTTGCGGCAGGAACAGGTTCGAGGATGGCGGCCTCGCCGAGCCTGGCTGTCACGCGATCGGCGAAGATGGCCAGCTCTTCGCCAGTGTCTTCGATTTCGCCGGCAAGGTCGCCTTGCCGCGCATCGAAGCAGGCCGTCGAAAGCGCCGAGAGGCGAACGAGGTCAAAGCCACAGCCGGCATCGATGGTCTCGCCAAGCGCGGTCAGCCGCTCATGGAACAGCTTGCGGACCAGACTGGGTTCGCGGATCGGGCGCGACGCCCCGACCGTGATGCGGCTGACCGCGCCGTCGACCCTGAACAGCAGGAGTTCGAGCGCCCGAGCCCCTTCCTCCCGGCGTTCGAGATCGACCTTGAGCGTGGCGGCGAGCAGACCGACCAGCCGCTCGACATCCTCGATGAGCGACAGCGGGTCGGCGAGGTGGCGTTCGACCGAAAGCGGGGCTACCGGCAGGCGCGGCGAGATCGCCTCTTCGAGCCGCCCGAGCCCCTGATCGAGCCGCTCGATCAATGCCCCGCCAAAACGCCGGACCAGCGGCGCGCGCGGCCCGTCCATGATCGCACCGACGGTGCGCAGCCCGACGCTTTCGAGGCTCGCCTTCGTCCTGGCATCGATCCTGAGCGCCGACAGCGGCAGGCGGGAAAGGAAATTACGCTCGCTGCCCGGCGCAATGATCTGGCCGGCGGCGAAACGCGCCGCCGCCCAGGCAGCGCCCGGCGTCGCGGCAAGGCCGGCGCGGACATCGAAACCCTGATGGAAGAAACGGGCCATGAGATCGGCAAGCAGGGCCTTTTCGCCACCGAAGAGATGGGCGCAGCCGGTGATGTCGAGGAACAGGCCGTTTTCGCCGTCGAGCGCGACCAGTGGCGTGTAGCGGTCGCACCAGTCGGCGAGGCTTTCGAGCAGCCGGCGGTCGGCTTCGGG
Organism: Aminobacter sp. MSH1; assembly: GCF_003071665.1. Classification (GTDB taxonomy): domain Bacteria; phylum Pseudomonadota; class Alphaproteobacteria; order Rhizobiales; family Rhizobiaceae; genus Aminobacter; species Aminobacter niigataensis. The sequence continues at coordinate 1,035,232 of NZ_CP026265.1, read as the reverse complement.
ATCGGCCTCGACGACGTCGATCGACGGGTGCATGGCGCGCGCTTCGGCAATCCCCATTCCCGGCCTCAGCCGCAGTGCTTCAGCCTGCTCGTCGAGGGCGGCGATGCGCTGGGTGTTGTTCTCCCGATGGCTCACCACCAGGGGCTGGTTCGGCCGCTGGCCTGAACGCCACGACCGTCCCAACCGCCGCCTGAGGATCCGCTCGGCTGCGAGATGGGGAAACCACAGCGACACGATCCTCTGGGCTGTGTCTTCTTTCTTCGAGGGTGTGTGCATCGGGGTTCCATTCCAGAATGAATTTGCCGGGAAGCGCCGTGCGGCTCTTGCCGATTTCGACCGAGATGGCGGGCGGGCCGATGGAACCGGCAAGCGGACCGGCGACGGTATGGCGAAGCGATGCCGGGGCCGGCGAAGCGATGAGCCTGACGGGCGCTGCCGTGGCCTCCGGTTCAGCCGACTGTCGCAGCAGGAGCACCGGCCGGCCCGCATCCTGCGCCCGGCGGTGCAGCCGGCGCGTCGCCGTGAGATCCAGGCTGCGCGGGTTGCCGCGCAGTTCGACGATGACGGCGGCAAGCTCGCCGATGCGGGCGGCTTCCTCGGCGATCCACAGTGCGTCGGCGGGCTTGGGCGCTTCGGCAAAAAGCAGGCGTTCCGGCGCGAGGCCAAAAAGCCAATCCAGTCCCGCCGCATAAGGAAGCCCGGCCTCGCGGAAGATTTCGGCGGTGCCGATCCACAGCACCAGTGCCCCCGGCTTCTGGCTGGCTTTGAGCATCAGGCTGACGAGGCATAGCGCCAGGCCCGCAGCCGCCCCCGCATTGCGGGTTTCCGTGCCATGGATCTCGGTCAGCGCGGCTTTGAGCAGCCCGCCGCCCAGGGCCTCGTCGAGGCGCTCGACACCGGTCGGCAGGAAGAAGTCGCGCGCCGAGGCAACGCCGTGGCGTCGAACCAGGACGCCGGCGGGCGGCCGGTTGTCGGAAGGCGACACCAGCAGCTCGGGCAGCGTACCCTCGATCTTCGCTATCTTCTGGCGCAGGGCAAAAACGACGTCCCGCGCCACGGCGCTGGTCGCCATGTCGATCTGCCTCCGGTCAATTGTTCCTGTTATGTTCTTATAGATTCCAGAGGCTCTGATCAGAGTCAAGCCGATTCATGGGGAATTTATTCCTCTCCCGGAGGCAACCCGCTCACCGCTTATTTATCGCCCGGGCGGCAAAGGCCTCGTAAGCGAAGCGGTGAAAGGCTATATGCCCTCAAAAGGAAGAATAATGGCCCGCATCTACAAGACCCGCGCCTGGCACGACCAGCTTTCGCCCTCGATCGAGGAGATGGAGCTCCTGGCGCTCGAATCCTATGCCCACCTGCCGGAGGAATTTCGCCAGCTGACCGGCGAGGTCGTCATCCAGCTGGCGGAATTCCCCACCGACGAGATCATGGACGACCTGTCGCTGGAAACGCCGTTCGACCTGCTCGGGCTTTTCGAGGGGCGCGGCATCGCCGAGCGCTGGAACCCGCAGACCGGCGAAGGCCCCAACCGCGTCACGCTCTACCGCCGCGCCATCCTCGACTACTGGGCCGAAAACGAGGAGACGCTGGGCGACATCGTCACCCACGTGCTGATCCACGAGATCGGCCACCATTTCGGCCTGTCGGACGACGACATGGAACGGCTGGAGGAAGCCGCCGAATAGGCGGCGAACCAGCGCCGAAAAATCAGAAATCGCTGAGCTTGATACCGGGGTCGTATTCGACGCCTTCGACGTCCTTCACCACGGCCTGGCCGCAGCGCATGGTCTTGCTGTCGGCGTCGAAGGAATAGGTCGGCGAGCCGAACAGGTGCCAGCCCTTGTTCACCGCAGCGGTGACCTTGTGGCAGAAGGTGGCGTCGTCGGGACCGGTCAGGAAGCGGTAGAGTTTCATTTTTCGTCTCCCGTCATCTCGGCGATCATCGCAGCCCTCGCCAGCATCTTCTCGGCCTGCACCAGATGCAGCCGCTCGACCATCCTGCCACCGAGCGAGATTACACCGCGCGAGGCATTTTCGGGAAGCGCGAAGGCGCCGACGATGGCGCGCGCTTCGGCAAGTGCTGCGGCCGACGGCGAGAATGCCGCATTGGCCGGGCCGATCTGTGCCGGGTGGATGACGGTCTTGCCGGAAAAGCCCATGGCCGCGGCCTCGCCGCACTCATCGGCAAAGGCGTCCAGGTCGCGGAAATCGTTGGAGACGCTGTCGAGCATGTCGACGCCGCCGGCGCGGGCGTAAAGCACCATCTGCAACAGCCACGGCTGGAGATAGCGGCGGTCGGGCGTGATCATCACGCCCGTATCCTTGGCGAGGTCGTTGAGCCCGGCGATCAGGCACGACAGCCGGGCCGAAGGATCGCGGCCGAGCTCGGCGATGGCCGCCAGGTTGACCAGTGCCCGCGGCGTCTCGATCATCGCCCAGAGTTTCAGCGTGTCGGGCGCGTCGGCCTCGTCGAGCACGTCATTGGCTTCCAGCAGGTCGCGCGGCGTCTCGATCTTGGGCAGCACCACGCCGTCGGTGGCCCAGCCGCTCGCCGCGGCAAGATCGTCAGCACCCCACGCACTTTTCAGCGAATTGATGCGCACGACATATTCGCGCGCGCTGGCCGGCCTTTCGGCGAAGAATTTGGCCAGCCTGTCGCGCGCCGCGGCCTTTTGCTCGGGCAGCACGGCATCCTCCAGGTCGAAGATCACGGTATCGCAGGCAAGCTGCGGCAGCTTGGCGATGGCCTTCTCGTTGGTGGCGGGCACGAAAAGCGCCGAACGGCGCGGGCGGGAGACAGAATGTGACATCTGGTCTTCTTGCCCGGCAATGCTGGCCCTTGCAAGGGCTTGCCGGGCAATGCGGTAACTGCTTTTGTCCTCCATCATAACAGGACGGGAACACTTCATGGCACGCTACGACGTGGTCATCATCGGCGGCGCGATCGTCGGCAGCTCGGTCGCCTATTATCTGCGCGACGAGGGTTTTACCGGCTCGATCGCGCTGATCGAGCGCGACCCGCAATTCGCCCATTCGGCAACCACGCTGTCCTGCGCCTCGATCCGCCAGCAATTCTCGATCCCCGAGAACATCCGCCTGTCGCAGTTCACGCTCGGCCTGTTCCGGCGGCTGAAGGACGAGTTCGGCGCCGACGCCGACATCGGCTTCCGCGAGGGCGGCTACCTGATCCTCGCCGGCGAGAATGGCCTGCCGATCCTCGAGGCCAACCACCAGGCGCAGATGGCCGAGGGCGCCGACATCGTGCTCGAGGACGCCGAGCAGCTCGCCAGGCGTTTTGCCTGGATCTCGACCGAGGGCATTTCCGCCGGCGCCTATGGCCGCACCGGCGAGGGCTGGTTCGACGCGCACGCCATGCTCGGCCTGTTCCGCAAGGCGCTGAAGACCAAAGACATCGACCTGATCACCGCCGAGGTGACCGGCATCGAGCGTGAGCGCAACCGCGTCACAGCCGTCACGTTTGCCAATGGCGAACGGCTGGAAGCCGGCACCGTCGTCAATGCCGCCGGCCCCAACGCCGGCAAGGTCTCGGCCCTGGCCGGCATCGCCCTGCCGGTCGAGCCGCGCAAGCGCAACGTCTTCGTTTTCGAGGCGCGCGACAGGTTCGCCGACATGCCGCTGATGGTCGACCCCAGCGGCGTCTATGTCCGCCCCGAGGGTTCGGTCTACATCACCGGCGGGGCCGAGAGCGAGGACGGCGAGCTGGCCGCCGACCCGCAAGACTTCAACCCCGACTGGGGCCTGTTCGAAGACGTGATCTGGCCTGTGCTGGCGACGCGCGTGCCGGCCTTCGAGGCGATCAAGGCGACGCAGGCCTGGGTCGGGCACTACGACTACAACGCGCTCGACCAGAACGCCGTCATCGGCCCGCACCCGGAGGTCGCAAACTTCATCTTCGCCAACGGCTTTTCCGGCCACGGCCTGCAGCAGGCACCCGCAGTCGGCAAGGCGCTGGCCGAGCTCATCGTCCATGGCGGCTACCGCTCGATCGACTGCTCGGCCTTCGGCTACCAGCGCATCGCCGAGGGCCGGCCGTTCCGCGAGCTGAACGTGATCTAGGGTTTTCGGCAACTGCCTTCATCCCGAGTCTTTTCGCCCTCATCCTGAGCCTGTCGAAGGATGCGGGCGCTCCATTCGCCCTCGCCCCTTGGGTAAAGGACCCGCATTGCCCCCGCGGATATCTTGCACCGCAATGGGCTCGCCCCCCGTGCCGGAATCCATCAAGATTAATGTAGCACAACGTCAGAAGGCATCCCGCAATAGGTCAAAAAGGCTATCTGTTCGCCGAAGTCGTGTCAGCGTAACGTGTCGCTTGGTAGTTGGGGGGTCCAATGAACCGGTGGCTCAGCGTTTTATTACTCTTGGTCTGTTCGAGTAGTGCGGTCCTGGCGAACGAAGAACTGCTGGGTCGCTGGACTGGGGGCCTTACCTGCGGTCCAGATAAGAACCTGCCGTTGACGCTATCCATCACCGAGGCCAAGAACGGGAAGCTGAAGGGCGTTTTCGAGTTCCGGTCCGGGTGGCACAAGGCAAAATACCATGTCGTCGGCACGACCACGTCGACAGGCGCGTTTCAGTTAGATCCCGGACCATGGATCATGCAACCCACCGGCTTCCGAGCCGTCGGCCTGCAGGGACAGGTCGCTCGTTTCGGTAGCCGTCCCATGATTCAGGGGACGCTCCTCGATTGCAAAGGCGGATCCTTTACAGCTTTTTTGCAGCCACCGCTCGAAGAACCACCGCCGCCCCCTCTAGCAGAAATGTTCGACCGAAAAGGTCCCCAGTGGATAAAGGCTGTCCGCGATCGAGTCCAAGAATACGTCAGGAAGCGTGTGGACAAGCCGCGCTGGTGGAACCAACTCGAACGCGAAGTTGGATTCAGTAAAGTCGATCAAGCGACCAGGGAGACGCTGCTGGCGGAGGTTAGGGAAGCGCGGGCCAATGTCCGAGCCGATGCTCTCCTGCAAGAACTTGCATCTGGCCCGAAGGACTTTCCTCAGGGCATAGGAAGGGCTCTCTTTATTTTCCGACAGGCGCAGACGTCAGAATGGCCCGACAAGACCAAGCTTCGGGTCTACAAAGCCTGCCAAAAACAGGTAGCTGAAGTACTCCGGCCCAAGTTGACGGAGATTGCGGCTTTGGCAGCAAACCTGCCCACCACCTTGGAAGGTCTGGCAGAGGCCCGCGCGGCAATTGCTCCGATGGAAGACTATCGACATTCTCTCGAACAGGCGTTTGGAACTCTAGACCAAGAAAACCTGCTGTCTCCCATGTTGAAACGGATTGCAGAACTTGAATTGAATCCGGCCATAGCAATTGCATTTCGCGAAGCGTTGGCGGTAGCGCGACAACAATCTGACCCCCGCACAGCGACCGAGAACGTAATTTACAATGTCCTTGGTCAGGCAAGTTCGTCATATCCGCTTGCCGCGATCGCGGCGGAAGGGCGGAAACTGGCCGCATTGGCTGAGGTTGTGGTCGAGAGCATCGCAAGTGAAGGGGATCGCTCCGAACCGAGTGCCAGTGACATGGCGGCGTATATGTTCACCCTCGTAGAACGCTTCAATGCACCGTTAGCAGCAATGCGATGCGCTCCGGGGCAGCATGATGTGACCGACCTGCCCAGATGTCAGTTGGGAGAATTGGAAGCCAGACTGAAAAAAATTGTCAAGTCTGGCTGCCGGGCAGAGAAGCCAGGCCAACAATATGTCTGCGATTTCGATCAGTATTCGCAGCTCGTCTACTTCCGCACGGGCGAGCCTCCGATGGACAGCTTTGCACTGTCGACTCGCTTCCCTGGAGGGCGCATGGAGGGCCCGCAAAAGGTACGTTTTGTCCGCCAGGTTCTTGGTGGAGGATGGGTCGGCTCGCGCGCAAGTCCCGAATAGGCGGGCAATACCCCTCCGGCTGGTCAGCCGACGCGCCCTACAGCAGCACCGCCACGCTAGGCCGGCGGGTGGTTTCCGTCAACAATGCAGGCGAAAGGCGCTGCGCCGGCAGGACTCGTTGTCCGCCGGATGATCACCTGTCCCGCCCGGAAGATGGTCCCGGGTGAAGCGGGTGGCTACGCCGCCGGCTTCTTGCGGCGCGCCGGCTTGGCCGGGGCTGGCTCCTGGGTTGCCTCGATGGCAAGCCGTGCCGCCCGAAGCCGCGCGGTCTTGGCCTCGCGTGCGATGACCTCGGCATGGAGGATCGAATGCGCCACCCGGGTGGTCATGTCGCCCTTTGCTTCGGCCTTGTTCTGCGAGGGGACAAACAAATTGTCCTTGGTGATGGAACTCGCCATGCGGTTTCTCCTGAAACGAAAAAGGCCGGGAACTCCCGACCTTCTCCTGATTGCCTCGACGGCCGATGCCAGTTCATCCGTGGTCAGCGGCCGGAAGCAATGCGTTAGGCAGCCTGAAGATTCTCGGCTGCGTTCTTGCCGCTGCGGTTGTCGCGCACGACGTCGAAGTTCAGCTTCTGACCCTCGACGATGGTGCGCATGCCGGCACGCTCGACGGCCGAGATGTGGACGAACACGTCCTGCTCGCCGGTGTCGGGCGCAATGAAGCCGAAACCTTTGGTGGCATTGAAGAATTTAACGGTACCAGTAGCCATGACGAAACCTTTCAATCGACATAGTGAAGTATTCGCCGAGCAGAATGCAGGGCGATGTTTTCCGATCGATTTTGAGGGGGAAGATCGTAGAGGCGCCAGGCGCGCGGAACAAAGTTCTACAGCAAGATCGATTGGTCCAATATAGTGCTCAATACGACAATAGCAAGGCTGGCCCGAAAAAGGGCGGCACGACGGCCTTGCAATCGCGAACCCGGCACCCCACATAGGCTTCATCGGCGAGCTTGCCGGGAGCGAAACGCGCATCGGGATACGATGACCGGGTTTTGCCGCGAGCCGCTGCATTTGCCCTGATTGACGGCATGCCGACCACGGATGTACCGGCAGCATGACAGGTCTCAGGAGCCAGAGGGAAGCGGGCATTGCCCGCTTTTTTCTTGTCCGGCGTTTGCCTTGCCACTACGGCAACTTCCCTTGATCCTGATCAATGTCCTGCGCACCGTGACGTATAGGGGTAGGCAGACGGCGCCAGCGAGGGAGGAAGCTATGGCAGACGTGAAGGGAACGGCGCAGCCGCAGGGCAAACGCCCGGGGGCGCTGCCGGAGGTGCGGGCGCTGACGGTCGCCGACATCAGGCAGAGCTTGGCGGAAGGGGCGGCCGACTTTGCCCGCCGCCCGGCGGTCGGGCTGATGATCGGCGCCGTGTTCATGGTCATCGGCATGGCGATCACGGTGTCGCTGCTGGTGCTGCACGAACCCTGGCTGATCTATCCCTTCGCCATTGGCTTCCCGCTGGTCGGGCCGTTCGCCGCCGTCGGCCTCTACGAGGTCAGCCGCCGGCTGGAGGCCGGGCAGGCGCCGGCCCTCGGCGAGGTGCTCAGGGTGATCTGGGCCCAGCGCCGCCGCGAGGTGTCGTGGATGGCCTTCGTCATGCTGTTCGTGTTCTGGATCTGGATGTACCAAATCCGTCTGCTGATCGCGCTGATCCTCGGCCGCATGTCGTTCGCCACGCTCGACCGCTTCGTCGACGTGGTGACGACCACCAGCGAGGGCTGGATCTTCCTCGGCATCGGCCATGTCGTCGGCGCAGCACTCGCGCTGGTGCTGTTTTCCATCACTGTGATCTCGATCCCGATGCTGCTCGACCGCGAGGTCGATTTCGTCACCGCCATGATCACCTCGGTGCGCACGGTACTGGCGAGCCCCGTCGTCATGCTGGGCTGGGGCCTGGTGGTGACGCTTGCGGTGCTGGCCGCCTGCGTGCCGTTCTTCCTCGGCCTGCTGGTGGTGCTGCCGGTGCTCGGCCACGCGACGTGGCATCTCTATCGCCGCGCGGTGGTGTAGGGGGCGGCGAGGCCCCCCATCCTTCGACAGGCTCAGGATGAGGGGAGAGCGCGGCGAAGCTCAGTTCCAGGCGGCACCGGCGACCTGGCGGACGGCGGCGTTGAGCCGGTTCCAGACATTGATCAGGCCGATCGAGAGGATCAGCGCCGATAGCGTCTTTTCGTCATAGTGGCGCGCGGCATCGGTCCAGACGTCGTCGGGCACCGGGTCGGCCTTGTCGCTGACGCGGGTAACGGCCTCGGTAAGTGCCAGCGCGGCGCGCTCGGCCTCGCTGAACCACGGCGTGTCGCGCCAGGCGGCGACGGCGAAGATGCGCTCGTCCTTCTGGCCGGCCTTCCTCAGTTCGAGCGAGTGCATGTGGACGCAGACGCTGCAGCCGTTGATCTGGCTGGCGCGCAGGTGGATCAGCATGCGCGTCACCTCGGGCAGGCTGTCGATTTCGGTCGCCTTGTTGAGCGCCTGCAGCGCCTTCAGGGCTTCGGGCAGGACGAGGGCTGGGTTGTTCATGCGGGCTTGCATTTTTCGCTTCCTTTCGCGGTCGGGTGCGGTCGATGGTGACGCCGCCGGCCACGTGACGGGTCTCTGTCACATCGGCCAGGTTTCGTTCGTCATCGCCATGACGCATGCCGAAGAGGAGACGTGACAGATGAACGACGAAAATTTTCTGAGCGAGCGATTTGCCGCCAATCGCGGGCATTTGCGCACCGTGGCCTACCGCATGCTGGGTTCGGCCAGCGAGGCCGAGGACGCCGTGCAGGAGACCTGGCTGAGGCTGGCGCGGACCGGCGCCGGCGACATCGACAATCTCGGCGGCTGGCTGACCACTGTCGTGGCCCGCGTATGCCTGGACATGCTGCGCCAGCGCAAATCGCGGCGCGAGGACCCGCTGGACGTCGAAGGGCCGGACGAGGTCGCCGACGATACCGCCGGCATCGACCCCGAGCGCGGACTGGCGATGGCCGACGCCGTCGGGCTGGCGCTGCTGGTGGTGCTGGAGCGGCTGGCACCGGCCGAGCGCATCGCGTTCGTGCTGCATGACATGTTCGACCTGTCTTTCGACGACATTGCGCCCATAGTCGAGCGCACGCCGGTTGCCGCGCGGCAGCTGGCCAGCCGCGCCCGGCGGCGCGTGCAGGGCAGCGACGAGGCCGGCGCACCCGACCGGACGCGGCAGCGAGAGGTGGTGGCCGCGTTCCTTGCGGCATCGCGCGGCGGCGACTTCGCCGGCCTGCTGGCCGTGCTCGACCCCGACGTGGTGTTCCGCGCCGACGCGGCAGCGGCCCGGCTGGGCTCGGCCGCCGAGCTGCGCGGGGCGCAGGCGGTGGCGCAGAACTTCAAGGGCCGCGCCCAGGTCGCCCGCCCGGCACTGGTCGACGGCTCGATCGGCCTGCTGATCGCGCCGATGGGCAAGCTGCGCGTCGTGCTGGCCCTCAAGCTCGACGGCGACAGGATCGTTGGCATCGACGCCATCGCCGATCCGGATCGGCTGGCGCAGCTGGACGTGGCGCTGCTGGCTTAGTCGGACCGAAACCAGTCCGCGAGTATCTTCCTACAACGTGGCGGGGAACAGCTCTTCCGGGTGGGTTGGCTGTTCCAACTTGATGCGTCTACGAGAAAGCGTCTCGTGGTACTCTTGGGCTTCGATGTCCTTGAAGAACGGGGCATTTGGAGCGACCCGCCTGACCGCGATTTCAACATCTTCAAGGGATGCGCGAAAGAACTCTTTTCGATAGTTCTGCGTGTTGACCCGTGTAGGCTCAAACTCTCCATGCAGCGCTCGTTCAAGCGCTGGGGCATCATCGCTGTATATGATCGCGTGCGTGTCGAAAGTGAATGGCACGCTCGCATCGCCAAGTTCGCGCACTCTGTCCATGGGATCGAGCCGTCTTGTCAGACCAATCTTCACCACATTTTCGCCAAAGGAGCCTATGTTAGATATGATGTAGACGTAGCCTGAACGCGTGCGCTCTGCCAGCGCTTGGGCGCGCTCGACTTTTGCATGGGCTTCGGCCAGATCGTGCTCCAGCACCCGGATTTGCTCGCTGAAGGCGTCGAGTTGCGGTCCAACCACGCGTGCGGCTTCGGCTTTGGCTTTTACCAAGAGGCGCGCGTAGCGATCCTCCTCTTCTTGAGCTACCTCCATATCTCGGAGCAACCGCTGCTCTTCGCGTGCAGCACGCGCGGCCTCCGCCCGCTCCTCCCGCTCGGCCTTTAGCCTCTCTCGGTGCTCATGGCAAAGATATAACTCTTGAAGCTTAAGATGGACGAACTGCGGGGTTACGATGATGGAATTGGAGGCGTTGAGTCTGTCGATCTGCTCTTGAGCACGAATGATCCGCTTTTCCATCGCATTGACATTGTTCCAGCGCGTATTGGCTATCGCAGCGTCACACTCATTATTGAAAGCACGGAGCGTTAGCTTGATGTTGCGCTTGGTCATTGTCTGACCTTTCGACAAGCTTCCGTCGACAGTCCAGTTTGTCGTGCAGACCACAGCGCCGTCGTTCGAGATCATGCGCTTCTGCTGCTCTCTGATCCTGGCGACTGCTTCCTTGTATTTTTCACTATCTGTAAAATCGAAATGAGGTTCGTATACACCCATCTCAGCAAAGGCCAATCGGTCATCGAATATGGCAACCTCAGCAATCAGCCTGTCATAAATCTGCTTCTTGCCCTGATAGGCCGACCTAAGCGCGTCAATCTCCTCATTGCGCGCGGCAATCTCGGCTTGGAGTTTTTGCGTTTCTACGTCCAAATCCAGCACACCAGCAAGACGCGCTTCTAGATAGGTTACTCTCGTTTCGAGCACCTTATTGGCTTCAATCAGCTTTTTGGCTGCATCTAGAGCAACCTCGAAACGTCTATTTCGGTCCTCAAGAACGGCCTGCGTCTCAACAAGGGTTGACTGAGCTAGTTTCAAATTTCTGCCGCTACGCCACCACTTATAGGCCGCAAAGAGGAATAGAAACGGAAGCGCCAAGATGACAATCGCCATAACAATGGCCACAGTATTGCCTGAGCTTTCCATGAAAAATCCCCACCACTCCCAAAGGAATGGTCGAGCCAGCCGTCTAAATTGTCAATATTTGCTTGCGGCTAGTTTTCAAAAATATTAGCCATAACGAATTCGGAGAAGACTGGGATCTTCGGCAGTCGCGCACAAAATCCTCTAAATTCAAGGCGTGCGATCCACGACTCGGCAGAGCATCCGTTCTGGTAAAATGCCTGCCCGGCTATTCACTTCATCAAATGCTTGGCCACCGCTTCGTAGGCCGGCAACGAGGTCGGGTCGTTGGCAGCATTGCCGGCGGTGGGGTGCGACGAGAACCGGGCGATGACGACGCGCGCCTTGGGGTCGATGTAGAGCGCCTGGCCATGCACTCCGCGCGCCATGTAGGCGCCGTGATCGTTGTTGGTGATCCACCACATGCCGCGATAGCTCCAGCCCTTGAGCAGCTGATAACCGGCCTTTTCGAACGCCGCCTTGTCGCCGCCGGCACGGATGCGGGCGATCGCCGCTGCCGGTACCAGTTGCTGGCCGTTGAAGGCGCCGTCGTCGAGCAGGATCTGGCCCAGCCGCGCCATGTCCCGCAGGCCGGCGTTGAAGCCGCCGCCAGCGAAGGGCGTTCCGGTGGAATCGACGGTGTAGTAGGCGTCCTGCTCGGCGCCCATCTTGCTCCAGATCCGATCCGACATGAACTGGGCGACCGATTGGCCCGAGACACGCGCGATGATCCAGCCAAGGGCGTCGGTGTTGATGGTCTTGTAGCCGAAGGCCATGCCGTGCTCGCCTTCCTTGCGCACCGTCTGCAGGTATTCGAAATAGCTGCGCGGTCCAGTGTAGCCTTCCGGCTTGGGCAGCGGGCTGCCGGCAGCCGAATAGACCCAGACGTCGGCGTTGGGATCGGCATAATCCTCGCTGTAGCGCAGGCCGGTGGTCATCTCGAGCACCTGCCTGACAGTGGCGTCGCCAAAGGCGCTCTTGGCGAGTTCGGGCACGACTGATGCCACCTTGGCGTTTTCGTCGAGCTTGCCTTCGGCCACCAGCATCTCGCCCATCAGGCCGGTGAGCGACTTGGTGACCGACATGGCGCCGTGCTGGCCCGCATCGTCGAGGCAGCCGAAATAGCGCTCGTAGACGATCTTGCCGTCATGCATGACGACGATGCCGTCGGTGTAGTTGGCGGCCAGCGACTGCTCCCACGTCATCTCGGCGTCGCCGCCGAGCGGGGTGAACTTCACCGCGTCGATGGTCTCGTCCAGCTCGCGTTCGAGCGGCGCCGGCGCGCCGAGCCCACGGCTGACATTGACGGTCGGCATCAGCTGGCGGAAATGGCACACCGTCCAGCGCATCTTGGGAAAGCTGAAATAGTCGGGATCGGTGAAGCGGATGATCTTGTCCGCCGGCGGCGGAGAACCGACCATCCAGCCGAGCTTGACGGGATCGGACTCTGCGGCTGACAGCACTTTTGCCTCCTGTGCCCAAGAGATCGACGGCGTTGCCACGGCAAGCATTGCCGCGACCAACGCAGCGCCCGCGAAACCGCCCCTGGCTGCACCCGACCCAGCTTCAGAAATTGACGACGACATTGGCGAAGGCTCCTGTCCAGACTGGCGCATCGGAATTGACGACCGAGTCAGCTCCGGGACCTGGGAATGAAACGCTGAACCCGGCTGTCAGATAGGTGTTTGGGTTCAGCACGCGGTTGTATTCGAGGAAGATATCGTCCGACAGATGCTTGGCGGAGACGCCGGCGACCGGATTGGGCACGCCGTTGATGATCTCGAGATGCGTGCCTTGGCCGAACTGGATCGGGCTGCGCAGTTCGTTGGCGCTGATATAGGCGTAGCGCAGGGTCAGCGTGTCGCGCTCGGTCGGCGTGACGCGCAGGCTGAGCTGGTGGGCGTTGACGTTGGAATTGATGAACACCATCGACGACTTCGAGCCTGTCGACCAGGAACTCGGGCTGCCCTCGTAGTAAAGCGGGTCGAAGCGCTCCAGACGCGACGTCGACGGATCGTCGCCGGAGAATGTCTGGTAGGAATAAGCGATCGTCGGTGCCCACGAGTATTCGGCGAAGGTGTAGCCGACCTGGACGCGGCCGCCCCATGCCCGCATGTCGATGCGGTCGTTCCATTGGTAGGCGAAATCGCCGGCGACGAACAAATTCTCAAAACTGTCGCCGAACGGCATGGCGCGGCCGTAGACATTGACGAAGTTCAGCCCGTCGCGGCCATTGGCAACCAGCGTCGGCACCCCGATGCCGCCGGGCGCGGCCTGCGGGTAAGGCGAGTCGGATTGCAGCACATGGCCGAAGGTCATGCCGGCAAAGGTGTCGGACTCGCCATCGTAGCGGAAATCGCCGCCGACGATCCTGGTCTGGGTGTCGCTTTCGTTCAGCTCGTTGGCATCGAGATAGAATGCCGTGGCGGTGAAATCGTCGAAGCCAAAACTGCCGATCGAAGCCATTTCCCAGGCCTTGCGCGGGCCGAGCTTGAGCGCGCCGCGGTCGAAGCCGCTCGACCCGCCATTGGCGAGCAGCATGCCGGTGCCGGCCTTGAATGTGCGGGGACCGACCGAGAGATCGAAGGACGGATCGCTGTTTTCGTCCGAGCGCAAGCCGAGATAGCCCTCTTCCAGCGTGACGCGGCCAGTGTTTCCGGTTGCGTAGGCATCGATGCCGAGCGTGCCCGAGGCAACGGCCGAGACCTTGCCATAGGCCACCAACCCGCCCAGGTCCTGGGTGAAGCTGAGGCCGGGCAAAATGTAGCCTTCGAGCCAGGTCGGATTGGAATTGAACCCGGCCGACGGTGCGAATGTATCTGAATAGTTCCAGAACACATTGTGTTCGGTCACCACGTTCAGGCCGGCCTGAAGATGCATCCGGATCATCAGCCCGTCATGGTCGAGCAGCAGCATGCGGTCGTCGGCGGCAAGCGCGCGTTCGGAGGCGAGGAGGCTTGCGGAGACCAGTGCTGCGCCCGCCCAGCCGAGAATCCGCCATTTCCGCTGCCTGGTCTTGAGCCTCTGCGGGCGGACCTGCCCTTGCGCGGCCCCTGGGTCGATGTCGCTGCCCCTAGCCCCCATCGTTGCATGGCCTCCGAATGTGCGCCGCGAGCAGAAGCAGCCAGTCTGTGATTCTCGACTTTACGGCGAGCGAGGCGGAAACGGCAAGGCGAGGCGGCGACATCCGCCCGGCGACGTGTCGCATCCGTCACTTTTAAGCGACGTCGCTTGTTGAACCGTTCCCGGAGGCGCACAATCCACGGCCGCGACGGAAGAGGAGGTGTCACTCCATGGGAGGAATGCACCATGAACGACTTGAGCCTAACGACGCTGGATGGCGGCATGGCGATGGTCAGTGCCACGACGCTTGACGCCTTTGCTGCCAGCCTGCGCGGGGAAGTCCTCAATGCCGGCGACGCCGGTTATGACGAGGCCCGTACCATCTGGAATGCCATGATCGACCGCCGGCCCGGGCTCATCGTGCGCTGCGCCGGTGCTGCCGACGTCATCGCCACGATCAATTTCGCACGCGACAACAAGCTGCTCGTCGCCGTGCGTGGCGGCGGCCACAACATCGCCGGCAGTGCGGTCTGTGACGGCGGGCTGATGATCGACCTCAGCAAGATGAAATCGGTGCGCGTCGACCGTGTCGCACGGCGCGTCTGGGTAGAGCCCGGCTGCACGCTGGCCGACCTCGACAAGGAAACCCAGGCGTTCGGCCTCGCGGTACCCACCGGCATCAACTCGACCACCGGCATCGCAGGGCTGACGCTCGGCGGCGGTTTCGGCTGGACGACCCGCAAGCTCGGCCTGACCATCGACAACCTGCTATCGGCCGACGTGGTGACCGCCGACGGCGAACTGGTGCGGGCGAGCACGGCCGAGCATCCGGACCTGTTCTGGGCACTGCGCGGCGGCGGCGGCAATTTCGGCGTCGTGACGGCGTTCGAGTTCAAGCTGCACAAGCTCGGGCCGCAGGTGCTGGCGGGGCTGGTCGTGCATCCCTTCGACGACGCCAGGCATGTGCTCGCGGAATACCGCGCAGCGCTTGAGGACGCGCCCGACGAACTGACCTGCTGGGCCGTGGCGCGGCAGGCACCGCCGCTGCCGTTCCTGCCGGCAGACTGGCATGGCAAGGAAGTGCTGGTGCTGGCCATGTGCTACAGTGGCGATCTCGAAGCCGGCGAGAAGGCAACGGCTGCCCTGCGCAGCATCGGCAAGCCGATCGTCGACGTGGTCGGCCCGAACCCGTTCACCGGTTGGCAGGCGGCCTTCGACCCCCTGCTCCAGCCCGGCGCGCGCAACTACTGGAAGAGCCACGACTTCATCGAACTGGCCGACGAGACCATCGACATTCTCGACGGCGCGATCAGGAACCTGCCCGGGCCGGAATGCGAGATCTTCATCGGCCATGTCGGCGGCGCCGCCGGGCGGGTGGCGACGGATGCCACCGCCTTCCCGCAGCGCAACTCGCATTTCGTCATGAACGTGCATGCACGCTGGCGCGAGGCGAACATGGACAATGCCTGCATCGACTGGGCCCGCGACATCTACGAAGCGGCGAAGCCGCAGTCGGTGGGCACCGCCTATATCAACTTCATGCCGGCGGATGAGGCCGACCGGGTCGAAGCGGCCTATGGCAGCAACTATGCCCGGCTGCTGGAGGTGAAGCAGAAGTACGACCCCGACAATTTCTTCCGCATGAACCAGAATGTGCGGGCCAAGACCGCACGCAAGGCGGCCTGACCCCCCCGAGGCGTGCCGGTTTCAGCCGGCACGCTGCTTCTGCCCATGAGTCATTCGCGGCGCAGGCTTGACAGACGGCTCTATCCTTCATAACCACATTGTTATAGACAAAGGTTGTGAAATGACGCCGTCCGAACGCCTCGACGCCACATTCACGGCTCTCGCCGATCCAACGCGGCGGGCGATCCTTGCACGGCTGATGCAGGGAGAAGCCTCCGTCATGGAACTGGCCGAGCCATTTGCGATGAGCCAGCCGGCGATTTCCAAACACCTGAAGATGCTGGAGCGGGCCGGGTTGATCTCGCGCGGCCGCGATGCCCAGCGGCGCCCGTGCCGCATCGAGGGCGAGGCGCTGGCTCAAGTGACCGGCTGGCTCGAGGACTACCGCAAGGTCTGGGAAGGCAACTTCAAGCTGCTCGACACCCTGCTGGCCGAATTGCAGGCCAACCAGGGCAAGGCCTGACGCAGCAAGGCCAGGAGGAACGACGATGAAGCACAGGCTGGAAGTGACGACGCCGAGCGACCGCGAGATCGCCATGACCCGCGTCTTCGACGCGCCGCGCGACCTGGTGTTCGACTGCTGGACCGTTCCCGCGCTGCTGAAACGCTGGATGACGGGGCCGGACGGCTGGTCGTTTGCCGTCTGCGACATCGACTTGAAGGTCGGCGGCAAGTACCGCTTCGTCTGGCGCCACGAGGACGGTCGCGACATGGGCATGACCGGCACCTATCGCGAAATCTTCCGGCCCGAAAGGATCGTCAGCGTCGAGGTGTTCGACATGGACTGGACCGACGGCGAGGCGCGCTCGACGCTGGTGCTGACGGAGAGGGATGGCCGGACGATCTCGGTCAACACCGTGCTCTACAGCTCGCGCGAGGCGCGCGACGGCGCGATCGCCATCGGCATGGCCAAGGGTGTCGAGGCGGGCTACGACCGGCTGGACGACGTCCTGGCGGAACAGGTCGCAGCGAAGTAGGGCGGGCGCGGGCGCACGTTCTTTGACAGGCCATCCTTCGACAGGCTCAGGATGAGGGCGGATGAACGTTCAGCGGCAGACGCGACGATAGATATTGCCGAACAGCCGGATCTGGCAGCTCTGCTTGACCATCGGCACCTCGGGTCGCTGGATCTGCGGCACCACGATCTGGCGGTCCTGTTCGCGGAAGCGTTGCTGCTCGCGCTGGAATTCGATGCGGTTCTGGCGGCTCTGCAGGATCTGCAACTCGTTGAAACGGCCCTCGCGCGCCAGCTGGCTGCGGTCCGGCTGCCCCGGCAGGTCGATGGCAAGCGCCGGCACAGCACCGGCAAGCAAAACGCCCGCCGCCACCAGGGCTGCCAGTTTCGAACTCGCTTTACTCGGCATCGACAAGTCTTCCGGTGCGAGAATCCGCACAGGTTGAAGGTAGTACGCATATCGGCCGAAACAATGGCGTCATCCACCGCGCGCCTTTTCGGCCAGGAAATCGATGAAGGCCCGGACGCGCGCGGCGAGATGGCCATGGCCGGCAAAGACGGCGTGGATCATCTCGATGTCCTCGGGATTGTAGGCTTCGAGCACCGGCACCAGCATATCGGCATCGATGTCGGCATCGACCTGGAAACGCCCGGTGCGGATCAGCCCGACGCCGTCGAGGCAGAGCCGGCGCAAGCTCGGACCGTTGTTGGCGAGCAGGTTGCCATTGATGCGCTGGGCGAAATTTTCGCCCGTCTCGGGGTCGCGGAAAATCCATTCGTCGCGGCTGGAAAGGAAGTTGAAGCGCAGGCAGTTGTGGCCGATGAGGTCGGCCGGCACCTGCGGCAGGCCGTGGCGTTCGAGATAGGCGGGCGAGGCGACGACGACACGGCGGATTTCGAGGATCTTGCGCGCCATGAGCGAGGAATCGCGCAGCTTGCCCGAGCGGATCGCGACGTCGGCGCGCTCCTGGTAGAGGTCGATGACACTGTCGGTCAACGACAGGTCGAGCTCGATCTCGGGATAGAGCGCCAGGAATTCGGCCATGTGCGGCACGACGTGGCTGGCGCCGAAGGCGACGGAGGCGCTGACCCTGAGCGGGCCGCGCGGCACGGCCGAGCCGCCCGACGTCACCACCCGCTCGGCCTCCTCGATATCGCCCAGGATGCGCTGCGCGCGTTCGAGATAGACCTCGCCCTCAGGCGTCAATTGCAGCGCACGCGTCGACCGGACTAGCAACCGCGTGCCGAGGCGATCCTCGATACGGGTGATGAGCTTGCTGACCGCCGAGGGCGACAGGCCGAGTTGGCGCCCAGCGGCAGAAAAGCTGCCGAGGCCCGCGGCCCGCACGAACACGTCCATCTCGCCGGCGCGGTTATCCATGGCTCGCCTCTTGTGAATTTGTTTCACAAGCATTCGTCCATCATAGCGGATTATTGCGCAAGTGCCTTTGCCCCATATTGCCGGCAAGGATCAACCGGCGAGCGGAGCTCGCCTCAACTGCGCCCGCGCTCAGCGGGCGGGAATGGTTTTGCCATGCCTCTGGCCATATTCGCGCTGACCATCGCGGCCTACGCGATCGGAACCACCGAATTCGTCATCGTCGGGCTGTTGCCGACTGTGGCCAACGACCTTCACATCACCTTGCCGCTGGCCGGCCTGATCGTCAGCGTCTACGCGCTCGGCGTGACCTTCGGCGCGCCGGTGCTGACCGCACTGACCGGCCGGATCGAGCGCAAGCCGCTGCTGCTCGGCCTGATGGCACTGTTCGTCATCGGCAACACGGCAGCGGCGCTGAGCCCGAGCTACGAGCTGCTGCTGGTGGCGCGCGTGCTCTCGGCCTTCGCCCATGGCGTGTTCTTCTCGGTCGGCGCGACGATCGCCGCCGACCTGGTGCCGGAAAACCGCCGCGCCTCGGCGATTGCCATGATGTTCATGGGCCTGACGGTGGCAATCGTCACCGGCGTGCCGCTCGGCACCTTCATCGGACAGACCTTCGGCTGGCGCGCCACCTTCTGGGGCGTCTCGGCGCTCGGCGTCATCGCCTTCGCCGGCATCGCCGCGCTGCTGCCGTCGACGCTGAAGAAGGCCGCCCCGTCGAGCCTGCTCGACCAGGCCAGGGTGCTCGGCTCCGGGCGGCTGCTGCTGGTCTTTGCCATGACCGCGCTCGGCTATGGCGGCACCTTCGTCGCCTTCACCTACCTCGCCTCGATCCTCGAGACCGTCACCGGCTTCTCGGCCTCGAGCGTCAGCCTGCTGCTGGTGCTCTACGGGCTGGCGATCGCAGCCGGCAACATCGCCGGCGGCCGCATCGCCGACCGCAACCCGGTCAAGGCGCTGACCGTGCTGTTTGCGCTTCAAGCTGCGGTACTGCTGGTGTTTTCCTTCACAGCCGTCTCGCCTGCCTGGACAATGGTGACGCTGGCTGGCCTCGGCTTCCTGTCCTTCGCCAACGTGCCGGGACTGCAGCTCTATGTCGTGCAACTGGCCAAGGAACACCGCCCCGGCGCGGTCGACGTCGCCTCGGCACTCAACATCGCCGCCTTCAACCTCGGCATCGCGCTAGGCGCCTGGATCGGCGGCCTGGTGGTCGCCTCGCCGCTCGGCCTCGGCGCAACGCCCTGGGTCGGTGCCCTGCTGGTGGCCGGCGCCTTTGTCCTGACCGTGTGGAGCGGCGTGCTCGACCGCCGCGAGGAACCGTTGTGCCAGCCGGCATGACCGGTTGATCGAGCAAATCCCGGACCTAACTAGAAGGAGCGGAACAGCCTCCCTCGGTTCCCGTTCCTCCCCAACCAAGGAGAATTCCATGAAATTCGTGACCGCCAATGGCGCGACGATCCCCGCCCTCGGCTTCGGCACCTTCCGCATGCCCGGCAAGGAAGTGCTCGAAGTGGTACCCGAGGCCATCAGTCTCGGCTTCCGCCACATCGACACCGCCCAGATCTACGGCAACGAGGCTGAGGTCGGTGAGGCCATCCAGAAATCCGGCGCCGCCCGCGGCGACATCTTCCTGACCACCAAGGTGTGGGTCGACAAGTTCCGCCACGCCGATTTCGTGAAGTCGGTCGAAGACAGCCTGAAAAAGCTTCGGACCGACCATGTCGACCTTCTGCTGCTGCACTGGCCGAACGACGCCGTGCCGCTGGCCGAGCAGATCGGCGCACTGAACGAGGTCCGGCAGGCCGGCAAGGTGCGCCACATCGGCGTCAGCAACTATAACACCGCGCTGATGGCCGAGGCTGTCCAACTGAGCGCCGCACCCATCGTCACCAATCAGGTCGAGTACCACCCCTATCTCGACCAGACCAAGGTGCTGGAGACGGCGCGCCGGCTCGGCATGTCGGTGACCGCATATTACGCCATGGCCGACGGCAAGGTGATCTCCGATCCGCTGCTCAAGGACATCGGTGCGCGCCACGGCAAGACGGCGGCACAGGTGGTGCTGCGCTGGCTGGTGCAGCAGGATGGCGTCGTCGCGCTGTCGAAGACCTCGACGCTGAAGCGGCTGCCGGAAAACTTCGCCATCTTCGACTTCGAGCTTTCGGCCGAGGAGATGGCGGCGATCCACGCGCTCTCGGCTTCCGGCGGGCGTATCGTCAGCCCGGCAGGCCTTGCTCCAACCTGGGACAAGGCAGCCTGAGCGTCGGCGCCGGCACGACCGTTGACGTGGCGCCGTCCACTCCCTATCTGAGGGCGGTCAAGGGCGGGAAGCCCCTGCCGCCCGCAGCCGCAAGGCCTGGTGAAGCTTCCCTCGAAAAGTTCGTTTCCCTGTCGATGCGACGGCCGAAGCGGCAATGCGGGCTCCCGACCTTCAACCACGCCGTTCGCGCATCGCGAAGGAGCGAACTCATGACCACAGGTCAGACCAACGACTACAAGAACAATGCCCGCAGGCTGCGCGATGCGCTGGCCAGCGAAGGCATCGCCGTCAGCCACGCCAAGGCTCTGGAACTCGTCGCCCGCCAGGAAGGCGTCCGCGACTGGAACACGCTTGCCGCGCGTCCGGTGGCGACCCCGGTGTCGGCCAAGGCCGACGAGCCCAAGGCTGCCGTGCCCTTTGCCGTCGGCGAAAACGTCGCCGGCACTTTCAACGGCAACCCTGCGCAGGGCCGCGTCATCGGCCTCGAAGAGACGATCAAGCCGGATCTCTGGCGCGTCACCGTCGCCTTCAATCCGCCGGTGGACGTGTCGACCTCGAAGCTGTTCTCGTCGGAACGCCGGCGCATCCAGATGGTGGTCGGCGCCGACGGCCGCTCGCGCCGCCTGACCGGCACCGAGACCGGCGTGATGGCGCTCGCACGCGCCTGACGTCTTCTCGTTCACGCTGAAAGTTACGGCCGTGGATCATCCGATCCGCGGCCGTTTTTACATGGGCGGATCAGGCCGCCGTTTCGGCCCGGAAGCGTGGCGAAGAATTGCGGATCGGAATGCACAGCGGACGCTCGTGCACCGGGTCGGTGATGACGCGACAGGAGATGCCGAACACGTCCTCGATCAATTCCTCGCTCATCAGCTCGGCCGGCGCGCCCTCGGCGACGACGCTGCCGTCCTTCAGGAAGACCAGCCGGTCGGCGTAGCGGGCGGCGAGGTTGAGGTCGTGCAGCACCAACACCACCGTGCGGCCATGCTCCTGGTTGAGGCGCCTGACCAGGTCGAGGCAATCGATCTGGTGGGCCATGTCGAGATGGTTGACCGGCTCGTCGAGGCAGATGATGTCGGTCTCCTGAGCCAGCACCATGGCGATCCAGACGCGCTGCAGCTGGCCGCCCGACAGCGAGCCGAGCCGGCGGTCGGCGAGGTGCGACACCCCGGTACCGAACATCGCCGCCTGGATGGCCTCGCCATCGGCGGCGCTCCACGGCTGCAGCATCGACTGGTGCGGGTAGCGCCCGAGCCGGACCAGCTCCTCGACGCTCATGTCGTCGGGCGCCGACGGGTTCTGCGCCAGGAGGCCGATATGACGGGCCAGTTCCTTTTCCTTGAGCCCTGATATCGGCAGGTCGCCGAGCCGCACCTCGCCCGATTTTGGCTGGTGCAGCCGGCGGATGGCGCGCAAGAGCGTGGACTTGCCGCAGCCGTTGGGGCCGGCGAGCACTGTCACCTTGCCCTTGGGAATCTCGAGGTCGATGGCCGAAAGTGCCGTCGCCGCGCCATAGGCGACGGTAAGGGCGGCGACGGTGATCGCTTTATCCATTGGTGCTCCCCCTGCGCAGCACGAGGTAGAGGAAATAGGGCGTGCCGATGACTGCGGTGACCGTGCCGGCCGGCACTTCGGTCGGCGCAAACAGCACGCGCACGATGAGGTCGGCACCGACGAGCATGATCGCGCCCAAAAGGAAGCTCGCGACGATGCCCGGGATGACCGGCCGGCCGACGATCAGCCGGGCGAGATGCGGCGCCATCAGCCCGATGAAACCGACGCCGCCGGCGAAGGCGACGGCAAGTGCGGTCAGCGCCGAGGCAAGCGCGAAGACCAGGATGCGGAAGACCGGCAGGTTGAGGCCGATGCCGCGCGCCGAGACCTCGTCGAGGTCGGTGGGCGGCAGGCGGCGCGCCACGGCGAAGACGCCGACCATGGCGATGGCGAGGCCGATGGCGACGACCTGGACCTCGCCCCAGTTGATCTCATTGACCGCACCGGCGAGCCAGCGGCTTGCCTGGGTGGTGCGGTAGATCGGCCCGACGATCATCAGGATCAGCGTCGCCGCCTTGGCGACGGCACCGACGGCGATGCCGAACAGCAAAAGCCGCACCGCCGACGAGGCCTGCTGGCCGGAAAGCAGGAAGACCGCCGCAATCGCCACGCTGGCGCCGACCATCGCCGCCACCGGCTGCCAGACGATAGACGTGACGAGCGCATTGCTCTCATCGGACAGCAGCGCCAGGAAGATGACGACGCCGAGGCCGGCGCCGCCGATGACGCCGAGCACGCCGGGCGAGGCCAGCTCGTTGCGCGTCACCTTCTGAAGCAGATAGCCTGACACCGCCATGGCGCCGCCGGCGAGGATGGCGATGGCGACACGCGGCGCGCGCAGCTGCAGCACGACGACACGTTCGCCGCGCGTGCCCTCTCCGAGCAGGATTTCCAGGATCCGGCGCGGATCGATCCAGGTCGAGCCGAAGCCAATGCCACAGAGCGCCAGGGCTGCCGCGACGGCGGCGATGACGGCGACGGAAATCCAGGCGCGGCGGCTGATGTGGGCCAATGCCGGCGACATGCGTGGGGCGAGCGAACTCATGCGGCGCGCCTCCTGAGCAGGACCAGCAACAGCAGGCCGCCGACAATGGCCGTGACCGCGCCCACCGGCGCCTCGCGTGGATAGATGACGAAGCGGGCGACGATGTCGGCGAGCGTGGTGTAGAGCGCGCCGACCATAGCCGCGGCGGCAATCTGCAGCCTGTGGCCGAGCCCGACCAGCGCGCGCGCCGCATGCGGCACGACAAGGCCGACGAACATGACAGGCCCCGCCATGGCGACGGCCGCACCGCTGAGCAGTGCAACGGCAAGGAATGCCAGTCCCCTGACGATGCCGAGCGGCACGCCAAGCCCGCGCGCCGTCGAATCGTCGGTCTGGAGGATGTCGAGCGGGCGGGCCAGCGACACCGCCAGCGCGGCACCCACGACCACGAAGGGCAGCCCGTTGAGGGCGAGGCCAAGCTTGCGGTCGGCGAAGGAGCCGGCCAGCCAGAACAGCAACTGGTCGAGCATCGTTTCGTTCACGGTGAGCACGACGTTGACGAAGCTGTCGAACAGTCCGGCGCAGGTGACGCCGACAAGCACGATCCTGAGCGGCGAGATGCCGCCGGCCGCGGCGGCCAGGCCGAAGACGGCGAAGCTGGTCAGCAGCGCCCCACCTGCTGCCGCCAGCGACAGGCCCGGCAGCGAAACAACGCCAAACAGCCCGCTCGCCATGACGACGGCAAAGGCAGCACCTGCGTTGAGGCCAAGCGTGTCGGGCGAGGCGATGCGGTTGCGCGACAGCGTCTGCACGATGACGCCGGCAATGCCGAGCGCCGCACCGACCATGGGCGCCATCAGCGCCCGGGGCAGCCGCAGGTCACGGATCACCACGTCGGTCTCGCTGCCGTCGAAGGCGGTGAGCGCCGTCCAGATCTCCTCGGGCGAATAGAGCCGGTAGCCGAGCGCCAGGCTGAGATACATCAGCCCGAGCAGGAGCAGCGCAAGCCCGGCGAAGAGCGACCGGTGCCCGATACGCGGATGCGCTCGGATGCTCGTGGTCGACGAAGCGAGGGGCACGTGGCAGCCTTAATATGAACTTGACAGTCAGGGTTTGATCTGACCCTTTGCCAAACCTTCCCGCCCTCGTCAAGTTTGGAGCCTTTTGCCATGAAGCTCTTCGTCAAAGCCATTCTCGGTGCGGCGCTCGTCGCTTTTGGCCTCAACCCGGCCTTCGCCCACGAGGTCAAGCACGCCATGGGCGTGACCGACGTGCCCGAGAACCCCCAGCGCATCGTGGTGCTGACCAACGAGGGCACCGAGGCGGTGCTGGCGCTGGGCCTCAAGCCGGTGGGCGCCGTCCGCTCCTGGACCGGCTCTCCCTGGTACAAGCACATCGCCGGCAAGATGGACGGCGTCGAGGTCGTGGGCGAGGAATCGGCCATCAATCTCGAGCTGATCGCCGGCCTGCAGCCCGACCTCATCCTCGGCAACAAGACGCGCCAGGAGAAGATCTACGACCAGCTCTCGGCCATTGCGCCGACCGTCATGTCAGAGCGCCTGCGCGGCGACTGGAAGGTGAACTTCGCGCTTTATGCCGATGCGCTCGGCAAGAAGGCCGAAGGCGACGTGCAGCTCAAGGCCTTCGACGACAAGGCGAGCAAGCTCGGCGAGGCGCTCGGCGACAAGAAGGCCGAGAAGGTGTCGCTGATCCGCTTCATGCCCGGCCTGACCCGCATCTACTACAAGGACACCTTCCCCGGCATGATCTTCGACCAGATCGGCATCTCGCGGCCTGCGGTGCAGGACAAGCCGGGCTTCGCCGACGACGTGACCAAGGAACGTATTCCCGAGTTCGATGGCGACCGCCTGTTCTACTTCGTCTACGAAACCGGCAACGGCAAGGCG
The DNA here is from genome assembly GCF_003071665.1 of Aminobacter sp. MSH1. GTDB lineage: Bacteria > Pseudomonadota > Alphaproteobacteria > Rhizobiales > Rhizobiaceae > Aminobacter > Aminobacter niigataensis. Next base: position 1,010,517 of record NZ_CP026265.1, on the reverse strand, counting down.
AGCAAGCAGTCGGAAGAATGGCTGGCCGAGCCGCTGTGGCAGAACCTGCCGGTGGTGAAGGCCGGCAAGGCCGTGGCGGTTGACGATGCGGTGTGGAACACGGCCGGCGGCGCGATCGCCGCCAACCTGTTGCTCGACGACATCGCCCGCGTCTACGGCGTGACGCCGGCGCAGTAGCCAACTCCTGTGGGGACGCGTCGCCATATCGGTGAGGCGTCCTGGCATTCCCCGGCGTCGAAACGCTTTGATTCCCGGCCAAGCTTGTGTAAAGCGGGGCAAGCCAAAATCCCCGCAACAGCCAGACGGGCAAAAGCCATGGAAAAATTCACCAAGCTCACGGGCGTCGCCGCCCCCCTGCCGATCGTCAACGTCGACACCGACATGATCATCCCCAAGGATTATCTCAAGACGATCAAGCGCACTGGCCTTGGCACCGGACTTTTCGCCGAAATGCGCTTCAATGAGGACGGCTCGGAGAACCCCGATTTCGTCCTCAACAAGCCGGCCTACCGCAAGGCACAGATCCTGGTTGCCGGCGACAATTTCGGCTGCGGCTCGTCGCGTGAGCACGCGCCGTGGGCGCTGCTCGACTTCGGCATCCGCTGCGTCATCTCGACGTCGTTCGCCGACATCTTCTACAACAACTGCTTCAAGAACGGCATCCTGCCGATCACCGTCAGCCAGGAAGACCTGGACAAGCTGATGGACGACGCCTCGCGCGGCGCCAACGCCACCGTGTCGGTGGATCTCGAAGTCAAGGAAATCCGCGGCCCCGACGGCGGCGTGGTCAAGTTCGACCTCGACGACTTCCGCCGCCATTGCCTGCTCAACGGCCTCGACGACATCGGCCTGACCATGGAGAAGGCATCGTCGATCGACAGCTACGAGAAGAAGGCTGCCGAGAACCGCCCCTGGGCCTGAGCCCTCGACGCCTTACGGCTGCAATGTCTCGAAGCCCCGTCCCGATTGAAATCGCGGCGGGGCTTTTTGCTGGAACAATCGGCTCCGGCTGACTGGCCTGCCGCGCCATGCCATGGTCGCACCTCGGGATTCGGAGCGCGCACGGACATCGGCCGCTCCGTGACTTCGCATGTCGATCTCCAGGAGCAGACCATGAAATCTTCCGCCCTCGTTGCAGCTTTCGCGCTGGCGTTGACCGCCTCGACCGCGGCGCTGGCCCAGGACGACGGCCCGCAGACGATCGCCTTCGAAGGCGGCAACTTCACCATCGCCGAGAACGCCGAAGGCGAAAAGATCGTCGCCTACGACGGCAAGGAAATCGCCAGGAACTACGTCGCCTTCCACGATCGCACGGTCGAGGTCAGCGGCACCAAGGTGGCGATCTTCGCGCTCGGCGACGGCGGCAATGCCTGCGGCCCGGAGACCGTGCTCGCCTGGAAACGCGGCGCCGGCATCCAGTCGACCGTCGTCGGCGACGGCGAATGCGGCACCCCGCCTGCGGCTGTCACTGGCGACACGCTCTATTTCGTGCCCTACCTGCTGCCCGGCACCAAGGCGCCCGTGCGCAAGTGGTCGCTTGACGATGGGCTGACCGTAGCCGGAGAGCTGGCGTTCACGCCGCAGCCCGGCACGACCTGGGCCGAACTCAAGGTCGAGAACATCGCCTACCCCGTAGACTTCTTCGACAACGCCGAGCTCTATCAGGCCGCAAGCGCCATGCTGGGCGACCAGCTCGAGGGCGTGGCGCTCGGCCTTTCGGTGTCGAGCGGACCCGAAAGGACAGCCTCGGGCCTGGTCTTCGCCACCGGCTGCGTGCCCCATGCCTGCGGCGTCAACGATTCCTTCATCGGCGTCGATACCGCGGGCAAGAAGCTGTACTTCGCCAAGCAGGGCGATACGTCCGAGCCCAGCACCTGGCCGGCATTGGCCGAGTGGCCGGCAGAGATGAAGGACGCGCTGACCAAGTCGCTTGTACAGGGAGAGTGAGAAAAGCCATGCGAAAACTGATTTCGACAGGATCGCCCTTCGAGAAGACCGCCGGCTATTCGCGCGCGGTGGTCCAGGGCGACTGGTGCTTCGTCTCAGGCACCACAGGCTACGACTATGCCACCATGACCATGCCGGAGAGCGTCGAGGCGCAGACGCGCAACTGCCTGGCGACCATCGCCAAGGCGCTGAAAGACGGCGGCTTCGACATGGCCGACGTGGTGCGCGCGCACTACTACATCACCAACCAGGCCTATGTGGACCTGGTGTTCCCGATCCTCGGCGAGACCTTCGGCGACATTCGTCCCGCGGCAACGATGATCGTCTGCCAGCTCAACAAGCCCGAGATGAAGATCGAGATCGAGGTGACGGCGCTGAAGCGCGCGTGAATGCGCTGCTGGCGACAGGCGTGCGGCTCAAGCGAGTTGGAGGCCGAGGTACTCGGCCATCGGAAGGAAGTCGCGGTCGTCGTGCAAAAGCATATGACCGTGCTCGATGCAGAAGGTGGCGATGATTAGATCGGCAAGCGCCCTGATGGTGATGCCGCGCGCCCGCAGATGGCGATAGTTGGCCGCGGCCGCTACCGCCAGCCGATCGTCCATCATCGGCACGATGGGATACTTGCGCAAATGGGTTTCAAGAAAGGTTGCATGCCGGTCGTCATGGGCGCCGCGCAAGACTTCGAGCAACACCATGTCGCCGAGCAGAATTTTGCCCTGCGCCGTTGCCCGGTGGAGCTTGGCAACACTCTCGCGCTGCACATCGCGTAGGGCGAAAATCCAGACCGAGGTATCGACGACGATCATTTCCTGTCTTCAAGGCCCCAGTCGGTATCGGGTGTCCAATCGTTGCGCATGGCATCGAGATCGCCGTCCCACCCCATGCCTCGCATAGCCTCGAGAGCAGCCACCTGCTCCGAAATCGCGACCACTTGGCGCAAGGCGGCCTCGACGGTGGCTTTCTTGGTCGACTGGCCAGTGGCCTTCATGGCCTTCTTCATCAAGCGGTCATCGATATCGATATTCGTGCGCATGACACACCTATGTGTATGGATTGCCGCAAACATACACATAGCAGCCCAGAGATTCAAGAAATCCGCGCCTTTCCCGCTTGCACGCGCGCCCCGCCAAGGCTAGCAAGACCGCGGTTCACGCATCTTTCGGAAAGGCTTTCCATGGCGACGCGCAATCTTCTTCTCCTCCCCGGCGACGGCATCGGCCCCGAGGCCATGGCCGAGGTCCGCAAGCTGATTGCGGCCATGAACGACAAGCTCGGCAGCGGCTTTACCACCGACGAGGGCCTCGTCGGCGGCTCGGCCTACGACGCCCACGGCCAGGCGATCTCGGATGCCGACATGGCAAAGGCGATGGCGGCGGACGCCGTGCTGTTCGGCGCCGTCGGCGGCCCGAAGTGGGATGCCGTGCCCTACGAGGTCCGCCCTGAAGCCGGCCTGCTGCGCCTGCGCAAGGACATGGAACTGTTCGCCAACCTGCGTCCGGCGATCTGCTATCCCGCGCTCGCATCGTCGTCGTCGCTCCGGCAGGAAGTGGTCGAGGGTCTCGACATCCTGATCGTGCGCGAGCTGACCGGCGGCGTCTATTTCGGCGAGCCCAAGCAGATCATCGACCTCGGCAACGGCCAGAAGCGCGGCATCGACACGCAGGTCTACGATACCTTCGAGATCGAGCGCATCTCGGGCGTCGCCTTCGAACTGGCACGCACGCGCCAGAACCGCGTGACGTCGATGGAAAAGCGCAACGTCATGAAGTCCGGCGTGCTGTGGAACGAGGTGGTGACCGCCACCCACAAGGCGAAGTACGCCGACGTCAAACTCGACCACATGCTGGCCGATGCCGGCGGCATGCAGCTGGTGCGCTGGCCCAAGCAGTTCGACGTCATCGTCACCGACAACCTGTTCGGCGACATGCTGTCGGACGTTGCCGCGATGCTCACCGGCTCGCTCGGCATGCTGCCTTCGGCCTCGCTCGGCGCACCGGACGCCCTCACCGGCAAGCGCAAGGCGCTCTACGAGCCGGTGCATGGCTCGGCGCCCGATATCGCCGGCCAAGGCATCGCCAACCCGATCGCCATGATCGCGTCCTTTGCGATGTGCCTGCGCTACTCGTTCAACATGGTGGCCGAGGCCGACAAGCTGGAAGCGGCAATCGCCGCCGTGCTCGACGACGGCCTGCGCACCAAGGACATCATGTCCGAGGGCAAGACCGAGGTCGGCACGACCCAGATGGGCGACGCCATCATCGCGAAGTTCTTCGCGTAACGACTAGGCGGCCGGAACGTAGGGCGGGGGAACCGTTACCCCCGCCGGCACCGGCCCCCATTTGTTGTCGTGCTTCTGCGACGGCAGCAGCGAAAACACCAAGGTGATCAGCCCGCCGACATAGGGCAGCAGCATCAGCAGACAAAACCAGCCCGACAGGCCGAGGTCGTGGATACGGCGAACGGTCATGGCGATGCCGGGCAACAGCGTAGCCAGCACGAACAGGCCGGGCAAGGCGAAGCCGGCGACCGGCTCCTCCAGTCCGGCATCGAGGTTGCCGAGCAACCCATCGATGCCGAAGCCGACGGTCGAGAGCGCGACCGCCGAAATCGCCCAGAACAGATAAAAACCCCAATATTCCTTGCGCCGGGCGCGACTGCGGAAATTGACGTAGTTTTCGGTCAATCCGCGCCGGAAATAGCCCCACAGGCCGGTCGAGGACGATGCAGCCTCGGTTGCGAAGCGGCCGAAATGCTGTGGTGTCGCAGCCCGTACCGGAGCCGAGGCCGACGAAGCGGCAAGCGGAGCCTGGATGGCAAAAACCTCCCGCGCCTGACCGCCGCTCGGCTGGAACTCGACCTGAGCGCCCTTGCTCACCGCAGCCAAGTGCCTCAGGTCCTCGCGGGCGAAGGTGTAGCGATTTCCGTCGGCTCCGGCGATGAAGCCGAAGCCCTGGGTCTCGTCGTAATGCAGTACGTCCCCACGCATCTGTCGCCCTCGTGATTGGAGCGAAGATTGTTCCAAACTCGGCTGCACCGCAAGCGCGGGTGAGGAATGCGGCAGGGGTAGTGGGGAGACAGCGGACAGTTGCCCTCCAGCAACGCTCGCGATGCATTGATTAGCCGGTAACCACATGTTGACTGTGAAATGCTCAACTCATGTTACCCTTCAATAGCAAATGGGCACTGGGGCAGGAAAACAGTGATTCGGGTCGACAGACCTCGAGATCCATCGGTGAACAGATGGCGTCGCGGCGCCGCAAGGCCGCCTCCCCTGACGCCGGTTTCGGCGATGCTCAACTTCTGGGGCCTGATGCGGGCCTACTGGATGTCGGATCGCTGGAAGGAAGCCTGGGGGCTGACGCTGGTGATAGCCCTCCTCACTGCACTTTCCAGCAAGGCCAGCGTCTGGATGGCCGAAGCCTCCGGTGAGTTGGTCAATTCGATTGCCTTCTTCCACGACCCGACAAACCTGACGCCGCTGGCGTCTCTGCTTACCAGTGCCGGCACGCTGCTTCTTCTCGTGCTGATCAAGGATGCGGGCTTTACCGGCATCCGCCATCTCTTCTCCACCACATTGCACCGAAAGTGGCGAGGCTGGCTCAACAGCCGCTTCAACGCCGCCCTGCTCGACGGCAATCACACCCATTTCCATGTCCAGCACGGCGGCGTCGACGCCGCGGGCGTCGGCACTCCTCCCCCAGACAACATCGACCAGCGCGTCCAGGATTCGATCAAGGGCATGACCGGCGGCGCGATCGGCCTGGCCATGGGCGTCATGAGCGTTGCCGCCTCGCTGTTCTTCGTCGGCCAGAAGCTTCTGGAAACCTCGACCTCGGTGCGCGGGCTGGAGTTCCTTGGCAACTACGGCAGCTTCGTGCTGGCGATCGGCGCGGTCGGCGCCTATGTCCCGCTCAACACCTACATCGCCATCAAGCTGGGCGGGCTGATGGAGCGGCTCAGCATCCGGATGCAGCAGGCCGAGGGCAGCTACCGCGGCGAGCTGACGACCTTCTTGCGCCGCAGCTTCCACGTCGCGGCCTCGCGCGGCGAGAGCGTGCAGCGGTCGATGCACGACCGGCTCTATCTCGACATCGACAAGACTTGGGGGCGGCTCAATACGGTCAATGCCGGCTACATGTCGTTCGAGCTCATCTACAACTTCGTCGCCGCCCGCTTCGTCGCCTACGGTCCCGGCCTGCTGCCCTACATGCATGGCCAGATCAACCTGAAGGGCTACATCACCGGCGCCGAGCTGGTGAATTCGCTGATCAACCAGTGCTCGTGGTTCATCCACGTCATGCCGGCGATCGCCACGCTGAGAGCCAACAGCCAGCGCGTCATCGACCTTGCCAACGCAATCGAGGACGTCCAGCGGCCGCAGGAATTCTACGGCCTCACCGGTCATTCCGATTTCAGCTACGGCGGTCAGAACGCAATCTTCGGCCTGACCGTGCGCAATCTCGAACTGATGCATCGGGGCAGCGACGCAACGCCGTTCCTGACCGTTTCCAACCTGCGCTTCAGGCGCGGCGAATGGATCTTCGTGCGCGGCGAGTCCGGCTGCGGCAAGACATCCCTGGTCAAGGCAATCAACGGGCTGTGGCCGTATGGCCGCGGTGCCATCATCTATCCCGAGGGGGTGAAATCCTTCTACGCCACGCAGGACGTCAAGCTGCCGCAAGTGTCGCTGAAGCAGCTTGTCTGCCTGCCGGGCAGTGCCGACGAGCATTCGGAGGCCCGTGTCGCGGTCGCCCTGCACAAGGCCGGGCTCGGCGATTTCATCGAGCATCTCGGCGAGGAGATGCGCGAGGGCAAGGTCTGGGACCAGGTGCTCTCGGGCGGCCAGAAGCAGAAGCTGGTGGTGGCCCGCATTCTCCTGCTCCAGCCCGGCCTGCTGTTCCTTGACGAGGCCACCGCCGCACTCGACCCGGAGGCCAAGATCGCTTTCCACCAGGCGATCAAGGACAACTGCCCCGATGTCACCGTGATCAGCGTGATGCACGAGGCCACCCCGCCGAAATCGGCGATGGGGCTGGAGTTCTACGACAGCGTCATCAGCATCGCCGACGGCGTCGCCACCAAGCAGGCGCATGTCGGCCTGCCCGCCGAGCTCACCGAGCTGCTGGCGCAACCCATGCCCACCGAGGAGTGGCCGCCGCTGCGTTTCCCCCGCATCAAGCTGAAGGAAAAGTAGCTTCACTGAAACCCGATGAAGCGGCCGCACAGCAGGACGGCACACCACAGCACGATTGAGGTTGCGGCAAGCACGCGTGGCACCGGTGGACGGACACTCGCATCGAGCCCCTTGTCGACGGTGGCGAACGCCGCGAAATTGGCGCCGGCGAGGACGATGAGGCTCATCTTGGCGAGAAACACCGGCATCTGCGCATAGTGCGACGCGCGCACCGAAAACAGCACGAGACCGGTGAGCACGGCCACCCCGAAAACGAGGAAGGCAAGCCGCCTCAACAGCGCCACGAAGGGGCGCTCCGGCAGGGCGCGAAAGGCGCCGAGGATGCGCAGGTCCATCAGCGCAACCGAGGTGAGCAAGGCGCCGATGGCGGCGATATGGACCGCATTGACCACCGGGTAGGCAAAGTACGAGGTCTTGAGCAGCTTGACGGCGTCGAGTTGCTCGATAGCCTGCAGCGGCTCCACGTCCCCCGATCCCACTCAGCTCGGCGGCACGCGGTCCGAATAGACGTCGTAGGTCTTGCCGTTGACGACGATCCGGACTGCCTTCATGCGGTTTTCGGTTTCGTCACGCGAACGGTTTCCGATCGCGGTGACCTCGTCGCCTTTTTTGGCGACCTCGTCGCTGAAGCCCGCCGCGATCGTTCTCGCCGGCGGGGCGAGTTCCACCCGCCAGATATCGCCTTCGACATCGACGTCGAGCGTGGCATGCGGATTGCCGATGTAGATCTCGGCGATGACACCCTTGAGCTCGAAAAAGCCGTCCTGGGTCCAGGACCAGCCGTGATGGGCAAGTGCCGGCAGCGAGAACATGGCAGCCACAGCCAGAGCGGCGACGATGGGGACGCGTTTCGACAGGATTTCCATGGGGCTCCTCCGTCAATCGATCCACGGCGAGCCTAGGTACCAGGCGACAAAGGTCAAATCACAAGCGCCGGAGGCCGACAGCTCCGGCCCCGATTGACTCTCCACGCAAACCGGCTAAAAGCGGCGGCGAACAGGGAACCCTCCGATGCGCGGCCTCTTGATGGCGCTTTTCGCATTCGACTTCCCCGGCCACGATGCCAACCATCGTGCCGGGCGCGCAACCGCGTCCCTGCTTTCGACCAAAACCATGGCCAAAACCACCACCACCAAAACGGTGTGATTTCCCTTGGCCTGCTCACCCTCTCCCGGGTCCGGCCCGGGGGATGAAGCCCGCAACGGCCAGCGGGTTTTCTCCAGAAGCGAGCGGAGAGGGACAGGAGATTTTCGATATGGGTTTCAAGGTTGCAGTCGTCGGCGCCACGGGCAATGTCGGCCGGGAAATGCTCAACATCCTCGAGGAACGCGGCTTTCCGGTCGATGAGATCGTCGCACTGGCCTCGCGCCGCTCGCTCGGCACCGAAGTGTCGTTCGGCGACAAGACGCTGAAGGTCAAGGTTCTCGACACCTATGACTTCTCCGACACCGATATCTGCATCATGTCGGCCGGTGGCAACATTTCCAAGGAATGGTCGCCCAAGATCGGCAAGCAGGGCTGCGTCGTCATCGATAACTCGTCGGCCTTCCGCTATGACCAGGACGTGCCGCTGATCGTTCCGGAAGTGAACCCGGACGCGATTGCCGGCTTCACCAAGAAGAACATCATCGCCAACCCGAACTGCTCGACGGCCCAGCTGGTCGTGGCGCTCAAGCCGCTGCACGACGCAGCCACCATCAAGCGCATCGTCGTATCCACCTACCAGTCTGTTTCGGGCGCCGGCAAGGAAGGCATGGACGAGCTGTTCACCCAGACGCGCGCCGTCTTCGTCGCCGACCCGGTCGAAGCCAAGAAGTTCACCAAGCGCATCGCCTTCAACGTCATTCCGCACATCGACGTCTTCATGGACGACGGCTCGACCAAGGAAGAGTGGAAGATGGTCGCCGAGACCAAGAAGATGCTCGATCCCAAGATCAAGCTGACCGCCACCTGCGTACGCGTGCCGGTGTTCATCGGCCACTCGGAAGCCGTCAACATCGAATTCGACAAGCCGATCACCGCCGACGAGGCACGCGACATCCTGCGCGAAGCACCGGGGTGCCTGGTCATCGACAAGCGCGAGGACGGCGGCTACGCCACCCCGCTCGACTCGGCCGGCGAGGATGCGACCTACATCTCGCGCATCCGCGAGGACCAGACCATCGACAACGGCCTGTCGATGTGGATCGTCTCCGACAATCTACGCAAGGGTGCCGCCCTCAACGCCGTGCAGATCGCCGAACTGCTGGTCGAGCGCGGCCTGATTGCGCCAAAGAAGAAGGCAGCCTGAGGCCAGCCTCGGAAAAGTGCCGCGTCGGGCATGGCCTGCGACGCGGCACGACACGATTTGATGCCGGGGCGTGCGCCTCGGTGTCGGTCTCAAGCTTGACCCCGATTCCGGCTACGCTACATTAGCATTGCTTGATGGGCGGTGCGGGCGCCAGCAATCGGGACCACCAGCCATGGCGCGTGACAGCGGCGACGCCGCGCATTCCAGCCCTGTGACAGACGCAAACGGCCAAGATCGCCCGCTGCGCATTCTCATGACCAATGCCGTCTTGACCGGCCGCAGCGGCACGGAAACGCTCGTCCGCGACATGGTGCTGGCGCTGCGCCGGCGCGGCCATTCGGTCGTCACCTTCGCGCCCGTGACTGGCCCGGCGGCGGCCGAAATCCGCGCGACGGGCTCGCCGGTGGTGACTTCGCTGGCGCCGCTCAGTGAAGTGCCCGAAATCATTCACGGCCACCACACGGGTCCCACGATCGCCGCCCTCGTCCGCTTTCCCGGCACGCCGGCGGTGTTTGCCTGCCATGACTTCGCCAGCGACCAGGATGCGCCCCCCGTTCATCCCCGCATCAGGCGTTATTTCTATGTGCGCAGCGTGCTGCGCGGTCGGCTTGTCGACGAAAACGGCCTACCGCCGTCACGCGTCACGTTCTGGCCAAACACCATCGACCTCAAGCGCGTCGGTCCCGCCGCACCGGCACCGGTGAAGCTGCACACGGCCGCGATCTTTGCCCACCCCGGCACCATTCCCTTCGCCAACTTGATTGCCGAAGCGTGCGAACGGCGCGGCATCGCCTTCCGCGGCGAATTGGTGGCAAAGGCAGCCGACGATGTCGTCAAGCGCCTCGATGGTGTCGACCTGGTCTTCGCCAGCGGACGAATGGCGCTCGAAGCGCTGGCCAAAGGCCGCGCCGTCATCAACGCCGACCGTTTCGGCATCGGCGGCCTGGTGACCAGGCAACGGCTCGACGGTTTCGCTGCCGTCAACTTTGCCTATGGCGCGCTTTCCGAAGCAGCGTCACCTGAAGTCCTGGACAGGGAAATCGCCGCCTATCGGCCAGACGACGCAGCCGGCGTGACCCAGCATGTCAGGCGGAACTTCAACAGCGACGAAGGCGCACGGCAACTCGAGGCGATCTATCGCGCGGTCCTTTCCGAACGGGATTGGCCCAGGAAGATCGCCTCCGAGGAGGATTTGGCCCTGGCCGCGATCCTCGAAATGTTTCTCCAGCAGAACCGTATCTTCGACCCCCGCTTCATCAAGCTGCGCGAAGGGGTGGGACCAAGCGAGGAGTTTCATTTCGCCATGGGCGAACTCTCGGGCAGGACCGCGGAGCTGGCAGCCGAGGTTCGCAAGCTTCGCCGCGGCGGTCCGTTCCGCAGTCTGTTGGAACTGTTGGCCGGCAAGAACACACGTCGCTGAACGCTGGCCGGCCCAGCAAATGGCGGTAGCCCGCGTCGAGCGGCCAAGTGACTGAATCATTTCGACGAAACTGGCACCGACGTCGCATTTTGAGGTGACTTCCCGATAGCCTTCGGCGCACAATGGCGGCCTCACGGCACCGCCAGAGGTTTCCGCCCACATGATCGTCCGTCCCCGCACCGGCCTGCTGAAACTGTTCTTCGTCATGCGCGGGTCCGTCGTGCCGCGCATCCTGCCGCAGATCTTCGGCTTCGCGCTCTACGGCGCTGTGGTGGTAGCGGCAATCAAGGCGCTCGATCTCAACCTGGGTGACGCCGGCGTCGCACCCTTCGCCCTGCTTGGCGTCGCGCTGTCGATCTATCTCGGTTTCCGCAACAACGCCGCCTATGACCGCTGGTGGGAGGCGCGCAAGCTTTGGGGCCAGCTGGTCTTCGAGATCCGGAACCTGTCGCGCGCCGCCAACGCGATGATTTCGGACCGCGACGAGCTGCGGCCGTTCCTGATGGATGCGCTGGCCTTCTGCCACTTCCTGCGCGGCGAACTGCGCCGCGTCGACACGCGCGAGGCAGCCCGCCCCTTCATCGGCGACGCCGTCGACGAGATCCATGCCGCCACCAACAAGCCGGACGCCACCATCCGCCGCATGGGCACGAGGCTCGCCCTGCTCAAGCGCGCCAAGGTTCTGGAAGCCATGGACTTTCGCATCCTCGACGAGCGGCTGTCGGCGATCGCCGCCCTGCAGGCGGGCTGCGAACGCATCATGGGCACGCCCCTGCCCTTCGCCTACACGCTGCTCCTGCAGCGCACGGCTTATGTCTTCTGCCTGCTCCTGCCATTCGGCCTGGCGGCGTCCGCTGGCTGGGCGACGCCGCTGTTTACCGCACTGATCGCCTACACCTTCTTCGGCCTCGACGCGCTCTCGGAAGAGCTGGAGGACCCCTTCGGCATGGAGGCCAACGACCTTGCCCTCGACGGCCTGTGCCGCGTCTGCGAGATCTCGGTGTTCGAGGCCTTGGGCGAAACGCCGCCGCCGATGCTGGCCGCCGAGAACTTCTTCTATTCCTGAGGGTGCGCAGCCGGGGTCGCAGTTCCGGCAGCGGTCGTATCGATGCCCTCCCAATAGTCCATCGTCGCCGCCTTGCGGTAGCCCTCCCCGGTCAGCCGGACGCTGACCCGGCCGGAGTCGGGATAGACGATGACATCGTTGGAATCGCGCTCGCCGATGATGAGATAGCGGCAGGGCTCGTTCGTATGGTTGAACAGCGAGTGCCCGACCTTTTGCCCTGCCGGAAAGCAGACATAGTCGCCGGCCTTCATGACATAGGCGCGTGCGCCGAGCCGAAGCGTAAGCGCGCCCTCGAGGATGTAGGCGTGCTCCTCCTCAAGCATGTGATAGTGCGACGGGTTGGATTCCTTGCCCGGCGCGAGTTCTTCCAGCGCCACGCCGACGTGGTCGCCGCCTGCGAAATTGGATAGGTGCCTGAAACTCGAACCGAAACGCTCGCCCTGCGAAAAGGCCTCGAGCGGCACGGATTCCGCCGCGAAGGGCTCGGACACACCGTCGGCATTGATCGAAGTGCTGCTGGACATCGCCTGCTCCTCCTGGCCCGCGCCGTGGCAAGGTGGCGCGGCCACGAGAAACGGTCAAGCGACCGGCTGGCGGCTCGACTGCTGCCAGTTGGGTGAACCAAGGCAGATGCAAACGAAAACGGCGGACCTTGCGGCCCGCCGTTCTCCATTCGCCGGTTGGGCGAAAATTACTCGGCAGAAGCCTCGGCCGGGGCAGCGGCGGCAGCGGCGATCGCTGCGGCTGCATCGTCCTGGGCCTTCTTCAGGGCAGCGAGACGCTCCTGGGCCTTCTTGCCCGGCTCACCCTTGGTCGGGTTCGAGCGGGTTTCGCGCTTCACAAGGCCAGCCTCGTCGAGGAAGCGGGCAACGCGGTCGGTCGGCAGCGCGCCGTTCGCCATCCAATGCTTGACGCGGTCGCCGTCGATCTTGACGCGATCGCCATCCTTGGGCAGCAGCGGGTTCCAGGCGCCGATCGCCTCGATGAAGCGGCCGTCGCGCGGGCTGCGGGCGTCGGCGATGACGATGTGGTAGTAGGGGCGCTTCTTCGAGCCGGCGCGGGCCAGGCGGATCTTAAGGGACATTGTCTTACTCCTGAATAGTTCTGTCTTGGGTTTGGTATGTTCTGCTTGTTCCGCCTCAGGCGGAGGTAGTCCTGTCTGAGCCACCGTTATGTTCGGCGGCCAGCATTTCATGATGCCGGATCACCTCGCGGATGATGAAGTTGAGGAACTTCTCCGCGAAATCCGGATCGAGATGGGCATCGTCGGCCAGACGGCGCAGGCGCTCGATCTGGGTCTGCTCGCGCGCCGGATCGGCCGGCGGCAGGCCATGGGTCGCCTTGAGCACGCCCACCGCCTTGGTGCAGCGGAAGCGCTCGGCGAGCATATGGATCAGGGCGGCATCGATGTTGTCGATCGAGGCACGCAGTTCCTGGAGCTGCGCCTGAGGATTGATATCGGTCATCGCGCGCTCCTCACTTCTTCTTGCCGAGGCCGGGCAGGCCGCCGCCGAGGCCCGGAAGCTTCATGCCGCCAGGCAGGCCCGGCAAACCGCCACCTGGAAGTCCGCCGCCGGGCAGGCCCTTGAGGCCCTTGCCGAGGCCGGCGGCTTCCGCCTGCTTCTGCAGCGCTTCGAGCTGCTTGGGATCCATCTTCGACAGGTCGGGCATGCCGCCCATGCCCGGCATCATGCCACCGAGGCCCATCTTTGAAGCAAGGCCGCCCATCATGCCGCGCATGAGACCGCCGCCTTTGCCCTTGCCGCCCATGGCCTTCATCATGTCGGCCATCTGGCGATGCATCTTGAGCAGCTTGTTGATTTCGGCCGCATCGGTCCCGGAACCGGCGGCGATGCGCTTCTTGCGCGAGTGCTTGAGGACGTCGGGGTTGGCGCGCTCGGCCTTGGTCATCGACGAGATGATGGCGATCTGGCGGCCGAACATCTTGTCGTCCAGGCCGGCCGAAGCCATCTGGTCCTTCATCTTGCCCATGCCTGGCATCATGCCCATGATGCCGCCCATGCCGCCCATCTTCTGCATCTGGCCAAGCTGGTCGGCGAGGTCGTTCAGGTCGAACTTGCCCGACTGCATCTTCTTGGCCATCGCCGCGGCCTTTTCCGCGTCGATGTTTTCGGCTGCCTTCTCGACCAGCGAAACGATGTCGCCCATGCCGAGGATGCGGTCGGCGATGCGCTTGGGATAGAACTCCTCCAGCGCTTCCATCTTCTCGCCGACGCCGATCAGCTTGATCGGCTTGCCGGTGACGGCACGCATCGAAAGCGCGGCACCGCCACGGCCGTCGCCGTCCATGCGGGTCAGCACCAGGCCAGTGATGCCGACGCGGTCGTCGAAATTCTTGGCGAGGTTGACGGCGTCCTGGCCGGTCAGCGAGTCGGCGACGAGCAGGATCTCGTGCGGGTCCGACACCTTGCGGATGTCGGCCATCTCGGCCATCAGCGGCTCGTCGATATGGGTACGGCCGGCGGTATCGAGGATGACGACGTCATGGCCGCCGAGCTTGGCCGCCTGGACGGCGCGCTTGGCGATGTCGACCGGTGACTGGCCGGTAATGACGGGAAGGGTGGCAACCTTTGTCTGCTCGCCGAGCTGGCGCAGCTGCTCCTGCGCTGCCGGACGGCGCGTGTCGAGCGAGGCCATCAGGACCTTCTTGCCCTGGCGCTCGGTCAGCCGCTTGGCGATCTTGGCCGAGGTCGTCGTCTTGCCCGAGCCCTGCAGGCCGACCATCATGATGACAACCGGCGCCGGCGCATTGAGGTCGATGGCGACGCCTTCGGAGCCGAGCATCTCGATCAGCTCGTCATGGACGATCTTGACGACCATCTGTCCGGGCTTGATCGATTTCAGGACCGCCGCGCCGACCGCCTTCTCGCGGACGCGATCGGTGAAGGAGCGGACCACTTCGAGTGCGACGTCCGCTTCGAGCAAGGCACGACGAACCTCGCGCAGGGCAGCCGAGACATCGGCTTCCGACAGCGCGCCACGGCCGGTCAGGCCGTTGAGGATCGATCCAAGTCGCTCTTGCAGCGATTCAAACATTCAACTTCCCTTCTCTCAGCCAACCGGTGGCGAACCGAGAGGTAATGCCTCTGCGACTGCGAACCAAACCAAAAAGCACCCGGGGGCGCACTGCGCTGCCGGGTGTTGGCCTCCGGGATCGTTTTGTGCCGCTAAGGGCGTCCCGGTCGGCCGCTCGGAGTGGAACTCGTCGCGGAATTTGTGGGCTGTAGACAGGAAAAAGGCCAGAGAGTCAAGAGAAGGCACATTTCCCGCGAGCTTTCGAACCATTCGCGGCGCGACGGTCAATCCCTGTTAAGACTTGCCCTCTAGTGTGCCGCCTGCCGGGGGGCTCTATATGCATTTTATAAGGGTGTTTTGCCACCATGTGTGACCATGCGGCCGGCTCGCATGTCGTATCCCCGGGAGGCGATCGCATTTCCGACTCGTCGCTGGGCGGATTTGTCGAAAACATCGAATTCGCGCTGGTCGTCATCGACGCCTCGGGAAACATCACCTTCGTCAACAAATCCGCCGAGCGCATGTTCGGGTACGCCAGGTCCGACATGGTCGGCCACACGCTCGACCTGATCATTCCACCCAGGTTGCGCGGTGCCCACAACGCTGGCATCGCGCGCGTCGGCTCCGGCACTCCGTCGAAGCTGACCGGCAAGACGGTCGAGGTGGCAGCGCTTCGGCGCGACGGCAGCGAGTTCCCTATCGAGCTGTCGCTTTCGGTCTGGCACGGGCCGGACGGCGTATCGATGGGCGGCATGATCCGCGACATCTCCGACCGGCGGCAGCGCGACATGCGCCTGCATCGCCTTGCCCATCAGGACACGCTGACCGGCCTGCCGAACCGTTTCCAGTTCGACACGCGCCTCGAGGAAGCGCTTGCCGCCGGCGAGCAAACGGCCGTGCTGCTGATCGACCTCGACGGCTTCAAGAAGGTCAACGACACGTTGGGCCACGCCACCGGCGACACACTGCTGCAGGCCCTCGCCGTGCGGCTGCCCGCAGCACTCGAGGCTAATGCCATGGTGGCCCGTCTCGGCAGTGACGAGTTCGCCGTATTGCTGCGCGGGACCGGCAGCCCCTCAGCCGGCGAGGCAGCCGCAAACAGCCTGCTCCAGTCGTTCGAAAAGCCTTTCGAGATCGGCGACCACCTGATCAAGCTCGGCGTCAGCATCGGCGGCGCCGTGGCCCCAAGCGACGGCGGCGACGCCGAGGAGCTGCTGGCCAGCGCCGACCTTGCGCTCTACCGAGCGCGGCAGCAGGGCAATTCCTACCGCATGTTCGAACCGGACATGCGCAACGCGGTCGCTGCCCGGCGCGCCTTGCAGGACGAGCTGTTGCGGGCAATCGGAGCCGGCGAATTCGTGTTGCACTACCAGCCGCAGGTGTGCCTGGAGAGCGGCAAGGTGCTGGGCGCCGAGGCGCTGTTGCGCTGGAACCATCCTTCGCGCGGACTGCTTTCGCCTGCCGACTTCCTTGCCGTGCTTGAATCGCATTCCGGCGCGCTGACCGTCGGCGGCTGGATCCTCGACGAGGCATGTCGCCAGTCGGCGGAATGGCGCGCCCGCGGGCTGGCCCCCATCTCCATGGCGGTCAACCTGTTTGCGGTGCAGGTCAATGCGGGAAATCTGGCGGAAACCGTGCTGACCACGCTGGCCCGCCACGGGCTGCCGGCCGACGCCCTGGAACTGGAAGTGACCGAGACCATCGCCCTCGACCATGAAGAGCGCACGCTGGCACCGTTCCGCAAGCTGGGCGAGGCAGGCGTCGGCCTTGCCTTCGACGATTTCGGCACCGGCCATGCCGCGCTCAGCACCATCAAGCGCTTTCCGCTGACGCTGCTCAAGATCGATCGCAGCTTCATCCGCGACATGCTGAGCCAGCCACAAGATGCCGCGATCGTCCGCGCGGTGCTCGGCATGGCTAGGGACATGGGGCTGGCCGTCGTCGCCGAGGGCATCGAGACGCGCGCGCAGGAAGCCGCCCTCTACGCCATGGGCTGCCGTGTCGGACAAGGCTATCTCTACTCCAGGGCGCTGCCGGCGGCGGATTTCGAACACTTGATGAAGCGTCCGGCCAAGGCAGCCAGGAAAGCAGCCGCGGCGAAAATCTGAACCTTTGTCGTCGATTTCCGCGCGATCCCCTCGCAACAGGTATAGGATTTGCGCCGGCGCAGGATATTCGGGCCCCCAGCGTGGCCTGCCGCCGAGACAGCCGCAAACCCGTCGGCCCGGCCCGCGCCGCAACAGCATCGCCAGGAGGCTTGTGCCCTTCCTGATGCAGGCACTCCGGGGATGTCCAGGGAGGCTGCCATGCCCGAAAGCGCCAGTTCATCTTTGCCACAGCAGGTCGCGCTGCTGCCTTCAACCTCGACCGAAATCGTCAACACCATGGCACATTACCATCGCGCCGAAATGGCCAGGATGGCCGGGTGGCGCGACCGGATAGACCAGACGAGCAACTGGGCGATCACGGTGGTGGCCGCGATGATGTCGGTGTCCCTGTCGACACCCAACGCTCATCACGGCGTGCTCCTGTTTGCCATGCTGCTCATTTTCCTGCTGCTTTGGATCGAAGCACGGCGCTACCGCTTCTTTGACGTCTATCGGTCGCGCGTCCGCACTTTCGAACGGTATTACTTCGCACCGATTTTCTCGCCTGAGGCCGGGGAAACCGCAAATTGGCGCCAGATGCTTGGCGACAGCCTCCGGGAGCCGCAGTTTCGCATCTCCTACGCCGATGCCTTCTCGCGGCGGCTGAGACGCAATTACATCTGGATGTTCCTGATCCTGCTGCTCGCATGGGTGCTCAAGATTTCGACGCCCAAGCTGCAGGTCTCCGGCGGCAGCAGGGACCTTGTCTCATCGCTGTGGGAGGTAGCGGCCAATGCCAGCCTTGGCCTTGCACCAGGCTGGTTGATCCTGACAGGCGTCGCGGGGTTCTACTTCTGGCTGCTCTACGTTTCGTTCCGACCGCTTGACGACGCGGCTGAAAGCGCGCTGGCACAGGTCCATGTATGAAGTGGCGAGGCCGCCGGACAGGTGCCCGGCGGCCGCTTCACTCAGCGCATCACATAGACGACGCGCCGCGTCGACGGTTCGACCAGCACCGGTTGGCCGTTCACATAGACATAGCGGTACTCGGAGTCGGGGATTTCAGTCAGTTCGACTGTATCGGGCAATCCGGCGCCGACGACGACTTCGCCGTCCAGATAGACCGGCTCGATCCGGTTGTCTGTCACATAGGTGCGGACCTCGGCGGGGGGATCGATGGCCGGCATGGCTTCGCCGGCGATGATCGCGCCCGTCGTCCCATCTATGACGACATCGGCGCCGCCGGCTGGCGGATCGACGACCACGATGCCTGAATCGGCCGGGCGTGCCGATAGCACGACCTGCTGGCCGCCGAAATCACCGACCAGATAGTCGGAATAGACCCAGCCCTCGCCGCCTGAATCGGCGACGCTGCACCATTTGCTGCTTTCGAGGCAGCCGCGCAGCGTTGTGGCCTGGCCGGCACCGATGACGCCGACAACCGGGTATTGCGGGCCAGGGCCGGCACGGACATTGAGATCGGTGGCCGCCTGGACCGCGACATCTGCAAATGACGGGCCGGAGAAGGCGAGAAGCGCGCCCGCCACAGCGGGAAACAACAGCTTGGTTTTCATTTTTTCGCTCCGTTTTCTTGGTCCCTCAGGAGGCGAAAACGGCCCAAGCACCTGTCAGTTCCGACCCAGGGGACCGGTTCCGCTCACGAATTGTAGCATGTTCATATGTGCCGGCGTTACGCGGCGAGTTGCGCAACGACCTGCCTGGCGACTGCTTCGCCCGACAGCCGGGCGCCGCCGCAGGTCTGGATCAGCGGTCCGGCAAGGTGCTCGCCGGCAAAGAAGATGCGCTCGCCAACCGGCTGCATCAATGCCGCGCGCGCCCCTGAGCGGCCTGGCCGCGCCGCGGCATAGGCGCCCCTGACATAACGTTCGGCGCCCCAGTTTGTCATCATCGCGCGACCTACATGCCGGCGGGTGTCGTTGCCGAATATCTCGCACAGCCGGTCCGTGGCGAAGTCGATGCCGGCAGCTTCGCCGGCAGCCGACAGCTCCCAGGCAAAGTCGCCGCCGACAAAACCGACCATCAGGTCGAGATCGAACGGAAAGCCGAGGAAATAGATGTCATGCCGCGCCGTGCGCTCGACCAGAAGGTCGTCGAAGGCATTGAGTCCGAGGCGGCTGCCCCTGATTTCAACCGGCAGCTTGGTCAGCATGCCCATCGGCAGGTCGAAAAACGCGGCCATGTGGCTGTCGGGAAGGGCCGGCGAAAAGACGATCTCCTCGAAGGCCAGTACCCCGGGCGATGCCGTGACGATGGCCGCGCTGGCGCGCAGCGTGCCACGGTCGGTGAGACAGGCGACACCGGCACCGTCCCAGTCGATCCGGGTTACCGGCGTGGCAAGTTCGACCGGTACGTCGGCGCCGAAACGCGCAACGAGTGCGCCATAGCCTTCCCTGGTGAAGTAGTTGGGGTCGAGGTCGGCGGCATTCCTGAAGTCGGCGATGGAGATCTCGTCCTCGTCGGCGCCGAAATCCATCGGCCCGCAGAAGGTGGCGGCGGCGCGCGACGACCGCCCCTTGGCCAGCAGCGCACCAAGGCGATCATCCATGTCGCTGTGGTTTTCCAGCAGCGCTGCCATCGCAGCGTCCGCTGCCTTGACCTCGGCTTCCTCGGCCTCGCTCGCCTTGCGGTTGCGGTAGTAGAGATGGTCGATGTTCATGTCGTGATGATGCATCGTCCATCCGGCGGCCTGAGCCTCGGGGAAATAGGGGTTGCGGTCGGCGGCATGCAGCCAGGCGCAGCCGATGTCGAAGGGCACACCGAAATGCCGGTTGCTGGTCCAGGCGCGACCGCCGATGCGGTCCATCGCCTCCAGCACCTTGAAGCTCAAACCGGCTGAACGCAGCACTTTTGCCGCCGAAAGGCCCGCAGAACCGGCGCCGATGATCACAACATCGACATCTTTCATGGTTTTTCCCCGCTCTCGCCACATTCACCGCTTGATCGTATGCGAGTTTTTTGCCACCAGCCATTGCAAGACGGTGGGGACGTAAACGCCTTCTTAACGATGACAAGAGAGCGTTCGGCTGGCAACATCCCTCCCAGGGGAATGATTCAGGCATCAGGAGAACGGCATGGCAGTACTTGCCAAGGTGAAGACTTTTGCTGCAGCCTCCGCCGTTCTGGCGGTGACAGCTGGTGGCGCATACGCCGCCCAGTGCGGCAACAACGCGGGCGGCTTCGAGGCATGGAAGGCCGATTTCGCTCAGGAGGCGGCGGCGAACGGCATCAGCGGCAACGCGCTCAACGCGCTTGCCAAGACGACCTACGCAACCAAGACCATCTATGCCGACCGCAACCAGAAGAGCTTCAAGCTCTCGCTCGACCAGTTCATGGCCAAGCGTGGCGGCAAGACGATTGCCTCCAAGGGCAAGACCATCAAGAAGCAGAACGCGGCGCTGTTCCAGAGCATCGAGGCGCGTTATGGCGTGCCGGCCGGCCCGCTGATCGCGATCTGGGGCATGGAAACCGGCTTTGGCGGGTTCCTCGGCAACCAGCACACGCTGTCGGCCGTGGCGACGCTGGCCTACGACTGCCGCCGGTCGGAATATTTCACCGATCAGCTCTATGCCGCGCTCAAGCTCGTCCAGAACGGCACGCTGAGCCCCAGCGCCGTTGGTGCCGCGCATGGCGAGATCGGCCAGACCCAGTTCCTGCCGGTCAACGTGCTGAAATTCGGCGCCGACGGCGACGGCAACGGCAAGATCGACATGGTCCGCTCCAAGGCCGACGCGCTCGCCTCGACGGCCAACTTCCTGCGCGGCCACGGCTGGAGCGCCGGCGGCGGCTATCAGCCCGGCCAGGCCAATTTCGGCGCCTTGCAGGGCTGGAACGCGGCCAGCGTCTACCAGCAGGCGATCGCCATCATCGGCGCCGAGATCGACGGCAACTGACCAAGGCGGCCGTTTGGCAGGTGTCAGGATGGTTCGCCATCCTGCTGGCCAAGGGGCGACCATCGGCGCATATTGAATGAACCCGGCGGAGACGTCGGGTTTTTTCGATGCGGCCGAGGAACGAACGATGAACGCTCTCAACGCATTGCCGGGCGACCTTTCCGCCTACGGCAATATTCAGGGCTACAGCCACTACCCCAAGTCAGTCACACCTGGTCTCGCCGTGCCGGCAGGCGGCGGGCTGCTCAAATGGTATGACATTGCCGAAGATGCGACGCCCGTGACGCGCGAAACCTGCGCTTTGGCGCAGCGCTTCCTGGCAGCCGAAACGGTGACCAGGCGCCTCAACCTCAAGGGCGAGCTCGGCTTCGTCATCCTGCACCGCTGCGGCGCCGATTTTCACTTCCTTCTGGTGAGTTCGTGGCGCCATGCCAACGAGATGTGGGAGACGGTCTATGCCAAGACCGCGGACGCTCCCGATTTCTCGCTGTTTGCACTGCCCGGGCCGCACCGGGCGACATTCTGCGTCTGGGAGCTTGCGGCGGTCGACCACGAACGCCAGGCCTTCGTCCGCTATCTGTTTTCAACACGCGACGACGCCGCCAAGCGGGCCTATCTCGCCGACATGTATCGGGGCGAGGCCTGAAACGAAAGGAGGCGCCGAAGCGCCTCCAAACTGCCAGATTTTGGCTGATCTCACCGGTTGCGCGCGGCCAGCGTGCGCAGGCGCAGCGCATTAAGCTTGATGAAGCCGGCGGCATCCTTCTGGTCGTAGGCGCCCTGGTCGTCCTCGAAGGTGACCAGCTTGTCCGAGTACAGCGACTTCGCGCTCTCGCGGCCGATGACCATGACGTTGCCCTTGTAGAGCTTGAGCGTCACTTCGCCTTCGACATGCTCCTGGCTCCTGTCGATCGCCGCCTGCAACATCTCGCGCTCGGGCGAGAACCAGAAGCCGTAGTAAATCAGCTCGGCATAGCGCGGCATCAGCTCGTCCTTGAGGTGCGCGGCACCACGGTCGAGCGTGATCGACTCGATGGCGCGGTGCGCCGACAGCAGGATCGTGCCGCCGGGGGTCTCGTAGACGCCGCGGCTCTTCATGCCGACGAAGCGGTTCTCGACCAGGTCGAGGCGGCCGATGCCGTTGTCGCGGCCATAGTCGTTGAGCTTGGCCAGCAGGGTGGCCGGCGACAGGCGCTCGCCGTTGATCGACACGGCATCGCCCTTTTCGAAGCCGATCTTGATGACCGTCGCCTTGTCCGGTGCTGCCTCAGGCGAAATCGTGCGCATGTGCACGTATTCGGGCGCCTCGACGGCCGGGTCTTCCAGAACCTTGCCCTCGGAGGACGAGTGCAGGAGGTTGGCATCGACCGAGAAGGGGGCCTCGCCCTTCTTGTCCTTGGCGACCGGGATCTGGTGCTTTTCAGCGAAGTCGAGCAGGTCGGTGCGCGACTTGAACGACCAGTCGCGCCATGGTGCGATGATCTTGATGTCGGGGTTCAGCGCGTAGGCCGACAGCTCGAAGCGGACCTGGTCGTTGCCCTTGCCGGTGGCGCCATGGGCGATGGCGTCGGCGCCGGTCTTGCGGGCGATGTCGACGAGATGCTTGGAGATCAGCGGACGCGCGATCGAGGTGCCGAGCAGGTAGACGCCTTCATAGACGGCGTTGGCGCGGAACATCGGGAAGACGAAGTCGCGGACGAACTCCTCGCGCACGTCCTCGATGAAGATCTCCTTGATCCCCATCATCTCGGCCTTCTTGCGCGCCGGCTCGAGTTCCTCGCCCTGGCCGAGATCGGCGGTGAAGGTGACGACCTCCGCATTGAGTTCAGTCTGCAGCCACTTCAGGATGATCGATGTGTCGAGGCCACCGGAATAGGCGAGCACGACCTTCTTGACGTCTTTCCACTTGGACATGGGATCACGGCACCTTTCGCATGCGGCCCAGGGCCGCGTTTTCCCGGGCTTTCTAAGCACGAACGGCGAGCCGGGCAAGGGCGATCATGCCGCTGCGACAGCCTCTCTCTACCTCCACCCCCGATCCGCTGCGTGGATCGACCCTCCCCGCAAGGGGAGGGTATGAAGCCGCCTTACTTACGCTTCATCGCCTCGAGCAGCGCCGCGCCGAACGCACCTTGCTGCTCAGGCTTGTTCTGCTGCGGCTTGGGCAACGAGGCGAACTTCATGTCGCGGCCCTTGGCGGGGGCTGCCGAGCGGGGTGCGGGCTCGCCGCCGTCCTTGCGCATGGTCAGCCCGATGCGCTTGCGCGGGATGTCGACCTCGACGACGCGGACCTTCACCACGTCGCCCGCCTTCACCACCTCGTGTGGGTCCTTCACGAACTTGTCGGCGAGCTGCGACACATGGACAAGCCCGTCCTGGTGCACGCCGATGTCGACGAAGGCGCCGAAGGCGGCGACGTTGGTGACGGTTCCCTCGAGCAACATGCCCGGCTTCAGGTCCTTGATGTCGTCGACACCGTCGGCGAAGGTCGCGGTCTTGAAGCCCGGACGCGGATCGCGGCCCGGCTTTTCCAGCTCGGCGATGATGTCGCGCACCGTCGGCAGGCCGAAACGCTCATCGACGAAGGCGCGCGGATCGATCGCCTTCAGCGCGGCGCTGTCGCCCATCAACTGGCGCAGGTCACGGCCGCAGGACGCCACGATCTTCTTGGCCACGCCATAGGCTTCGGGGTGGACCGACGATGAGTCGAGCGGTTCCTTGCCGTCGCGGATACGCAGGAAGCCAGCGCATTGCTCGAAGGCACGCTGGCCGAGCCGTGGCACGGCGAGCAGGTCGCGGCGCGTGGCAAAGGCGCCCGAGGCGTCGCGATGCGCCACGATCGACTCGGCGAGCGACGGCCCGAGACCGGAGACGCGGGCGAGAAGGGGGGCGGAGGCCGTGTTGAGGTCGACGCCGACGGCGTTCACCGCGTCTTCGACCACCGCTTCGAGCGAACGGCCGAGCCGATACTGGTCGACGTCGTGCTGGTACTGGCCGACGCCGATCGACTTGGGTTCGATCTTGACCAGCTCGGCGAGCGGGTCCTGCAGGCGCCGCGCGATGGACACTGCACCACGCAGCGACACGTCGAGATTGGGGAATTCGGCCGCAGCCGTGGCGGACGCCGAATAGACAGAGGCCCCGGCCTCGCTGACGATGACCTTGGTCGGCTTGGGCGCCGGCATGTCCGTCAGCAAGTCGGCAACGAGACGCTCGGTTTCGCGGCTGCCGGTGCCGTTGCCGATGGCGATCAGCTCGACCTTGTGGCGGATGATCAGCCGGGCAAGCTCGGCCTGAGTGCCGCGCACGTCGTTCCTGGGCGGGAAGGGGTAGACGGTGGTGGTGTCGAGCACCTTGCCGGTGGCATCGATGACCGCCACCTTGACGCCGGTGCGGATGCCCGGATCGAGACCCATAGTGGCGCGCGAGCCGGCAGGGGCGGCGAGCAGAAGGTCCTTGAGGTTGCGCGAGAAGACGCGGATCGCCTCTTCCTCGGCGGCCTCGCGCAGATCGCGCATCAGGTCGAGCGACAGCGACAGAGACAGCTTCACGCGCCAGGTCCAGCCGGCGACGGTCATCAGCCACTGGTCGCCGGGCAGCGTCGCGCCAATCGCATAGGCAGCGGCGATCATACGCTCGACCGGCTTGACCGGCGAGGTGTCGTCGGCGTCGATCTCGAGGTCGAGCGACAGCACGTCCTCGTTGCGGCCGCGCAGCATGGCGAGCGCGCGGTGGCTCGGCACCGAGGCCCAGCGTTCGGAATGGTCGAAATAGTCCGAGAACTTGGCGCCCGCCTCCTGCTTGCCGTCGACCACGCGGGCGCGCATGACCGCGCGCTCCTTCATGTGAGTACGCAGGCGGCCCAATAGCTCGGCGTTCTCCGAAATGCCTTCGGCGACGATGTCGCGCGCGCCTTCGAGGGCTGCCTTCACGTCGGCTACGTCGCCGACGACGTAAGGCACGGCCAACTCGGCCGGTACCTTGGAGCGGTCGGCGAGGATCGCTTCGGCGAGCGGCCCGAGCCCGCGCTCCCGCGCGATTTCAGCCTTGGTGCGGCGCTTGGGCTTGTAAGGCAGGTAGATGTCTTCGAGCTCGGCCTTGGTGGCGACGCTGGCGATACGGATCGCCAGCTCGTCGGTCATCTTGCCCTGGCCGGTGATGGATTCGACGATTGCCGCGCGCCGCGCTTCCAGCTCGCGCAGATAGGCGAGCCGTTCGGACAGATCGCGCAGCTGGGTATCGTCGAGGCCGCCGGTGACTTCCTTGCGGTAGCGCGCGACGAAGGGAACAGTCGCACCCTCATCCAGCAGTCCGACTGCCGCAATGACCTGCTCGGCCTTCGCATTGATCTCGGCTGCGATGATCGCAGCGATTTTCCTGATGTCGCCAGCCATGGAATCCTGGTGCCTGTTGAACGGGTGCGCGAACATAGTGACTGCCGGGGCGAACGCCAAACGGCCAATCATGCCCGCCTGTTCAAGGTCCACAGGAAAGCGGCCATCCTGCGGCAATCGGCGCAAAGTCGGCGGAACATTTCATGCCGCGCATCTGTATGATCGCCCTCCGTGAATCGAGGAGCGGAAAGCATGAAATTCGATCGGGTCCTGTTTACCGCCGGCGCTGTTTTCGGCGCAGCGGGCGTGGCACTTTCGGCAGCGGCGAGCCATAGCGGCAGCACCAACGTCGCGACAGCGGCCAATTTCCTGCTTTTCCATGCGCCGGCGCTGATCGCGCTGTCCCTGGTGGCAGCCCAGAGCCGCATCCTGCACATCGGGACGGCCATCCTGCTGCTGGCCGTGCTGGTGTTCTCAGGCGATCTGCTGGCGCGCGATTATCTCGGCCAGCGGCTGTTTCCCTTCGCCGCCCCCATGGGCGGAACCGGCATGATGTTGGGTTGGCTGACGCTCGCCGCTGGTGCTCTGTTCGCCCCAAGGAACAACTAGAGCTCTAGCCGATCCTGTAGGGAAGGGGATGCCTGACATCCCGGTCGATCACCAGCTTGCGCTTGAGCGGCGGCACAGCGCGCTGCTGGCAGTTGGTGCGCTCGCAGATGCGGCATGAGATGCCGATCGGATCGAAGGCCGTCTTGCTGCCCAACTCCAGCCCGTCGGCATAGACGAAATCCTGGGCATAGGTGACCTCGCAGCCGAGCGCGATGGCATAGCGCCGGTGCGGCGCGTTGAAGCCGCCGCCGCCCTTGGAGATCTCCGTGGCGATGCAGAGATAGCGCGCGCCGTCTGGCGTCTCGGCCAGCTGGCGGATGATCCGGCCCGGAGTCTCGAAGGCCTGGTGAACATTCCACAGCGGACACGCCGCGCCGAAGCGGGCGAACTGCAGCTTGGCGGCGCTGTGGCGCTTGGTGATGTTGCCGGCGCGGTCGATGCGGGCAAAGAAGATCGGTACGCCCTTGTGGCCCGGCCGCTGCAGCGTGCTGAGCCGATGCGCCACCTGCTCGATCGAGGCACCGAAATGCGCCGCCATCAGTTCGAGATCGTGGCGCAATTCTCCGGCCGCGCGCATGAAGGCCTGGTAGGGGAGGGTCAGCGCGCCGGCGAAATAGTTGCGCAGCCCCATCTTGCAGATTTCCAGCGCCTCGGCGGTGCGGAAATCGGCGGTGCGGGCGATCTGCGCCACCTCGGCCTCCATCTCCATCTCGGCGATCTGGAAGGCGATCTGGAAACTACGGGTGGCGAGCGGCGAGTATGGGTTGAGGAACAACACGCCCGACTTGGCATCGAAGCGCCGCAGCGCATCGTCATTGGCCTCGGCACGGGCAATCCGCACGCCGTGCCGGCTGTCCAGATGTGCTGCGAGCGCCGCATAGCTGTCGCGCTCGCCGATGCCGAGCTCGCCGGCCAGCCGCTCGGCCGCCACGTCGAGGCTATGGATGTAGTTGTCGACGAAGTGGAAGAAGTCGCGCACTTCCTCGTAAGGCGTCGGCTCGGTCAGGCCGACGCTCTTGCCCAGCGTGTCGTCGAGGCTCGCCAGCTGTTCCGAAGTGCGGCGATAGGCCTGGTGCGCCGAGATCAGCGCACGGGCAAAACCCGGCGCGTTCTGCGTCACCAGCTTCAGTTCCTGCAGGTTCGGCGCATAGTTCTCGAACAGCGGATCGCTCAGCGCCTCGGTCAGCGCCGACAACAGCCGGTCGCTGTCGCCTTGCGAAATCTCGGTGATGTCGATCTGGAACTTTTCGGCGAGCGCCAGCAGCACCGAGGCCGAAACCGGGCGCTGGTTGTTCTCGATCTGGTTGAGATAGCTGGTCGAGATGCCGATGCGCTCGGCGAAGCTCGCCTGCGTCGCCTTGTTGGCGTCGCGCAGCTCGCGCACCTTGCGGCCGATGTAGAGTTTGCGTGACGCCATGTTTGCAATTTCGCAATTTACAGTTCTCATATTTGTATATTACGCTTTCGCACACTTTCAACTGTTTTCCTGCGCGCGCCACAGGGCTATTGCGCCAACTTCGCTGCTTGCCGCTGACGCGGCGAGAGGCCATTGTTTTCAAACTCGTAGCGCGGGAGAAAGCTCATGACGCTCT
Organism: Aminobacter sp. MSH1; assembly: GCF_003071665.1. Lineage (GTDB taxonomy): Bacteria > Pseudomonadota > Alphaproteobacteria > Rhizobiales > Rhizobiaceae > Aminobacter > Aminobacter niigataensis. Next base: position 983,031 of record NZ_CP026265.1, on the reverse strand, counting down.
ACCAAGCCGTCGCCGACAGGCAGACCAGCCGGCTCACCACAATGGACGTCGTTGCCGTCGTCGCGGGTTCGCTGCTCTTGACGTTGTCCGCAAAGGTGCAGGTGCCGTTCTATCCCGTGCCAATGACCATGCAGACGCTGGTCGTCATCGGCCTGGGCCTGGCCCTCGGCCCGGTGCGTGGCGCCGCGGCCGTGGCGCTTTATCTCGCGCAAGGCGCGCTTGGCCTGCCGGTCTTCGCCGGCACGCCGGAAAAGGGCATCGGCCTCGCCTACATGATGGGCCCGACCGGCGGCTATCTCCTTGGCTACCTGCCTGCCGCCTTGCTCGCCGGCTGGCTGGCCGAGCGCGGCTGGGACCGTAACGTCTTTACCGCCATGCTTGCGGCACTGCTCGCCGGAGCCATCATCTACGTGCCGGGCCTGCTCTGGCTCGGCGGCGTCATCGGCTGGGACAAGCCGGTTCTGGCTTTCGGTCTCTATCCCTTCATCCCGGGCGACATCGCCAAGGCCGTGCTTGCGGCCATCGCTTTCCCCGCCGCCTGGAAATGGCTTTCCGCAAAGGGCATGAACTGATGCGCGCCGTACTCGAACAACTGGAAGCCCGCCGCGCCGAAGCCCGCCTCGGCGGTGGCCAGAAGCGCATCGACGCCCAGCATGGCAAGGGCAAGCTGACGGCGCGCGAGCGCATCGACGTCCTGCTTGACGAAGGCTCCTTCGAAGAGTTCGACATGTATGTCACCCACCGCACCACCGAGTTCGGCATGGCCGAGCAGAAGGTGGCGGGCGACGGCGTCGTCACCGGCTGGGGCACCATCAACGGCCGCCTAGTCTATGTCTTTTCGCAGGACTTCACCGTGCTCGGCGGCTCGCTGTCGGAGACGCACGCCCAGAAGATCTGCAAGATCATGGACATGGCGATGCGCAACGGCGCGCCTGTCATTGGCTTGAACGACTCGGGCGGCGCCCGCATTCAGGAAGGCGTTGCCTCGCTCGCCGGCTATGCCGACGTCTTCAAGCGCAATGTCGACGCTTCGGGCGTGGTGCCGCAGATCTCGGTGATCATGGGCCCATGCGCCGGTGGTGCTGTCTATTCGCCTGCCATGACCGACTTCATCTTCATGGTGCGCGACTCATCCTACATGTTCGTAACCGGTCCCGACGTGGTGAAGACCGTCACCAACGAGATCGTCACCGCCGAAGAACTCGGCGGCGCCCGCACCCACACGTCGAAGTCTTCGGTCGCCGACGGTGCCTATGAAAACGACATCGAGGCGCTCGAGCAGGTTCGCCTGCTGTTCGACTTCCTGCCGCTCAACAATCGCGAGAAGCCCCCGGTCCGGCCGTTCCACGACGACCCGGCGCGACTGGAGAAGCGTCTCGACACGCTGATCCCCGACAGCGCGGCCAAGCCCTACGACATGAAGGAGCTGATCCTCGCCATCGCCGACGAGAGCGATTTCTTCGAGATCCAGGAAGCCTTCGCCAGGAACATCATCACCGGCTTCATGCGCATCGAGGGCCAGTCTGTCGGCGTCGTCGCCAACCAGCCGATGGTGCTGGCCGGCTGCCTCGACATCGACTCGTCGCGCAAGGCAGCACGCTTCGTGCGCTTCTGCGACGCGTTCTCGATCCCGATCCTGACTTTGGTCGACGTGCCGGGCTTCCTGCCGGGCACGGCCCAGGAATATGGCGGCGTCATCAAGCACGGCGCCAAGCTGTTGTTCGCCTATTCGCAGGCGACCGTTCCGATGGTGACGCTGATCACGCGCAAGGCCTATGGCGGCGCTTATGACGTCATGGCGTCCAAGCATATCGGCGCCGACATCAACTATGCCTGGCCGACCGCCGAGATCGCGGTGATGGGTGCCAAGGGCGCGACCGAGATCCTTTACCGCTCGGAACTCGGCGCCGCGGAGAAGATTGCCGCCCGCACCAGGGAATATGAAGAACGCTTCGCCAATCCCTTCGTCGCCGCCGAGCGCGGCTTCATCGACGAAGTGATCATGCCGCATTCGTCGCGCCGCCGCATCGCCCGCGCCTTCGCCGCCCTGCGCGGCAAGAAGGCCGAGGCGCCGTGGAAGAAGCACGACACGATACCGCTGTGAGCAGGACAAGAATGTTCAAGAAAATCCTCATCGCCAATCGTGGCGAGATCGCCTGCCGGGTCATCAAGACGGCCCAGAAACTCGGTATCGCAACGGTCGCCGTCCATTCCGACGCCGACCGCGAAGCATTGCACGTGAAGATGGCCGACGAGGCCGTCCATATCGGGCCAGCGCCGTCGAACCAGTCCTACATCGTCATTCAAAAGATCATCGACGCCGTGCGCCAGACCGGCGCCGATGCCGTGCATCCGGGCTACGGCTTCCTGTCGGAGAACTCGAACTTCGCCGAGGCGCTGAAGGCCGAAGGCGTTGCTTTCATAGGGCCGCCGCCAGTGGCCATCGAGGCGATGGGCGACAAGATCACCTCGAAGAAGATCGCCGCCTCCGCCGGCGTTTCGACCGTGCCGGGCCATATGGGCCTGATCGAGGACGCCAGCGAGGCGGTGAAGATCGCCAACCAGATCGGCTATCCCGTGATGATCAAGGCCTCCGCCGGCGGCGGCGGCAAGGGCATGCGCATTGCCTGGAACGACGCCGAGGCACGCGAGGGCTTCCAGTCGTCGAAGAACGAGGCCAAGTCGTCCTTCGGCGACGACCGCATCTTCATCGAGAAGTTCGTCACCCAGCCGCGCCACATCGAGATCCAGGTGCTGGGCGACCAGCACGGCAACCTGCTTTATCTCGGCGAGCGCGAATGCTCGATCCAGCGCCGCAACCAGAAGGTCATCGAAGAGGCGCCGTCGCCCTTCCTCGACGCCGCCACCCGCAAGGCGATGGGCGAACAGGCCGTGGCACTGGGCAAGGCGGTCGGCTACTTCTCCGCCGGCACGGTCGAGTTCATCGTCGATGGTAACAGGAACTTCTATTTCCTCGAGATGAACACCCGCCTGCAGGTCGAGCATCCGGTGACCGAGCTGATCACCGGCATCGATCTCGTCGAGGAGATGATCCGCGTCGCTGCGGGCGAAAAGCTGCGCTTCGCCCAGGATGAGGTGAAGCTCAACGGCTGGGCCATCGAGAGCCGGCTTTATGCCGAAGATCCCTACCGCAACTTCCTGCCGTCGATCGGCCGCCTGACTCGCTACCGCCCGCCTGTCGAGGGCAAACGCGACGACGGTACGGTCGTCCGCAACGACACCGGCGTCTTCGAGGGCGGCGAGATCTCGATGTATTACGACCCGATGATCGCCAAGCTCTGCACCTGGGCGCCCGACCGCCTGACGGCTGTCGAGGCGATGGGCCGCGCGCTCGACGACTTCGAGGTCGAGGGCATTGGCCACAATTTGCCGTTCCTGTCGGCGGTCATGGACCATCAGCGCTTCCGCGATGGCCGGCTGACCACCGCCTACATTGCCGAGGAATTTCCCGACGGCTTTACCGGCGTGGCCCCGACCGAGGCGGACGCCCACAAGCTCGCCGCGGTCGCAGCGCTGATCAACCAGTTCACCCAGCGCCGCGGCGCCCAGATTTCGGGCTCGCTCGCCAACCACCAGCGCCCGGTCGGCACCGACTGGGTGGTGACGCTCGGCGACTTCACGCTGCCGCTGCAGGTCAAGGACGGCGCCGACGGCACGATGGTCGCGTTCGACGACGGCACGGCCCTTGCGGTTTCGAGCGACTGGATGCCCGGGCACTTGCACGCCAATTTCGCGGTCGGCGGAACGTCCATCGGCGTCAAGGTCTCGCGCTCGGGCACCGGCTGGCGCCTGCGCTGGCGCGGCATGGACGTGGTGACGCATGTGCGCAGCCCGCGTGTCGCCGAACTGGCCAGGCTGATGCCGGTCAAGCTGCCGCCCGACACCTCGAAGATGCTGCTCTGCCCGATGCCCGGCGTGGTGACGTCGATCCTGGTCAAGGCGGGCGACGAAGTCGAAGCCGGCCAGTCGCTGGCGACCGTCGAAGCGATGAAGATGGAGAACGTGCTGCGCGCCGAGCGCAAGGGCACGGTCAAGCACGTGGCGGCAACCGCAGGCGAAAGCCTCGCCGTCGACGAGCTGATCATGGAGTTCGAGTGACAAGGCTCAGGATCCGGGAAGAAGCGAAGATCGCCGCCTGCCTTTTGGGCGGCCTCCTCGGCGTAGTCCTGGTTCAGATGGCCTACGGTGCCTGGGGCTACACGCCGCCCGGCCTCCTCTCGCTGCTCATCGGTCTGTCAACTGCTAGCCGCGGGCCATATCACATCCACCTTTTCAATGCGATGGTGTGGGGTGTCTGGGGGGCTGCCGGATTCGCCATTGTCACGAAGCTAACCTATGGCTTCGTGAACCTCCGGAGGATCGCTCTGCTCTACCTCGCCGGCGAAGCGCTGATTGCAGCAGGCGGATGGCTGGCCGCGACGGGAACCATCTCGCTCGCAGCACTCACCAACACAATTCTCCTGATCTATATGCTGGCTGGTCTTCTCGTTGTGCGTGACTGGGCCGCTGGCCCGCGCAACAGGATGGCGCTCGCCGGGTTGCCGAATGGAAGCAGCAAATGACCGACAAACCAACAATCGATTCCTGGAAGAAGCTCGCAGAACGCGAGATCAAGGCTTCGCCTGACACGCTGACCTGGAACACGCCCGAGGGCATCGACGTGAAGCCGCTCTACACGGCCGACGATCTCGAAGGCATCGGCCATCTCGGAACGCTGCCGGGCTTCGAGCCGTTCCTGCGCGGCCCGCGCGCCAGCATGTATGCCGGCCGCCCCTGGACCATCCGGCAATATGCCGGCTTTTCGACGGCGGAGGCGTCCAACAACTTCTACCGCAAGGCGCTCGCCGCCGGCCAGCAGGGCGTGTCGGTCGCCTTCGATCTCGCCACCCATCGCGGCTATGACTCGGACCATCCGCGCGTCGAGGGCGATGTCGGCAAGGCCGGCGTGGCGATCGACTCTGTCGAGGACATGAAGATCCTGTTCGACGGCATCCCGCTCGAAAAGGTCTCGGTGTCGATGACGATGAATGGCGCGGTGATCCCGATCCTCGCCAACTTCATCGTTGCCGGCGAGGAACAGGGCGTGTCGCGCGACAAGCTGTCGGGGACCATCCAGAACGACATCCTGAAGGAGTTCATGGTCCGCAACACCTACATCTACCCGCCCGAGCCCTCGATGCGCATCGTTGCCGACATCATCGAGTATACGGCGAAGGAGATGCCGAAGTTCAACTCTATCTCGATCTCCGGCTACCACATGCAGGAGGCCGGCTCGACGCTGGTGCAGGAACTCGCCTTCACGCTGGCCGACGGACGTGAATATGTCCGCGCAGCGCTGAACAAGGGCCTGAATGTCGACGACTTCGCCGGCCGGCTGTCGTTCTTCTTCGCCATCGGCATGAACTTCTTCATGGAGGCGGCCAAGCTGCGCGCCGCGCGCCTGCTCTGGTCGCGCATCATGACCGAGTTCGAGCCGAAAAAGACCTCGTCGCTGATGCTGCGCACCCACTGCCAGACCTCCGGCGTGTCGTTGCAGGAGCAGGACCCCTACAACAACGTCGTCCGCACCGCCTTCGAGGCGATGTCGGCGGCGTTGGGCGGGACGCAGTCGCTGCACACCAACTCCTTCGACGAGGCGATCGCCCTGCCAACCGAGTTTTCAGCCCGCATCGCCCGCAACACCCAGCTGATCCTCCAGCACGAGACCGGCGTCACCAAGGTCGTCGACCCCCTCGCCGGCTCCTATTATGTCGAGGCGCTGACCAACGACCTCGCCGAAAAGGCCTGGGCGCTGATCGAGGAGGTCGAGGCGATGGGCGGCATGACCAAGGCGGTCGCCACAGGCCTGCCCAAGCGCCTGATCGAGGAAGCCGCGACGCGCAAGCAGGCGGCCATCGACCGCGGCGACGAGGTCATCGTCGGTGTCAACAAATACCGCCTCGAGCAGGAAGACCATCTCGACATTCTCGAGATCGACAACTCCGCCGTCCGCGTGTCGCAGATCGCTCGCATCGAGCGCACACGGCGCCAGCGCGATCCCAAGCGTGTCGAGGAAACGCTTGCCGCGCTTGAGAAGGTCGCCCGGTCAGGCGAAGGCAACATCCTCACTGCTGCCGTCGAGGCGTCGCGCGCGCGCGCCACGGTCGGCGAGATCTCGGACGCGCTGCGCCGCGCCTTCGGCGACCATGCGGCCGTCCCGGAAGTGGTCGAAAACGTCTACGGCAAGGCCTATGACGATGAGCCGGAATTCCAGACGCTGCTGTCGCGCATCAAACAGTTTGCCGGCTCACTAGGCGAGAAACCGCGCATCATGGTTGCCAAGCTCGGCCAGGACGGCCACGACCGCGGCGCCAAGGTGATCGCGTCCGCCTTCGGCGACATCGGTTTCGAGGTCATTGCCGGGCCGCTGTTCCAGACCCCTGGCGAGGCTGCCGATACGGCGATTGCGTCCCGGGTCCACGTCGTCGGCATGTCGTCGCTGGCCGCCGGCCACAAGACGCTCGCACCGCAATTGGTCGACGCGCTCAAGGCCAAGGGTGCGGAAAACATCATCGTCGTGGTCGGCGGCGTCATCCCGCGCCAGGACTACCAGTACCTGCTCGACCACGGTGTATCAGCCGTCTTCGGCCCAGGCACCAACGTGCTCGATGCGGCGCGTGCCGTGCTCGACCTGATGGAAGGCAAGCGCCGCAACCAGTGAGCGCTGCGCAGGACAAATGAAAAAGGCCCGCTCGCGCGGGCCTTTTCCGTTGGTAATGCTAGGCTGCCTTCCGCCCGATTGAGACGTACTGGAGGCCGTGGCGGGCGACGACCGCGGGGTCGTAAAGATTGCGGCCGTCGAAGATGACGGGCGTCGACAGCGCCTGCCTGATCGTCTCGAAGGACGGCGCCCGGAAGTTCTTCCACTCGGTGGCGATCAGCAGTGCGTCTGCCCCGCGCAGCGCCGCCTCCTTGGTGCCGCAGAGCAGGAGGTCGTCGCGCTGGCCGTAGATCTGCTGCGCCTCGTTCATCGCCTCGGGATCGTAGGCCTGGACCCTGGCGCCCGCGGCCCACAGCGCCTCCATCAGGACCCGCGCCGGGGCCTCGCGCATGTCGTCGGTGTTGGGCTTGAACGCCAGCCCCCACAGCGCAAACGTCTTGCCCGCGAGATCGCCGTTGAAGTGACCCTTGAGCTTGTCGAACAGCACCGCCTTCTGGGCGTTGTTGCGCTCTTCGACCGACTTCAGCAGCACCGGCTCGAAGCCGACATCGTCGGCGGTGCGGATCAGCGCGCGCACGTCCTTGGGAAAACACGAGCCGCCATAGCCCAGGCCGGGATAGATGAAGTGGTAGCCGATGCGCGGGTCCGAGCCGATGCCCTTGCGCACCTCCTCGATGTCGGCGCCGAGCAGCTCGGCCAGGTTGGCCATCTCGTTCATGAAGCTGATCTTGGTCGCCAGCATGCAGTTGGCGGCATATTTGGTGAACTCGGCCGAGCGCACGTCCATCACGATCATCTTCTCGTGGTTGCGGTTGAACGGCGCATAGAGCTCGCGCATCACCGCCTCGGCGGCCTCGCTTTCGGTGCCGACGATGATGCGGTCGGGCTTCATGCAGTCGGCGACCGCCGAACCCTCCTTGAGGAACTCCGGATTGGAGACCACATCGAAGGCAAGCTCCTCGCGGCCGCGCGTCTTCAGCGCCGAAGCGATCGCCGCTCGTACCTTGTCGGCGGTGCCGACCGGCACGGTCGACTTGCCGACGACGATCTTGGGTTCGACCATCTCGCGGCCGATCGTCTCGGCCACGGCCAGGACATATTTGAGATCGGCCGAGCCGTCCTCGCCCGGCGGCGTGCCGACCGCAATCATCTGGATCTCGCCGTGACGCACGGCCAGCACCGCATCCGTGGTGAAGACGATGCGGCCCGCCGCATGGTTGTCGCGCACCAGGGCCTCCAGCCCCGGCTCGAAGATCGGCACGAACCCCTGGTTCAGCCGCTCGACCTTGGCCGCATCGACGTCGACGCAGACGACGTCATGCCCGACCTCGGCCAGCACCGCCGCCTGCACAAGACCGACATAGCCGATTCCAAATACCGTGAGCTTCATACGGTCCGTTCCTGTTCGCCGCCCGCTTTGAACGGCGTAGATACAGGAATTCGGCGTGGCGCACCAATACCACTTTGCGATCAGACGGCGACGGAATGGCGCGCCGTTCCCCGGCCGAGATAGGCGTCGAAATGGGCGGAGATCGAGCGGACGAAGGGCTTGCCGCGTTCGGTGACGACAAATCGGTTGCCGGCACGGGCAAAGATGCCGTTTCGGTCGTTGACGACCAGCAATTCGGCCTCGGCGATCACCGCACGGGCCGGCTCGCCAAAGCGTGAAAGCAGTTCGCAGCGGGAGACGGAAAAGTCGCACATCAGCCGCTCTATGACCCAGGCGCGCATGCGGTCGGCATCGGACAGCGCCACCCCGCGCACGGTGGCCAGGCCGCCGGCCAGCACGCGGCGCTCGTATTCGCCGGTCGCCGGCATGTTCTGGACATAGCCCTGCGGCAACAGCCCGATGGACGAGGCACCAAGCCCGAGAAGCGCGTCGGCCTGGTCGGTGGTGTAGCCCTGGAAGTTCCGCCGCAGCGTGCCCGAGCGCGTGGCAACCGCAAGGCTGTCTTCGGGCAGGGCGAAATGGTCCATGCCGACGGGCTCATAGCCGGCCGCGAGGATCAGGCGGCTCGCCGCCTCGGCCTGCTCCAGCCGTGCGGCCGCGTCGGGCAGCAGCGCCTCGTCGATCATGGTCTGGTGTTTCTTCATCCAAGGCACATGGGCATAGCCGAACAGGGCGATGCGGTCCGGCCTGAGCGACAGCACCTTTTCGGTGGTCGCTTCGATCGAAGCCAGCGTCTGGTGCGGCAGCCCGTAGAGCATATCGAGATTGACCGAATGTACGCCGCGGGCCCTGACGGCATCGACGACCCATTTTGTCTGTTCGAACGTCTGCTCGCGGTTGATCGCCTGCTGCACGCGCTCGTCGAAATCCTGGACGCCGAGGCTGGCGCGCGTCATGCCGATGGCGGCCAGCGCGTCGAACCGCGCCTCGTCCATGTCGTTGGGGTCCATCTCGACGCTGATCTCGGCGTCGGGCGCAAAGGCGAAGCTGTCGCGCAGCCTGCCGCCCAGGGCCAGGATGTCGTCGGCCTGGAGCAAGGTCGGCGAGCCGCCGCCGAAATGCAGCGCCGTCACGCGCAGCCTGTTGCCGGCGAGAGCGGCGATGCTGTCGATCTCGGCGTCGAGCGCCTTGAGGTAGCGCGCGACCGGATCATATTGTCGCGTCTGCTTGGTATGGCAGGCGCAGAACCAGCACAGCCGGTCGCAATAGGGGATGTGGACATAGAGCGACGCTGACGCGCCCTTCGGCAGCGCCCGCAGCCAGTCGCTATAGGTCGAGGTCGACACATCGGCGCCGAAATGCGGGGCGGTGGGATAACTTGTATACCGCGGCACCGGGCTTGCGTATTTTTCAACGAGGCTTCTGTCCATGGTCATCTCCGTCAATGGCCCAGCATCGGACGGACGCAGCGGCAACACCTTGACCTGGATCAAGAAAGCCAGGGCGGGAGACACAATGACACGGTTCCTTTTACCCCCCGCGATCCCTAGATTGAGCAAATCAGACGCCGGACGATGCGATGACCATCCGCCAGGACATTCACAATTCTGAGATACCCGCGCTGTGCCGCTCCTGTGAGGCACGGCATCGCGGCGTCTGCGGTGCGCTGACCACCGATCAGTTGGTCGAGCTCAGCCGCCACACGACCAAGCGCAAGGTCGATCCGGGCACGGTGCTGGTGTCGGACGCCGACACCATCGACAGCTATGCCAATGTGCTCGCCGGCGTGGTGAAGCTGACCAAGACCCTGCCCGACGGCCGCCAGCAGATCGTCGGCCTGCAGTTCGCACCCGATTTCCTTGGCCGTCCGTTCAAGCACGAGAGCTCGATCACCGCCGAGGCGGCGACCCCGGTACGCGTCTGCGCCTTCCCCAAGAAGTCACTCGACCGGATGATCGAACAGGCGCCTGAACTCAGTCACCGGCTGCACCTTCAGGCCCTCAACGAACTCGACGAAGCCCGGGACTGGATGCTGATGCTTGGGCGCAAGACCGCCTCCGAGCGGGTCGCATCCTTCCTGCATCTCATTGCCCGCCACAGCGATCCCGAAGCAGAAATCAGCGGAGAGATCAGCTTCGACCTGCCGCTAACCCGTGCTGACATCGCCGACTTCCTGGGCCTGACCATCGAGACCGTCAGCCGGCAGCTGACCAAGCTGCGCAAGGACGGCCTGATCGCCGTCGAAAACAACCGCCACATCACCGTCTTCGACGTCGCCAGGCTGGAACGTCGCGCCAACGTCTGATCGCTCGGCTCAGTCGCCGGACGACAGCACCGGGAGCACATGGTCACGCTCGAAGGCGATGTGCCTTCGCAATGCCCCGAAGAACCCGCGCAGCATGAAGCCCAGCGTCTCCGGGTTTTCCGCCCGGCCGCCGCGTGCCGTCGCACGCAGGGCATCGCGCAGCTCGGCGGCATAGCCTTCATCCTCGAAATGCTCGTTCTTGAGCCGCTCGACCGTCTCGCGTGCCTCGCCACTATGCGCCAGGCGCGCGGCGAACTGCGAATGGAGCCGCTGCTCCTCGAAGCGATGGACCTTGACCATCGCGGGCCCGAGGGCTCTTGCCGCGAGCACGCAACTGCGTCGGTCGATCTCGTTGGGCAGGGAATCGGCGATTTCCTCCAGCCTGTCGCACAGCGCAAGCATTTCCGCGTGCGCGCGCTGTATGGCCGCGATCGCGTCAAGTAGAGCGGCATCCTCCGATCCGGCCTTCATTTCCGAGCGCGCATTCATCTTGTTTGAAAGTTCCTCATTGGCCCAAGGCTGGTCTGCCCGGCGGCGCTTGACCTTGATCCAGATCAAGGCAGGGTGGGCAATTGTCATGGATGTGTGCCGTCTGGTGCCGACGCGAGCTTTCGGCGCCCAGCTACCGTCGGGGATCGCTCATGAAATACGCAATGGAAACAATCCTGCTGGCATTGGCGGCCTTTGCCGCCTTGCTCGGCGCCGCCTTCGCCAAGGACAGCCAGTTCGGCGCCCATATGTGGGTGCTGTTCTTCGTGCTTACCGCGAGCGTCATCGTCCTGATGCGCACCAGCAGCTATGCGCCGGTCGACATCCTGGCCGAGGACAAGTCAGCCTACATGGACGGGCCGATCCGCTACGGCGTCATCGCCACCGTCTTCTGGGGCGTGACCGGCTTTCTCGTTGGCGTCATCGTCGCGGCACAGCTTGCCTTCCCCGACCTCAACATCGAGCCGTGGCTGAACTTCGGGCGCCTGCGCCCGCTGCATACCTCGGCCGTGATCTTCGCCTTCGGCGGCAACGCGCTGATCGCCACCTCGTTCTACGTGGTCCAGCGCACGTCGCGCGCACGCCTCTTCGGCGGCAATCTCGCCTGGTACGTGTTCTGGGGCTACCAGCTGTTCATCGTCATGGCAGCCACCGGCTATCTCCTGGGCATCACCCAGAGCCGCGAATATGCCGAGCCGGAATGGTATGTCGACATCTTCCTGACCGTCGTCTGGGTCGCCTACCTCATCGTCTTCCTCGGCACGATCCTGAACCGCAAGGAGCCGCATATCTATGTGGCCAACTGGTTCTACCTAGCCTTCATCGTCACCATCGCCATGCTGCACATCGTCAACAACCTGGCGGTGCCGGCGTCCTTCCTCGGTTCGAAGAGCTATTCGCTGTTCTCGGGCGTGCAGGATGCGCTGACGCAGTGGTGGTACGGCCATAACGCCGTCGGCTTCTTCCTGACCGCCGGCTTCCTCGGCATGATGTACTATTTCGTGCCCAAGCAGGCCGAGCGCCCGGTCTATTCCTACCGGCTGTCGATCATCCACTTCTGGTCGCTGATCTTCCTCTACATCTGGGCCGGCCCACACCACCTGCATTACACCGCCCTGCCCGACTGGGCGCAGACGCTCGGCATGGTGTTCTCGATCATGCTGTGGATGCCCTCCTGGGGCGGCATGATCAACGGCCTGATGACGCTGTCCGGCGCCTGGGACAAGATCCGCACCGATCCGATCATCCGCATGATGGTGGTGGCCATCGCCTTCTACGGCATGTCGACTTTCGAAGGCCCGATGATGTCGATCAAGGCGGTCAACTCGCTCAGCCACTACACCGAATGGACCATCGGCCACGTGCACTCCGGCGCGCTCGGCTGGAACGGCATGATCACCTTCGGCGCCATCTACTTCCTGGTGCCGCGCCTGTGGGGCCGCGAGCGACTCTACTCGATGCGCCTGGTCACCTGGCACTTCTGGCTCGCCACCCTCGGCATCGTCGTCTACGCCGCCGTCATGTGGGTTGCCGGCATCAGCCAGGGCCTGATGTGGCGCGAATACGACGAGCAGGGCTTCCTGGTCTATTCCTTCGCCGAAAGCGTCGCTGCCATGGTCCCCTACTACATCGTCCGCACCATCGGCGGCCTGATGTTCCTCGCCGGCGCCCTCGTCATGGCCTGGAACGTCTTCATGACCATCCGCGGCCACGTGCGCCAGGAAGAACCGCTGCCCGGCGCGGCCCCTGCACTCCAGCCTGCCCAGTAAGGAGCCCGACATGGCACTGCTCGACAAACACAAGACCATCGAGAAGAACGCGACGCTCCTGCTGGTCGGCACGCTGCTGGTCGTCAGTATCGGCGGCCTGGTCCAGATCACGCCTCTCTTCTATCTCGAGAACACCATCGAGAAAGTCGAGGGCATGCGTCCCTACTCGCCGCTGGAGCTGGCCGGCCGCAACATCTACATCCGCGAGGGCTGCTACACCTGCCACAGCCAGATGATCCGGCCGTTTCGCGACGAGGTGGAGCGCTACGGCCACTACAGCCTGGCTGCCGAGTCGATGTACGACCATCCCTTCCAGTGGGGATCGAAGCGCACCGGCCCCGACCTTGCCCGCGTCGGCGACCGCTACTCCAACGAATGGCACGTCCAGCACCTGATCGAACCGCGTTCGGTGGTGCCGGAATCGGTGATGCCGAGCTACGCCTTTCTCAAGGAGACGCCGCTTGCGGTCAACACGATCAGCTACGACCTGACGGCCAACCGCCGCGTCGGCGTGCCCTACAGCGACGAGATGATCGCCAGCGCCGAGGCCGACATCAAGGCGCAGGCCGACCCGAACGCCGACACCTCGGGCGTCCTGGCCCGCTACCCCAAGGCCAAGCTCGGCGACTTCGACGGCAACCCGGCGGCACTGACCGAAATGGATGCGCTGGTCGCCTATCTGCAGATGCTTGGCACGCTGGTCGATTTCTCGACCTACGACGCAGCCGCCGGCTACCGCTAGGAGATCTGTCATGGACTACACCACGTTGCGACAATTCGCCGACAGCTGGGGGCTGCTGGCGATGACCGTCTTCTTCATCGGCGCCGTGATCTTCGCGCTTCGCCCGGGCAGCCGCGAAGCGGCCGAACGGGCCGCACAAATTCCGCTCAAGGAGGACTGATCTGTGAGCGAAAAGCAAATCGACGAACTGTCCGGCGTCGAGACCACCGGACATGAATGGGACGGCATCCAGGAACTCAACAATCCGATGCCGCGCTGGTGGCTGTGGACCTTCTACGCCACCATCGTTTGGGCGGTTGCCTACAGCATCGCCTATCCGGCCTGGCCGATGATCAGCACCGCGACGACCGGCCTGCTGGGCTATTCAAGCCGCGTCGACGTCAAGAACGAGCTCGCCGCCGCCGAAGAGGCCAAGAGCGCCTATGTCGAGGCAGTCAGCGCGAAGAGCGTCGGCGATATCCTGGCCGACCCGGAGCTCAGGCAGTTCGCCACCGCCGCCGGTTCGGCAGCCTTCAAGGTCAACTGCATCCAGTGCCACGGCTCTGGTGCGCAGGGCTCGCCAGGCTTTCCCAACCTGAACGACGACGAATGGCTGTGGGGCGGCAACATCGACCAGATCTACCAGACCATCGCGCACGGCGTCCGCTTTGCCGGCGACGAGGAAACGCATGTCTCGGAGATGCCGGCTTTCGCCGAGGTTCTCGAGCCGCAGCAGATCAACGAGGTCGCGGCCTATGTCGCCAGCCTCGAGGGTCTGGCCGACACGCCCGACCTGGTGCCCGCCGGTGCCCAGGTATTCGCCGACAATTGTGCCGCCTGCCATGGCGAGGACGCCAAGGGCAGCAAGGAAATGGGCGCGCCCGACCTGACCGACGCCATCGCGCTCTATGCCTCGGGACAGGCCGCCATCGCCCAGCAGGTACGCCACCCCAAGCACGGCGCCATGCCCGCCTGGGGCGAGCGACTGGGCGACGTGAAGGTCAAGGAGCTTGCCATCTTCGTCCATTCGCTCGGCGGCGGCGAATAACCCTCCATCGCCGTGGGGTGATGGACGAAGGGCGGGGGAGAGGCTCGGCAGCAATGCCGGGCCTCGACGCGCAAAGACCCGGGGATTGACCTGGGTCAAGGCCGGACTTCAGCCGGCCGGGCATAACAGGCCAACCCCGGTGATGGGTTGCAGGAGACTTAGATGCTTGACGAGACCGAAGTCGAGAGGCTCGAGGTAGAGGCGGTCAACTCCGCCAAGACCCGCCAACCTCTGTACAGCGCGCGCAAGAAGGTCTTTCCCAAGCGCGCTTCCGGTCGATTCCGCCAGTTCAAATGGCTGATCATGCTGATCACGCTCGGCATCTACTACCTGACGCCATGGATCCGCTGGGACCGCGGTCCGTATGCGCCCGACCAGGCGGTTCTGCTCGACATCGCCAATCGCCGCTTCTACTTCTTCGCCATCGAGATCTGGCCGCAGGAATTCTTCTACGTCGCCGGGCTGCTGGTGATGGCCGGCATCGGCCTGTTCCTCGTCACCTCCACCGTCGGCCGCGCCTGGTGCGGCTACACCTGCCCGCAAACCGTCTGGGTCGATCTGTTCTTGGTCGTCGAGCGCGGCATCGAAGGTGACCGCAACGCCCGCATCAAGCTCGACGCAGCGCCGATGTCGGCGGCAAAACTGGCCAAGCGCACACTCAAGCACGCCATCTGGCTCGTCATCGCGGTGGCCACCGGCGGCGCCTGGATCTTCTACTTCGCCGACGCGCCCAGATTGCTGGGCGACTTCGTCACCGGCCAGGCAGCGCCGGTCGCCTACATGACGGTCGCCATTCTCACCGCCACCACCTATGTCTTCGGCGGCCTGATGCGCGAGCAGGTCTGCACCTACATGTGCCCGTGGCCGCGCATCCAGGCGGCGATGCTCGACGAAAACTCGCTGACCGTCACCTACAACGACTGGCGCGGCGAGCCGCGCTCGCGCCATGCCAAGAAGGCTGCCGCCGAAGGCCTTTCGGTCGGCGATTGCGTCGACTGCAACGCCTGCGTGGCGGTCTGCCCGATGGGCATAGACATCCGCGACGGCCAGCAGCTCGAATGCATCACCTGTGCGCTCTGCATCGATGCCTGCGACAGCGTCATGGACAAGATCGGCAAGGAACGCGGCCTGATTTCGTATGCGACGCTTGCCGACTACCAGTCGAACATGGCGATCGCCACCGATCCGGTCACGGCCACGATCGACCCCAAGCGGGTGCGCAATTCCGAGGGCAGGCTCAATGCGGCGATCGCCCATTTCCGCCTTGGCCGCATCTTCCGGCTGCGCACCCTGATCTATGCCGGCGCCTGGAGCTTGATCGGTGTTGCTTTGCTCGTTGCCCTGCTCAGCCGCGACCGGCTGGAGGTCAACGTGCTGCAGGACCGCAATCCGCAATTCGTGCGCCTGGCCGACGGCTCGATCCGCAACGGCTACACCGTCAAGCTGCTCAACATGGTGCCTGAGCCGCGCACCATCGTGCTTCGCATGGAGGGCCTGCCGGAAGCGATGATGACCGTGGTCGGCATGGACCTGCCGGAGGGCCGTTCGGTCGCGGTCGAGGCCGAGCCGGACAGGCTCAAGACGATCAGGGTCTATGTCCGCTTGCCGCGCGAAAGCCTGGCCGAGGGCCAGAGCTTCAAGTTCATCGTCGAGGACAAGGCAAGTTCCGAAGCCGACTCCTATGTTGCTAACTTCAACGTCCCGGAGGCAGGCAAATGAACTCTCGCGCCGGTCAGCCCAGGCAGTTCACCGGCTGGCACATGCTGGCGATCATGGTCGCCTTCTTCGGCGTCATCATCGCGGTCAACCTGCTGATGGCGACCTTCGCCAACACCAGCTGGACTGGCCTTGTCGTCCAGAACACCTATGTCGCCAGCCAGCAGTTCAATGAGCGCGTCGCAGCATCCCGCGCCCAGGCGGCACTCGGCTGGAAGGGCACGCTGACGATCGTCGATGGCGAGATCCGCTACAACCTTGTCGATGCGTCAGGCACGCCTGTTCGAGCCGAGAACGTCACCACCTCCTTCCGCCGCCCCGCCTACGAGGCCGAGGACTGGAAGGTAACGCTCGCTCGCAAGGCCGATGGCACCTTTTCGGCGAAGGCTGCCGTCCGCGACGGCATCTGGATCGTCAATACAGAGGCAATGACGACAGTCGGGGCGCCCTACCAGGAAGCACGCCGGATCGTCGTGGCCAATGGAGCGGTGAAATGAACTGCTGTGGTCCTGACGCCGATGCCGCCCTCAGCCTGCCCTCGGCTGCCGCCAGGGGGCCGTCGCGCGAAGAACTGGCGCTGTCCAGCCGCACCCTGCCCGGCGGCATGCGTCAGACCGACCTCTCCGTTCCCGGCGTGCATTGCGGCGCCTGCATGACCAATATCGAAGCCGCCCTCGGCCGCCTCGACGGCGTCGACCATGCGCGCGTCAACCTTTCGACCAAGCGTGTCTCGGTGCGCTGGCGCGAGGATGCCGGCGCACCCGACATCGCCGAGGCGCTTGGGCGGCTGGGCTATGAAGGCCATCTCTTCGAGCAAGGCGCCGACGACAAGGACGAGACGCTTGCCGAACTCATCCGCGGCTTGGGCATCGCCGGTTTCGCCGCCGGCAACATCATGCTGCTGTCGGTCTCGGTATGGTCAGGTGCAACCGATGCCACGCGTGACCTGTTCCATTGGATCTCGGCACTGATCGCCCTGCCGGCACTCGCTTATGCCGGCCGCATCTTCTTCCGTTCCGCCTGGGGCGCACTGCGCAACGGCCGCACCAACATGGACGTGCCAATCTCCATCGGCATCCTGCTCGCCTACAGCATGAGCCTGTATGATACCGCCAACAGCGGCCCGCACGCCTATTTCGACGCCTCGGCCTCGCTGCTGTTCTTCCTGCTGATTGGCCGCACGCTGGACCACGTCATGCGCGAGCGTGCCCGCGTCGCCGTCAAGGGCCTGGCCCGGTTCGCCGCCCGCGGCGCGACCGTGCTCAACCCCGACGGCAGCAGCGCCTATCTGCCGGTCAGCGACATCAAGCCGGGCACCCACATCCTGCTGTCGGCCGGCGAACGCGTGCCTGTTGACGCCAGGGTGCTCAAGGGCCGCTCCGAGCTGGACTGCGCCATCGTCTCGGGCGAAAGCGATCCTGTCGCCGTCGAGGCCGGTGCCGCGCTGCGCGCCGGCACGCTCAATCTCACCGGCCCGCTGACCATCGAAGCAACCGCGGCGGCACAGGATTCGTTCCTCGCCGAGATAATGCGGCTGATGGAAGCCGCCGAGAGCGGCCGCGGCGGCTATCGCCGCGTCGCCGACCGGGCGGCCGCGCTGTACGCCCCTATCCTGCATTTGACCGCGTTCCTGACCTTCATCGGCTGGATGGTCGCAGCAGGCAACTGGCACCAGGCCATCACCATCGCCATTGCCGTGCTGATCATCACCTGCCCCTGCGCGCTGGGCCTTGCGGTGCCGATCGTGCAAGTGGCCGCCGCGCGGCGCCTTTTCGAGAACGGCATCATGGTTAAAGACGGCTCAGCAATGGAGCGGCTGGCCGAGGTCGACACCGTCGTCTTCGACAAGACCGGCACGCTGACGCTCGGCATGCCACGGCTGGTCAATGCCAACGAGATGTCGCCTGATGCACTAGCGCTGGCAGCAGCTATCGGCCGGCATTCGCGTCACCCGATCTCGCGCGCTCTGGCAGAAATCCCGGTTGAAATGCCGGCAAAGGAATGGGCATTCGACGCGGTTGAAGAAATTCCCGGCTTCGGGCTCGAAGCCAGGAGCGGCACCGACACCTACCGTCTGGGCCGTGCCGCCTGGGCGCTCGACGAGGCGAACACCGCCGCCGGCACGGTACTGTCGAAGAACGGTACCGGCCTCGCCGAGTTCATCTTCGAGGACCGGCTGCGCGCCGACGCTATGGCCGCCGTTTCCGCGCTGCGCGACAGGGGCCTGGCGATCGAGATCGTTTCCGGCGACCGGCCGGATGCGGTGGCATCAGTCGCCGCATCCTTGGGCATCGACCAGTTCTCTTCGGGCGTGCTGCCCAATGGCAAGGTCGCCCGGCTTGAGGCGCTCAAGGCCGAGGGCCGCAAGGTGATGATGGTTGGTGACGGGCTCAACGACGCCCCGGCGCTGGCTGCGGCGCATGTCTCCATGGCTCCGGCCAGTGCTGCCGATATCGGCCGCAGTGCCGCCGACTTCGTCTTCCTGCGCGAAAGCCTGTCGGCAATCCCGCTGGCGCTGGCGACATCGAGGGAAGCAAGCCGCCTGATCCGGCAGAATCTCATGCTGGCTATCGTCTACAATGCCGTCGCCGTGCCGATTGCCCTGCTCGGCTACGTCACCCCGCTGGTTGCGGCTCTGGCAATGTCGGGGTCTTCAGTTATTGTCATCGCCAATGGATTGCGGCTCGGCACCGGCAAGACCAGGTCACCAAGGCCTGCCGCCGGTCAGGGGCAACCCTTTCCAACCAAGGAGGCAATGGCATCATGACCGGTCTGTTGTTCCTGCTCCCCGTCGCACTTCTCCTCGGCGGACTCGGGCTTGCGGCGTTTCTCTGGTCGTTGCACAGCGGCCAGTACGACGACATGGATGGCGCAGCCGAACGTATCCTGGTCGACGACGACTAGAGCGCGGACAAAAATGCTGCGGCAGCCCGAAGGCCTGTGCTAACAGGGCGGCATGGCGCAGAAGAAAGCTCACGAGGTCGATTCCTGGCTCGCACGCCCCGCAGCCGAAGCGGTGATCGTGCTGATCTACGGTCCTGATCGCGGTCTCGTGTCCGAACGTGCTGCAGCCTTTGCCGCCAAGACCGGCCTTCCTCTCGACGATCCGTTCTCGGTGGTGAAGCTCGACGCCGCCGACGTCGAACGCGACAGCGGCCGCCTCGTCGACGAAGCGCGGACCGTTCCGATGTTTGCGCCGCGACGCCTGATCTGGGTGCGCAACGCAGCCGCCCAGAAGAGCTTGGCCGACGACGTCAAGGCCCTCGTCGCCGATCCGCCGCGCGATGCGATCGTATTGATCGAGGCCCAGGACCTCAAGAAAGGCGCACCGCTGCGCACCGTGGTCGAGGGCGCTTTTGCCGGCATGGCCCTGCCCTGCTACGGCGACGAGGCGCGCGATATCGAGACCCTTATCGACGAAGAGTTGCGTGCCGCCGGCCTGACGATGGCGATGGATGCCCGCAATGCGCTGCGCCGCAGCCTCGGTGGCGACCGCCTGGCGACGCGCGGCGAAGTTCAGAAGCTCACGCTCTACGCCATGGGCCGCGGCGAAATCAGCCTCGACGACGTCAAGGCGATGACCGGCGATGTCTCCGCGCTTTCTCTCGACGATGCCATCGACGCCGCCCTTGGCGGCAACATCGCCGAGTTCGACGCGGCCTTCACCAAACAGTGCCAGACCGGCAGCCAGGCAGCCCAGTTGCTGGCAACTGCGACCCGCCACCTGCAAAACATCCATTTGATGCGCGGCGAAATGGAATCGGGCAGCCGCAACGCCGCAGCCGTGATAGCAGCCGCGCGGCCGCCGGTGTTCTTCGCCCGTCGCCGTGCAGTCGAGCGCGCGCTGGCAGGCTGGACTGCGGCGGCGCTGAGCCGCGCGCTTGTGCGGCTGCAGTCAACAACCTTGCAGACGCGACGTCGACCGGACCTCGCCATTGCCCTGGCCAGGCAAGCGATGCTGGGCATCGCCGTCGAAGGTGCACGCTTGGCCGGCGGACGGCGTTGAAAGCGGAACGCCGGCTAAGAAGCCGGCGTTCGCAGAATAAGAATCAATCGAATCAATTAGATACGTTCGCTCTTCAGGCGGCGGCATAGATCGTCCAGCTGTTCGAGCGAGCGGTAGCTGATGCGCAGCTCGCCGCCCTTTTCCTTGTGAGCGATCGAAATTTTCATGCCGACGACGTCGGTGAGCAGCTTTTCCAGTGCGATCGTGTCCGGATCCTTCTCGACCGGACGTGCCGGCTGCTTCTCCATTACGGCGTCCGCCGGAAGCTGGGCCAGAGCCTCCGCCTGGCGCACCGACAGGCCTTCTTCAACGATCCGCTTGGCCAGACCGGCCGGGTCCTGGGCAGTGATCAGGGCGCGCGCGTGGCCGGCGGACAATTCGCCATTGATCAGCATGTCGCGCACCACGTCCGGCAGCTTGAGCAGCCGCAGCGTATTGGCGACATGGCTGCGGCTCTTGCCGATGACCTGGCCGAGATCGGCTTGGGTGTAGCTGTGGTCGTCGATCAGCTGCTGGTAGCCCATCGCCTCTTCGATGGCGTTGAGATCGGAGCGCTGCACGTTTTCGATGATGGCGAGTTCAAGCGCCGTCCGGTCATTGACGTCACGGACAATGACCGGAATCTCGTTGACCCCTGCGCGCTGGGCTGCGCGCCAGCGACGCTCGCCAGCGATGATTTCATAGCGCCCTGACTGGGCGGCGGGCCGCACGACGACCGGCTGCACCAGGCCATGCTCGCGGATCGACTGCGCCAAGTCGGCCAATTCGGCCTCGCCGAAATGGCGCCGCGGATTGCGCGGGTTCGGACTGACGAATTCGATCGGTACCCGTCCATCGGCTAGCGCTGCGGGCTTTTCGGGAACAACCGGCTTGTCCATTTCGCCGATCAGTGCGGCAAGTCCTCGCCCAAGGCGCTTTCTGGAAAGGTCTTCGTTCATGTCTAACCCAGCTTGTTTCGAGTCCGAATCGATTTACGCGGCCCGGAGTTTACGTTCGCGCCTGATCACTTCAGAGGCGAGCTGCAGATAGGCTTGGCTGCCTGAGCACTTGAGGTCGTAGAGGATCGCCGGCTTGCCATAGGAAGGCGCTTCCGAGATGCGCACGTTGCGCGGGATGACCGTGTCGTAGACCTTCTCGCCCATATGCGCACGCACGTCTTCGACCACCTGGTTCGCCAGATTGTTGCGGCCGTCGAACATCGTCAGCACGATGCCCTGGATGGTCAGGTCGGGATTGATCGACCGGCGCACCTGATCCACGGTCTCAAGCAACTGGCTCAAGCCCTCAAGCGCAAAGAATTCGCACTGCAGCGGCACGAGAACGGAGTCGGCTGCCGCCATCGAATTCAGCGTCAACAGATTGAGCGACGGCGGGCAGTCGATCAGCACGTAGCTGTAGCCTGCCGACCGCTCCGAGGATGCCCGCAGGGCATTGCGCAGCTTGAGCACGCGATCGGGCGCCGAGGCGATTTCCATTTCGATGCCGAGCAAATCCAGCGTCGATGGAATGAGCGACAGGCCCGGCACGGCTGTTTCCATGGCCGCCTGCTCGATCTCCAGTTCGCCGGTCAGCACGTCATAAGACGACACGCTGCGATCCTTGCGATCGATGCCGAGACCGGTGCTGGCGTTTCCTTGGGGGTCAAGGTCGATGATGAGCACGCGCTCGCCGATGGCGGCAAGTGCCGTCGCCAGATTGATGGCCGTCGTGGTCTTGCCGACGCCGCCCTTCTGATTGGCAACTGTAATGATTCTTGGTGTGATCTTCATGGCTCGACTGCTGTTTTCCGTCTCGTCACATGGCGTCGCGATCAGATGCGACGCAGGTTCCGAATCTCGAGGATGACCCCCTGCGTGTCGGTCAGGCTTGGGTGTTCTACCAGATCGAATCCCCACTGGAGAGCGCTATCTTCGATCTCCTGGCGGTAATCCCGGCCTTTGTGGAAAAGTGCTGTGGTGCCGGCCTCGAGCCAGGGCGCCGACAGTTTGAGCAGCAATGGCAGCGGCGCCAGTGCCCGGGCACTCAGTACTTCGGGAGCGCGAATCACGCCGTGCACGTCCTCGATGCGCTTGGCATGAACCCGCGCCGGCAGGCTGAGTTCTCCGGTCACCGCCTGCAGGAAGCCGGCTTTCTTGCGGTTGCTCTCGACCAGATCAATGGATGCCCCTGCCCGCCCCGCAATCATCGTAGCTATGATCAAGCCGGGAAAGCCGCCGCCAGAGCCGATGTCGAGCCATTGGGTGGCTTCGCCGCCTAGCCGTACGACCTGGGCGCTGTCGAGAATATGCCGCTCCCAAGCGTCCTGGAGCGTAGACGGCGCCACGAGATTGATGCGCTGCGCCCACTTGCGGAACACAGTCTCGAAGGCAATCAGCTTGTCGAATGTTTCACGTGAAACGGGACCTGCGACGTCTTGCAACCTGTCATATGCGTGCTGTTTCAAGCGGCACCCCTGCGCGCCAGCGCCTCGGCATTTCGGACGTGGGAAAGAATAATTGCCAGCGCCGCCGGCGTCATGCCGTCGATTCGTTGTGCTTCAGCCAGAGAGCGCGGGCGACGCGTCCGCATCTTCTGGCGCAATTCATTCGAAAGCCCGGGAACCGACTCAAAATCAAGCGTTTCGGGGATGACCCTCTCCTCTTCCTTCAACATCAGTGCCGCATCGGCCTTCTGTCGGTCAAGATAGACGGCGTATTTCGCTTCAGTTTCAATGGCTTCGGTAGTCTTGGCATCAATCGACGCCAGTTCCGGCAAGATCTTAACAAGTTGGTTGAGGTCAATATTGGGGTAAGCCAGAAGCTCATAAAGCGAGCGCTTGACGCCGTCGAGATTCACTTCGATGCCATGGCGTCGCGCTTCGTTGGGCGACAAGATATGCGACTTGATCAGCGCACGGGCAGCATCGACACGCGCAGTCATTTCGCCAAACCGCGCTTCACGCTCTTCGGATGCAATGCCGAACTCGATTGCCAGAGGCGTCAGTCGCTCGTCGGCATTGTCGGCACGCAACGAAAGCCGGAACTCGGCCCGCGAGGTGAACATGCGATAGGGCTCACTGATACCGCGGCTGATCAGATCATCGACCATCACACCGATATAGGCCTGGCTACGGCTCAGAATCACCTGCTCGCTGTTGCCCGCGAGACGGGCCGCGTTGATGCCTGCAAGCAGACCCTGCGCACCCGCTTCTTCATATCCGGTCGTCCCATTTATCTGGCCGGCGAGGAAAAGTCCCCCGACGCG
Source organism: Aminobacter sp. MSH1 (assembly GCF_003071665.1). Lineage (GTDB taxonomy): Bacteria > Pseudomonadota > Alphaproteobacteria > Rhizobiales > Rhizobiaceae > Aminobacter > Aminobacter niigataensis. The sequence continues at coordinate 959,623 of NZ_CP026265.1, read as the reverse complement.
CTTCGTTTCAAGCGTCGCTTCCAGTTCGCGCGGGTCGATATGGTCGTATTCGATCGCATAGCCCGGCTGCAGCATGACCGCACGCTCAAGCCCTGGTATCGATTTCAGGATATCGAGCTGCACATCTTCGGGCAGCGAGGTCGAGATGCCGTTGGGATAGACGGTGTCGTCGTCGAGACCTTCCGGCTCAAGGAAGATCTGGTGACCCTCACGGTCGCCGAACTTGACGATCTTGTCCTCGATCGACGGGCAGTAACGTGGCCCAATACCTTCGATCGAACCGGAATACATCGCCGAGCGGCCGAGATTCTCCCGGATGATCTGGTGCGTCGCCTCGGTCGTACGTGTGATGCCGCATTCGATCTGCGGGTTGGTGATCCTGTCGGTGAGCAACGAGAACGGCACTGGATCGGAGTCTGCTGCCTGCGTCTCCAGCGACGCCCAGTCGATCGTCCGGCCATCGAGACGCGGCGGCGTGCCTGTCTTCAGACGGCCGAGTCGTAGCCCGGCGCGTTTCAGAGTTTCCGACAGGCCCATCGAGGCCTGCTCGTTCATGCGGCCGGCCGCGAACTTGCGTTCACCGATATGGATAAGCCCGCGCAAGAAAGTACCCGTTGTCAGGACGACCGCCGCACAGGCCAGCGCACGTCCGTCACCGAGAACGACAGCCGTAACACGGTCATTATCTATAATGAAATCAGAGACTTCCGCCTCGACAACAGTAAGATTCGGCTGGGCTGCGATGGCATCCTGCATCGCCAGCCTGTAGAGTTTTCGATCGGCCTGGGTGCGCGGACCGCGCACGGCCGGGCCCTTGCGCCGGTTGAGCAGACGAAACTGGATGCCCGCGGCATCGGCAGCACGGCCCATCAGCCCGTCCATGGCGTCGATCTCGCGGACAAGATGGCCCTTGCCCAATCCGCCGATCGCCGGATTGCACGACATGGTGCCGATCGTATCGTGGCGAAGGGTCACGAGCGCGGTCTTGGTACCGGCACGTGCGGCTGCAGACGCCGCTTCGCAACCGGCATGGCCTCCGCCCACCACGACGACGTCGTAGCTTTCACGCATCAGAGTCTCCAGGAAACATTTGCCGTGACAGATGTCCCCATCTCCGCCTCATGTCAAGAGAATCGCTGGAGTGGTGGTTTCACGTGAAACAACCTGGCCGCGCGAGCGGGAGTCAACGCCGATGGTTCACGTGAATCAGCACAATCCCCCGCCAAAATGTTTCACGTGAATCACTTGCCGATGCAGAATTGGGAGAAAATCACGTCCAACAGGTCTTCAACGTCGACTGCGCCGGACAGCTTGCCTATCCTGTCGCTCGCCAGCCGCAGATTCTCGGCCTTCAACTCCAGAAGCGAATTCTGGATCGTCAGTGCGGACCCCAGGTATCCGGACGCTTCCTGCAGCAATTCGACATGCCTCAAACGCGAGGGAAGGACGTCGCCGCGTTGTCCTACGGCTTCGCCAGCCATTTCGCTGATAATTTTGAGAAGACTGTCGATACCTTCGCCGGACTTGGTGGAGATCGTCGCAGCGTAGCGATCGGCTGCCGGCCCGGTGGCCAGGTCCAGTTTGTTGCCAACTCTGACGGTGCGAATTCCAGAGGGCACGTCGAGCTCCTCGCCCGGCGAAGACATGTCCTCCAACAAGACCACCAAATCTGCGCCTTTTGCCCGCTCCCTGGCACGTTCGATGCCAATGGCCTCGACCTTACCGGCCGGCTCACGCAAACCCGCCGTATCGGTGATCCGAACCTTCAGGCCATCGAGATCCAAAACTGCTTCGACGAGGTCGCGCGTAGTGCCCGCCTCGTCAGTCACGATTGCCGCCTCCCGGCGCAACAATGAATTGAGCAGGCTCGACTTCCCGGCATTCGGCGCACCCAGGATGACAACGTCAAAGCCGTCACGGATCATCTCGGCCTTACCATAGCTGTCGATGTGGCGTTGGATCTCCTCGATCAGCAATCCGACATCGCGCCAGACCTGGGACGACACCGATCCCGGCACATCGGCCTCGTCGGCAAAGTCCATCTCCGCTTCGATCATTGCCCGCGCGTGGATCAGGCGCTTGCGCCATCCGAGATAGAGTTCGCTCTGCACGCCGCCGGAGTTCAACACGGCGAATTGGCGCTGCGCTTCTGTCTCCGCGTTAACCAGGTCGGCGAGCGCCTCCGCCTCCAGGAGGTCGATCTTGCCGTTAAGAAAAGCGCGTCGCGTGAATTCGCCCGCCTCGGCTTGGCGAAAGCCCGGCAACCCGGAAATTTCGGTAAGCAACGTCGCCACGACCGCCCGGCCACCATGCACCTGGAACTCGCCGCAGTCTTCGCCGGTAAAGCTGTTCGGACCAGGGAAAAACAGCGTCAGCGCCTGATCGATCCGCCTGCCGTCAGACGCATGCAATGGGCCGTAGTGAGCCAAGCGCGCTTTCGGGAGAGAACCGCCAATCGTTTCGATGGCGAATCGAACATGCGGCCCCGAAATGCGTATGATTGCCACGCCGGATGGTAAGTGGCCGCTGGAAAGTGCAGCGATGGAATCTGTGAATAGCATTTGCCGGTCTCACGGAAGCGCCCTAGGTTGGGCGGTATTACCACTGTTTCGGACTGATCGCGCATGCTTCCGCAAGACAATTTGCTTCGTGACGAAGGCAGCCCTTACCTGCGCCAGCATGGCGACAATCCGGTGCACTGGCGCCCGTGGTCACCTGCGGCTCTGGCGGAAGCCGTAGAGCTGGACAGGCCCATCTTGCTCTCCGTCGGTTATGCCGCCTGCCATTGGTGCCATGTCATGGCGCACGAAAGCTTCGAGAATGCCGAAGTTGCTGAGGTCATGAACCGGCTCTTCGTTAACATCAAGGTCGACCGCGAGGAGCGGCCCGACATCGACCAGATCTACATGGCAGCGCTCGCCAGCATGGGCGAGCAAGGCGGCTGGCCGCTGACGATGTTTCTCACGCCGGACGCCAAGCCATTCTGGGGCGGGACCTATTTTCCGCGTGAGGCGCGCTACGGGCGTCCGGGCGTCATCCAGGTACTCAACGCCGTCGATGCGGCATGGCGCGGCAAACGCGCCAGCATCCTGCAAAGTGCGTCAGACCTTGCGCAGCATGTCAGCAAGCGCCTCGGTGGCAGCAGCGCGCCCGGGCAATTGTCGACCGACACTGCCCGGACACTTGCATCAGGCATCTACGACATGATCGACCGCCAATTAGGTGGGCTCCGCGGAGCGCCAAAATTCCCGAACGCGCCCTTCATGCAGACCCTGTGGCTGTCCTGGCTCCGCTCGGACAACCAGGAGCATCGCGATGCGGTCACGGAAACCATGGCGCGCATGCTCACTGGCGGCATCTATGACCATGTCGGTGGTGGCCTGGCGCGCTATTCCACCGACGCACAATGGCTGGTGCCGCATTTCGAGAAGATGCTGTACGACAATGCGCAGATGATCCGTCAGGCCAACTGGTCCTATGCCGCCACCGGAAACGAACTGTTTCGGATACGAATCGAAGACACCGTCGCCTGGCTGATGCGGGAAATGCAGCTGCCCGACGGAACGTTCGCCTCCAGCCTTGACGCCGACAGTGAAGGTGAAGAAGGCCTGTTCTACACCTGGACGAGACACGACATAGAAGCCATTCTCGGTGACGATTCGTCCTTGTTTTTCAACCACTTCACGCTCAGCAAGCCGGATTCTTGGGAAGGGGACCCCATTATCCACCAGACAGAGGCGCAGACCGTTCAGTCGGCCGAGGCGCGCCGCCTAGTCTCCGGGCTCCTGGCCCGGCTGCTCGAGGCGCGCGAGAAGCGCGTTCGGCCCGGCCGCGACGACAAGGCGCTGACGGATTGGAACGGCCTGACGATCGTTGCCCTTGCCGAGGCAGGACGAAGCCTCGAACGCAGCGATTGGATAGCGGCAGCGAAGGCGGCATTCGACGCAATTCTGGCTTCGGCCAATCCAGACGGCCGGCTGCCCCATTCCTGCCTGGGCGAAAAGCGGCTCTATCCGGCGCTGTCGAGCGATTATGCCGCCATGATCAACGCTGCCGTTTCGCTGTTCGAAGCCACCAGGGACACGCGATACCTGGAGGGCGGCGCGCGTTTTCTCGACATACTCGAGACCTGGCATGCCGATGCCGACAAGACGGGGCACTATCTCACCGCTTCTGACAGCACCGACGTGCCAATGCGTATCCGCGGCGACATCGATGAGGCGATCCCGTCAGCAACCAGCCAGATCATGGAAGCGGTGGTGCGGCTCGCCAATGTCACCGGCGACATCGACCTGCAGCAACGCGCCTGGACGATCGCCGAGCACGCCGCCGGCCGGATCCAGAACCAGCAATACGGCCAGGCAGGCATCGTCAATGCGAGTGTATTGGCGCTCGAGCCTTCGAAGCTGATCGTCGTCGTGGATCCGACGAACTCAAGGCTTGTTTCGGTAGCGAATCGGAACCCCGACCCGCGCCGCGTCGACATCTTCGTCAACGTTGGCGACGACGTGACCCGCGCCAAACTGCCGGGGGACATCCTGCCGGATACGAAAAAGGCCGGTGCATATCTCTGCACCGGCCTCATCTGTCTGCCTGTTATCGACGATCCCGAAAAGCTCGAAGAAGCCCTTCGCCGTCGCTGAACAGGTCAGGTGTTCATCGAATCGAAGAAGTCGGCGTTGGTCTTGGTCTGCTTGAGCTTGTCGATGAGGAACTCGATCGCATCGGTGGTGCCCATCGGCGCTAGGATACGGCGCAGCACGAAGATCTTCTGCAGGTCCTGGCGCTGGACGAGCAGGTCTTCCTTGCGGGTGCCGGACTTGAGGATGTCCATCGCCGGATAGATGCGCTTGTCGGCGACCTTGCGGTCGAGCACAATTTCCGAGTTGCCGGTGCCCTTGAACTCTTCGAAGATGACTTCGTCCATGCGGCTGCCGGTGTCGATCAGCGCCGTAGCGATGATGGTCAGCGAACCGCCTTCTTCGATGTTACGGGCAGCGCCGAAGAAGCGCTTCGGACGCTGCAAGGCGTTGGCGTCGACGCCGCCGGTCAGAACCTTGCCGGATGACGGCACGACGGTGTTGTAGGCGCGGCCGAGACGGGTGATCGAATCGAGCAGGATGACGACGTCGCGGCCATGTTCGACCAGGCGCTTGGCCTTCTCGATGACCATTTCAGCAACCTGGACGTGGCGAACGGCCGGCTCGTCGAAGGTCGACGACACCACCTCACCCTTCACCGAGCGCTGCATGTCGGTCACTTCTTCCGGACGCTCGTCGATCAGAAGCACGATCAGGTAGCACTCGGGATGGTTGGTGGTGATCGAGTGCGCGATGTTCTGCAGCAGCACGGTCTTGCCGGTACGCGGCTGCGCCACGATCAGGGCGCGCTGGCCCTTGCCCAGCGGCGCCACCAGGTCGATGACGCGGGGCGAGATGTCCTTTGTCGTCGGGTTCTCGACTTCCATCTTGAGCCGCGACGTCGGGTACAGCGGCGTCAGGTTGTCGAAGTGGATCTTGTGACGGATCTTTTCGGGATCGTCGAAATTGATCGTGTTGACCTTTAGCAGCGCGAAATAGCGCTCGCCCTCCTTGGGGCTGCGGATCGGGCCCTCGACCGTATCGCCGGTCTTCAGCGAAAAGCGCCTGATCTGGGAAGGTGAAATGTAGATATCGTCCGGACCCGGAAGATAATTGGCGTTGGCCGAACGCAGGAAGCCAAAACCGTCCTGCAACACTTCGACGACACCGTCACCGATGATCTCGATATCCTGGCCGGCCAGCTTCTTGAGAATCGCAAACATCAGTTCCTGCTTGCGCATGACGCTGGCGTTTTCGACCTCGAGCGATTCGGCGTAAGCGATCAGCTCCGGCGGCTTCTTGTTCTTGAATTCGGCGAGTTTAGTTTCCTGCATAGACGGACTCTGAGCGTGGGGAAGGATTGGCTATCGGCATTTTGCGATAAGCGCCGGGCGCGGCCAGGGAATGAGAATGGGGCGGCGCATGGCGGGAAGGAAGAACAGCCTTTTAGCTCTCCCGAAACGAAAGAGCAAGGCGCAGTCCAGCAAATTTAAGGTCGTCAGAAGGGCTTTACAACCACCAGGATGACGATGACGACCATCAGGACCGTCGGGATCTCGTTGACAATGCGCCAATGCCGCGACGGTTTCTCGTTACGGTCCTCGGCAAAGCGGCGGACGGACGCCGAGAGATAGCCGTGCACGCCCGAAAGCAGCAATACGGCAGTGAGCTTGGCGTGCAGCCAGCCGCCGCTGAAATCAAATCCCTTCCAAGCCAGCCACAGGCCGAACACCCAGGTGACGATCATCGCCGGGTTGATGATGGCCCGCAGCAGGCGACGCTCCATCACCTTGAAGGTCTCCGATTGCACGGAACCCTTCTCCGCCTCTGCGTGATAAACGAACAGCCGCGGCAGATAGAGCATGCCGGCCATCCAGGAGATCACCGCGATGACATGGATCGCCTTGGCCCAGAGGTAGAAGCCGTCTGGTGCGGCGAGGAAGAGCAGCGCCGTCAGCGCTGCCAGAACAACGATCGAGATCACAGCGCGTTTCGCTGCCGTCGCACCGCTTGATGCCCCTTGCGCGTTGCTGCTCATTGCTGGGTTGCCTTTCGCACCTGGCGGACCATCGCCTCGACATGCGCCACAGGCGTCTCAGGCGTAATGCCGTGGCCGAGATTGAAGATCAGCGGACCGTTTCCCAATGCCTTCAGGATGGCATCCACGCCCTCGTCCAGAGCCTTGCCACCGACAACGAGCCTGAGCGGGTCGAGGTTGCCCTGCACGGCTCCTGCGCCCTGCAGACGCTGCGCCTGCGACAGAGGCACCGCCCAATCTAGGCCGAGGCCGGTGACGCCTGTGCGCTGCCTGTAGCTGTCGAGCTGGGCTCCAGCCCCCTTGGGGAAGCCGATGATCGGAACGTCCGGATAGACCGCGCGCACCTTGCGCACGATCTCGGCAACCGGCTTGATGCAGCAGGCCTCGAAAGTCGCTTCGTCGAGCACGCCCGACCAGGAATCGAAGATCTGCACCACGTCGGCGCCCGCTTCGATCTGGCGGATGAGATAGGCTGCCGAATGATCGGCAAGGATCGACAGCAACCGCGCCATGGCTTCCGGCTCGCGATAGGCGAACAGTCTTGCTGGTGCCTGGTCTGGCGTGCCGTGTCCGGCGATCATGTAGGTGGCAACCGTCCAGGGCGCGCCGCAGAAGCCGATCAGGGTCGTCTTCTCCGGCAATTCGCGGCGCAGCCGGCGCACGGTTTCGTAGACCGGTTCGAGATTCACGTGAAACTTTTCGCCGTCCAGCGCTGCGACGCCGGCCGCGGTGATCGGCGTCATCAAGGGCCCACGGCCTTCCTCGAAGCGGAGATCGCGACCGAGCGCATGCGGAACCACAAGGATGTCGGAGAACAGGATCGAAGCATCGAAGTCGAAGCGCCTGATCGGCTGCAGCGTCACTTCGACGGCGAAGTCTGGGTTGTAGCAGAGATCGAGAAAGCTCCCGGCCTTCTTACGCGCTTCGCGATACTCCGGGAGATAGCGGCCCGCCTGTCGCATCATCCAGAGCGGAGGAACCTCCAGGCTTTCGCCTTTCAGGACTTGGAGCAGAGCGCGTTTCACGGCCATCTGGCCTGCCTTTCCTTGAGCCTTCTATAAACAAAAATTTATATCGAAGGATTCTTCTAATTCTTAGAGTCTGTTGGAATCGAGAATTACGACCTGTCCATAGGCAGCCCGAGATATCCACTTGTCATAGTGACGCGCGGCCGTTTTCGCCAGCGTGGAAAACTTCGAGCAAGAAGCGGATTCGTCGATTTGAATCAGGAATGTAGCTGAGCGCATGCCAGATGCTGATTCTGTGGACAGCCGGGGACTAAAAAACTATCCCCACAATACTCCCCGCCACTGAATCGAAACAGACAGCAGAGCGAATTGTGGACAAGTCGGCATCTGATACAGTCGCGCCGGCCGCTTCGAGCCAAACCGCCCGTTTATCCACATTTGACCACAGACCCAGGCGCCCGCTGTGAACAAACCGCAAAGCTTCTTCCATCTGCACCTGATCTCCGACGCCACCGGCGAGACGCTTCTGGCGGCCGGGCGCGCGGCCTCCGCGCAATACAAGGACGCGCGCGCGATCGAGCACATCTACCCGCTGATCCGCACCGAAAAGCAGCTGATGAAGGTGTTCGACGACATCGAGGAAGAGCCGGGCATCGTGCTCTACACCGTTGTCGATCAGCACCTCGCCGGCATCATCGACAGCCGCTGCGCGGCGATGGGGCTGCCCTGCGTGTCGGTGCTCGAGCCGGTGCTGTCGGTGTTCCAGTCCTATCTCGGCGCGCCGGCCGGCCGCCGTGTCGGCGCCCAGCACGTGCTCGATGCCGAATATTTCCGCCGCATCGACGCGCTCAACTTCACCATGGAACATGACGACGGCCAGTTGCCGACCGACATGGAGCAGGCCGACGTGGTGCTGATCGGCATTTCGAGAACGTCGAAGACACCGACCAGCATCTATCTCGCCAACCGCGGCATCAAGACCGCAAACATCCCCATCGTGCTTGGCGTCCCCGTGCCCGACAGCCTAGTCAAGGCGGAAAAGCCACTGGTCGTCGGGCTGATCGCCACCGCCGAGCGCATCTCGCATGTGCGCCAGAACCGTATTCTCGGCACGACCATGGCCTTCGACGCCCAGGAATACATCGACCGCGCCTCGATCACCGAGGAACTGGCCTATGCCCGTAAGATCTGCACCAAGCACAATTGGCCGATGATCGACGTCAGCCGCCGCTCGATCGAGGAAACGGCCGCCGCGATCGTTGCCCTGCGCAACAAGAGCCGCTAGGACCCGATACACCCAGCAACGCCGCCTGCGCGGTTCGTTTTCAGGCAAAGCCAGTGACCGAAAAACTCATCCTTGCTTCCGGCAGCCCGTTTCGCAAAGCCATGCTCGAACATGCCGGCGTGGCCGTCGATGCCATCCCCGCCGATCTCGACGAGCGTGCTCTCGAGGCACCGCTGGCCGAAAGCGGTGCGACGCCCGAGGAAGTGGCCTTGGTGCTCGCCGAGGCAAAGGCGGTGGCAGTCAGCGAAGCACACCCTGGCCGGCTGGTGCTCGGCTGCGACCAGACGCTGTCGCTCGGCGACGAGGTGTTCCACAAGCTGGCCGACATGGAAGGGGCCCGTCGCCACCTGCTCAAGCTTTCCGGCCAGACGCATCAGCTCAACAGCGCCGTGGTTTTGGTGCGCGATGGCGAAACGATCTGGCGCCATGTCGCGGTCGCGTCGCTGACCATGCGCCAGCTCGACCCGGCTTTCATTGGCCGCCACCTTGCCCGTGTCGGCAGGAAAGCCCTGTCGAGCGTCGGCGCCTACCAGATCGAGGGCGAAGGCATCCAGCTGTTCGAAAAGGTCGAAGGTGACCACTTCACCATCGTCGGCCTGCCGCTTTTGCCGGTTCTCAAGGAACTGCGCGAGCTCGGGGCCATCGATGGCTGAGTTGAAGGCATTCGTCTGCGGCCACCCCATCGCGCATTCGCGCTCGCCGCTGATCCATAGCCATTGGCTGAAGAGCTACGGCATTGACGGCAGCTACACGGCAATCGACGTCGCTCCAACTGATTTTGCCGTGTTTCTCAGCGGTCTTGCTGCGGCTGGCCTCCGCGGCGGCAATGTCACCATCCCGCACAAGGAGGCAGCCTTCGCCGCTGTCCAGCGCCGCGACGAGGCCGCCGAGCAGATCGGCGCCGTCAACACGCTGTGGTTCGAGGATGGCGTTTTGTGGGGTGGTAACACCGACGCCTATGGTTTTGCCGCCAATCTCGATCACTTTGCGCCGGGCTGGGCCAAGGGCGATGTGGCCGTGGTGCTGGGCGCCGGCGGTGCGTCGCGGGCGATCATCCATGCGCTCAAGCAGCGCGGCTTCAAGGATATCCGCATCGTCAACCGCACGGTTGCGCGCGCCGAGCAGCTTGCCAACCAGTTCGGCGCCGGTATCACAGCGCATCCGCAGGCGGCGACGCCCGAACTGCTTGGAGATGCATCCTTGCTGGTCAACACGACGGCGCTCGGCATGCATGGCAATGAGGGCCTGCCTGCCGATCCCGCAAACCTGCCCGGCCACGCCATTGTCACCGATATCGTCTATGTGCCGCTCGAGACACCGCTGCTCACAGCGGCAAAGGCGCGAGGCCTCAAGACGGTCGATGGCCTCGGAATGCTGTTGCACCAGGCAGTACCGGGCTTCGAACGCTGGTTCGGCAAGAGGCCTGAAGTCACGGCCGAGTTGCGAAACCTGATCGTTGCCGACATGGACCGCAAGAAATGATCGTCCTGGGGCTGACAGGGTCGATCGGCATGGGCAAGTCGACGACAGCCAGGATGTTCGCGGAAGCCGGCGTCCCGGTCCATGATTCCGACGAGGCGGTGCATCGGCTCTATGCCGGCGACGCAGCCCCCCTGATCGAGGCGGCCTTCCCCGGAACGGTCAAGGACGGGACCGTCGACCGCACCGAACTCGCCCGTCATGTCCTGGGCGATGCAGCGGCCCTGAAGAAGCTCGAAGGCATCATCCATCCGCGTGTCCGGGCCGATGCAAATGCGTTCCTCGAGCGCAGCCGCGCCGCGGGTGCGCCGATTGCCGTGCTCGACATCCCGCTGCTGTTTGAAACCAATGGCCGCGGCCGGGTCGATAAGGTGGTGGTGGTCACCGCATCGCCGGAAATCCAGCGCGAGCGCGTTCTGGCTCGCCCAGGCATGACCGAGCAAAAATTCGAGGCGATCCTGGCCAAGCAGGTACCCGACGCTGAAAAGCGCGCGCGCGCCGACTACATCGTCGATACGGGCCAGGGCCTTGAGCCGGCCCGCGCTGCCGTTCAGGCCATCATTGCCGATTTGACGGTGGGAAAGCCCTAGGCCGGCGAATCGCCGCACTTGTCCGCCGGCTGCCCATGAGGGCATGCTCGCGGCAAGGAGAATCATCACTTGCGCGAGATCATTTTCGATACGGAAACGACCGGCCTCGACAACCGCGAGGACCGCGTGATCGAGATCGGCGGCATCGAGATGGTCAACCGCTTTCCGACCGGCCGCACGTTCCACAAATACATCAACCCGCAGGGGCGGCAGGTCCATCCGGAAGCCCAGGCGGTGCACGGCATCTCCAATGCCGATCTCGAGGGCAAGCCGACCTTCGCTGAGATCATCGACGACTTCATCGACTTCATCGACGGCGCCAAGCTTGTCGCGCACAACGGCACTTTCGATCTGGGTTTCATCAATGCCGAGTTTGCCAGGCTCGACCAGGCGGCGATCGAGGCCGAGCGTCTGATCGATACGCTGGCGCTTGCCCGCCGCAAGCACCCGATGGGCCCGAATTCGCTCGATGCGCTGTGCCGGCGCTACGGCATCGACAACAGCCGCCGTACCAAGCACGGCGCCCTGCTCGACTCCGAGCTCCTGGCCGAAGTCTATATCGAGCTGATTGGTGGCAAGCAGTCGGCGCTGGTGCTGGACAGCTTTTCGTCATCCGGCGGCAATGGCGGGTCGACGCGGCAGATCGAGATCGTCATCGCCGCCCGGCCCGAGCCGCTGCCGACCCGGCTGAGCGAGGCCGAGCTTGCCGCGCACGAGAAGCTGGTAGGCACCCTTGGCGAAAAGGCGATCTGGGCGAAGCTGCTCTCTCCTGCCGAACCCAACTGACCGGCGGATACGAAAAAGCCCGGCGCTGAGGCCGGGCTTCGATATCTGCGCTCTTTGGCGAGGTCTTAGCTGACCTTGACCTGCGAAGCGGCCTTTTCCTCGGCGATTTTCTGCTGGAACATCTGCGCGAAGTCGATCGGATCAAGCATCAGCGGCGGGAAGCCGCCGTTGCGGGTCGCTTCGGCGATGATCTGGCGAGCGAAGGGGAACAGCAGGCGCGGGCACTCGATGAAGAGCAGCGGCAGCATGTGTTCCTGCGGGAAACCGTCGATGCGGAAGACGCCGCCATAGACCAGCTCGACGTTGAACAGCACGTCCTTGTCGAAGGCAGCCTTGGCGCTCAGCGTCAGGTTGACGTCGAACTGCTTGTCCGTCATCGGGTTGGCGTTGACGTTGACGTTGATGTTGATGCCGGGAGCCTTGTCGCGGCCGCGCAGCGAGTTCGGCGCGCCGGGGCTTTCGAAGGACAGGTCCTTTACATACTGCGCCAGCACGTTGAGCGTGGGCTGCTGTGCGTTACCGTTGCCGTTGGCGCCTTCCGGCGCTTCATTAGTGGCCATAAGCCCATGTCCTCTTGGCTCGGCCGCGGCGCGGCCCGTATTGAAATCGCGCGTTGGCTACCACGCTCGGCATGCCAAGACAAGGTTTTGCCGGCGTCGCAAGCTTCGGCCCTACTCGTCGCGGATCGAACGCCAGGGCGAATTGGGGTTGGGCTGGCGCGAAAAATCATCTTCGTCGAGATCGATGGTCTTGCCGCCGGCCGGACCGCCGCGTCGGGCAAAGCCGCCGAAATCGGTAGAGAAGCGAACCCGCTTGCCGAGGAAGCGCCAGGCCAGGGCGCGGACCGGCGGCAGGAACAGGAGTATGCCCAGAATGTCGGTGATGAAGCCGGGGATCAGCAGCAGGATACCGGCCAGCACGATCATCGCGCCGTTGGCCAGCTCCTTCGAAGGGTCGCGGCCGGCGTCCATCTCGGTGCGAATCCGGGTCATGACGCCAAAACCCTGCACCCGCAGCAGGATCGAGCCGACGATGCCGCTGAGAAGGATCAGGCCGATGGTTGCCAGCACGCCGATTTCGCTGCCGACCACCACGAAGCCGGCTATTTCGAGCAAGGGCAAGGCAAGGATCAGGAGTGGCAGCATGAAGGGCGTCGATCCGGTCCGGTTTGTGTTGACGTGACAACGATATGCGGTCACAGGCATACCGCATACATCTTTAGATAGGGCGCTGCGCCTTTAATTTGAATGATCGGCGCATGCGTTCTATATGCAAAGGCTCAGGGGCGCCCCAAAAGCGCCGGCAATTGGCAGATAGTCTGGCTTTGGCCGTGAACAAGGGACGGATCGGCGGGAAGATATGGAATTCTTCGATTTCGGCACGATTTTCTTTCTGATCGCAGCGGTGGTGATCTTCTTCCAGCTGCGCAACGTGCTCGGCCGCCGCACCGGCAACGAACGCCCGCCTTTCGATCCCTACACCGCAGCGCGCAACAAGCCGCAGGACGCCAATGGCAAGTCCGAGAACGTTGTCTCGCTGCCGCGCAAGCGCGCAGCCGGCGAGCCCGCTGAAGATGCGTATGTCGCCATCGACGCCTTTGCCAAGCCCGGGACCGAGCTCAACAAGGGCCTGCGCGCCATCAAGGATGCGGATGCTTCCTTCGAGCCCAAGGGTTTTGTCGAAGGCGCCAAGATGGCCTACGAGATGATCGTCATGGCCTATGCCGACGGCGACCGCAAAACTCTCAAGAACCTGCTGTCGCGCGAGGTCTTCGATGGCTTCGTCGCGGCGATCACCGAGCGCGAGGGCCGTTCGGAAAAGATCCAGTCTTCCTTCGTCGGCATCGACAAGGCCGATATCGTTTCGGCCGAGATGAAGGGCGGCGAGGCCCATGTCACGCTCCGTATCGTCTCGGAGCTGATCTCGGCGACCCGCGACAAGGCCGGCGACGTCATCGACGGCGATCCGGAGACCGTGGCCGAGGTCAAGGATGTCTGGACCTTCGCCCGCGACACCCGCTCGCGCGACCCGAACTGGAAGCTCGTCGCCACCGAGGAAGAAGACTGATCGCGACTGGCGGGCGAAGCCCGTGCCGCTCTCGCCCGCGTTCTGCCAGGTCACTTTCGCCGACCTGCCCGGCTGGCTGGAAGATGACCAGTTGGCGGCCTTCGAAGCCTTCCGGCGCTCTGCCTTTCATGTCCTGACCAAACCCTATCGCAGCGGCGCCCTTGGCGTCGCTTTCGATGCTTTCGGCCCCTCCTATGCCGACGCCCGCGAACAACCGGCAACGACCGGCGCCAAGGCCCGCGAATTCTTTGAACGTCATTTCCAGCCAGCCTTTGTCGCGCCGGATGGCCGCGACCGTGGTCTGGTCACTGGTTTCTACGAGCCCGAAGTCGAGGCATCTCCCGTCAGGACAGAAGTTTTCCGGATACCGCTGCTGTCGCGCCCGGCCGACCTCGTCGACATTGACGACCAGAACCGCCCGGCCGGCATGGACCCCTATCTCGCTTTCGGGCGCCAGGCGCCGAATGGGCTTGTCGAGTATTTCGACCGGCCGGCGATCGAACAGGGCGCCTTGTCGGGCAAGGGCCTCGAGATCGCCTGGGTCGCCGATCCTGTCGATGCGTTCTTCATCCATGTCCAGGGTGCCGCGCGCCTGCATATGACCGACGGTTCGCTGCGGCGCGTCACCTACGCCGCGAAATCCGGCCAGCGCTTTACTGGTCCCGGCGGGTTTTTGGCCGGGATCGGCGAGATTCCGCTCGAAAAGGTGACCATGCAGTCGATCCGGGCCTGGTTCAAGGCCAATCCCCATCGCGTCGACGAGATCCTGTGGCAGAACCGATCCTACATCTTCTTCAGGCAGGCAGAGGTCGATGATCCCGCTCTCGGGCCGATCGCCGCGGCAAAGGTGCCGCTCACGGCGGGCCGCTCGGTCGCCGTCGATCGCCTGCTGCACACTTTCGGAACGCCGTTTTTCATCGCGGCGCCGTCGCTGACCGCATTCGGCGGCGGACCGTTCGCCCGGCTCATGATCGCCCAGGATACCGGATCGGCCATCACCGGCCAGGCGCGCGGCGACCTGTTCGCCGGATCGGGCTTCGATGCCGGGGAGATCGCCGGCGTCGTCCGCAACGATGCCGATTTCTTCGCGCTTCTGCCGAAGTCCTTGTTCGCCGGGGCCAGTTCATGAGCACGCGCCGCGAACGCAAGCTGAGCGACGAAGAACGCGTGCTGTGGAACATCATTGCCCGGACGACCTCGCCGCTGAAGGGCAAGCGGGCGGTTGAGGTTCCCGAACTGCCTGTTGCCGTGGCTGAAAAGTCGGTTGCAGCACCAATCCAGGCGGCGCAAGTGCCGGCACCAGCGGCACCGACACCGCCGAAGCGCCAGTATGTCGCCCATTCGCTCGACGAGCCGACGCGCGACAAGCTGTCCAAGGGTCGCCTTCCGATCGAAGGCCGCGTCGACCTGCATGGCCTGACCCAGGACGAGGCCTATTCGCTGCTCTTGACCTTCCTGGCCCGAGCCCATGCCGGTGGGGTTCGCTATGTCCTCGTCATCACCGGCAAGGGCAACTCCAAGGGCGGCGACGGTGTTTTGAAGCGCATGGTGCCGGCATGGCTGAACACGGCGCCGTTTCGCATGCTGGTCTCCAGCCACGATCATGCCGCACGCCACCATGGCGGCTCGGGCGCGATCTACATCCGGCTGCGGCGGAGGACCGGCCATTGACACCGCTGGGCGAACGCATCCGCGAACTCCGGCGCGAACGCGGCGTCAGCCAGAAGGACATGGCTGCCTCCATCGGAGTCAGCGCCGCCTATCTCTCGGCGCTGGAGCATGGTCATCGCGGCGTGCCGACCTGGGCGATGATCCAGAAGATCATCGGCTACTTCAATGTCATCTGGGATGATGCCGAGGAATTGCAGAAGCTGGCCGAGGGCTCGCACCCGCGCGTCGTGGTCGACACGGCGGGGCTTTCGCCTGCCGCCACCGAACTCGCCAATCTCCTGGCCCAGGCCATTGGCGAGTTGAACGAGACCGAACTTGCCGCCCTCAACGTTCACGTCCGCCAGGCGATCGCGCGGAAGAAGCGCGGCTAGAACAGCGCCTTGAGTTCGCTGAGGCGGTCGTTGACCAGCCAACCGTAGTAATTTTCCTCCGGCACCTTGGGCGCCTCGCCGGCCGCCTCGCGCCGTTCGTTCTCGGCCTTGAGCGCGTAGGCACGCGCCTCGGGGTTACCGACATTGTAGAGCGTGGCGGTAATCCCCGGATTGCCGGAAATATCGAAGCCGGCAATGCTCTTGTAGGCGTCGATCGAGGTCTTCAGCGTCGCGGCGACGTAAGGCAGTGTCAGGTCCGGGTCCATGATCGTCTTATAGACGGCATTCGGGTCGCTCTCGTCGAGCTTGGGCAGGCGCGACACCTTGTGCACGACGTCGCTCATCTGCAGCGCCGTCAGCGGATTGAGCTGGCCGATGCCGAATGTCTGGCCGGCGTAGAACGGCTGGAAGAAGGTCGCGCTGAAGCGGTCGTTGGGATAACTGGTGCCGCCCACGGTCTTGCCGCGGAAATCCTGGTTCCAAACCCGCTCGCGGCATTCCCAAAGGTCGTAGCTGCCCGATTTGCCGCTACACTCGGCGAATTCCGGCCGCTTGATGAAATCGGAGATGTCTTCGCCCTCATAGGCGAAACGCAGCTTGCTGGAGAGGTAGGACACTGCCTTGACGTAGTAGGTCTGCAGTCGGTCGTAGGCGTCGACATTGTAGGTGTGCTCGCCGACGATGGCACCGACGATATGCATCGGGTCGATGCCGTAGTCGCGTGCCACCGACGTGATCTTGCCGCGCAGCTCGCCATCGTTCTGCAGCAGCGCATAGACCTTGCGGTACTTGGCGTCGAAGGTGGTCTTGCCTGCCCTCGTCCGCTTGGACGAGGCGCCGGGCACTTCGGGCTGTTCGACATTGACGTTGCCGGCGGCAACCACCGTCGTGGCAGCCGATGCCTGCGGCGCGCCGAAGGCTGCCGCCAGAAGAAATGCCGTGAGAAATGCGCTTTTCATATGCTGCTGTATGCCCAAGCTTTGTCCGGGCAAACTAGAAAATGCCCCACGCTTAGTCGAGGGCGTTGTCGCCCGAAGCTGCGAAACCTGGCCGAATGGTTCCATTCGGCCACAGGTCGGGATGCACGGCGGCCCTGCCGGGCCGCCGTTGGAGCTTTTAGAGGATGAACCGCGACAGGTCGGTGTTCCTCGAGAGATCGCCGACATGCTTTTCGACATAGGCAGCGTCGATCTTGACCGAGGTGCCGTTGCGATCGGGTGCGTCGTAGGAGATCTCGTCGAGCACGCGTTCCATAACCGTCTGCAGGCGCCGCGCGCCGATGTTCTCGACCGAGGCATTGAGGTCGACCGCGATGCCGGCAAGCGCATCGATGGCGTCGTCGGTGAATTCGAGGTTGACGCCTTCGGTGTTCATCAGGGCGATGTACTGCTTGATCAGGCTGGCCTCCGTCTCCGTCAGGATTCGACGGAAGTCGTCCTTCTCCAGCGCGCGCAGCTCGACGCGGATCGGCAGGCGGCCCTGCAACTCCGGCAACAGGTCCGACGGCTTGGCCACGTGGAACGCACCCGAGGCGATGAACAGGATGTGGTCGGTCTTGACCTGCCCGTACTTGGTCGCAACCGTCGTGCCCTCGACCAGCGGCAATAGGTCCCGCTGCACGCCTTCGCGCGACGGCCCACCATGGACGTCGCCGCCCCGGGCTATCTTGTCGATCTCGTCGAGGAAGACGATGCCTTCGTTCTCGGTGACCTCAAGCGCCCGGCGGACGACCTCGTCCTGGTCGAGCAGCTTGTCGGACTCGTCGCTGATCAGAAGCCCGTAGGATTCCTTGACGGTGGTCTTGCGCGCTTTGGTGCGCTGGCCGCCCATCGCCTTCGACAGCATGTCGTTGATGTTGAGCACGCCGACATTGCCGCCGGGCATGCCGGGGATGTCGAAGCTCGGCATGCCGCCGGTGCCGGTGTCGGCGACCTGGATCTCGATTTCCTTGTCGTCGAGTTCGCCGTCGCGCAGCTTTTTCCGGAACGAGTCGCGGGTCGCTGGGCTGGCGGTCTTGCCGACCAGCGCCTCGAGCACGCGCTCCTCTGCGTTGACATGGGCGCGGGCCTCGACGTCCTCGCGCATCTTCTCGCGCACCAGGCCGATGGCGACCTCGACGAGATCGCGGATGATCTGCTCGACGTCGCGGCCGACATAGCCGACCTCGGTGAACTTGGTCGCCTCGACCTTGACGAAGGGCGCACCCGCGAGCTTCGCCAGTCGGCGCGAAATCTCGGTCTTGCCGACGCCGGTAGGTCCGATCATCAGGATGTTTTTGGGCATGACCTCTTCGCGCATCTGGCCTTCCAGCTGCTGCCGGCGCCAGCGGTTGCGCAGCGCGATCGCCACGGCGCGCTTGGCGTCCTTCTGGCCGATGATGAAGCGGTCGAGTTCGGAAACGATCTCACGGGGAGAGAATGTGGACATGGCGTTACTCTCGAATACTCAGTTGGGGCTTATGTATGGGCTGGAAGCCGGACCGCAAGGGCGCCGGGCAGCAGTGGCACAAGGGTCCGCCGCAGCGCATGCCAGCCGGCGCTGAGCAGCAGCACCAGGGCGCCGAGCACCAGCATGGTCAGCGGAACGACGCTGTCCGCCAGCCCCGCCTTGACGACCAGCGAGCCGAAGGCAAAACCGGCGTAGGACAGACCGGAAACAAGGATCGCGCGCCTGTCGACGACGAGGGCGACGAGTGCCAGTCCAATGAAGATCGCTAGGATACTCCAGGCGGAGATCGCGTCGGAACCGCCCTCGCCGACCAGCCCGCTGATCAGCGGATGGACGATCAGCGGTGCTGCCAGCATGTGCAGCCAGAACGCGATGTCGGTGCGTCGGGTCTGGCGTTGCGGGTCGCTGAGGTCGAACCGCATGGCCAGTGCGAACACCGAAACGCCGCAGGCAAGCAGCAGGGGCTTGGCCGCCTGGATGGCGAAATCCGGCAAGACCATGAAAAGAATCCCGACGGCCGAGGCGACAAGGGCGGCTACGCCGGCTGCGATCGTCACTGGCACGCGGAAGCGCTGGTAGTGCAATGCGGTTGCCGCGGCGGTTGCAAGACCGGCGACAACGATCGGCAAGCCGCCGTGGTTGCCGAGACCCATGCCGAAGCTGAGGTTGGGGTTGAAGGCTTCCGCAACCGTCGAAAAGACCGCTCCGGCATAGACCAGAAGCAGCACGATGCTGGGCAGCGCCATGCGCTGCCGGCGGGTGAAATACTCGGCCAGAAGCCAGCTCGCCACGGCGATGGCGGCGAACATGCCGGTGTTGCCGGTCATGTCGCCGGAGAAATAGCCCAGCGCGCCCAGAAACAGCCCGAGGCCGATGGTGACGAAGATGTCGCTGAAACCGCTGATGAACCGGAATTTTTCGTCATCATGCGGCTCCCTGTCGAGGGCGCTCGCGCTCGCGCTCTCCAGGTCTCGCAGCCCTTGCGCCTGCTCTGCCGTCAGCAGCCCGTTTGCGACCGCAGCGAGCAGGGTATCGGGCGATATGCCGGGCGCTTCTGACGGCATCGCAAGATTGGTCATCACATGATCCCCGCCTGCCACTGCTTGATCGCATCGAGCGGATAGACCAGCATGATGATGTTGAGCGTCAGGTTGTCCCGGATGACGTAGCCGACGCCGATTTCAAAGATGAGGGCGAGGGCTACGATGCTCCATACAGGAAGCCGCGCGGCCATCACGAAGCCGAGTACCATCGCCAGGGTGTCGAACACCGAGTTCAGGACGCTGTCGCCGTAGTAGTCGAGGGAAATGGTCCCCTCGCGGTAGCGGTTGATGATGAAGTCGCTGTTTTCGACCAGCTCCCACGCCAGCTCGATACCGATGGCGACCGCCAGCCGGAAACCAAGCGAACTCTTGGGCGCGAGCCAGCTCAGCAGCGCATAGAACAGGAAGCCGTGGATGATGTGCGAGAAGGTGTACCAGTCGGAGATGTGTTGCGAATTCTCCGAGCTCTGCACCACCCCGTGCCACAGCTTGACGTATCCGCACTTGCAGATCGCCGGATGGCCCATCCAGTAGAGCGCGACCGCCTGCCCGGCGATCATCAGCGCTGCGACCAGCAGCCACCAGCCGAGTTTTTCGCGTTGCGCGGCGGCTTCACGGTCCTGCGATATGCTCATGCGTCGAAATCCCCCTCCTCCGCGTCGCGCGCCATCATTTGCGCGGGACCGTAAATCGACGTGCGTGTGTCGAAAGCCACGAACCCTGCCTTTTCGTAGGCCCGGATGGCCCGCTTGTTGGACGGATCCGGATCGATGATCACGCGTGGAACGCCTTCCTCGAACAACTCCTCGACGAACTGTCGCAGGATCGCAGAGCCGTGGCCTTTTCCGACCAGCTCAGACACGCCGATGGTTAGATCGACGCCGAGCGTGCCGAAAGGCTGGTCCTGGTAGGGATGGTCGTCCTCCAGATGCGGGTCGTAGCTCTGGAGGTAGCCGATCGGCTTGCCGTCGAGCTCGACGATCAGCGGCTCGACCGAGATGCTGTCGATATGTTCTTCGATGGAGGCCAGTTCTTCGGCTGCATCGCCCCACCATTCCGCGACATGCGGCGCTGCCAGCCATCTGGCCAGCAGCGGCAGGTCTTTCCTTTCGACGGGCCGGAAGTCGTAGCGCAAGGCTGGCTCAGCCGGCATCGAGCGTTTCGATGACGAAGCTGTGGTTGGTGTAGACGCAGATGTCGGCGGCGATCTGCATCGCCTTGCGGGCGATCTCCTCGGCGTCCTTGTCGGTGTCCATCAGCGCACGGGCCGCGGCCAGCGCGTAATTGCCGCCCGAGCCGATGGCCATCACGCCGAATTCGGGCTCCAGCACGTCGCCGGTGCCGGTCAGCGCCAGCGACACGTTCTTGTCGGCCACCAGCATCATCGCTTCGAGGCGGCGCAAATAGCGGTCGGTGCGCCAGTCCTTGGCGAGTTCGACGCAGGCGCGCGTCAGCTGGTCGGGATATTGCTCGAGCTTGGCCTCGAGCCTTTCGAGAAGGGTGAAGGCGTCGGCCGTGGCGCCGGCAAACCCGGCGATCACATTGCCCTTGCCGAGGCGGCGGACCTTGCGGGCATTTCCCTTCATGATGGTCTGGCCGAGGCTGACCTGGCCGTCGCCGGCAATGACCACCTTGTTGCCCTTGCGCACCGTCACGATGGTCGTGGCGTGCATGCTCTGTTCGTTGGACATATGTTGCTCCGATGGCGCACGGCCCCTTCGAGGCGGCTCGGGCGTTACGAGTGGAAGTTCGATCTTATGTATGACGCGGCGCAAGGAATGCAAATCCGCATGCCGCATCACGAAATGCCCTTTCGCGGCGATTGGCAAGCGGTCGCTCATGCTGCTATTAGGCACTCGTTTTTGAGGACAAGGATCCGCCATGGCCCCCCGTTCCGCCGAAGTCAGCCGCAAGACCAAGGAAACCGAGATTTCCGTCTCGGTCCATGTCGACGGCACCGGCCGTTCGGAGATGGCGACCGGCGTCGGCTTCTTCGACCACATGCTCGACCAGCTGTCGCGGCATTCGCTGATCGACATGAAGGTCTCCGCCAAGGGCGACCTGCACATCGACGACCACCACACCGTCGAGGATTGTGGCATCGCGCTCGGCCAGGCGCTGTCCAAGGCGCTGGGCGACCGCCGCGGCATCATGCGCTATGCCTCGATCGACCTCGCCATGGACGAGACGCTGACGCGCGCCGCCATCGACGTGTCGGGCCGCCCGTTCCTGGTCTGGAACGTCGCTTTCTCGGCGCCCAAGATCGGCACCTTCGATACCGAGCTGGTGCGCGAGTTCTTCCAGGCGCTGGCCCAGAACGCTGGCATCACCCTGCATGTCACCAACCATTATGGCGCCAACAACCACCATATCGCCGAAACCTGCTTCAAGGCTGTGGCGCGCGCGCTGCGCATGGCACTTGAAAGCGACCCGCGCCAGCCTGACGCAGTACCCTCGACCAAGGGCAGCCTGAAGGGATAGCCATGGCCATCCATGTCGTCATGGAGCCGCCCGCCAAGGCGGGAACCAGCGCTTCGGAAAGCGCCGTCTTCGTTCGCGACGGCTTCCATTTCTTCGGCTTCATTGCGCCGCTGCTGTGGTTGCTGTGGCACCGGCTCTGGCTCGAGGCGGCGATGACCTTTGCCGCCACCCTGGCGCTTGCCGCGGCCAGCGAATGGGCGGGGCTGACCTTTGCCGCTCCGCTGCTGCCGCTGCTCATTTCGCTCTATGTCGGGCTCGAAGGCGGTGCGCTGCGCATCGCAGCCCTTCGCCGTGCCGGCTGGCGCCAGTGGGGCGTGGTCGAGGCGGATTCCATCGAAGACGCCGAAATGCGCTACCTCTTCGCTGCTGAAGCCGACGACGAGCCGACACCGGCTGCCGTCGCCATCTCCCCTGCCACGCCCCGGCCTCAACCTGCTGGCGGAGCGCTCGGCCTCCTGCACTATCCCGGAAGACACTGACATGCGCGTTGCCATCATCGATTACGGCTCGGGCAATCTGCGCTCGGCGACCAAGGCCTTCGAGCGTGCCGCCCGCGAGGCCGGCATAGCGGCCAAGATAGAGCTGACGGCCGATGCCGAACGCGTGCTTTCCGCCGACCGCATCGTGCTGCCCGGTGTCGGCGCTTATGCCGATTGTGCCCGTGGCCTGCGCGCCGTCGACGGCATGTGGGACGCAGTCGAGGAGGTGGCCATCCGCAAGGCGCATCCCTTCCTCGGTATCTGCGTCGGCATGCAGCTGATGTCCGAACGCGGGCTGGAAAAGACCGTCACCAACGGCTTCGGCTGGATATCGGGCGACGTCAAGGAGATCACGCCTTCCGACCCGTCGCTGAAGATTCCGCAGATCGGCTGGAACACGATTCACGTGAAACATCCGCACCCCGTCTTCGACGGCATTCCGACGGGACCAGGCGGCCTGCACGCCTATTTCGTGCATTCCTACCATCTCGACGCAACCGACGAGAAACAGGTGCTGGCCAGCGCCGACTATGGCGGCCGGGTCACTGCCGCGGTGGCGCGGGACAACCTGGTCGGTACGCAGTTTCATCCTGAAAAGAGCCAGGCGCTTGGCCTTGCCCTCATCGCCAATTTCCTGAGGTGGAAGCCATGATCCTCTTTCCGGCCATCGACCTCAAGGACGGCCAGTGCGTGCGCCTCAAGCTTGGCGACATGGACCAGGCGACCGTCTACAACAACGATCCGGCAGCCCAGGCGAAAGCCTTCGAGGACCAGGGCTTCGAATGGCTGCATGTCGTCGATCTCAACGGCGCCTTTGCCGGCGAGAGCGTCAACGGTGCGGCCGTCGAGGCAATCCTCAAGGCGACGAAGAACCCGGTCCAGCTCGGCGGCGGCATCCGCACCCTTGACCACATCGAGAGTTGGCTTTCCAAGGGCCTCGCCCGCGTCATCCTCGGCACGGTTGCCGTCCGTGATCCCGAACTGGTCAAGGAAGCCTGCAGGAAATTCCCCGGCAAGGTTGCCGTCGGCATCGACGCCAAGGGCGGCAAGGTCGCCGTCGAGGGCTGGGCCGAAGCGTCGAGCCTCGGCGTCGTCGAGTTGGCGAAGAAGTTCGAGGGTGCCGGCGTCGCCGCCATCATCTACACCGACATCGACCGCGACGGGGTGCTTGCCGGCATCAACTGGGATTCGACCATCGACCTCGCCGAGGCTGTATCGATCCCGGTCATTGCCTCGGGCGGTCTCGCATCGCTCGCCGACATCGTCCGCATGACCATGCCCGACGCCAGGAAACTCGAAGGTGCGATTTCCGGCCGCGCGCTTTATGACGGCCGCATCGACCCGGCTGAGGCGCTGGCCATCCTGCGGGGCACTCTGAAGCCTGAACCCGGACTGTTCGAGGAACGGAAATGACCCTCAAGGCCCGTGTCATCCCCTGCCTCGACGTCAAGGACGGCCGCGTCGTCAAGGGCGTGCAGTTCGTCGACCTGATCGACGCCGGCGATCCGGTCGAGGCCGCAAAGGCCTATGATGCCGCCGGTGCCGACGAACTCTGCTTCCTCGACATCACCGCTTCTTCCGACAACCGCGAGACCATCTTCGACGTCATCGCCCGTACCGCCGAGCAGTGCTTCATGCCGCTGACCGTCGGCGGCGGCGTGCGCCAGGTCGCCGACATCCGCAAGCTGCTGCTTGCCGGCGCCGACAAGGTGTCGATCAATACGGCTGCCGTGAAGAACCCCGACTTTGTCGCCGAGGCCGCCGACAAGTTCGGCAACCAGTGCATCGTCGTTGCCATCGACGCCAAGAAGGTGTCGGTTGCCAATGAAGCCGATCGCTGGGAGATCTTCACCCATGGCGGCCGCGAGCGCACCGGCATCGATGCGGTCGAGTTCGCCCGCAAGGTCGTCGATCTCGGCGCCGGTGAAATCCTGCTCACGTCGATGGACCGCGACGGCACCAAGATCGGCTACGACATCGCCCTCACCCGTGCGGTGGCGGACGCCGTGCGAGCGCCGGTCATCGCTTCGGGCGGCGTCGGCAACCTCGACCACATGGTCGACGGCATCCGCGAGGGACATGCGACGGCGGTTCTTGCCGCTTCGATCTTCCATTTCGGCACCTACACCATTGCCGAGGCCAAGGCGCACATGGCAAAAGCGGGTTTGCCGATGCGGCTCGACCCGATTGGCTGACTTTGTTGCCGAGGCCAAGATGAGCGGATTTTCCCTTGCCGACCTGGAAAAGATCGTCACCGAGCGGGCACGTTCGGGCGATGCCAATTCATGGACCGCCAAGCTTTACCAGGGCGGCATGGAGCGGGCGGCCAAGAAGCTTGGCGAAGAGGCGGTCGAGACCGTCATCGCCGCGGTCAAGGGTGACGATCGTGCCCTCGTTTCGGAAAGCGCCGATCTCCTTTATCATTGGCTCGTCGTGCTGGCTGTCGCCGGCGTCCCGATGGCCGAGGTGATGACCGAGCTCGAGCGCCGCACCTCGCAGTCGGGTGTCGCCGAGAAGGCAGCGCGGAAGAACGAGGGCTGACCACTGGTCAGGTCCCGCAGGGGAGGTTCGATGGATCAACTCGCGCCGACGGACAAATACTCACCCTATTGGTTCTTCTCGGCCGAGCATTGGGCCGGTTTCGGCGCCGACATGTCGATGACCCTGACCCAGGACGAGGTGGCGCGGCTGAGCTCGATGTACGAGCCCATCGATCTCGTCGAGGTCCGGCGCATCTACCTGTCGCTGTCGCGTCTGCTCTCCGCCCATGTCGAGACCAGCCAGCAGCTGTTTCGCCAGCGCCAGCGCTTCTTCAACTCGGACAAGAAGGGCACCAAGACGCCCTTCATCATCGGCATGGCGGGGTCGGTCGCCGTCGGCAAGTCGACCACCGCGCGTATCCTCAAGGAACTGCTCACCCGCTGGCCGTCGAGCCCGAAGGTCGATCTCGTCACCACCGACGGCTTCCTCTACCCCAACGACGTGCTGCGCCGCGACAGCCTGATGGAGCGCAAGGGTTTCCCCGACAGCTACGATGTCGGTGCGCTGCTGCGCTTCCTCTCGGCGATCAAGTCGGGCCAGCCCAATGTGCGCGCGCCCGTCTACTCGCACCTGACCTATGACGTGATGCCTGGCGAGTTTGTCACCGTCGACCGGCCCGATATCCTGATCTTCGAGGGCATCAACGTGCTGCAGCCGCGCGAACTGCCCAAGGACGGCAACTTCGTGCCTTTCGTGTCCGACTTCTTCGACTTCTCGATCTACATTGACGCCGATGAGAGCATCATCCACGAGTGGTACATCGACCGCTTCATGCGGCTGCGCGAAACCGCTTTCCGCAATCCGCAATCCTTCTTCCATCGCTACTCGCAGCTCTCGGAGGATGCGGCCCGCGCCATCGCCGAGGGGCTGTGGGCCAACATCAACCTCAAGAACCTGCGCGAGAACATCTTGCCCACGCGCCCGCGCGCCGACCTCATCCTCAAGAAGGGTGCCGGCCATCTCGTCGAGGAAGTGGCGATCCGCAAGCTCTGAAGGTCTTTTTGTTGGGGCATGATCTTGTCCGAAAACCGGGGCCACTTTTTGGGGTCATGCTCTAGGCCGGCTGCGTCACGCGTCTTAGCGTGAGATTGATCCGCCCGCCCTGCTTCAGCAATGCCGATGTCATCGGGTAGATGCGGTCGACGCCATGGAACGCCAGCCGCCCCTCCCCGCCGAGCACGACGACGTCTCCGCTTTCCAGCCTGAACGACACGGTGCGATCGTCGCGCCTTGTGCCACCGACGCGGAACAGGCAGGCGTCGCCCAGCGACACCGACACCACGGGTGCGGCGAACTCTCGCTCGTCGCGATCCTGGTGCAGGCCCATCTTCGCAGTCTCCGTGTAGAAATTGACGAGGCAGGCTTCCGGAGGATGCGGATAGCCCGAGACCTCGCGCCAAAGCGCAAGCAGCGCCTCGGGGATCGGCGGCCACGGTTCGCCTGTGACGGGATGGGTCGGCTGGTAACGGTAGCCGTTCTCCTTGTCGGTGACCCAGCCCTGAGAGCCGCAATTGGTCATCCTGACGCTCATTTCCTTGCCGGTCTTCGGCATGGCGGGCGTATAGAGCGGTGCAGCCTTCACCACCTCGCGGATGCTCTCGACCAGGCTCTCTTGCACCTCGCGCGAGAGAAAGCCGGGCATGTGGCGGACGCCTTTGGGCAATACGAGCACGGTTCAGGTCCAGTTGGGTTGTCGCAGGCGACAATGTCAGCCGAAATGCAAAACGGCGACCCGAAAGCCGCCGTCCGCGAAATGATTTGTGCGAGGCGAGGTTACGCAGTCGCGATATCGGGGATGCGCAGCACCTGGCCCGGATAGATCTTGTCGGGGTGCGTCAGCATCGGCTTGTTGGCTTCGAAGATGACGGTGTATTTCGATGCCTTGCCTTTGCCGTACTGGGCTTCGGCGATCTTGGACAGGTTGTCGCCCTTCTTGACGGTGTAGAACACCGGCGCCTTGGCCGGCGTCGCCGCCTTGACCAGCTCGGTCATGTCGACCTTGCTGTCGAGCTTGAGACCGGAATCGGGCGCCACCACCTTCAACTCGTCCGCCTGCACCTTGGAGACGCCGAGCGTGTTGCCGACGGCGATCACCGCCTTTTCGAAGATCGACTGGTCCTTGACCACGCCCGTCAGCACGGCGGTGTCGCCCTTGACCACCACCTGAACGTTGTCGGTGCCGAGCTTGTGCGAATCGAGCTCCTTCTTCAGCGTGTCGGCGCTCGGTGCCTCGTCGTCGCCGAAGCCAAGCTTCTTGCCGACATTCTTGACGAAATCGAACATGCCCATTCGTAGTCTCCCTTGCTGTGGCATTCGCCGGAGCTTGGCACCTGCCTTGCCAAAATGGAAGCGGGATTGATTCCCAAGGCTTAATCGCCGTCGACGCGCCCGCGCAGCTTCTTGACCGTCGAGCGGCCGGCCTTGCTTTTCAGCCTTCGTTCGACCGAGCCCTTTGTCGGCCTGGTCTTTTTGCGCGGCGGCGGTGGCGGCTCGGCAGCCTTGGCGACAAGTGCCACCAGCCGCGCCCGGGCGTCGGCCCGGTTCTGCTCCTGGGTGCGGTAGCGCCCCGCCTCGATGACGATCACGCCCTCCTTGGTCGCCTTCTGGCCCGCGAACTTTATGGTGCGCTCGCGCACCCGCTCGGGCAGGCCCGGCGCATTGGCCGCATCGAAGCGCAGCTGCACGGCTGTGGCGACCTTGTTGACGTTCTGGCCGCCCGGCCCCGACGAGCGGATGAAGTTCTCCTCGAGGTCGTCGGGATGGATGACCACGTCATTGGCAATGATGATCTTGTCGTCGGCGTTCATGCGCCAAGTCATGCCGTGGTGCGGCCGAAAAGAAAAGGCCCAGCACTTGGCCGGGCCTTTTCGAGATCGTTACGCCAGGTGCCGTGGTTATTCGGCGGCTTCCTGCGTGCGTGGTGCCGCGCCGCGCACCGAGGCGTCGACATGGCTTTCGAACTTACCGAAATTGTCGATGAACATCGACACCAGCTTGCTGGCCTGGCGGTCATAGGCAGCGCCGTCGGCCCAGGTCGAACGCGGGTCGAGGATCTTGCCGTCGACGCCGGGAACCGAAACCGGCACGG
Organism: Aminobacter sp. MSH1; assembly: GCF_003071665.1. Taxonomy (GTDB): domain Bacteria; phylum Pseudomonadota; class Alphaproteobacteria; order Rhizobiales; family Rhizobiaceae; genus Aminobacter; species Aminobacter niigataensis. The sequence continues at coordinate 931,708 of NZ_CP026265.1, read as the reverse complement.
CGAAGCCGAAATGGGCATCGGTGCGGAATTCGACCCCATTGAGCGAGCCGTCGAGGGCGGCAGTGAGCAGCGCGCGCGTCGCCTTGATCGGCATGCGCGAACCCGTGCCATAGGCGCCGCCGGTCCAGCCGGTGTTGACCAGCCAGCAATTGACGCCGTGGTCGGAGATCAGCTGGCGCAGCAGGTTGCCGTATTCGCTGGGGTGCCTGGGCATGAACGGTGCGCCGAAGCAGGTCGAGAACGTCGCTTCCGGCTCGGTCACGCCGCGCTCGGTGCCGGCGACCTTGGCGGTATAGCCGGACAGGAAGTGGTACATCGCCTGCGCCGGCGTCAGCTTTGCGATGGGCGGCATCACGCCGAAGGCGTCGGCCGTCAGCATGATGATGTTCTTCGGGTGGCTGGCGCGCCCGGTGGCGCTGGCATTCGGGATGAAGTCGAGCGGATAGGCGCAACGGGTGTTTTCGGTACGCGAGCCGTCGTTGAAGTCAGGCACGCGGTTCTCGTCGAGCACGACGTTCTCGAGCACCGTGCCGAAACGCTGGGTCGTCGCAAAGATTTCCGGCTCGGCTTCGGCCGACAGGCGAATGGTCTTGGCGTAGCAGCCGCCTTCGAAGTTGAAGATGCCGTCCGGGCCCCAGCCATGCTCGTCGTCGCCGATCAGCGTGCGCTTGGGATCGGCCGACAGCGTCGTCTTGCCGGTTCCCGACAGGCCGAAGAACACGGCGGCGTCGCCATCGGGCCCTTCATTGGCCGAGCAGTGCATGGGCATCACGCCGCCCGCCGGCAGGATGTAGTTGAGCGCGGTGAAGACCGACTTCTTCATCTCGCCGGCATATTTGGTGCCGCCGATGAGCACGATCATGCGCGTCAGATCGACCGCGATCAGCGTCTCGCTGCGGCCGCCATGGCGCGCCGTGTCGGCCCGGAACGACGGCAGGTCGATGATCGTCATCTTCGGCGCGAAGCCGGCCAGTTCAGCCGTTTCCGGGCGGATCAGCAGGTTGCGGATGAACATCGAGTGCCAGGCGTATTCGGTGATGACGCGCGTCGGCAGGCTGAGCGAGCGGTCGGCGCCGCCGATCAGGTCCTGGACGAACAGGTCCTTGTCGGCCGCATGGGCCAGGAAATCTGCATGCAGCGCGTCGAACTGCGCTCGCGTCATCGCATTGTTGTTTTCCCACCAGACCTGGGGCTCGGTGTTTTCGTCGCGCACGACGAACTTGTCCTTGGGCGAGCGGCCGGTGTACTGCCCCGTGTCGGCAACGAGCGCGCCATGGGCGGTCAGCACGGCCTCGCCGCGGCGGACCGCCTCTTCGACCAGCAGGGCAGCGCCAAGGTTGTAATGCACGGTGCCCGACGTTTTGAGCCCTGCCGTTTCGATCCCGTTGGCGGGATTACGCTTACCGACTTCCGACATTCGGTGAACCCTCGTTCGATTTGACGCCAATGTCCGGTCTTCGGGCCGGACGCCGCTGTCCCCGAGGGACCGAGGCAGCCAGAAACAGAAAAGCCAAGCGATTTCAAATCATTAATCGATTTAAATATTTTAGAATTTATCTAAATCGTTTAAATGACGGGGATTAGTCCTACCTTGCCGGGTAGGCAGGCAGGTTTTTTGTTCGAGCTTTTCTTGAGGCGCCCCATATAGAAAGCGGACTGGTTGTGGTGGTTGCGCTCCCCTTCATCGGGGGGTATGCCACATTTTGTACCTAATTTGTCCTGCACAAGCCCTGCTCTGAAGCAGGAAGGGACACCCGCTCATGAGGGAGCCGCTGGAAATGGCAACGATCGCGCTTGTCGACGACGACCGCAACATTTTGACATCGGTTTCGATTGCGCTCGAGTCCGAAGGATACCGTGTCGAGACCTACACCGACGGTGCCTCGGCACTTGAAGGGCTGGCCGCGCGGCCGCCGAACCTCGCCATCCTCGACATCAAGATGCCGCGCATGGACGGCATGGAACTGCTCCGCCGGCTGCGCCAGAAGACTGACCTGCCGGTGATTTTCCTGACGTCGAAGGACGACGAGATCGATGAGCTCTTCGGCCTCAAGATGGGCGCCGACGATTTCATCCGCAAGCCGTTCTCCCAGCGTCTGCTGGTCGAGCGCGTGCGCGCCGTGCTGCGCCGGGCAAGTGCCCGCGAGGCAGCGGCCAAGACGCCGAGCCCGCAGTCGCGCTCGCTGGAGCGCGGCCAGCTGGTGATGGACCAGGAGCGCCATACCTGCACCTGGAAGGGCGAGCCGGTTATCCTGACCGTCACCGAATTCCTGATCCTGCACTCGCTGGCCCAGCGCCCGGGTGTCGTCAAAAGCCGAGACGCTTTGATGGATTCGGCCTATGATGAGCAGGTCTATGTCGATGACCGCACCATCGACAGCCACATCAAGCGCCTGCGCAAGAAGTTCAAGGCCGTCGACGACGACTTCGAGATGATCGAAACGCTCTATGGTGTCGGCTACAGATTCCGCGAAGCGTGAGATCGGCGGGGGCTGAGATCACATGGCGATGGAAGCAGAGATCAGGAAACCCGCGGCCGCCACGAAGCGGTCGCGCGGTCGCCTGTCGCTGTTCTTCGACCGCTCGAGGATCCGGCTGAGCCGGTTCCTCGGCCACTATTTCTTCTCCAGCCTGACGCGCCGCATTCTGTTCCTCAACCTTGCCGGGTTGGCCGTGCTGGTCGCCGGCATCCTGTATCTCAACACCTTCCGTGATGGCCTGATCGGCGCCCGTGTCGAAAGCCTGATGACGCAGGGCGAGATCATTGCCGGCGCCATTGCCGCCTCGGCAACCGTCGAAACGGATTCGATCAGCATCGACCCCGAGAAGCTGCTCGAGCTGCAGGCCGGCGAGACGCTTGGCCCCGGCTCCGACCAGCTCGACAGCCTTGATTTTCCGATCAATCCGGAGCGCGTGGCGCCAGTGCTGCGCCGGCTGATCTCGCCGACAAGGACGCGCGCCCGTATCTACGACCGCGACGCCAATCTCCTGCTCGATTCGCGGCATCTCTATTCGCGCGGCCAGATCCTGCGCTACGACCTTCCGCCGGTCGAGGAAGACGAGCCGACCGTCTTCGAGCGGGCGCAGAAGTTCGTCTTCGACTTTTTCCGCGACAGCGCGCTTCCGGTCTACAAGGAACAGCCCGGCGGCAATGGCGCGGCCTTCCCCGAGGTCGTGCAGGCATTGACCGGCCGCCCGGCGCCGATTGTCCGGGTCAGCGAACAGGGCGAGCAGATCGTGTCGGTCGCCGTCCCCATCCAGCGCTTCCGTGCCGTGCTCGGCGTGCTGATGCTGTCGACCGAAGGCGGCGACATCGACAAGATCGTCGCTGCCGAGCAGAAGGCCATCCTGCGCGTGTTCGGTGTCGCTGCATTGGTCACGGCCATCCTGTCGATGCTGTTGGCGTCGACCATCGCCAACCCGCTGCGTCGGCTGTCGGCTGCCGCCAACCGCGTCCGTCGTGGCGGCAAGAGCCGCGAGGAAATTCCCGATTTCTCCGACCGCCAGGACGAGATCGGCAACCTGTCGGTTGCCGTGCGTGACATGACCAAGGCGCTTTACGCGCGTATCGAGGCGATCGAGAGTTTCGCCGCCGACGTCAGCCACGAACTCAAGAATCCGCTGACCTCGCTGCGCAGCGCAGTCGAGACTTTGCCGCTTGCCAGGAACGAGAGCTCGCGCGAACGGCTGATGGAGGTCATCCAGCATGACGTGAAGCGCCTCGACCGGCTGATCACCGATATTTCGGACGCATCCCGTCTCGATGCCGAGCTCGCGCGCGAGGACGCCGGCAAGGTGGATCTCAAGAAGTTCATCGGCGATCTGGTTTCGGTGTCGCGCGAGGCCAGCCGCCACAAGAAGGCGGTCGAAATCGCATTCACCGTTGCCAAGCTGCCGGCTGGGGCGAAGAACTACAATGTGGTCGGCCACGACCTGCGCATCGGTCAGGTCATCACCAACCTGATAGAGAACGCCCGCTCCTTCGTGCCCGACGACCATGGCCACATTGCCATTTCGCTGGCGCGCGTCGGCAAGTTCAATGTCATCACGGTCGAGGACAACGGCCCCGGCATCCGCGCCGAAAACATCGACCGCATCTTCGAGCGTTTCTATACCGACCGTCCGGCGGGCGAAGCCTTCGGCCAGAATTCCGGCCTCGGCCTGTCGATCAGCCGCCAGATCGTCGAGGCCCATGGCGGCACGCTGAGCGCCGAAAACATCGCCGGCACCAAGCCTGGCGAACTCAAGGGCGCGCGCTTCGTCGTTGCCCTGCCGGCCGAAAGCTGATCCGTGGCGCCAGCCAACATGCATGCCACAGCGATTGTTCTCGGCGATCGCTGTGTACTGGTTGCAGGGCTGTCCGGGTCGGGCAAGACGGCTCTTGCCCTGGCCCTCGTCGAGAAATTTCGCGCCGCAGGCCGGTTCGCCCGGCTGGTTTCCGACGACCAGGTCTTCCTGTCGGTGCACCACGGCAGGCTTTTGTGCCATGCGCCGGCAGTCATTGCCGGCCTGGCAGAGGTCCGCGGCGTCGGGCCGGTTCCGGTCGAACATGAGGCGGCGGCTGCGGTAGACCTGCTGGTCAGGCTTGTTCCGGCAAGCGAGGTGGAACGGCTGCCCGGACAGGACAGTGAACCGATTCTTGGTTGCATGACGCAGCGATTGCTGCTCGCAGAACGTGAAATTGCCGCAACCATCCCCACAATTCTGGCCCGACTCGGCATCACCCTCTTCGCCTGAAGCTGCACATTATTTTTGCTGCATTGCGTCAAAATGGCGTGGCGAGCAGCAGATTGGGGCTTGTAAACGCCTTCGCCGTCGACAAGATAGCGCTCCCGCCCTCCACGAAGGCGGCAAGAGTACTGCGCGGCTGTGAAGAGGCCATGACGGGAGCCAAATCAGAATGATCGGACTCGTGCTTGTGACGCACGGTCAGCTGGCCGAAGAGTTCCGCCATGCCGTGGAACATGTCGTCGGACCGCAGGACAATTTCGAGACTGTTTCGATCGGAGCAGACGATGACATGGCGCAGCGTCGCAGCGACATCATCGACGCCGTTGCCAGCGCCGACACCGGCAATGGTGTGGTCGTGCTCACCGATATGTTCGGCGGCACGCCGTCCAACCTCGCCATCTCGGTGATGGAAGCCGGCCGGGTCGAAGTCATCGCCGGCATGAACCTGCCGATGCTCATCAAGCTGACGAGCGTACGCAAGGCCGACAACATGGCCGCCGCGCTCGACGAGGCACAGGCTGCTGGCCGCAAATATATCAACGTTGCTAGTCAGGTGTTGAGCGGCAAATGAGCGGCATGCCCTACTCGCCCGAGAAGGGCCACATCGTCCGCGATCTCACCATAGTCAATCAGCGTGGCCTGCATGCCCGCGCCTCGGCCAAGTTTGTCCAGATTGCCGGCGAGTTCCAGGCCAATGTCAGCGTCGAGAAGGACGGCATTTCCGTAGGCGGCACGTCGATCATGGGCCTGATGATGCTCGCCGCCAGCCCCGGTTGCACCATCCGCGTTACCGCGAGCGGCCCCGAGGCCGTCGAAGCCATGGATGCGCTTGCGACACTGGTCGCGGCGCGCTTCGGCGAGGAATCCTGATTGCCGGACTGAGTCTTGTGCGACATGCACGAATAAAGATTTCTTTATGTCCCATTGTCGATAACGGCCTGATCTGGTAGTCAGGCCGATCTTTCGCGCGCCCTCGCAGCCCTCCCGCGGCGGCGCGAAGCAAACAGGAATCGGAGCAAGCCATGACGGGTAGCAAGGATTATCTGGTCGCCGACATTTCGCTCGCCGGCTGGGGTCGCAAGGAAATCGAGATCGCCGAAACCGAAATGCCGGGCCTGATGGCCTGCCGCGAGGAGTTCGGTGAAGCAAAGCCGCTCAAGGGCGCGCGCATTTCCGGCTCGCTGCACATGACCATCCAGACCGCGGTGCTGATCGAGACGTTGAAGGAACTCGGCGCCGATATCCGCTGGGCGTCGTGCAACATCTTCTCGACCCAGGACCATGCCGCGGCCGCCATCGCCGAAGCCGGCATTCCGGTTTTCGCCGTCAAGGGCGAGACGCTCGAGGAGTACTGGCAGTACACCGACCAGATATTCCAGTGGACCGATGGCGGCGCCACCAACATGATCCTCGATGATGGCGGCGACGCCACCATGTACATCCTGATCGGCGCCCGCGCCGAGGCCGGCGAGGACGTACTGTCCAACCCGGGCAGCGAAGAGGAAGAGATCCTGTTCGCCCAGATCAAGAAGCGCATGGCTGAAACGCCGGGCTTCTTCGCCAAGCACAAGGCTGCCATCCGCGGCGTCACCGAAGAGACCACGACCGGCGTCAACCGCCTCTACCAGCTGCAGAAGAAGGGCTTGCTGCCCTTCCCGGCGATCAACGTCAACGACAGCGTCACCAAGTCGAAGTTCGATAACAAGTACGGCTGTAAGGAATCGCTGGTCGACGGCATCCGCCGCGGCACCGACGTCATGATGGCTGGCAAGGTCGCCGTCGTCTGCGGTTACGGCGACGTCGGCAAGGGTTCTGCTGCCTCGCTCCAAGGCGCCGGCGCTCGCGTCAAGGTTACCGAGGTCGACCCGATCTGCGCGCTCCAGGCTGCTATGGACGGCTTCGAGGTCGTCACGCTGGAAGACGCTGCTCCCACCGCCGACATCGTCATCACCACGACTGGCAACAAGGACGTCATCACCCTCGACCACATGCGCCTGATGAAGGACATGGTCATCGTCGGCAACATCGGCCACTTCGACAACGAGATCCAGGTCGCGGCCCTGCGCAACCTCAAGTGGACCAACGTCAAGCCGCAGGTCGACATGATCAGCTTCCCGGATGGCAAGCGCATGCTGCTGCTGTCGGAAGGCCGCCTGCTCAACCTCGGCAATGCGACCGGCCACCCGAGCTTCGTCATGTCGGCGTCTTTCACCAACCAGACGCTTGCCCAGATCGAGCTTTTCACCAAGCCCGGCCAGTACAAGAACGAAGTCTACGTGCTGCCCAAGCACCTCGACGAGAAGGTCGCCCGCCTGCACCTCGACAAGCTCGGCGCCAAGCTGACCACCCTGTCCGATGAACAGGCCAGCTATATCGGCGTGACGCCGAAGGGGCCGTTCAAGCCGGAACACTACCGCTATTAACCATAGCGCAAATACATACAACATATTGAAACCGGGCGATTGACTTTCGCCCGGTTTCTTTTTTGCGCGAACGCCTTCTTCACGACGATTCGCCTAACGGCTATTGTGGCGTGATTCGCCACGCGTCCGTTCTCGGCGGAACTTTTTGGGGCGCTTCAGGGCGGTCTTGCAGTCAGGCGGCGGAGAGGAACAAGACATGCCGGGGGAATACCCGCTTTCAGCGGGACAGGCCGTTTCCGGCGGCCGACAGGATTCGCAGATGCCCCCTCCAGGCGGTATGTGGCAGGCCGTGCGCCGGCTCGGCAGCCGTTCTGCCGCAGTCATGCTTGGCGCCACGGCGCTCTGCACGCCTGTCGGATATGCCCACGCCCAGCAGGCCGCCGCCGTCGGCCTGCCCGTCAGCACGGCCGAAGTCATCCAGCTCGCCGTGCTCGTCGGCGTCATGGGAGCGGCGCTCATTTCCGCCATTGCGCTGATCCGCGAGAAGGTACGCATCGCCGCCGAGAACGTCGAGCTGCGCGGGCGCGTTGCCGACCTCAATGCATCGTTGCAGCGTTCGGAGGCCCTGCTCAACCTGCGCGACCAGCGCGTCATCATCTGGGCGAACGAGAACAAGAAGCCGGAGCTGATCGGTTCGCTGCCGATCGAAACAGGCGCGCCGGACGAGCGCGCCGCCTTCCTCGGTTTCGGTCGCTGGCTGATGCCGCGTTCGGCCGCAGCGCTCGAAAATGCCATTGCCGCGTTGCGTGACAAAGGCACTGCCTTCGAACTGGTGGCGGAGACCCATGCCGGTGCGGTCCTCGAAGTCCACGGCCGCAAGAGCGGCGCCCACGTCATCGTCCGCTTTGTCTCGATCTCCGAGGCCCAGCGCGGCCAGGCGCGGCTGACGCTCGACAACCAGCGCCTCAGCGCCGAATACGAAACGCTTGTCGGCCTGATGGACGCCGTCGACATGCCGTTCTGGATGCGCGATTCCGATGGCCGGATGAAATGGGTCAACAAGGCCTTCGCCAGGGCCGTCGAAGCAGCCGATTCCGCCGCAGCCATCCGCGACGGCAAGGAGTTCCTGGGCACGCAATCGCGCGAAGCGATCGCCCAGCAGCACCTGTCGCGTCCCGTTTTCCAGCAGACACTGTCGACCGTCATCGACGGCGACCGTCGCATGTTCGCCGTGACCGACGTTGTCGGCAGGGAAGGTTCGGCCGGCATCGCCACCGACATGAGCGCGGCCGATGCCATCCGCGAAGAGTACAGCCGGGTCGTGCGCAGCCACGCCGACACGCTCGACCAGGTGGCGACCGCCGTTGCCACTTTCGACGCCAGCCAGAAGCTGCGTTTCCACAACAACGCCTTCCAGAAGCTCTGGGAACTCGACGCCGGCTATCTCTCCAGCGCGCCCGACAATGCGCTTTTGCTCGACCGCCTGCGCAGCGAACGCAAGCTGCCGGAGCAGCCGGAATGGCGGCGCTGGAAGGAAAGCCTGCTCGGCGCCTATCGCGCCGTCGAGCCGCAGGAGCATCTTTGGCATCTGCCCGACGGCCGCACCATCCGCGTCGTCGCCAATCCCCAGCCCAAGGGCGGCGTCACCTGGGTGTTCGAAAACCTGACCGAGAAGATCGATCTCGAAAGCCGCTACACCACGGCGGTGCGTGTTCAGGGTGAAACCCTCGACAATCTCGCCGAAGGCGTCGTCGTTTTCGGCCCCGACGGCCGCATCCGCCTGTTCAATCCGGCCTTCGGCCAGCTCTGGGGTGTGTCGCCCGAGGCCCTCCGGCAGAGCACGCATATTTCGGCGATCCGCGCTGAATGCGACATGCGTGCCGAAAAGAGCCCATGGGCCGATTTCGTCGCCGCCGTCACCGGCTTCGACGAGCGTAGCGACCGCCATGGCCAGACCGAACTCAAGAACGGTTCGGTGCTCCAGCACGCCGTCATCCACCTGCCCAACGGCCAGGTGATGCTGACCTTTGTCGACGTCACTGACGGCGTCAACATGGAGCGCGCGCTCAAGGACAAGAACGAGGCGCTTCAGCGTGCCGACCAGATCAAGAACGAGTTCGTCCAGCACGTTTCGTATGAGCTGCGCTCGCCGCTGACCAACATCATCGGCTTCACCGAGCTTTTGTCGCTGCCCGGCACCGGCCCGCTGTCGCAGCGCCAGCGCGAATATGTCGAGCACATCGGTTCGTCCTCGGGCGTGCTTTTGACCATCGTCAATGACATCCTCGATCTCGCAACCGTCGATGCCGGCATCATGCAGCTCGAAATCGCCGAGGTGCGTATCGACCGCGCCATCGAGGCTGCCGCCGAACTTATCGCCGACCGCCTGGAAGAGCACTCGATCAGCCTCGCCATAGATACCGCCAGCGCGCCGAAGAGCTTCAATGGCGACGAGACGCGCGTGCGCCAGATCCTCTACAATCTGCTCAGCAACGCCGTGAACTACGCGCCGTCCGCGAGCACCATCACGCTGGCCTGCCGCCAGCTGGCCGAGGGCGTGGAATTCTCCGTCCATGACGATGGTCCGGGCATGCCTTCGGAGGTGCTCGACACGATGTTCCAGCGCTTCGAATCCCGCGTCAACGGCGGCCGCAAGCGTGGTGCCGGCCTTGGCCTGTCCATCGTCAAAAGCTTCGTCGAGCTGCATGGCGGCACCGTCCGCATCGACAGCGGCAAGGACCGTGGCACCACGGTCGTCTGCCTGTTCCCCGATGCGCCAGCCGGCGTGCGGGTGGCGGCGGAGTAGGCTTCATGGCGGCCAGATCGCTGGAGCGATTCCTGCCTGACGAGGCCGCCACCACGCGGCTGGGCGAAGATCTCGCCATGGCGGTCAAGCCGGGCGACGTGTTGCTGCTCGACGGCGACCTCGGCGCCGGCAAGTCGACGCTGGCGCGCGGCCTGATCCGGGCGCTGGCGGGTGATCCCTGGCATGAAGTGCCGAGCCCGACCTTCACTCTGGTCCAGAGCTACGACACGCCTGTCCCCGTCCATCATTTCGACCTCTACCGCCTGTCTTCTTCCGAGGAGCTCCAGGAACTCGGCTTCGATGAAGCCGTCGCCTCGGGTGTGGCTCTGGTAGAGTGGCCGGAGCGCGCCGCCGACGCGATGCCCGCTGCCAGCCTGCGGCTCGCTATCGAGCACGAGGGCGATGGCCGCTGCATCATCATCTCGGGCGATGGCCCGGCCTTCGACCGCGTCGCCCGATCGCTCGCCATGCGAGATTTCCTCATCTCAGCCGATTTTGGCGAGGCGCGCCGCGCCCGCTTCACCGGCGACGCCTCGGCGCGGGGCTACGAAACCGTCAGCCCGGAAGGCCGGGCATCACTGGTGCTGATGAACTCGCCAAGGCTGGTACTCGGTCCACCCGTCCGCGACGGCAAGCCCTATGCCGAGATCGCGCACACCGCGCAGACGGTTGCTGCCTTCGTCGCCATCGACCGGGCGCTTGCAGCGGGCGGCGTCACCGTGCCCGGCATCGTCGCACAGGATCTCGACCAGGGCTTTCTGCTGCTCGAACATCTCGGCACCGGTGCTTTCCTCGACCCCGAGGGCAAGCCCATCGCCGAGCGCTATGCCGCGGCGGCTGAACTGCTGGCGATGATTCACGGGAAACACTGGGACGCCCGGCTCGAAGCTGCGCCCGGCGTCGTTCACCAGGTTCCTCCCTTTGACCGCGATGCGATGATGATCGAGGTCGACCTGCTGGTCGACTGGTATGTGCCGGCCGTCACCGGAGCGCCCGCATCCGGCGCGCTTCGCGACGGTTATCATGCCGCCTGGAACGCCGTCTTCGACCGCCTCGCCGACAAGCAGTACGGGCTGGTGCTGCGCGACTACCACTCGCCCAACATCATCTGGCGCGCAGACAAGAAGGGTTTCGACAGGCTCGGCATCGTCGACTTCCAGGACGCGCTGATCGGCCCGGTCGCCTATGACGTCGCCTCGCTCGCCATGGACGCGCGGGTCACCGTGTCGCCCGAGATCGAGCACGACACGGTCAACGCCCATGTCGCCGCCCGCCACGCCGCCGGCAGCTTCGATGAGGCCGCTTTCCGCGAGGCCTATGCCATCATGGCGGCACAGCGGAACTCCAAGATCCTCGGGATCTTCGTCCGCCTCGACCGGCGTGACGGCAAGCCGCAATATCTGAAGCACCTGCCGCGCATTCGCGACTACCTGCACCGGGCGCTGGCGCATCCGGTATTGGCCGAACTGCGCGACTTCTACCGCGACAACCGCCTGCTCGAGGAATTTGACACGTGAGTGGAGCGAAGATCCCGTCAGTCGCCATGGTTCTCGCAGCCGGTCTCGGCAAGCGCATGCGGCCGATCACCGAGACGATGCCGAAACCGCTGGTGGAGATATCTGGCAAGACCCTGCTCGACTGGGGCCTCGACAGCCTGGCTATAGCAGGCGTCGAACGGGCCGTGGTCAACGTCCACTATCTGCCCGACCAAATCGTCGCGCATGTCGCGAACCGCAAGCAGCCGCATGTGCTCATCTCCGACGAACGCGACGGCCTGCTGGATTCCGCCGGCGGAATCGTCAAGGCGCTGCCCGAGCTGGGCACAGCTCCGTTCTACATCGTCAATGCCGACACCTTCTGGATTGATGAGGGCGCGCCTAACCTTGCCCGCCTCGCCCTTGCCTGGGACGATGCGCGCATGGATATTCTGATCATGCTCGCGGCTCTCCCTCAGGCGACCGGCCATTCCGGCGGCACCGATTTCCTCGTCGCGTCCGACGGCCGGCTGAGCCGTGCCAAGGGTGCGCCCGAGGGGCTGATCTATGCCGGTGCTGCCATCATCAATCCCCGCATCTTTGAAGGCGCGACCGCCACCCCAGCCTCGCTCAACCGCTATTTCGACCAGGCGATATCGGCCGGGCGCCTGTTCGGCATGCAGATGCAGGGCAGCTGGATCACGGTCGGCACCCCCGATGCCATCGCGCCCGCCGAAGCCGTGGTGAAAAGGGCATTGGCGGGAGCGCAATGAGCGGCCGCGCGTCGCCACGCGTCCTTTCCATCCCGCCCGGCGCTCCCTTCCTGCCGACGCTGGCGGCATCCCTGCTCGACGGCACCCTGATCCCCGACTTCCGCTTCGACGGCGACCCGCTGGCACTGGCCGACGTCACCATCTACGTGCCGACGCGCCGTGCCGCGCGGGCGTTGCGTGGGGTCTTCGTCGACGCCGCCGGCGGCCGCTCGGCCATCCTGCCTGTCATCAAGCCGCTCGGCGAGTTCGACGAGGACGAGGCTGCCTTCGAGGCCGAGGGCGGAGCCGCGCTCGACCTGGCACCGCCGATTTCGTCCATCGACCGCCTGCTGACGCTCGCGCCGCTGGTGCGCGCCTGGAAGCGCCGCCTGCCCGCCCATGTCGCCGCCCTGTTCGAGGAGGAGGTCGTGGTGCCGGCTTCCGCTGCCGACGCTATCTGGCTGGCGCGCGATCTCTCTGGCCTGATGGACGAGATCGAGACCGAAGGTTCCGACTGGGCCAAGCTCGCCGGCCTTGTCTCGGGCGAACTCTCCGGCTGGTGGCAGGTCACGCTCGATTTCCTGTCCATCGTCACTTCGGTCTGGCCCGACCTGCTCGCCGAGCGCGACCAGTCCAACCCCGCCGCCCACCGCAGCGCCCTGATCCGGCTCGAGGCCGAGCGCCTCAGGCGCAATCCGCCGGCAGGTCCGGTCATCGCCGCCGGTTCGACAGGCTCGATCCCGGCCACCGCCGAGCTTTTGGCAGCAATTGCGCGCCTGCCGCGCGGTGCCGTCGTGCTTCCGGGGCTCGATGCCTCGCTCGACGAGGTCGCCTACGATGCGATCACCGCGCCCGACCTCCGCGCTTCGGTGCTCGGCCACCCGCAATACGGCCTCGCCAAGCTGATCGGTAAGATCGGCATCCTGCGCCGCGACGTCGAAGAACTGGGTGTCCCGTCGCCGGCGCTGGTGCGCCGCGCTGCAATCGTCGGCGAAGCGCTGCGCCCGGCCGAAACCACCGACGCCTGGGCCGAAAAGCGCGGCAGCGTCAGCGATGCCGAAATCGCCGACGCACTCGCCGGGGTCACTCTGCTCGAAGCAGCCCACGAGCGCGACGAGGCTGCGGCGATTGCCATCGCGTTGCGCGAGGCGGTCGCACAGGAAGGCCATCGCGCCGCCCTCGTCACTTCCGACCGCAACCTCGCCCGCCGCGTTGCCGCCGAACTGCGTCGCTTCGGCATTCAGGCCGATGATTCCGGCGGAGTGCCGCTGGCCAACACCCCGCCGGCCGCCCTGTTGCGCACCATGGTCGAGGCGGCCATCCGCCCCGGCGATCCTGTCGCCGTGCTGTCGCTGCTCAAGCACCCGCTGCTGCGGCTCGGGCTGGAGCGCCACGTCGTCAGGCGGGCCGCCGAGACCATCGAGCTGGTGGTGCTGCGTGGCGGCGTCGGCCGACCCGATGTCGCCCGGCTCGCCGAAGATTTCGACGCGCGCCTCACCGGCATCGGCGATGCGTCGCGCAAGCCTTTCTGGTTCGACCGCATCAACGCCCGGCGCATCGAGGAGGCGCGCGACGTTGCGGTCAGGCTGGTCGCCGCAGTTGCGCCGCTCGCCGCCCTTCGTGGCGACGAGGCCATCGAGCTCGGCATGGTCGTGCGCGCCACCGTCGAGGCGTTCGAAAATCTCGGCCGAGACGAGCTTGGCGGACTGGCAACCCTCTATGACGGCGATGCCGGCGCCAAGCTGGCGGAATCGCTGCGCGGGCTGGTCTCGGCCCAGGCGAGCTTCAGCTTCGCCGTAGCCGAATGGCCAGACGCGCTCGACGCGCTCGTCGCCCCCGACGCGGTCAAGCCGTCGCAAGGTGCCGACCGGGCCATCTCGATCTGGGGTGCGCTCGAGGCGCGCCTGCAGACGGTCGACACGCTGGTCATCGGCGCGCTCAACGAGGGCAGCTGGCCGCGCAAGGCCGAGGCCGATCGCTTCATGTCACGCGTCATGAAGACGGGCATCGACCTCGAACCGCCGGAGCGTCGCATCGGCCTCGCCGCTCACGATTTCCAGATGGCGATGGGCGCCAGGAATGTCGTGCTGTCGCGCTCGGCCCGCTCGGGCGATGCACCCGCCGTGCCGTCGCGCTGGCTGCAGCGCCTGCTGACCTATGTCGGCCCCGACCACGCCGCCGTGCTGCGCAAGCGTGGTGCTACGCTGCTCGGCTGGGCGCGCCAGCTCGACGCCGGCGAGAAGGCCGACTTCGCCGCCCGCCCGGACCCCAAGCCGCCCGTCGCGGTGCGGCCGCGCCGCTTCTCGGTCACCGAGATCGAGACGCTGCGCCGTGATCCCTATGCCGTCTATGCGCGGCGCATCCTGAGGCTGATTCCGGTCGACCCGCTGGTTCGCGATCCCGGTGCCGCCGAGCGCGGCACGCTGTTCCATGACATCTTGCACCTGTTTTCGGCGACGGTGGGTGATCCGCGCGCACCGCAGGCGCTCGACGTGCTCATCGCCGCCGGTCGCCACTGCTTTGCCGAGGCTGCCTTGCCCGCCGATGTCGAGGCCGTCTGGTGGCCGCGCTTCGAGCGCATGGCCGAAGGCATCCTCGAATGGGAGCGCAGCCGCGCGGCCGCCGTCGCCAGCCGCCATGCCGAAGAAAGCGCCGGCGCCACCGAGGTCGGCCGGACCGGCGTCACGCTGTCCGGCCGCGCCGACCGCATCGACCTGCTCGCCGGCGGCATGGCCGACATCATCGACTACAAGACTGGCTCTTCGCCTTCCAAGGCGCAGGCGCACACGCTGATCGCGCCGCAGTTGGCGCTCGAAGGCGCCCTGCTTCGGCGTGGCGCCTTCCACGAACTCGGCAAGCGCGAACCGTCGCAGCTCGCCTTCGTCCGTCTGAAGCCCAATGGCGAGGTGTTCGAGGAATCGATCCTCGAACACAACCGCAAGCCCAAGTCGGCGGCGGAGCTTTCGGAAGAGGCCTGGACGCGGCTGGAGCAACTGCTCCAGCACTACGACGATCCCGCCACCGGCTATCTCTCCCGCGCACTGCCCTTCCGCGAGGGCGAAACCGACGGCGACTACGACCATCTCGCCCGTGTCCTCGAATGGTCGGCTGGCGGCGACGGCGGCTCGGAGGGCGAAGAATGAAGAAGAAGTTCTTCGTTCCCCAGGAAACGGCAGATCGCCAGGCCCGCGCCTCCGATCCCGGCAACTCCGTCTGGGTGTCGGCCAATGCCGGCTCGGGCAAGACCCACGTGCTGTCGCAGCGAGTCATGCGGCTGCTGCTGCGCGGCACAGACCCGTCGAAGATCCTGTGTTTGACCTATACGCGCGCCGCCGCCGCCAACATGTCGAACCGCGTCTTCGCCAATCTGTCCGAGTGGACCATGCTGCCCGACGTAGAGCTGGCCGAGCGCATCACGGCCCTCGACGGCGCGCGGCCTGACCGGGCCATGCTGCGCCGGGCGCGCCGCCTCTTCGCCGAGGCGCTGGAAACGCCGGGCGGCCTCAAGATCCAGACCATCCACGCCTTCTGCGAGTCGGTGCTGCACCAGTTCCCGCTCGAGGCCAACATCGCCGCCCATTTCGAGATGCTCGATCCGCAGATGGAGGCGACGCTGTTCGCCACCGCACGGCGAGAGATGGTGACGGGCGGCGCGGCCAATCCCGAACTCGCCGAAGCCTTCGCCATGGTGCTGGAACGCGGCGGCGAGGCCGGCCTCGATGCGCTGCTTTCCGAGATCGTCGCCAAGCGCGACGGCCTGCGCGCCTTCATCGGCCAGATCATGGACTTTGCCTGGCCGTTCGGAGCGCTCTACGAAGAGTTCGGTTTCGCACAGGGCGACAGCGCCGAAGCCATAGCCAGCTCGATCTGGCCGCTGCCCGGCTTCGAGCCCGCCTTCTTCAACGCCTTTGCCGCGGCGGCCGACGCCACCGACGCGCGCAGCGTGCTCAACAACATCCTGCCCTATGCCAGGCTGGCCTATGCCGAACCCGACCCGATCCGGCGCCTTGGGCTGCTGGCCGATGGCTTCCTCAAGGCCGACGGCGATCCCTACACGCAGAGCGCCTTCAAGAAGGCGCTGCTCGACCGTCTGCCCGACCTGCCCGAGCGTTACCAGGCGACTTCGGATGCGATCATGCACGCCTCCGACCGACTCGCCCATTTCCGCATGCTGGAGGCGACGCGCGCCGCACTCACCATCGCCGACTGGCTGATCGCCCGCTACGAGCGGCTGAAGACGGGCCGTGGCTTCCTCGACTTCAACGACCTCATCACCCGCACGGTCAACCTGCTCGCCCGCCCCGATGCCGGACCCTGGGTCCAGTACAAGCTCGACAAGGGCATTGATCACATCCTGCTCGACGAGGCGCAGGACACCAGCCCCGACCAGTGGGAGGTGGTGAAGCGCCTGGCCGAGGAATTCTTCGCCGGCTCCGGCGCGCGCGACCATGTCCATCGTACCGTCTTCGCCGTCGGCGACGAGAAGCAGTCGATCTACTCGTTCCAGGGCGCGGCACCCGAATCCTTCGACGATTCGAAGCACGAATTCGCCACCCGTATCCGGGCCGCCGAGGCACGCTTCGAGGATGTCACGCTGACCTGGTCGTTCCGTTCCACCGACGACGTGCTGTCAGCCGTCGACCGCGTGTTCGAGGATCCGACTGTGCGTCGCGGCGTCACCCGCGCGCCGGAGCCGCCGAGCCACAAGGCCATCCGCGCCGGCGCCCCCGGCTATGTCGAGGTCTGGCCTTCTGTCGGCACCGACGTGGTCGACGAGCCTGACGACTGGCGCAAGCCCATCGACCATGCCCACGCGCCCGCCGTGGTGGTGGCCGAGCAGGTGGCGGCGACGATCCGCAAATGGCTCGACGACGGCGAGATCGTCGAAGGCACCGGCAAGCGGCTGCGCGCCGGCGACGTCATGGTGCTGGTGCGCAAGCGCGACCGCTTCGTCCATGCGCTCTCCCGCGCCCTCAAGCGCCGCGACATCCCCGTCGCCGGTGCCGACCGGCTCAGCCTGCCCGGCCACATCGCGGTCAAGGATCTGATTGCGCTCGGCCGTTTCCTCATCCAGCCCGAGGACGATCTGTCCCTCGCCGCCGTGCTGCGCAGCCCCATCTTTGGCTTCTCCGAAGACGCGCTGTTTGCGCTCGCTTCGGGCCGCCCCGGCAGCCGTTCGCTGGTTGCCTCGCTGCGCACTGCGTCCGAAACGGATGTGGTGCTGAAGGCGGTCGCCGACCAGCTCGACGCCTGGGCCACCGAAGCCGCGTTCCGGCCGGTCTTCGAGTTCTACTCCGGCGCTCTCTCGGGCGGCCGCGATCGCGACGGCGTGCGCAAGAAGATGATCTCGCGCCTCGGCCAGGAGGCCGGCGACATTCTCGACGAGTTCCTCAACTTCTGCCTGGCGGAAGAGCGGACCGGCCTGCCCGGCCTAGAAGCCTTCCTGTCGACGCTGGAAAACACCGGCCCCGAGATCAAGCGCGAGATGGACCAGACCCGCGACGAGGTCCGCATCATGACGGCACACGCCGCCAAGGGGCTGGAGGCGACTGTGGTGTTCCTCGTCGACAGCGGTTCGGCGCCGTTCAGCGACCAGCACCTGCCACGGCTCATGCCGTTCCTGCCGAAGGCCAGGCACTGGCACGGCAAGGGTTACCTCTGGCGCGCCGGCGCCGATGTCGCCAACGCCTTCTCCAAGGGTGCTGCCTTGACCGCCCGCGAACTGGCCGACGACGAGTATCGCCGCCTGCTCTATGTCGGCATGACCCGTGCCGAGGATCGTCTCATCGTCTGCGGCTATCACGGCAAGCGCGCGCCGGGCGGCAACACCTGGCATTCGATCGTTTCGCGGGCGCTGTCGGCCGCACCTGAGAGCGAGCTGCGCGACCATCCCGTCGTCGCCGATCTCAAGGTCCATCGTTTCCGCGTAACGCCCTTGTCGGGTGCGCCAGAAATAGCGCCTGAGCGCGAGGCAGCCGGGTTGGCCGCCCCGGCGCCGCTGCCGGGCAGCCTGTTCGACCGGCCGCCACCCCTGGAGGACCTGCCGCGGCCGCTGTCGCCGTCAGGTGCCTCAGCGCTGATCGAGGAAATCGAGGAGCCTGTCATCTCCGGCCGTTCGCCGGTGCTGGATGCCGATGGCGAGCCCGCCTTTGCCATCGCCCGCGGCTCGGCGCTGCACCGGCTGCTGCAGATGCTGCCGCGCCTCGATCCTGCGGAGCGGCGCCAGGCCGCCGAACGCTATCTCGCCCGTGCCGGCAGGGGCTGGGATGAAGTGCAGCGAAGCTCCGCTCTCGCCTCGGTGTTCTCCGTTCTCGAGGACCATGATTTCGCGCCGCTGTTTGCACCCGCCTCGCGTGCCGAAGTGGCGGTCATGGGCAGTCTCGATGTGCGTGGAAAGCCACGCTCGGTGTCAGGCAAGATCGACCGGCTGGCGGTCACCGATGACGAGGTTTTGATCGTCGACTACAAGACCAACGCCTCGCCGCCGGCCTCGCTCGACGAGGTGCCACATGCCTATGTCGTGCAGCTTGCGCTCTACCGGGCGCTGCTCCAGCCGCTCTATCCCGGCAAGGCCGTTTCGGCCGCTTTGCTGTTCACCGAGGCGCCGCGGCTGATCCCTTTGCCCCCTGCTGCCATGGACGCCGCCCTTGTTCGACTCACCCAAGCGTGACACAACGGGTGCTTGACCAAGGGTCCGCGCACTACCACATATGGCGCGACAGCTAACCGCAAGAGGATCGGCATCATGGCCACCGTCAAGATCGACAACAGCAATTTCAAGACCGGCGTGCTCGAGGCCAAGGAGCCCGTCGTGGTCGATTTCTGGGCCGAATGGTGCGGTCCCTGCAAGATGATCGGTCCGTCACTGGAAGAGATTTCCAACGAGCTCGCCGGCAAGGTGAAGATCACCAAGGTCAACATCGACGAGAATCCCGAGATCGCCGCCCAGTTTGGCGTGCGCTCGATCCCGACGCTGATGATCTTCAAGGATGGCGAAGTGGCCGACATCAAGGTCGGCGCCGCTCCCAAGACCGCCCTTTCGCACTGGATCGCCGGCAACGTCTGAGCCGAACCAGTCTGGATACGAAAAAGCCCGGCACTGCCGGGCTTTTTTTGTTGGGTCGTCTCGACAATATCAGGTCAGGTCAGGTCGGCGGCGTGCCGTTCGCGGCCAATACCTCGCCGACGAGATAGAGCGAGCCGCCGATCAGGATGCGCGGCGCCGGCTCGTTCTCGTTCCAGGTATCGCGCAACAGCATCAGCGCGTTGGCGACCGAGCTCACCGGTTCGGCCGAAAGCCCGGCTTCCGTAGCACGAACCGCCAGTTCCTCATTGGGCACGCCGCTTTCGCTCATCGTCACCGGCACGGTGTAGACATGGCGTGCCATGCCGTGGAACGGACGGAAATAGCCGGCCTGGTCCTTGGTGTTGATCATGCCGGAGATCAGGAAAAGCGGCCGTGGGGACTTCTCTTCCTGCTCGGCAAGCGCTTCGGCGATCACGGTGCCGGCGCCGGGATTGTGGCCGCCGTCGATCCAAACCTCGGCACCTTTCGGAGCCAGCTCGGTCAGCGCACCTTGCGGCATGCGTTGCATCCGCCCCGGCCAGGCCACCGACGTCATCGCCTTGTCGATGGCGCGTTCAGTAAGGGGGAAGCCCGCTGCCTTGACCGCGGCAATGGCCGCCGCGGCGTTGGCAAACTGGTGGCGTCCCGGCAGGCGTGGCGGCGAAAGGTCCATCAGCCCGCTCTCGTCCTGGTAGACCATGCGGCCGTTTTCCTCGAAGGCGACGAAATCCTGGCCGTAGACCTCGAGCGGACAGTTCAGCCGCTCGGCGGTGTCGATCAGCACCTGCTGTGCCGCTTCGGTTTCCTGGGCGCCGATGACGACCGGGCAGCCGCGCTTGATGATGCCGGCCTTTTCGGCGGCGATCAGCTCGACCTTGTCGCCGAGATAGGCCTCGTGATCCATAGACACCGGCATGATGACCGAGCACGCCGGCCGCTTGATGACGTTGGTCGCGTCGAAGCGCCCGCCGAGCCCTACCTCGATGATGCAGACGTCGGCCGGATGTTCGGAAAACAGGACGAAGGTGACGGCGGTGAGGATCTCGAAGACGGTGATCTTCTCGCCGCGATTGGCTTCGCCGACGCGTCGGACCGCATCGGCCAGCACGTCGTCGGCGACAAGCTTGCCACCGCCGGGTGCGGCGAGGCGATAGCGCTCGTGCCAGTTCACCAGATGCGGCGAGGTGTGGACGTGGACCAGCCGGCCGGAGGCCTCGAGCAGCGCGCGTGAAAACGCGGCGGTCGAGCCCTTGCCGTTGGTGCCGGCGATGTGGATCACCGGCGGCATGTGGTCCTGCGGATTGCCGAGGCGTTCGAGCAGCCGCGTGATGCGGTCGAGCGAAAGGTCGAAACCCTTCGGATGCAGCGCCAACAGGCGCTCGATTTCGAGATCGGCTTCGAGCGTGGTCATGGCAAATCCCCCGGGGCCAAGGGCCGTGTCTGTGTGGTCAGGCCTGCGGGCGTCGTTCCGGAACCGGTACGACAGGCGGCAGGATCTCGGCCTCGGTGGTCTTGGCCGCAACCGGCGCCTTGGTCAGGATCTTGAGCAGGTTGGCGATCGTGGACTTGAGCTCGAGCCGCGACACCACCATGTCGACCATGCCGTGGTCCATCAGGTATTCCGAGCGCTGGAAGCCTTCGGGCAGCTTCTCGCGGATCGTCTGCTCGATGACGCGCGGGCCGGCGAAGCCGATCAGCGCACCGGGTTCTGCGATATGCACGTCGCCCAGCATCGCATAGGACGCGGTCACGCCGCCGGTCGTCGGGTTGGTCAGCACCACGATGTAGGGCAGGCCTGCTTCCTTGAGCCGGTCGACCGCCACCGTCGTCCTGGGGAGCTGCATCAAGGACAAAATGCCTTCCTGCATGCGCGCGCCGCCCGAGGCGGCAAACAAGATCAGCGGGCGCTTCTTCTCGAGTGCGACCTCGAAGGCGCGGATGATCGCGTCGCCCGCCGCCATGCCGAGCGAACCGCCCATGAAGGCGAAGTCCTGCACGGTGACGACGACGGGAAGGCCCTCGATCTTGCCGGATCCCGACAGGATCGCGTCTTCCATGCCGGTCTTGGCCTTGGCATCCTTCAGGCGGTCGACATAGCGTTTCTCGTCGCGGAACTTCAGCGGGTCGGTGACGACTTTCGGATTGTCGATCGGGTCGTAGCGGCCGTCGTCGAAGAAGAAGCGCAGCCGTTCCTTGGCCGAGATCTTCATGTGATGGCCCGACGACGGGATCACATACTGGTTCTCTTCAAGGTCCTTGTGGAACACCATCTCGCCGCTCTCGGGATCCTTGATCCAGAGATTGTCGGGTATCTCGCGGCGGCCCAGCATCGAGTTGATCTTGGGGCGGACGTAGTTGGTAATCCAGTTCATGACAGCGGTCCTCTTCGTCCCGGGGACATGGGGTATTTATTGGGCGGTAGCAAGGCGTGCAGCACGAATGCCCTGGGACAAGCCGTTGACCAGCGTTGCGACAGCCTCGGCCGGATCGGCGGTTTTCTCGCCCTTCGGCCCGATGACATTGGCAACCGCATTGACGATCGCGGTACCGACGACCACGCCGTCGGCCGATGCGCCGATGGTCTTCGCCTGCTCGGCGGTCTTGACGCCGAAGCCGACGCAGACCGGCAGGTCGGTATGGGCCTTGATGCGCTTCACCGCTTCGGCCACCTTGCTCGTGTCGGCCAGCGCCGAACCGGTGATGCCGGTCATCGACACGTAGTAGACGAAGCCGGACGTGTTCTCGAGCACCTTGGGCAGGCGCTTGTCGTCGGTCGTCGGGGTCGCCAGGCGGATGAAGTTGATGCCGGCCTTGAGTGCGGGGATGCACAGTTCGGCATCCATCTCCGGCGGCAGGTCAACGACGATCAGCCCGTCGATGCCGGAGGCGATTGCATCCTCGAGAAAGCGGTCGACACCATAGATGTAGATCGGGTTGTAGTAGCCCATCATGACGATCGGCGTCTCGTTGTCGTCCTTGCGGAACTCGCGCGCCATCTGAAGCGTCTTGCCCAGCGTCTGGCCGGCCTTCAGCGCGCGCAGGCCGGCGGCCTGGATCGCCGGGCCGTCGGCCATCGGGTCGGAAAACGGCATGCCAAGCTCGATGATGTCGCTGCCGGCCTTGGGCAGCGCCCTCATGATCGACAACGATGTCTCGTAGTCGGGGTCGCCGCCCATGAAATAGGTCACCAGCGCGGGACGGCCTTCGGCCTTGAGCTTCGCCATGCGGCGGTCGATGCGGGTCGTCATGATCAGATCTCCATGCCCAGCATTTGTGCGACCGTATGCACGTCCTTGTCGCCGCGGCCCGACAGGTTGACGATCATCACCTTGTCCTTGCCCATGGTCGGCGCGACCTTGACGGCATGCGCGATGGCATGGGCCGATTCCAGCGCCGGGATGATGCCTTCCACCTTGGTGGTGAGCTGGAACGCGTCCAGCGCCTCGTCGTCGAGGATCGGCACGTATTCGACGCGGCCGGTGTCGCGCAGCCAGCTATGTTCGGGGCCGACGCCGGGGTAGTCGAGGCCTGCCGAGATCGAATGACCGTCGAGGATCTGGCCGTCGGCGTTCTGCAACAGATAGGTGCGGTTGCCGTGCAGCACGCCGGGGCTGCCGGCATTCATCGAGGCACAGTGCTCGATGCCGTCGAGCCCGCGGCCGCCGGCTTCGATGCCGACGATCTTGACGCTGCGGTCGTCAAGGAAGGGGTGGAACAGGCCAATCGCATTCGAGCCGCCGCCGACGGCGGCCACGATCACGTCGGGCAGGCGCCCTTCCTGTTCGAGGATCTGGGTGCGCGCCTCGGTGCCGATCACCGACTGGAAGTCGCGGACCAGTTCCGGATAGGGGTGCGGGCCGGCGGCCGTGCCGATCAGGTAATAGGTGTCGTGCACGTTGGTGACCCAGTCACGCAGCGCCTCGTTCATGGCGTCCTTGAGCGTGCCGTGCCCGGCGTTGACGGGCCGAACCTCGGCACCGAGCAGCTTCATCCGGAAGACGTTGGGCTTCTGCCGCTCGACGTCGGTGGCGCCCATGTAGACGAAGCACGGGAAGCCGAAGCGGGCAGCGACCGTCGCCGATGCGACGCCATGCTGGCCGGCGCCGGTTTCGGCGATGATGCGGGTCTTGCCCATGCGCTTGGCAAGCAGGATCTGGCCGAGGCAATTGTTGATCTTGTGCGAGCCGGTGTGGTTGAGGTCTTCGCGCTTGAAGTAGATCTTCGCGCCGCCCAAATGCCGGGTCAGGCCTTCGGCATAATAGAGCTTGGAGGGCCGCCCGGCATAATGGGTCGACAGGTCGTTCAGCTCCGCCTTGAAGGCCGGATCGTTCTTGGCCTCGTCCCAGTGACGCTGCAGTTCGAGGATCAGCGGCATCAGCGTTTCGGCAACGAACCGTCCGCCGAAAATGCCGAACATGCCCTGCTCGTCGGGTCCGGTACGGAAAGAATTGGGCTCAGTCGGCTTGTTCACGGCCGATCTCCTTGCGGCTGGAGGCTCGATCAGGCGGCGCTGCGGTCGCTAGCTGCCCTGACGGCCCTGAAGAAACTCTCGATAAGCGCCGCATCCTTGACGCCCGGTGCGCTTTCCACGCCCGAGGAAATGTCGATGCCGGGCGGGTTTGCGAGCTTGATGGCGTCGCCGATGTTGACGGCGTTCAGCCCACCCGAAAGCATGTAATCGACGGAGGCGTCAAGGCCCGCGAGCAGCCGCCAGTCGAACGAGACGCCGTTGCCGCCGGGCAATTCGGAGCCGGCGGGCGGTTTGGCGTCGAAAAGCAGGCGGTCGGCGACACCGGCATAAGGTGCGATCGCCTCGAAATCGGCTGCCTCGCGAATGGAGAAAGCCTTCATCACGGGCAGGCCGTAGCGCGCCTTGACCTCGGCCACCCGCGCCGGGCTTTCCTTGCCGTGCAGCTGGATCATGTCGGGCGCCATGGCGGCGACGATCTCGTCGAGGAAGGCATCGTCGGCATCGACGGTCACGGCGACCGCCTTGGCCCTGCCTCGCGCAGCCTCGCGCAGCCGTCCGGCGTCTTCGGGCGACACGTTGCGCGGGCTCTTGGCGAAGAAGATGAAGCCGACATGGCTCGCGCCATTGTCGAGCGCAGTTGCCAGCGCCTCATCGGTCTTGAGGCCGCAGATTTTGATGTCGAAAGCCATGGCTGGGGAGTGGCACGAAAAGGCGGCGAAGTCGAGGAAAAGAGCGAATGCCTTACCCTCCCCCTTGTGGGGAGGGTCGGACCGCAGGTCCGGGGTGGGGGTAGTGAGGCGTACGGCCGGTTATAAGCAAGTCGTCCTTTGACCCCACCCCGCCGCTTCGCGTCGACCCTCCCCACTAGGGGGAGGGTAAGCCGCTCATTCGAACTGTATCGCCTGCAGCGCACCGCCATTGCGCTTGAGCCAGGCCTTGCAGCGCTCGGTGTCGGGGCAAAGCTCTTCGCACAGCTTCCAGAATTTCGGGCCGTGGTTCATTTCGCGCAGATGCGCCACCTCGTGGGCGACGAGGTAGTTGATCACCGGCGCCGGCGCCATCATGATCCGCCATGAGAACGACAGGGTTCCGTCCGAGGTGCACGAGCCCCAGCGGCTCGACGTGTCGCGGAAGCGGATCGCCTTGGCGCGGCGGCCGGCGGCCTCGCAGTGCTTTGCCACCATCGCCTCGATGTCGCGCTTGGCTTCGCGCTTGAGGAAGTCTGCGACGCGTCGCGCCAGATGCGTGCGGTCGCCATGAACGACAAGCGTCGGTCCGCTTTCGTCCTGCGACTGGCGCACCGTTCCGCGCGTTCCGCCCTCGTGGACGATCAGATGCGGGGTGCCGCGGATCGGGATCTTGATGCCCGGGCGCACCTGCGGCCTGTCGGGCACCTTGGCGAGGCGCTGTTCCAACCAGCCCTGGTGGCGGTCGAGAAACCGGTCGACCTCGCCCTGGCGCAGGCCGGGCGGCACGGTGATGCGCAGGCCGCGGCCGCCGGCGTCGATGCGCAGCGTCAGCCGCCGCGCCCGGTCGTTCTCGACGATCCTGAGCGGCAGCGTGCGGCCCGCGACGACATGATCCCGCTCCTGGACGGGGGCAGGCGCTGGTTTTGTCAGCTTGCGGAAGAAGCCAAAGGACATGGGGCGAGACTAGATGATTCGAGGGAAATCGGAGCAAAAGAAAACGGCGCCGCATGCACGGCGCCGTTGGCGTTCATCGCGTGGGTGCGGCCTCAGTCGTCAAGCAGGCCTGACTTGCCGCCCTTCTTGGGCGTGACCGTGGGCGCGGTCGGCTTGTTGCGGTTGGCCATGAAGCGGTCGAAGTCGTCCTGGTCCTTGGCCCGGCGCAGTTCGCGGGCATAGGTGTCGAACTCGTCGCGCATCTCGTCCAGCTTGCGGCGCTCTTCGTTGAGGCGCTCGAGTTCCTTCTCGCGCCAGTCGTCGAAGGCGACGTTGCCGGTCTGGGCGCTGGCCCGGTAGGAAGCCCGGCGGCAGCCGGCGAAGACGCCGTCGGTCGCACGGTTTACGTCGCGCTTGAAACCGTCAAGCCGGTCGCCCCAGATGATGTAGGCAAGCATGGCGAGGCCGAGCGGCCAGAACACCATGAAGCCGATCACCATCAATGCGATGGTCGCCGGCGTCCAGGCCGGACGGATCAGTGCAGTCGTGTTCATCTGTCTCCCGTTCCTTCTATCGGTGGCAGCCAGGTCGGCTGCTTGGAATCGAGATGGGAAGACAAAAATGGCGATTCAAGACGGTGCCGGGCAAAACCGGACAAGGCCTTGCGAATCCTAGCCCTTTTTCAAGTTTTCCAGCACCAGAACGACCAATCCGGCAACCAGTCCCCAGAAAGCTGAGCCGACACCGAGCAGCGTCAGCCCCGAGGCTGTGACGACGAAAGCCGTCGTCGCGGCCATGCGATGGTGCTCGTCCTTGAGCGCGATCGCCAGCGCATTGGCCAGCGAGGCCATCAGCGCCAGCCCCGCCACCAGCACGATCAGGCTCGGCGGCAGCACCGCGAAGATCGCCACCAGCGAGGCGCCGAAGGCGGCGAAGACGACATAGGCCAGCGCATAGTACGGTCCCGTCTTCCAGCGCTCCTTCATGTCGGGATGCACGTCCGGGCCGGTGCATATCGCCGCCGAGATTGCCGCGAGATTGGTGGTCGAGGCGCCGAACGGCGCAGACAGCACCGAGAACAGCCCGGTCACCCCGATTAGCGGGCCGGGCTCGGGATGGTAGCCGGCGGCGCGCAGCACGGCGAGGCCGGAAAGGTTCTGCGAAGCCATGGTGACGAGATAGAGCGGCACGGCCAGGCCGATGATGGCGGTGGCGGTGAACTCGGGCGCGATCAGCGTGAGTGTCGACAGTTCCGGTGCCGGCAGCCCGCCGACGCGGCCGGTGAGGAACGCCGCCAACCCGCCGCCGACCAGCACCACCAGAACCGACAGCGCCGGATTGTAGAGCCTGATCAGGAAAAACGCGGCAATCAGCGGCAGGATCAGCCATGGGTCGGACGGCACGGTCTTTGCCGCATTGATGGCGAAGGTCACGACGATGCCGGCCAGCATGGCAGAAGCAACTGAGGCCGGGATGCGCGAGATCAGCTGCGTCAGCGGCTTGATCAGTCCGGTCAGCACCAAAAGCACGCCGGTGACGAGAAAGGCACCGACCGCCTCGCCGATGGTGAAGCCGCTGCTCGCCGCGATCAGTGCCGCACCCGGCGTCGACCAGGCGGTGATGACAGGCATCTTCGTCCGCCACGACAGCCATGCGGTCTCCAGCGCCATGGCAAGGCAGATGGCGGTCACCCAACTCGCCGTCTGCACCTGCGTCGCGCCGACGGCGTCGGCGGCGGCGATGATGATCGCCAGCGTGCCGCCGAAGCCGACGATTGCCGCAACGAAGGCCGAGATCGGGATCGAGATGCGCATGCGTTCAGCCCGCCCGGATAATCATTTCGCCGACCGCACGGGTCAACAAATCGAGGTCTTCGGGCCGTGACAGCCGGTGGTCGCCGTTGGGCACCAGCGACAGCGTCGCATCGTCGGCGGGCAGAAGACTCATAAGCTTCAGCGCGTGGCTGTGCGGCACGTCGGGATCGGCAAGGCCCTGAATGATGTGGACGGGGCAATGCGTGTGGATCGGTCCGGTCATGACCAGGTTTTGGCGGCCGTCCTCGATCAGGGCGCGGGTATAGATGTAGGGCTCCGGCGAATACTCCGACGGCTCCTCGAAATAGCCCTTCTCGATGAGGTCTTTCCACTGCGCCTCGGTCAGCGCCGGTTCGACCAGCTCTGCGGTGAAGTCGGGCGCCGGTGCCAGAAGCACGAGGCCGGCGACGCGGTCGCCCTCGCCTGCCTTGTTGAGTTCGTCGTTCATCCTGAGCGCAATCCAGGCGCCCATCGACGAGCCGACCAGCATCTGCGGCCCCTTGGTGAACTTTCGAAAGACGGCGAGGCTCTCGGCCAGCCATTTCGAGATCGTGCCGTCGGCAAAGGCGCCGCCGCTTTCGCCATGGCCGGAATAGTCGTGGCGCAGGAAGGAGCGCCCCTCGCCTGCGGCCCAGGTGGCCAGCGTCTCCGCCTTGGTTCCCAGCATGTCCGATTTGTAGCCGCCGAGCCAGACAACGCCGGGTGCTGCACCGTCCTGATACCTTACGGCGATGCGGGTGTTGTCGACCTCGATGAAGTCCGGTGTGCTGGCAGTCATGTCAAATCCCCTCGGCACGGACTTGTGGCACAGCCGGCCCGATGCGGAAAGTGCCGCAAGAATCGTTCTTTTGGGGCAGTTCGCATGTGCGGAAGCAGGTGATTTGTTGCGAGTGCTGTGTTATTGACTTCGCCCGCGCGCTCCCCACATTGGCGCGTCCGCAAACATGACAACGTCAATGGCTCGAGGAGACAACGACCATTCGCAGACCTTTTAAAGCAGCCGCACCCACCAAGGACGGCCCGCGCGCTAACCGTGACATCCGGGTTCCCCGGGTCCAGCTGATCGACGTCGACGGTTCCAACCGTGGCGATGTTTCCATCAACGACGCACTCCTGGCCGCCGAAGAGGCAGGCCTCGATCTCGTAGAAATTTCCCCCAACGCCCAGCCGCCCGTCGTCAAGATTCTTGACCTCGGCAAGCTGAAATACGCCAACCAGAAGAAGGCGGCCGAGGCGCGCAAGAACCAGAAGGTCATCGAGATCAAAGAGATCAAGATGCGCCCGAACATCGACGACCACGACTACGAGACCAAGATGAAGGCGGTTCGCCGCTTCTTCGAGGAAGGCGACAAGGTCAAGCTGACGCTCAGGTTCCGTGGCCGCGAGATGGCGCACATGGAACTCGGCATGCAGCTCCTCAACAAGGTCCGTGAGGAGACCGCGGCCATCGCCAAGGTCGAGGCCGAGCCCAAGCTCGAAGGCCGCCAGATGATGATGGTGCTCGCGCCGCGCTGACGCATGGTGCGAGCCGCTCGAAGATCGACACAGATTTTCGGAATTCACGGCGTGACACTGCCGGAGCGTTTCTGCGCGTCCGAAAGGGCGCGCAGCGCTCCGCGGGTTCCGGCAGCCCTGCCGGAACGAGGCCATTTCTCCTGCAAGGCGCCGAGCGACAAACTCGCCACAAGCGAGCGGCTGGCGAGTGGAAAGCAATGAGCGAGCCGGAATACAAGGGCCTGGGCAGCTACCAGCACAGGCGCCGCATCGTGCTTGCCGCGTTGATCGTGGCGCTGTTCGCAGCGTTGCTGTTCGGCCAGTCCTCCTTCCCGCCCGACACGACGATCCATGAAGTCGTCGAAATGGCCGGCATCCTGATGATCTTCCTCGGCATCGTCGGCAGGCTCTGGTGCACGCTCTACATCGGGGGGCGCAAGTCGGGCGAGATCGTTACCGGCGGACCTTATTCGATGACCCGCAATCCGCTCTATGTCTTCTCGACGCTGGCTGCCGCCGGCGTCGGCGCGCAGATGGGCTCGATCGTCGTCAGCATCGGCTTTGCGCTCATGTGTGCCCTTGCCTTCCACGTCGTCATCCTGCGCGAGGAAAAGCACCTCGGACACCTCTTCGGCCCCGAATACGCCGCCTATGTCGCCCGGGTTCCGCGCTTCGTTCCCGACATCTCCCTTTACAAGGAGGGCGACACCGGCCGCTTCAAGCCGAAGCTGTTGCTGAACACGTTACTCGACGGTCTCGTCTTTCTGGTGGCCCTTCCTGTGTTCGAGCTGATCGACCACGCCCAGGTCACCGGCGCTCTGCCGGTGCTGTTCCGCCTCCCCTGAGGCCGCGGATTCATTGCTCTTGCGCCCCTTTCAGGGTGTTGCACTGCGCCAAACTTCCGCGTATATAGCCGCGTCCCAGAACCGCCCGGCAGGGCATGCCGTGGCGGTTTCATTTGCTTTTCGGGCTTTGGTCGGCCTGAAAACAACAACATGAAGGGATTTCGACAGCGCTTTCGGGTGCAACGGGATCCTGAAGAACGGAGTAGCAAAATGCCCAAGATGAAGACCAAATCCGCTGCCAAGAAGCGGTTCAAGATCACCGCGACCGGCAAGGTCCTGGCGGCTGCCGCCGGCAAGCGCCATGGCATGATCAAGCGTTCCAACAAGTTCATTCGCGATGCCCGTGGCACGATGGTTCTGGCTGAACCGGACGGCAAGAAGGTCATCAAGAATTTTCTGCCGAACGGCCTCTGAGCACTCGGCCTGGATAGCGTTTTAAGGAGATCATGACATGGCACGTGTAAAAAGGGGCGTAACCGCCCACGCCAAGCACAAGAAGGTTCTGCAGGCTGCCAAGGGCTTCTACGGCCGCCGCAAGAACACCATCCGCATTGCCAAGCAGGCGGTGGAAAAGTCGAAGCAGTACGCTTACCGCGACCGCAAGAACCGCAAGCGCAACTTCCGCGCCCTGTGGGTCCAGCGCATCAACGCCGCGGTTCGCGAGCACGGCCTGACCTACGGCCGCTTCATCGATGGCCTGAACAAGGCCAACATCGAGATCGATCGCAAGATCCTCTCCGACATGGCCATCTATGAGCCGCAGGCATTCGCCGCGCTCGTGGCCAAGGCCAAGGTTGCTCTTGAGTACCTCAAGAACACCACCCCGAATGCTTTTGAAAGCGCTGTTGCTTAACCAGCGCCTTCCCAAGCATCACTGACTTGATTTGGGAAACCCGCGCTGGCACGGCTGGCGCGGGTTTTTCTTTGCAGCAACGAAGGGCCGTTAGGGCCGCAACGGAACTGGACCATGAGCGATCTTGAAACTCTCGAACAGTCGCTGCTGAGCGACATCGCTTCCGCCGCCGACGAGCAGGCGATCGAGGCGGTGCGCGTCGCAGCCCTCGGCAAGAAGGGCTCGGTCTCGGAGATGCTGAAGACCCTCGGCGCGATGAGCGCCGAAGAGCGCCAGACCAAGGGCCCGGCGATCAACGGCCTCAAGAACCGCGTCACCGATGCGCTGTCCGCCCGCAAGACCGAACTGCGCGACGTTGCCATCAATGCACGCCTGATCGCCGAAAAGGTCGACGTCACCTTGCCGGTGCGCCAGTCGCCAGCCGAGCGCGGCCGTATCCACCCGATCAGCCAGGTCATCGACGAGATCGCTGCGATCTTCGGCGATCTCGGCTTCGCCATCGCCGAAGGTCCCGATGTCGAGACCGACCACTACAATTTCACCGCGCTGAACTTCCCCGAGGGGCATCCGGCGCGCGAGATGCACGACACCTTCTTCTTTCCGCCCGACCAGAATGGCGAGCGCAAGCTTCTGCGCACGCACACCTCGCCGGTGCAGATCCGCACCATGGAGACGCAGAAGCCGCCGATCCGCATCGTCATACCGGGCAAGACCTATCGCCAGGATTCGGACGCCACCCACTCGCCGATGTTCCATCAGGTCGAGGGCCTGGTGATCGACAAGACCGCCAACATCGCCAACATGAAGTGGGTGCTGGAGGAGTTCTGCAAGGCGTTCTTCGAGGTGCCCAGCGTCAAGATGCGCTTCCGCCCGTCCTTCTTCCCGTTCACCGAGCCGAGCCTCGAGGTCGACATCCAGTGCGACCGCTCGCGTCCCGGCGAAGTGCGCTTCGGCGAGGGCAACGACTGGATGGAGATCCTCGGCTGCGGCATGGTCCATCCGAACGTGCTGCGCCATGGCGGGCTCGATCCCGACGAATACCAGGGCTTCGCCTGGGGCATGGGCATCGACCGCATCGCCATGCTGAAATACGGCATGCCCGACCTGCGCGCCTTCTTCGACGCCGATGTCCGCTGGCTCCAGCACTACGGCTTCCGCCCGCTCGACATGCCGACCTTGTTCGGTGGCCTGAGCGCATGATCGACGCCGCCGACCGATATGCCGGTGCGGTGACCTTCGCTTTCGGCGACAGTCCCGAACTGGCTGACGAGTTGCTGGCGCTGGTGTTGTCGGGCCGCAAGACCGCGACCTGCGGTGCCTTGCGCGATTTTGATGGCGCCGAGCCGGTGCCCGAGGTCGGCCGCCGCGATGTCGTGCTCGATGGCCAGGGCCGCCGCGCTGCGGTCATCGAGACGATATCGGTCGAGCACAAGCGCTTCGACGAGGTCGATGCCGCCTTTGCCGCCGCGGAAGGCGAGGGCGACCTGTCCTACGACTATTGGCGAGAGGCCCACGAGGCCTATTTCGCCCGCAATGGCGGTTATGCGCCTGACATGATTTTGGTTTGTGAGCGGTTCCGCTTGGTGGAAGTGCTCGACCGCAACGACACGAAACGAGTGAACCCATGAAATTCACCCTCTCCTGGCTCAAGGATCATCTCGACACCGACGCCACGCTTGACCAGATCGTCGAGCGGCTGACCTCGATCGGCCTCGAAGTCGAATCCGTCGACGACAAGGCGGCGCTCAAGCCCTTCGTCATCGCCAAGGTGCTGACGGCCGAGCGTCATCCTGACGCCGACAAGCTGCAAGTGCTGAGCGTCGACACCGGCGACGGCAAGCCGGTGCAGGTCGTCTGCGGCGCGCCCAATGCGCGCGCCGGCCTGGTCGGTGCCTTCGCCGCTCCGGGTGCCTACGTTCCCGGCATCGACGTCACGCTGTCGGTCGGCAAAATCCGCGGTGTCGAAAGCCACGGCATGATGTGCTCCGAGCGCGAGCTGCAGCTGTCGGACGAGCACAACGGCATCATCGACCTGCCGGCCGATGCGCCTGTCGGCACATCTTTTGCGTCCTATGCTCATCTCGACGACCCGATGATCGAGATCAACCTGACGCCCAACCGCCCCGACGCCACCAGCGTCCACGGCATTGCGCGCGATCTCGCGGCGTCCGGCCTCGGCACGCTCAAGGGCGGCGATGTCGCGCCGGTCGCAGGCGAAGGCGAATGCCCGGTCAAGGTGACGATCGAGGCGCCCGAGCTCTGCCCCGGCTTCGCGCTGCGCCTTGTGCGCGGCGTCAAGAACGGCCCCTCGCCCAAGTGGATGCAGCAGCGCCTGCTCGCCATCGGCCTCCGCCCCATCAACGCGCTGGTCGACATCACCAACTACGTCACCTTCGACCGCGGCCGCCCGCTGCACGTCTTCGACGCCAGGAAGGTCGCCGGCAATCTGGTCGTCCGCCGTGGCCGCGAGGGCGACAAGGTCATGGCGCTCGACGGCCGCGAATATGCCCCGACCACCGAGATGTGTGTCATCGCTGACGACAACGGCGTCGAGTCGATTGCCGGTATCATGGGCGGCGAGCATTCCGGCTGCGATGAGAGCACCACCGACGTGCTGATCGAATCGGCGCTTTGGGACCCGATCACCACGGCCCGCACCGGCCGCACGCTCGGCATCATCACCGATGCGCGCTACCGCTTCGAGCGTGGCGTCGACCCTGAATTCATGGTTCCCGGCGTCGAGCTGGCGACGAAGCTGGTGCTGGAGCTCTGCGGCGGCCAGCCGACGAAGACCGATGTTGTCGGCTATGCCGGCCACAAGGCCAAGGTCGTTTCCTTGCCGCTCTCGGAGATCAAGCGCCTGACCGGCATCGAGGTGCCGAAGGCCGAAAGCCTCGACATCCTCACCCGCCTCGGCTTCGGCGTGAACGGCAGCGGCGACGTCGTCGATGTCACCGTGCCGTCCTGGCGTCCCGATGTCGACGGCAAGGCCGACCTGGTCGAGGAGGTCATGCGCATCCACGGCGTCGACAACATCGCGCCGCAGCCGCTGGGCGCCCATGACGCCGTCAACGGCAAGATCCTGACCACGCTGCAGATCCGCACCCGCTCGGCGCGCCGCGCGCTTGCCGTGCGCGGCATGATGGAGGCCGTCACCTGGTCGTTCATCCCGGCGAAGCACGCCGAGCTGTTCGGCGGCGGCCAGCAAAGCCTCAAGCTGTCGAACCCGATTGCAGCCGACATGTCCGACATGCGGCCTTCGCTGCTGCCGGGCCTGATCGCCGCGGCCCAACGCAACGCCGACCGCGGCCTGGGCGACGTTGCGCTGTTCGAAGTCTCGGGCACCTATGAGAGCGACACGGCCGACGGCCAGCGTCGCGTCGCCGCCGGCGTCCGCCGCGGCACCGCCAAGCTCGAGGGTTCGGGCCGCAACTGGTCGGGCAATGCGGGCAATGTCGGCGTGTTCGACGCCAAGGCCGATGCCATTGCCGCGCTCGAAGCCTGCGGCGCGCCCGTCGACCGGCTGCAGATCGAAACCGGCGCGCCTGAGTGGTACCACCCCGGCCGTTCCGGCGTCATCAAGCTCGGCCCCAAGGTCGTGCTCGGCACCTTCGGCGAGTTCCATCCGAGGACGCTCGAAGGCCTCGACGTGTCGGGTCCGCTCTGCGGCTTCGAGGTCTACGTCGACGCCGTGCCCGAGCCCAAGGCCAAGCCGACCAAGACCAAGCCGAGGCTCGATCTGTCGGCCTTCCAGGCGGTCAAGCGCGACTTCGCCTTTGTCGTCGACAAGGCCGTCGAGGCCGGCACCCTGACCCGCGCGGCACTCGCTGCCGACAAGAAGCTGATCACTGCTGTGTCGGTGTTCGACATCTTCGAAGGCGCGTTGCTCGGCGAAGGCAAGAAGTCGGTCGCCATCGAGGTGTCGATCCAGCCGGTCGAAAAGACGCTGACCGACCAGGATTTCGAGGCGCTCGCGGCCCGTATCGTCGAGAACGTCAAGAAGCAGACCGGCGGCGCGCTGCGCAGCTGACCTCCGGGTAGCCAAATACGAACAAAAGGCCGGGCCTCGCGCCCGGCCTTTCTCGTTGCCGGGAAACATTCGCCCGTCCCGCACGTTGAAGCCAGCGATGCTGCGCAACACGACAACCCGCTACGGCTGGGCCGCCATCATCCTTCATTGGCTGATCGGGCTGATCTTCATCGGCCAGTTCGCGCTGGGCTGGACGATGGTCCGCATTGTCAGCCAGCGCACCGCCTTTGAGCTGATCCAGCTGCACAAATCCTTCGGCTTCCTGCTGCTCGGGCTGGTGTTGATCCGCATCGGCTGGCGGCTCGCCAATCTGACTCCGGAACTGCCCGAAGAGGTCGGGCCGCTGGAGCGGCTGGCGGCTCCCTCGGTGCACTTCCTGCTCTATGCGGCGCAGCTTGTGGTGCCGTTGTCGGGTTGGGTGCTGGTTTCCGTCTCGGTGCTCGAAATCCCATCGATGCCGTTCAAGCTATTCGTCATGCCGCATCTGCCGCTCGGCGTCTCCGAGCAGGCCGAGGACTTCTGGATCTTCGGTCACAAATGGCTTGCCTATGCCGCCATCGCATTGGTCGTGTTGCACATTTTCGCGGCGTTCAGGCATCATTTCTGGCTGCGCGATGTCGTGTTGGTCAGGATGATTTCGCCCTTTATCGCAAGACGGGCGCGAAAGCCGGAATAGCAGCCGAGGCCGATTCGTTGGTGTCGGTGCGCGGCTCATATGGGCCGTGCCCTCAGGGAGTATGGTGACATGTCTTTGCGTGTTCTTGGCGTAGCAGCCCTCGTTGCCTTCGGCCTGGTCGACAGCACCGCCTCGGCGGTGGCGCTGTCGGATGCCGCCGGCCGGTATGCCATTTCCAACAACGGTTCGAGCATCCGCTTTGCCATCGGCAAGATCGGCGGTGGCGGGCTGAACGGCGCCTTTGGCCAGTTCAAGGGCACGATCCGCATCGATGGCGGCGATATCGGCCGTTCGCGCGTCGACCTGACCATCTTCCCCGACAGCGTCGGCACCGGCCAGGGCCGCATCGATGCCTTCCTGAAGTCGGACGCTGTCTTCGACGTCGCCAATTCGCGCCAGATCACCTTCCGCTCGACGTCGGTGCAGCGCACCGGCGACAATTCGGCCGTCATCACCGGACAACTGACGGCGCGCGGCCACACCTTCTCCGAAAAGTTCGCCGTCGAGCTGCAGGGCATGAAGGGTGGGCAGATCCGCTTTCATGTCAGCGGCAAGGTGTTCCGGTCGCGCTACCAGATGGATGTCGGCACGCCGATCTATTCCAACATCGTCGCCTTCGACATGGAGTTCAGCGGCCGCCGCGGCTGAGCGCCGTCGCCTGAAACCTCTGGCATTTCGCTGCTGCTTCCGCCAAGCTCGGCCACGCGGCCGGGCTGGCGCGCAGTCCATTTCGGGAGAGGTCAGATGTTTCGCTGGGGCGTACTTTCGACAGCCAAGATCGGCCGCGAGCAGCTGCTGCCGGCGATCGCCGATTCCACCAACGGCGTGGTCGCTGCGATCGCCAGCCGTGATGTCGCCAAGGCCCGCGCGCTGGCCGACCGTTTCGGCGCACCCCATGCCTTCGGCTCCTATGACGAGCTGCTGGCTTCGGACGCAGTCGACGGCGTCTACATTCCGCTGCCGACCTCTCAGCATCTCGAATGGGCGGCGAAGGCCGCCGAGGCCGGCAAGCATGTGCTGGTCGAAAAGCCGCTGGCGCTGAACGCGGCCGACATCGCGCCGCTGATCGAGATCCGCAAGCGCAACAAGGTCATCGTCTCCGAAGCCTTCATGGTCACCTACCATCCGCAATGGCTCAAGGTGCGCGACCTGATCGCGTCGGGCGCCATCGGCAAGCTCAGGCATGTCCAGGGCGCGTTTTCCTATTTCAACGTCGACCCCAACAACATGCGCAACCAGCTCGACCTTGGCGGCGGCGCCTTGCCCGACATCGGGGTCTATCCGACCGTGTCGACGCGGTTTTCGACCGGCAAGGAGCCGCTGCGCGTCCAGGCCAGCATCGAGCGCGACCCGAAATTCGGCACCGACATCTATTCCAGCGTACGCGCCGACTTCGGCGGGTTCGAGCTGTCCTTCTACCTCTCGACCCAGCTTGCCAACCGCCAGCTGATGGTCTTCCACGGCGACAAGGGCTTCATCGAGGTGCGCTCCCCCTTCAATGCCGGGCTTTACGAGCAGGAGCGCGTCGAGCTGCACAATGCCGGCCACAATGAAACGACGGTGTTCCATTTCTCCGGCGCCAAGCAGTACCGGCTCGAGGTCGAGGCCTTCGTGCGCGCAGCACAAGGCGGTTCCGACCATGTCTTTTCGCTGGAGGAGTCGGTGCTCAACCAGAAGGTCATCGACGCCATCTTCCGCGCCGGCGAGCATGACGGCTGGGAGGCTGTGTAGTCACCGGATCCGGTATGCTTGTCGAGATGTGACCAAGGGCGGGCCGTGTGCTAGGGAGCACGGCATGACCTGTTCGACGAGCTTGGTGCGATGATTCCCTGGACCGTACTCGATACCGCGAAGATTCCCGGTGGTGGCGAACTGCGCCTCAAGCAGCGCGGCACCGAGTTCTCGATCATGCTCGGTACCAACGAGCTGATGAACAGCCGCCTGAGCGGCTCCGAGGAAGCGCTGGCGAAACTGGCCTGCGACCGCATCGGCGGCCGTTCGAAGCCGACGATCCTGATCGGCGGGCTCGGCATGGGCTTCACCCTGCGCGCCGCGCTCGCCTTGCTCGGCAGGGACGCCCGCATCGTCGTCGCCGAACTGGTGCCCGAGGTGATCGCCTGGGCGCGCGGGCCGATGGCCGAGGTATTCGGCGGCTGCCTCGACGACCCGCGCGTCGAGATCCTGGAGGGCGATGTCGGTCGCCTGATCCGCGATGGCGCCGGTGCGTATGATGCCATCCTGCTCGATGTCGACAACGGCCCCGAAGGCCTGTCGCGCGACGCCAATGACAGCCTCTACAACTATGCCGGCCTGCATGCGGCGAAGACCGCGCTGAAGCCGGGCGGCGTGCTGACGGTCTGGTCGCAAGGGCCGGACAAGTCGTTTTCGCGGCGCTTGCACGAGAGCGGTTTCGTCGTCGACGAGGTCAAGGTCCGGGCCAGCACCAGGGGCGGCGGGGCCCGCCATGTCGTCTGGGTCGCCGCCAGTGGCGGAGTGCCCAAGGCGAAGGGCCGGAGGTAGGGCGCTCTTCCCTTCTCCCTTGTGGGAGAAGGTGCCCGAAGGGGCGGATGAGGGGTGCTGGACGGAGTGCCACACTTCCGAACCTCCCGACGACATCCATTTCTCCACCCTCTCACTCCTTCCAACACCCCTCATCCGACCTCGCTTCGCTCGGCTGCCACCCGGCCCTCCGCTATGGCTCCGGGCGTTCGTCGTTGGAAAAGCCAAATCGTTGGCTTTTCCTGGCCTTCGGCCACCACTCCTCACCCCACAAGGGGAGAAGGCAAGTGCTCGCCTTGCCACGCTCGCTTTCGCGCCTGACCATTGTCAAAGAGCGCTCCCTTGCCGGGAGGTAGTTCGGGAAGCGGGGCGCGAGGCCGTGCCTTCCGATAATTAGTATGTGGCGCGACGTTCGCGCCCCGCCCGGTTGCTTGCCCCGCTCAGTCGCCTCGGCTTTCACCGCCAGCCGCCGCAAGGCCCGGGCTTGGGGGCTCATCACCCAGCAGGAGAACCGACCTCCTGCCAGCCCGGCACCGGCGCTTCCTCCCGCTGCCCGGTGCGCACCGGGGTCCCGTGGAAGATCGCAAGGTGAATGATACGGGAGGTGGAGAGGGGGTGGAAAAACGGGGACGGTCTATCCACGCGGGCTGCTGACAGATGGTGACAGCCAATCGCGACTGAGGAGATGTTGCAAGACTTCCCGCGTGGCGATTAATGTTCAAAAAACGCAAAAACGGTGGAAATTCTCTCCCCTGCTTCCGGCACCAAAATCACCACCACACCCCGCCTCGCGTCACCCGGATGCGCGGGCGCCCGCCATCGGGCGGGTTGATCGATATGTCGCTGGCC
The DNA here is from genome assembly GCF_003071665.1 of Aminobacter sp. MSH1. Lineage (GTDB taxonomy): Bacteria > Pseudomonadota > Alphaproteobacteria > Rhizobiales > Rhizobiaceae > Aminobacter > Aminobacter niigataensis. Next base: position 893,362 of record NZ_CP026265.1, on the reverse strand, counting down.
GGCCGGGTGTCGTCGGCGAAGTCGGTATTGGCGGCGTTGATGAAGCCGCGCGCGCCATGCGGCAGGTAAGTGCCGGGATGCGCACGGATCTTCGGGATCATCGAGGGCCGTGGCGCGCGCGGCAGGTCCGGTGCGCCGGCGACGGCAAGTTCATCGGCGACCTCCGCCCCCTTCAGCGCCCGCAGCCGGGCGACGCGGTCGGCGGTCAGTGGGTGGCTGCGCAGAACCGAAGGGTCGGGAATGCGGCCGCTGGGCAGGATGATGTTTTCCCACAGCTTGCCTTGTGCGCGTTCGAGCTTGGTCAGCGCCGAGGCCAGCCCATCGGGATCGCCGGTCAAAACCGCGGCGCCAAGGTCGGCATCGAATTCGCGGGTGCGCGACAGCGCCATCTGCAGCAGGCCGCCGACGGTGGGGGCTGCCAGCAGCACCAGCACCGCCAGCCACGGCACCTGCGCGCGGAAACCGCCGGCAAAGCCGAACAGGTTGAAGAACAGCGAAAACAGGCCGACCGTCGACATGAACGAGGTGAAGCGCGACACCATGTCGGCAAAGGCCATCACCTTCACGTCTTCATGGGCGATGTGGCTGATTTCGTGGGCCAGGACGCCGGCCAGCTCGCGCGGGGTGAGGTTGCGGGCGAGCGCGTCGGTGACGGCGATGGCCGCATCGTCGCGGCGGCCGACGGCAAACGCGTTCATCATCTTGGACGGGATGACGTAGAGCTTGGGGACTGCCGGTAGCTCGGCCCGTCGGGCGAGCTCCTCCACGATGCGGAAGCCGGCGGGAAAGTCGGCGGCGCCGACCTGACGCGCCTTGTACATGGACAGCACCATTTGCGGGCTGATGCGCCGCACCGCCCACATCGAGACGGCACCGAAGATCAGCGCATAAAGCAGGCCGGTGCTGCCGGCGAAGGCCCATGCCGTGATGCCGAGCAGCAGCAGGCTGCCGGCCCCGAGCAGCCAGGTTTGCAGCATATTCAGCGTGCGGTTGCGCCGATGCTCGAATAGGTTGATGGAATGCGGTTCGCTCATACCCCAAATATGAGCTTGCCACAGGCTTTTGCCGAGTCCCGGCGCATGAAATTTGCAGAACGCTTGCGCTGCCAGAAGCCTGTTCTTATATACGCCGCAACACCGCTTCGGCCCGGAAAACCGGTATCCGGAGCGGCATTCTGAGTGAACAGGGGCTTTCGTCGGAACGCCTTTATGGGTCCAGAGAGCCTGCTTAGCGGAGAGAAGACTTTAAAATGGCAAAAGTTATCGGCATCGACCTGGGAACGACCAATTCCTGCGTCGCCGTCATGGACGGCAAGGACGCGAAAGTCATCGAGAACGCGGAAGGCGCGCGCACGACCCCTTCCATCGTCGCCTTCAGCGGTGACGGCGAGCGTCTCGTCGGCCAGCCGGCGAAGCGCCAGGCGGTCACCAATCCTGAAAACACCGTCTTTGCGGTCAAGCGCCTGATCGGCCGCCGCTATGACGATCCGGTCACTGCGAAGGACAAGAAGCTTGTCCCCTACGAGATCGTCAATGGCGACAATGGCGACGCCTGGGTCGAGGCCGGCGGCAAGAAGCAGTCGCCCAGCCAGATCTCGGCAATGATCCTGCAGAAGATGAAGGAAACGGCGGAAGCCTATCTCGGCGAGAAGGTCGAAAAGGCCGTCATCACCGTTCCGGCCTATTTCAACGACGCCCAGCGCCAGGCCACCAAGGACGCCGGCAAGATCGCCGGCCTCGAAGTGCTGCGCATCATCAACGAGCCGACCGCGGCAGCCCTTGCCTATGGTCTCGACAAGACCGAAGGCAAGACCATTGCGGTCTATGACCTTGGCGGCGGCACCTTCGATATCTCGGTTCTCGAAATCGGCGACGGCGTGTTCGAGGTCAAGTCGACCAACGGCGACACCTTCCTCGGCGGCGAAGACTTCGACATGCGCCTGGTCGAGTACCTGGCGGCCGAGTTCAAGAAGGAACAGGGCATCGACCTGAAGAACGACAAGCTGGCCCTGCAGCGCCTCAAGGAAGCTGCTGAAAAGGCCAAGATCGAGCTGTCGTCGACGACCCAGACCGAAATCAACCTGCCCTTCATCACCGCTGACGCGACCGGCCCCAAGCACCTGACGCTGAAGCTGTCGCGCGCCAAGTTCGAGCAGCTGGTCGACGACCTCGTCCAGCGCACGATCGAGCCGTGCAAGGCTGCGCTCAAGGATGCCGGCCTCAAGGCTGGCGAGATCGACGAAGTGGTCCTGGTCGGCGGCATGACCCGCATGCCCAAGATCCAGGAGATCGTGAAGCAGTTCTTCGGCAAGGAGCCGCACAAGGGCGTCAACCCCGATGAGGTGGTTGCTCTTGGTGCCGCCATCCAGGCCGGCGTGCTGCAGGGCGACGTCAAGGACGTGCTGCTGCTCGACGTGACCCCGCTGTCGCTCGGCATCGAGACGCTGGGTGGCGTGTTCACCCGCCTGATCGAGCGCAACACCACGATTCCGACCAAGAAGAGCCAGGTCTTCTCGACGGCTGAGGATTCTCAGTCGGCGGTGACCATCCGCGTCTTCCAGGGCGAGCGTGAAATGGCGCAGGACAACAAGATGCTCGGCCAGTTCGACCTCGTTGGCATTCCGCCCGCACCGCGCGGCGTGCCGCAGATCGAAGTGACCTTCGACATCGACGCCAACGGCATCGTCAACGTCTCGGCCAAGGACAAGGGCACCGGCAAGGAACACCAGATTCGCATCCAGGCATCTGGCGGCCTGTCGGACGCCGACATCGACAAGATGGTCAAGGACGCCGAGGTGAATGCCGACGCCGACAAGAAGCGCCGTGCGCTGGTCGAGGCACGCAACCAGGCCGAAAGCCTGCTGAACAGCAGCGAAAAGTCGCTCAAGGACTATGGCGACAAGGTCACCGAGGCCGACCGCACCGCGATTTCCGATGCGATCACCGCCCTCAGGACCGCCACCGAAAGCGACGACGTCGAGGCGATCAATGCCAAGTCGCAGACGCTTGCCGAAGCTTCGATGAAGCTCGGCCAGGCGATGTACGAGGCGTCGCAGAAGGAAGCGGCTGAATCCGATGCCGCGGCTGACGCGGCCAAGGACAGCGACGTCGTCGACGCCGATTTCGAGGAAATCGACGACAACGACGACAAGAAGAAGTCGGCTTAAGTGCCCATTTCGAGGCTCTGACAAGAAAGCCCGGCGGTTTGGCCGGGCTTTTTTGCAACCTGAAGCGAAAAAGTGCGGCGAAAGCCGCGCAAACTCTGGCATCGCGGCCTCAGGCTCACTAAATCGAAGCCTGTCGCCAGAACACCGGCAAACAATGCCACAAGACATTGGGCAACCGGCAGCGGGAAGATATGAAAGCTGATTTCTACGAAACGCTGGGCGTCCAGAAGGGCGCTGACGAGAAGGAGCTGAAGTCGGCCTTCCGCAAGCTCGCCATGCAGTTCCATCCCGACCGCAATCCTGGCGACGATGCCTGCGAGCACAAGTTCAAGGAAATCAACGAAGCCTACGAGACGCTGAAGGACCCGCAGAAGCGCGCCGCCTATGATCGCTTCGGCCACGCCGCCTTCGAGAATGGCGGCATGGGCAATGGCGGCGGCGGCGGTTTCGGTTCGGGCGGCTTTGCCGACATCTTCGAGGACATCTTCGGCGACATGATGGGCGGCGGCCGGCGTCGCTCCTCAAACGGTCGCGAGCGCGGCGCCGACCTGCGCTACAACATGGAGATCACGCTCGAGGAGGCCTTTGCCGGCAAGACCGCGCAAATCCGCGTGCCGACGTCGATCCTGTGCACCGAATGCGCCGGCTCCGGCGCCAAGCCGGGCACCCAGCCGGTAACCTGCTCGATGTGCGCCGGCCACGGCAAGGTGCGCGCCAGCCAGGGCTTCTTCTCGATCGAACGCACCTGCCCGCAGTGCCAGGGCCGCGGCCAGACCATCAAGGACCCGTGCGGCAAGTGCGCCGGCCAGGGCCGCGTCACCGAAGAGCGTTCGCTGTCGGTCAACATTCCCTCGGGCATCGAGGACGGCACCCGCATCCGTCTTGCGAATGAGGGCGAAGCCGGCCTGCGTGGCGGCCCGTCGGGCGACCTCTACATCTTCCTGTCGGTCAAGCCGCATGAGTTCTTCCAGCGCGACGGCGCCGACCTCTATTGCAAGGTGCCGATCTCGATGACCACGGCCGCCCTGGGCGGCTCGTTCGAGGTGGCGACGCTCGACGGCACCCAGACGCGGGTGAAGGTGCCTGAAGGCACCCAGAACGGCCGCCAGTTCCGGCTCAAGGGCAAGGGCATGCCGATCTTGCGCCAGCCGCAGATCGGCGATCTCTACATCCAGACAGCGGTCGAGACACCGCAGAGCCTGACGCGGCGCCAGCGCGAACTGCTCGAAGAATTCGAAAAGCTGTCCTCGACCGAGAATTCGCCGCAATCGAGCGGCTTCTTCTCGCGCATGAAGGACTTTTTCGAGTCCTTCGGGGACAAGTGAGAATTGTTTCTGCCGTAACGTAAATTGAGCCAGCTTTCCGCTTGCCTTGAGCCACTTTGCTGTTATTTCTCCGGCAGCAGGGGTGAGGAGATCAAAGTGATGCCACGCGGTTCCGGATTGCGCAAAACCCTTGCGGCCAAGTTCGATGACGAGTTGAAGTTCTTCAAGGGCTGGATCGACAAGCCGAAAGCCGTCGGCTCGATCGTGCCGACGAGCTCGTTCACCGCAAAGCGCATGGCCTCGGTCATCGACACCAAATCGGGCCTGCCGGTCCTCGAAGTCGGTCCCGGCACCGGCGTCATCACCAAGGCGATCCTGGCCCACGGCGTGAAGCCGGAAGACCTCTACACGGTCGAATACTCCGCCGATTTCGTCCAGCACCTGCGCCGCAACTTTCCAGGCGTCAACGTCATCGAGGGCGACGCCTTCGCGCTCGATGCCACGCTCGGCGACAAGAGCGGGCTGGTCTTCGATTCGGTCATCTCGGGCGTGCCGCTGCTCAACTTCCCCGTTGCCAGCCGCGTCGCCTATCTCGAAGGCCTGCTCAAGCGCATTCCCGCCGGCCGTCCGGTGATCCAGCTCACCTACGGGCCGAAGTCGCCGATCCCGCCGGGACTGGGCAACTACACGGTCGAGCATTTCGACTTCGTCATCCGCAACATCCCGCCGACGCAGCTTTGGGTCTATCGCCGCGGCAAGCACTGACCTTGCCTTTCCGGCGCAAATCCGGGTCGAAAACCGCTTCACGTTTGCCCGATTTGCTCTATACCCGCAGCCATGAGACTGAGCGCGCGTGGAAACGCGCGCAACAGGATGGTTGATGCCGATAATCCCCAGGATCCTCGTCTTCGCCGGTTCGACCAGGACGGGCGCCTATAGCGGCCGGACCGCCGACTGCGCCCAGAAGGAATTGGCGCTGCAGGGCGCCGACGTGACCCGCATCTCGCTGGCCGACTATGAGCTGCCGTTGATGAACGAGGATCTCGAGGAGCACGAAGGCGTACCCGAAAACGCCGTGAAGCTCGCCCGCCTGATCGACATGCATGACGCCGTGCTGATCGCCACGCCTGAATATAACGGCTCGATGCCGCCGCTGCTCAAGAACGCCATCGACTGGGTCAGCCGTGTCAGCCGCGACGGCACCACGCGGCTTCGGCCCTACCCCGACAAGCTGGTGGCCATCTGCTCGTCGTCCGACGGCCATTTCGCCGGCATCCGCAGCGCCACCCATCTGCGTTCCGTGCTGTCGCACATCCAGATGGACGTGATCTCGCCGCAGGTTTCGGTGCCGCATGGCGGCCAGGCCTTCGACGAGAACGGCGATTTCCGCGAAGAACGCCTGCGCAAGGGCATGGAGCGGCTGTGCCGCGAACTGATCCAGCGGGCGATACTGCTGTCAACGAGGACCGAGCCATGAAGATCGAAGCAATGCGTGACCGGCTGATCGTCGGGCTCGACGTGCCCAGTGTGAAGGACGCCGAACAGGTGGTCCGCGACCTCGACGGCACCGCCACCTTCTTCAAGATCGGCTACCAGTTGGCCTTTGCCGGCGGTCTCGACTTCGCCCGAGAGCTTGCCAGCGACGGCAAGAAGGTGTTCCTCGACATGAAGCTGCTCGACATCGACAACACGGTGGCCAAGGGCGTCGAGAACATCGTCAAGATGGGCATGGCGATGCTGACCCTGCACGCCTATCCCAAGGCGATGAAGGCAGCGGTGGAAGCGGCCAGGGGCAGCGACCTGCGCCTGCTTGCGGTCACCGTTCTGACCTCGATGGACGAAAAGGACATGATCGACGCGGGCTACGAGTACGACCCGCACACGCTGGTGCTGCGCCGCGCCGAACAGGCGCTCAAGGCGGGCATGGGCGGCATCGTCTGCTCGGCCAGCGAGGCGTCCGCGGTGCGTCGCATCGTCGGTCCAAACATGGCGGTCGTTACCCCCGGCATCCGCCCGGCGGGCAGCGACCATGGCGACCAGAAGCGCGTCGTTACCCCTGCCGACGCCATCCGCAACGGCTCGAGCCACCTCGTCGTCGCCCGGCCGATCGTCGGCGCAGTTGACAGGCGGGCTGCGGCACAGGCTATCCTCGAAGAAATGGCGCAGGCCTGAGCATTTTTCGGGGAGGAAATTGATGACCAAGGCTTACTGGATCGCACGCGTCGACGTGCGCGACCCCGAGGGCTACAAGGGCTATGTCGCTGCCGCGAAACCGGCCTTCGAACGTTTCGGCGCCAAGTTCATCGCCCGCGGCGGCGCTCATGAAGCCGTGGAAGGCCCCGGCCGCGCCCGCAACGTCATCATCGAGTTCGCCTCGATGGAAGACGCGCGCAACTGTTACTTCTCGCCTGACTACCAGCACGCCAAGTCGATCCGCCAGCAATTCGCCGATGGCGAGATCATGCTGGTCGAGGGTGTCTGACCACTACGCCTGCCGCTATGCTGGAGGCATGCGGCCGGTGCGGACGGAATAGGCGACGGCATCCCGGCCGGCCTGCTCGGCCTGGCGCGCGGCGGCCTCGAAATCATAGGGTACGGCTCGCAGTTCTGCCGCCCACCCGTCGGCAAGGCTTTCGACGATTGCATATCGCGCATGGGGAGCCCCGGCCTCCATCACATGCGGGACGGGCGTCGTGTCGCGATATCCCGGCATGCCGACACTGCCAGGGTTGACGATCAGGATGCTACCGGCGGAAGCGATGCGTGGAATATGGGTGTGGGCGCACAGGACCAGGCGCGCCTTGCCGATCCCTGCAAGCCTGGGAAGGATGGCTTCCTCCGCATCCAGCATCGGGCGGCCGGAACTGACGTCCTCGAGAAGATATTCCAGATCGCCGCCCGCTGGGCTTCCATGGCAGGCAAAGACCTGTCCATCCGCGAGTTCGAGTGTCTCTGGCAGGCTTGCCATCCATTCGAAATGCGCGCCGGTCAGGCGGGGGCTCGCAAAGGCATCCGACAGGCCCGTGCCGCCTTGGAGCAATTGGCGCTCGTGGTTCCCGGCAATCGTGGGGCATTCGAGGGCAATCTGCATGTCGGCACTGCGGGCCGGATCGAAAGGTCCCGAGACAAGATCGCCGAGATTGACGATGAGGTCGGGTGCGGAGGCCCGTATGTGAGCCAGGACCGCCTCGAGCGCCAGCGCGTTTCCGTGAACATCAGCAATTGCAGCAATTCGCATTGAACCCCCGATTTTCGTGCCGACACCGACGCTAGTGCAAGCCGGCGTCGCCGACAAACTGCGGCTTCTGCGGCGGATCGACAAACGCTCGGTTGACTGCGCGGTACACCCCCCCCTGCCCGTTCCCGCGCCATCTTTCGGCAGTGCACAATGTCAAGGCATGGCATTTGTAAGCCGGCGGCGGCGATGGAAACGCTTTTTCAACAGCTTGGACTAAAGGATGACCCCGTTTCGCACCAAGTCGCATATTGCATCGCAGCAGATGTTTGCTACCCTTCGCTGCATTGCATGACGGGCCTCCGGCCGGCTCGCCTCCCCGAATGGCCGTATGAGGACATCATGTTTTACCAGCTCTACGAATCGACCCACGCCGCGCTGCAGCCGGCGCGCGCCTATGCGGATGCGGTCAAGCTGTTCTATTCCAACCCGCTCAATCCGTTTTCGCACATGCCGCTCGGCCGCTCCGTGGCGGCGATGGCCGAACTGTTCGAACGCACCACCCGCCGCTATGGCAAGCCGCAGTTCGGCCTCGACAAGACGGTGGTCGACTGGCAGCCGGTGGCGGTGACCGAGAGGGTCGCCTGGTCGCGGCCGTTCTGCAACCTGATCCGTTTCGAACGCGACCTGCCCGCGGGCCGCCGTCCCGACCCCAAGCTGCTGATCGTCGCGCCGATGTCGGGCCACTACGCCACGCTGTTGCGCGGCACGGTCGAGGCGATGCTGCCGCATGCCGACGTCTACATCACCGACTGGACTGACGCCCGCATGGTGCCGGTGATCGAGGGCAAGTTCGACCTCGACGACTACATCGATTACGTCATCGACATGTTCCATGCGCTCGGGCCGGACACCCACGTGATGGCGGTATGCCAGCCTTCGGTTCCGGTGCTGGCGGCGGTGGCGGTGATGGAAGCGCGCGGCGATCGCTTCGTGCCTTCGAGCATGACGCTGATGGGCGGACCGATCGACACCCGGCGCAACCCGACCGCAGTCAACGAACTCGCCGAGAAGAAGAGCATCGAGTGGTTCCGCGACAACGTCATCATGCAGGTGCCATGGCCTGCGCCCGGCTTTGCCCGCGACGTCTATCCGGGCTTCCTGCAGCTGTCGGGCTTCATGACCATGAACCTCGACCGCCACATCATCGCCCACAAGGACTTCTTCATGCACCTGGTGAAGAACGACGGCGACAGCGCGGAGAAGCACCGCGACTTCTACGACGAATATCTCGCGGTGATGGACCTGACCGCCGAGTTCTATCTCCAGACGGTCGACACCGTGTTCGTGCGCCACGCCTTGCCCAAGGGCGAGATGACCCACCGCGGCCAGCCGGTCGACACCTCGGCGATCCGCAATGTCGCGCTGTTCACCGTCGAAGGCGAGAATGACGACATTTCCGGCCTCGGCCAGACCCAGGCCGCGCACGACCTGTGCAGCAACATCCCCGCGGACATGAAGGCGCACTACATGCAGCCGGCTGTCGGCCACTATGGTGTCTTCAACGGCTCGCGCTTCCGCGCCGAGATCGTGCCGCGCATCGTCGACTTCATGACCAGCTACGGCGCCTCCGCGCGCAAGCCGGCCAAGCCGCAGCTGGTCCGCAAGGCCTGATTTCAGGCCGCCAGCCGCCAACCCGTCTTATCCACAGCAAGGCCCGGCGCCAACCGCCGGGCCTTGCTGCATTGTGGCGCCGCATGGATAGGCAAGGGACGCCCTAACCCTTTGAATCCGCACAGCGCGCATGCCGAAAGCCGTTTGCCGGCGTGTGCGCCGGCGCGGCGCGTCCTGTTGCACAATAGTCGCGGCGCAGCACCCGCGGTAACCATGTCTGCAATCTGCCGCGAGGTTTGATTGACTCCAGGCCGCCCTCGACCTTAACGTTTTATTAACGATGTAAAGGGGCGAGCGGGGCAGATGATTTCCGCAGCAGGCGTGCGGTGCGCGGCGGGGCGTGCCGGTGTGTTTTTGGGGCTGGTGGCGGGCGTTGTCCTGTCTGCCGGCGCGGCCTTGGCGGCGTCGCAGCCGATGGTCACCGGCGGGCTGACCTCGCAGCCGATCGGTCACTACGATTTCTGCCGCCTCAACCCCAGGGAATGCTCGATCAAGCAGCGCGACACCGGTCCCGAGCAGATGACCGGCGCCCTGTGGCGCAAGATGGTGGCAGTCAACGTCGCCACCAACGCGGCGATCAAGCCGATGAACGATATCGACATCTACGGCCGCGACGAGGTCTGGATCTATCCGGCCAATGGTGAGGGCGACTGCGAGGACTATGTGCTCGAAAAACGCCGCATGCTGAGCCAGGAAGGCGTTTCGCTGGCGAACCTGCTGATAACCGTCGTGCGCAAGCCTGACGGCGAGGGCCATGCGGTGCTGACCGTGCGCACCTCCAAGGGCGACTTCGTGCTCGACAACCTGACGGACACCGTGCGTCAGTGGGACGAGACCGGCTATCGTTATCTCAAGCGCCAGTCGAGCGAGAACACCGGTCGATGGGTTTCGATCCGCGAAGGCCAGGCGACGATGGTCGGCTCGGTCAAGTAACCGGTCAAATACCCCCTTAGCCGCAGCGTCACCGAACCCGACGCAGCCCAGCGTGCTCTCAGCAATCGAGCCTGTCCTATCCGGCGACGGCCCTTGCGCCATGCGCCAGCCGGCGGCGATCGGTGCAGGCCGGCGCCCACCTGCTCCAGCGCACCAAGCAAGTCACTTCGGGCGACGGCCCAACTCTACGCCGCCTGCGCCATGCGTTCCGAGCTGATGCGGTAGGAAATCGCCTCGGCGAGATGGATGCGGCCGACCGTCTCGCTGGCGTCGAGATCGGCCAGCGTCCGCGCCACCTTGAGCACCCGGTGATAGGCACGGGCGGAAAAGCCGAGCTTTTCGCTGGCGTCGCGCAGCAGCGCGAGCCCGGCGGCATCGGGTATGGCGATATCCTCGATCAGGCCGGCGGAACATTGCGCATTGGTGGTGGCGCCGGTGACGCCGTGGCGTTCCAGCCGTTCGCGCTGGATCGTGCGAGCCCGGGCGACGCGGGCGGCGACATCGGCGCTCGCCTCCGCTTTGCCGGTGCGGATCAGGTCGGTGGCGGAAACCGAGGGCACCTCGATGCGCAGGTCGATGCGATCGAGCAGCGGGCCGGAGATACGCGCCTGATAGTCGGACTGGCAGCGCGTGCCGCGCAGGCATCGGTAGCCGGGCTCGCCGGCCATGCCGCAGCGGCACGGGTTCATCGCCGCGACCAGCTGGATCCGCGCCGGATAGGTGATGCGGTGGTTGACCCGGGCGATCATGCATTCGCCGGTTTCGAGCGGCTGGCGCAGCGAATCGAGCACCTGCGGCGAAAACTCGGGGAATTCGTCGAGAAACAGCACGCCGTGATGGGCGAGCGACACCTCGCCGGGCCGCGCCCGCAAGCCGCCGCCGACCATCGCCGCCATCGAGGCGGAATGGTGCGGCGCACGGAATGGCCGCCGGTCCGTGAGCTTGCCCTCGGCCAGTTCGCCGGCGACCGAGGCGATCATCGAGACTTCGAGCAGTTCCTTGGGCGAAAGCGGCGGCAGGATGGAGGGCAGGCGCGCCGCCAGCATCGACTTGCCGGCCCCGGGAGGACCGACGAACAGCAGGTTGTGGCCGCCGGCCGCTGCCACTTCGAGCGCGCGCCTGGCGCTTTCCTGGCCCTTGACGTCGGCAAGATCGGCGATGCCGGTGGCCGGCGCGCGGATGCCGGCTTCGGGCCGCGAAAGCACCTGCGTGCCGCGGAAATGGTTGGCAATCGCAATCAGGCTGCGCGGCGCCAGGATGTCGATGCTGGCGCCGGCCCAGGCGGCTTCCGGCCCGCTGGCCGCCGGGCAGATCAGCCCCTTGCCCTCGGCATTGGCGCCGATGGCCGCCGGCAGCGCACCCGCAACCGCCGCGATCGTGCCGTCGAGCGACAGTTCGCCGAGCACGACATAGGCGGCGAGCGCGTCGCCCGGCAACGCACCAAGTGCTGCCATCAGGCCGAGCGCGATGGGCAGGTCGTAGTGGCTGCCCTCCTTGGGCGGCAGTGTCCCCTTTACCGGCGTTTCCCATGGCTTGCTCAAGTTGTAAGAAAGCCAATGATTGCTTGGTGTTGGGGTGATACTAGCTTGTCTAGCGTTTACCGTAAAGGGCGCTTGTTTTCCAAATGGTGGTGAGGATATGGTGAGTTGGCCTTTACTCACCGGATTTCATTATGACGAAACTCACCAAATCGATTATCGACGGCGCGGACCTGCGTTTCAAGCAATACACGATCTGGTGCTCCGAACTCAAAGGCTTCGGCGCCTATGTCCAGCCGTCCGGCAAGAAATCCTATTTCGTGGACTATCGGACGGCTGATGGCACGCGCCGCCGTATGACCATTGGCAAGCACGGCGTAATCACCACCGAGCAGGCCCGGAAGCTCGCAATCGAGACGATGGGTGGTGTCGTGCTGCAAAAGGCTGACCCGCTGCTTGAGCGAAAGACGCGGCGCGCCTCGATGACAGTCGCGGAACTCTGCGATCAATACCTCAAGGTGGCATCGAAGGGCGTGGTCCTGGGTCGCAGTCGGCGGCCGAAGAAGGTCTCCACCATTGAGATCGACAAGGGACGCATAGAGCGTCACATCAAGCCGCTGCTCGGCACGAAGCTGGTGATCGACCTGACCCGTGCGGACATCGTGAAATTCGTTCGTGATGTGACGGTCGGGAAAACGGCGAAGCACGATAGATCTGGCAAGAACGGAACCCGGGTCCTCGTTACCGGTGGCGCTGGCACCGCGGCGCGCACCACAGGTTTTCTCGGCGGCATACTGACCTATGCCGTGGGCGAGGGCATCATTCCGACCAACCCAGTTCAGGGCGTTCCCTTGCCGGCGGACAACGTGCGCAATCGGAGGCTGACGGCGGATGAATACCGCGCTATCGGTAATGCGTTGACGTGCGAGGCAGCGGAACTGGACACGCCGCAAGCCATTACCGGCGCCTGGCTGGTAGCGCTCACCGGCTGTCGACTGGGAGAGATAGTCGCGTTGAAGTGGGACGAGGTTGACGAAGATGCCGGCTGCTTCCGCTTGAAGGACAGCAAGAGCGGTCCTTCGGTGCGCCCAGTGGGCAAGGTGGTGTTCGATGTGCTGCACAAGGCATTGCGCGTGTCGGGCAATCCCTACGTCCTTCCTGGCCTGCGCAAGACTGGTCACTACAACGGGCTGGCCGGGGCATGGGTGCGCTTCATGGAGCGAGCCGAGCTTAAGGGCGTAACGCCTCACACGATGCGCCACAGCTACGCATCGGTCGCTGGGGATTTAGGTTTCGCAGAGAGCACCATAGCGGCGATGCTGGGCCATGCCGGGAACACTGTTACCAGTCGCTATGTCCACCGGCTCGATTCAGTCTTGGTTGCCGCTGCTGACAAGATTGCCGGTGAGATCGAGCGGCAGATGAAGGGCGAGAAAAAATAATCTCGGTCATGTTCGGTGGGTGGCGCAGGCTACCGATAAATATTCCAGACTGTGTGGATGAGACCTTCAGTTAATTCGAACTCGCGTTTCAATTTCTCGACGCCTTCGCCGCCGACCTGGTATTCCATGATCTCGACTAGATGTTTGACCGCGATCAAATATCCTTCCAGGGACTTGAGCAAGATTTCCTTTGGAGGCTCTTTTTTTCGGATTGCGCCATAGATCGCCCGCAGCTCAATTAAGTGAGTGAGGGCGGCGGAGCCCGCCTGATCCGCAAGTGATCGAGTGTTTGATTTCTTCCTCGACTCCACGCCTTCGCCGACAATGAGACTGAGTAGAAAATCCTCGTCTTTGAGCCGCTCGTCCACAAACGATCGGAGTCGGTCCATGACACGCTCAGTGAACATTACTGGCGGCTCACTACTCTTTCCGCTGAGGTAATCTTCATCCGCTAAGCTCGTATCGAGCCGCGCCACAATCTCGGCGTTCAGCGAACGATTGTTCGCCTCGGCTGCCGACTTTAGGCGGTCCCGCATGCCGTCAGGAAATCGGACGATGTACTGATCCAACTTTCGGCTCTTGGATTCCTGCGCCATCAGTTCCCCCTAGTTTCCCACAGGATATCGCACTAGGCGATAATAGGCCTTGACGCAATTATCTCCTTAGGCGATGGTTAATTATCGCCTATTGCGATATGGAGACTGAGTTGGCACGAAACGACCCCCAAGTTGCTGTGCGCCTCCCGCCGGACGTGAAGGCCTTCATCAAGGCCGAAGCTAGGGAGAACGCCAGTTCGCAAAACAGTGAGATTGTTCGCGCCATTCGCGCGGCCATGAAAGCAAAAGGCCCGGCAGAGGCGGCAACCTCTCCGAGCCATGTCACCCACCAACACCCCTGAGAAGGTTAGGAAAGATGATGACGGAACATACCACTACCGCGTCCAAAGGCGCAAGCGGCCCAGAACGTAACATGGCTCTGCTCGATGCCGAGGATGCCCTCTTCGAGGCCAAGAACTTGGTTCAATGCCTCTTCCTGGCCGTCCATCAACTGCCGAAGGAGAACATGAACCCTTTGGCTACAACCCTCAACTTTGTCTTGATAAGGTTGGACGATGCCCTCGCATGCCTTAGCTCGCACGACGGCAAGGCAGAAAGCGGTGAAGCATGAGCACCGCGCCCGAAATCAACCGCCGCCGCCTTCTTCTGGGGCTGGCTGCTGCCTCTACGGCCGCCGCCACTGTCAGCGCCGCCGCCGCGACCGCGGCAAAAGAGAATCCCGAATTGCTGGCTCTTTTCGCTGGCCTCGCGCCCTTGGCTGAAGCATACCACGCCGCCAAAGCGACCAACGATGAAGTGTTCACCAGATGGCAGAGGGCTACCCCCTGGGCACCTGACGAATTGACTGAGCTAGGCATTGCGTGGCCGAACGACGATGTGAAGCAGCCGGGCGAGCCGGAAATGAAAGTGCTCGGTGGTTTCCTGTGGCGAAAGGGCGATGACCACCCGCGCCGGATCGTTGTCAAAAGCTGGAGGGTGTACCTCGACCTGTCGCACGCTCGCCGCCAACTGCGCAAAGCCAAGAAGGGCGGTTCGACGGCTGATTGCCTTTTGCTCGAAGAAGAGGTCACCCGCCTCAAGCGCCTCGAAAAAACGGCTTCAGACTACGAGCAGCGTTTCAAAGAGACAGCGAAACTGGCGAAAGCCGAACACAGTCAGACGCAACCGGTCAAGGACGCTGCGCACGTGGCACTCGAAAAGCACGTCGCCTTGATCATGGACGCGCAAGACTGGACCATGGAAGGCCTCATCCTCAAGGCACAGGCCTTGGCCGAATGGGACCGCGTGGGCACAGGTTGGTTCGACCGCGTGGCTTTTCAGCATGGTCAGAACTGGTACGGGCAGATCGCCGCCTCGATCCTGCGTCATGCGCAAGGCGGTGCATCATGAACATCCCCGCTATCACCCCGAGCGTCATCACCAAGTCATATCGCCTGCTCGAACTCTTGGCCGTTCTGGAGCACGCCAGCACCAACATCGAACATGCCGGCGGTGGCGAGAACGACGCTGCCAACATGGGGCGCAGCATCGGTTTCAGTATCGGTCTTGCGCTCGAAATGGCCTCCGATCTGCACGACGTCCTTGAGAAGAATGCTGCCAGGAGCGAAGCATGACCCAGCGCCCCCGCCTTCGTCGCAAAGACGTCCCCGCATATCTCGCCGAAAAGCACGGCATCGACATTGCCGTCGCCACGCTGAACAAGCTCGCCACCATCGGCGGCGGGCCAGAAATGCAATACGCCGGCCGGATACCGCTCTACCACATTGATGCGCTCGACGCCTGGGCAATGGCCCGGCTGTCGAAGGCTGTCCGGTCAACTTCCGAAAGGACAGCAGCATGAGCAACATCGATGATCGGATGCTCGCGGAGCAGGAGCGCGCCTTTCTCGAATGGCGCGACCTCCGAGCCAAGGCGCTGGAAACTGGCGACATGCGGGATGCCCATGCCGCCGGCAAGGCATTCGGCGTGTTCTTCTACACTTACGTTTCGATCACCCACCGGCCGGCTTCACTCGTCGCGGGGCGCGATCCACGGTGAATGTAGCAGTCAAGGTTCCTGACGAGGCCTATGTGCCCGAGATCGAGCAGGAGGTGCTTGGCACGCTCCTGTTTGGCGGTGATTTCGTAAAGGTGATGGGCTTCCTTCGGGAAGAACATTTCATAGCGGACGCGCACCGTCTTCTGTTCCGCGCCATCTGCGCGGCACAAGAGCAATACGGTTCTGCACTTATGCCGATCGTTTCACGGCTGCTGCCACCTGACGCGTCGACGCTCTTCGTCCAAAAGACCGATCAGATGCCGATGGAATACATGGCTTCTCTGTCGTCGCAGGTCGTCACCGGCAATGCCGGTCTTGAGCGGAGCGGAAAGGCAGTTGTCGCGCAGTGGGCGCGCCTCAAGATAGCCGACGCCGGCAGGACGATGCAGGAGGCCGCATACGACGCGTCAGCGGACGCCAAGGCGATCATTCAAGGCGTCACCGACCACCTCGACACGATCTCAGCCGAGCTGCGCGCCGGTCCACGTCAGAAGACCCTGCACACTTTGGACACGGCGACCGACGAGGCAATCGCGGACGTTCGTGAGGCTATGGCGCGTGGCAACGGCTTGACGGGTCACACATGGGGACTGACCGACATCAACGCGGCCACGGGTGGAATTCACCCCCGCGAAATGGTTGTCCTTGGCGCGCGGCCCTCCATGGGAAAGACTGCTGTCGCCCTGTCGGTCGCCTTGCGCACGGCGGGTTCGGGCGTGGGGGTCGGCTTCATCTCGCTCGAAATGGGTGCCAAGAAGCTGGCCGTGCGCCGGCTCACTGACATTGCCTACGATTGGGGGGTCAAGGTCCCCTATACAAACCTCATCAAGGGCACTGTCACCGAAGACGAGTTGTCTACGATCATCGCATCGAACCGCGATGCCGACCAATTGCCGCTTTGGATCGAGGAACAATCCGGTCTCACTGTCAGCGACATCCGGGTCAAGGTCGAGCGAATGGCCGAGCAGGCCGCGGCCAGGAAGACCTCTCTTGGCCTGCTGGTAGTCGACTATCTGCAACTGGTCAGGGCGTCCGGCCGATATGCCGGAAACCGTGTTGGCGAGATCGCCGAAATCTCATGGGGATTGCGAGAGCTCGGCCGTGAATATGGTCTGGCCATCATTGCCCTGTCGCAGTTGTCACGCCAAGTCGAAAGCCGCGACGACAAGCGCCCGCAACTGTCGGATCTTCGCGACAGCGGCTCCATTGAGCAGGACGCCGACATGGTCGCCTTCCTCTATCGCGAGGCCTATTACCTGGAGAAGGCCAAGGGCAAAGACGCCGACAAGGAAGACGAGCGGATCAGCCGGCTGATCGACGTCCAGAACGAACTCGAGTTCATCATCGCCAAGCAGCGCAACGGCCCCACGAAGACCGTCAAGCTGTTCATAGACATCGCCTGCTCGGCAGTGCGCAACTCGGCGAGGTGGTGATGGCCCGTATTCGCACAATCAAGCCTGAGTTCTTCAAACACGAAGAGTTATTCGAAGCCGAACAGGAAACTGGCCTGCCGCTGCGCTTGGCCTTCGCCGGCCTCTGGACGCAGTGCGACCGTGAAGGCCGGTTCGTCTGGCGTCCGCGACAGCTGAAAGTCGACGTGCTGCCCTATGACGACATCGACTTTGCACGCGTGCTTGACGCGTTGTGCACGCGTGGTTTCGTCCAGAAATACGAGGTCGAAAACCGCGCATTTGGCATCGTTCCGTCATGGAAGCGCCATCAGGTCATAAACAACCGCGAAACCGCCAGTGCAATTCCCGAACCCGTTGAAAACTTGGAGCAATCCGACGCGATAGTGACGCGTCGTTCACGCGTGGGTCACGCCAGCCAAGGGGAAGGGAAAGGAAGGGAAGGGAAAGGAAGGGAAGCTAAAGCTTCTTTGTCCGAACCAAGTTCGGACGCTCGCCCGAAGTCAAAAGGGAAGAGAACCTACAGCAGCGAGTTCGAAGCATTCTGGGCGTCCTATCCTCGAACGCCCAACATGTCGAAGCTCAAGGCATTCGAAGGATGGCACAAGCTGGTCGACGAAGACCGCATCGCTTGCGCCTTGGCAGTCGAACCATACAAGGCGTTCCTCAAGGCCAAGCCTGACCGCCCGGTTATGCATGCCACGACGTTCATCAACGAACGGCGCTTCGAAGGCTTCACCGAGATCGCGGCAGCCTCAGCACCTAAGCCAATCACCGAAGCCGATTGGCAAAACCGCCTGGTCTACGCTCGCGACAACAGCAAGTGGCACGTCGAGAGATGGGGGCCGATGCCGGGTGCTGCCGACTGCCAAGTTCCTGAAACCCTTCTCCAGCCGACCGATGGTCAGGGCTGGGCAGTGTGGGACGCATGACGATGGCCAGACAATACGACCCTTCCACTACCGACCTTCTGCCTGCCAAAGCCCAGCAGGCGTTTGAAAAGTTCTGCGGCACGCTCCTAGATGCCGAGAACGCGCTTGTCAGCCAATGGGCCAACCAGACCGAAGAGAACTGGCGGCATACCGTCCGGAAGCTCGAAGAGTGGACAGCTGCGGGTCATCCTCAAGCTGATCTCTTCCGGCGATCTATCGAGCAGATCAACTATGATCGGAGCGAAATATGAGCCTCACCGTGAAAGGCAAAAAGCGCCAAGCGCGCGCTGCCGCCAAAGCCCCTGGCTGGCTCCGCGATATTGCGGCGGCGACCTTCGACCCGCAGGGAAATCGCCGCTACCGGGAACAGAAGTTAGGCACCCTCGGCCCGGCCTCTGACGTGCGCCGCATAGATCCAGCCGACTATCTGTCGAAGGAAGCCAAATGAAGCACGCCACCGATACGATCCGCTGGTATGTGGTTCGCGCTCGGCCTTCGCTAGAACTCAAGGCTGCCGAAGAGATCGCTGGCCTTGGCCAGGTCGTCTACGTTCCGCGGTTCCGCAAGGAGTATAAGCACGCTCGGCACAAGCGCTGGTCGGTGAAGTATTTCTCCCTGCTGACTGGCTACCTGTTCGTGCTGGCGTCCGATCACTGGCCGCGTGTGCTTGACTGCGAAAGCGTCGACTGCATCTTGCGATCCAACAACGGCGAGCCGGTGCCTATCCCTGATGCAACAGTGCAGGCGATCCGGGCGAAGCAGGAAACCGGTGAGTACGACGAGATGCGGGTACATGGGCGGATGGAAGCCGGTTCCTCGGTCAAGGTGATCAGCGGCGCGCTTGCCGGCCTGCATGGGCCTGTCTCTGCCTCAACCGACGAACACGTCATCATGATGCTGCAGATGTTCGGTCGGGAAGTGGCCGTGAAGGCCCCTCTTGTAATCCTTGGGCAGGCAGGTTAATTTCGGGGCCGTAATGATTTGGCGATTTGCTCGTCTGTGCGGGGCCTGAGAGTCACACGCCGGAGCAATGCGGGGCAGATCGCCACCCCGGCCACAGGGGAAATGCGCCCGGAGTTCAGTCTACTCGCTTCAGCCCAGTAAGCCACCAAGTAACACTGTCGCGTGTGAGCTGGACATGTCGCTGCCCAGTCTTCGCTATCAGATGTGATGCGACACCTATTGCCTCGTCATAGTCTGCAAACTCCTGGATCCATGGGAGTTCATCGCCGACTGGCGGGCAATAGACGAAATGCTCGGCACGATTCTGGGGCCAGATGATCAAGACCTGCGTCAGTACGCTCTCTGGGTCGTACCTATAGCGTAAGCGGTTTGCCATTCGTCCCTTCCTAAGGTTCGCTTCGGGAAATCATGGCTTGCGCCTGCTTGCACGCCATTCGGCTTGCAGCCAGCCGTTGATGATCTCGTCACGGTCTACGCCTTCACCCACGGCGAAACGCATTTCTTGCCCCAACTTCATGGCGAAGCTGGCGACTTCATTGAGGGTCTTTGCCTTCCGCTCATGCTCGGGCAGTGCCAGCCATCTAGTCAGCACTTCCCGCTTGGCTTGGGTGAAGTCCATCGCATCCCTCCTCCCCGAACGCGCATTCTCCCGGTCTCCCATATGGCGCGCCTCCCCCTGGTTGGTCCTGAAAGGTATCGCGCAAATGGAAGCCAAGCCAGACCCGCTAGTCGTCCATCTCGTCCCCAAGACGCAAGAGCATCGTGACGGCGTCATCAAAACCCTCAAGAACATGCTGGAGATTGCCGAGCGCGGCGAACTGCTCGGCATTGCCATTGCAGCAGTCGACAACGAGGGCTTCACCCAGACGGCATTCGAGCCCGGCGACAACATCGCAACCCTGATCGGCGCCAATGAACGCCTGAAGCACCGCCTGCTGGAATACAGGGACGGCGATGTCTAACCGCTTCAATGCTTGGTCGATTGCGGTCTGCGCCCCTTAGCAAGCTCGTCAGCATAGGACGCTGCCGCCTCTCCACTCTCGAACCGCCGCGCCTCAACCTTGCCGTCCGGCAGAAAGGTTACGGCGAGATACGGCAGACCGGGGAACGGTGGCGGGTAAACCGCGTAGCCGACGATTGGCTTCGTCTCGCTCATCTCTGAATTCCCTTCCCTCTGCCTCAAGCCCACTGAGCCCTGGCAGGTCCAATAACGGAGCGCTCTGAAGCGAACCAATGTCTGAGCTTACCGCCAAACAAGCGCGTTTTGTTGAGGAATACGTCCTCGACCTGAACGCGACGCAAGCCGCTATCCGGGCTGGGTATGCCGAGAAGAGCGCGTCTGTCGAAGGCGCTCGACTGCTCGCAAATGCTAAGGTGGGTGAAGCTGTCGCTGCCGGCCTGAAAGCCCGCTCCGAGCGCACCAAGATCGACGCCGATTGGGTGCTGACGCGCCTAGCTGAAGAGGCTGAGGCCGATCTGTCTGATCTCTACGACGACAACGGCCACCTGAAGCCCATGAAGGAATGGCCGAAGATATGGCGCAAG
Source organism: Aminobacter sp. MSH1 (assembly GCF_003071665.1). Classification (GTDB taxonomy): domain Bacteria; phylum Pseudomonadota; class Alphaproteobacteria; order Rhizobiales; family Rhizobiaceae; genus Aminobacter; species Aminobacter niigataensis. Next base: position 872,786 of record NZ_CP026265.1, on the reverse strand, counting down.
GGCCTCGTCGCCGGCATCGAAACCCTGACGGAGTTCGAGACGGTCGATGGCAAGAAAGAGCCGGTCGGCGTCGTACGCAAGATCAGGCTGTCCGACCGTATCAAGCGCGTGGAGCTGATCGGCAAGCACGTGGACGTGCAGGCATTCCGCGAGCGCGTGGCTCATGAGAACCCGGACGGCACGCCGCTGGCCGACACGTCCGACCGAGAACTGGCCAAGGCAGTCGCCTACGTCCTAAGCAAGGGCCTGAAGGCCGATGGCTGAAGCGGCGCTCGATCTGCGTTCGCTTGAGGCTGTGATCAGCAAGCTTTCTGCAGAGGATCGCGGTCAACTGGTCCAGATCGCGGCGACAGAGCTTGCCAAGCCGTTTCGGCCTAACCCTGGGCCTCAAACAGCGGCGCTCGAAAGCAAGGCCGATATCCTGCTCTATGGTGGGCAGGCAGGTGGCGGCAAATCGGCTCTGGAAGTCGGGTGTGCTGCCAACAATCACATGTCGGGGCTCATCCTTCGGCGGGAAGCCTCCCAGCTTGACGGCCTGATCGAGTTCTCGCGCCAGATCCTCACCGGCCATGGCGAGTTCGTTGGCGGCAATGACAACGTGTGGCGGCTCAACAATGGCGGCAGGATCAAGTTCGCCGGCCTGAAGCAGCCCGACGACTGGCGCAAGCACGCTGGCAACGCCCGTGACTACCTCGCATTCGACGAGGCCGGCGAGTTCCTGAAGGAACAGGTGTTCTCGCTCATCGGCTGGCTGCGCACCACAAGGGAAGGCCAGCGCTGCCGCGTCATCCTCGGCTCAAACCCGCCACGTGGTGGCGATGGGCTCTGGATGATCGAAGAGTTCGCGCCGTGGCTCGATCCGAACTATCCGAACCGGGCGATGCCCGGCGAACTGCGATGGGCAATCGTCGTCGCCAGCGTGACAGAATGGGTCGATGGGCCGGGCACATACGAGCGCAACGGCGAAACCTACGATGCGATGTCGCGGACGTTCATCCCCGCAAGCCTCGATGACAATCCGTATGTGGATGCAGGCTATCGCGGCCGCCTCCAATCGCTTCCTGAACCCCTTCGCTCGCAGCTGCTCTACGGTGACTTCCTTGCCGGACGGGCTGACGACGAATGGCAGTTGATCCCGGCTGAGTGGATCAAGCAGGCGCAAGCGCGGTGGAATTCGGAAGGGTTCCGCGGCTTCAAGATGACGGCACTGGCCGTCGACGTGGCACAGGGTGGCGCTGACGACAGCACGCTTGCTGCTCGGTACGGCACATGGTTCGCCCCGCTGGTGGTCAAGAAGGGTGTGGAGACACCAGACGGCCCCAGCATCGGCGCAATGGTCTTCTCCCATCGCAGGGACGGTGCCGGCGTCATCATCGACGTGGGTGGCGGCTACGGTGGCGGTGCTGTCACCTTCCTGAAGGACAACGGTGTCGCTGTGGCTCCCTACAATGGAGCGAACGGGTCAACTGCTCGGTCGGCCGACGGCCAATTCCACTTCGCAAATAAGCGAGCTGAAGCGCACTGGCGCTTTCGTGAGGCTCTGGACCCGTCGCAGGAAGGCGGCTCGGTCATCGCACTGCCGCCTGACCCTTTGTTGCTCGCTGACCTGACTGCCGTGCGCTGGAAGCCAGTCGGCCAGGACAAGGTGCAGATCGAAGAAAAGGCCGAGATCAAGAAGCGGCTGGGCCGATCACCCGACAGGGGCGATGCGGTCATCATGTCTTGGTCGGAGGGCAACAAGCTCGCGGTCAGGAAGATGCAATCCGAAGCGCTGGGCGGTCGCCTGCCTCAAGTCACCCTCGGCTATGCCAAACACAAGGTTGGAAGACGATGAACCAGAACACCGCTGGTGCAGTGCTGATGCTCGTCCTGGCCGCCGCCGGCATCGCTTGGAATGAGCCGTTCGCGGTCATGATGGTGGCCGCAACCTGCGCATTGGCCTTCGTCTGCGAGGAACTGTGCGACCTCGAACTCAACGAGGTGGGTGAGACCGCTGCCAAGACACTCGCAGTTGCCTCGTGGCTGACCACCGCCGTCGCCTTCTTCTCCCTGCTGTTCTGAAAGGAGCCAATCATGGCCAATCTGTTCAAGCCCAAAATGCCCAAGGTCGAGGCTGCAACCCGCATGCCCGATCCTGAAGACCCCGCAATCCTGGCCGAGCGTCGGCGCAAGATTGCTGAGCAGCGCCAGCGTGGCGGCCGAGACTCGACCATCATGTCTGAGAACCTGATGGGATCGACCGGCAAGCTCGGGGCCTAAGCCTGATGGCGCTCTCTCCTGCAATTCAGACTGTCATCGAGAACGGCAATCGCCTGTTCACGGAACGGGTGGGCCTGCTCTGCCTGTGGCAGGAGTTGGCCGAGCACTTCTACTATGAGCGGGCTTCGTTCACGTCGCCGATGACGATGGGGGCTGACTATGCGTCGGGCTCGTTCTCGTCCGATGGTGCTCTGTATCGCCGGGAGATGGGCAACCTGTTCCAGCCGATGATGCGGCCGCAGGACTTCTTCAGCATCAAGGCGCTGGATGATGCCAGGAACAAGGACGGCGATGCGCGTGGTTGGCTGGAATACGCGACCAAGCTGCAGCGCAGTGTCATGTACTCGACGGGAGCACAGCTTTACCGGGCAACGGTGGCAGGCGACCACGACTTCGTGACGTTCGGCCAAGGTGTCGTCGAGGTCTGTGCAGCGCCCGACCGGCGCAACTTGTTCTATCGCAACTGGCATCTGCGCGATTGCGCCTGGTCGCAGGACTTCAAGGGCGCCGTCACCGACATTCACCGGAATGATACGTCGACCCTGAGCAATCTGGTTGCCAAGTTCGGCGACAAGGTGCCTGAAGCGCTCCGCAAGGATGCCGAGAAGAACCCCTACACGACGGCCAAGGTGCGTCATGTGGTGGTGCCGTCCAACGCCTATGACGTCGGCTACAAGGTCCGCGCCGATCAGCCGTATGTGTCGCTGTGGGTCATGCCCGATCATGGCGAGGTGCTGGAGAACATCCCGCGTACCTACCGCGGCTATGTCATTCCTCGTGGCCTCTCTGTCGACGGCACGCAGTACGGCGCCTCGCCTTTCACCTCCATCGTCCTGGCTGATGGCCGCACGTCGCAGACAATCGAACGGATATTGCTCGAAGCCGGTGAGAAGGCGGTCGACCCTGCCATGGTCGCCACACTCGATGCCGTGCGTGGTGATATCGGTCTCTATGCCGGTGGCATCACCTGGATCGATGCCGAATATGATGAGCGCTTGGGCGAGGCTCTGCGCCCGGTCAACAGCGACCCCTCTGGCCTCCCTTTCGGCCAGGACATGGCGGAACGTTTCGCCATGCGCCAGCGCCTTGGCTTCATGCTGGACAAGATCAGCCTCCCTGAGACCAGCGGCAAGACGGCCTATGAGGTCCGCAAGATTGTCGAGCAGCAGATGCGCTCGCAAATCCCGATCTTCGGACCAATCGAGGCTGAGTACTCCGAGCCGCTATGCTCCGAGACGTTTGCCGTGATGCGGTCGCTGGGTGCATTCCCCGCGAACGAAATCCCGCCGTCGCTCCAAGGTGCCGGTGTCGAGTTCTCCTTCAAGTCGCCGATCACCGATCTGGAAGGCGACACGCTCAAGGCGAAGCTCTCGGAAGGCATGGAGATCATATCGGCCGGCGCCAGTTTCGACCCGACCGTGGCCAAGCTCGCCAACCCCATGGAAATCGTCAAGGACATGCTGCGCCGGATCGGCTGGCCGGAAAGCTGGCTGAACGATGAAAAGCGCCTGGCCGCCGCCGTGGAGCAAATGCAGCAGGAACAACAGGCCGCAGCGATGGCCGCTGACGTTGGTGGTGCCGCCGAAGTCGCCAACAAGGCCGCTCCGATGGTCAAGGCGCTGGCGGGTGCCGCATGAGGCGCAACCCCATCGCGCCAGCGGTCTACACGGTGGCCATTGCGGAAGCCGTCAAGGCGGTCGCTGCTGGCAATGCCACGCCTAGTCAGCAGATGGCCTGCATGAACTGGATCATCACCCAAGCAGCCAGCACGTATGACGAGACCTTCGTGCCTGGCGCTCCCGATGCGAGCGACTATCTCGCCGGGCGCCGCAACGTCGGGCTTCAACTGGTCAAGCTGATCAACGTTTCCATCTCCGATCTCAAACCTGACCTCCCGAAAGGATAAGCAATGTCGGAAGACACGCTCGCAGCGGGCGCGGCATCAGCCGAAAACCCCGCTCCTGCACCCGCACCCGCACCGGTGCCTGCCCCAGCGCCTTCGCCGGCCCCGGCAGCACAGCAGCAGCCTAACCCCGAGCCGGCTCCCACCGAAGAGGTCAAGCCGGCCCCAGCCGCCGAACAGGCTGGCCCATGGGGCGACGATTGGCGCGAGAAGCTGGCCAAGGATGACGCCAAGCGCCTGGATCGTCTGAAGCGCTTCGCATCACCGGAGGCACTGCTTCAGGCGCAGGAAGAGGCCCAGCGCAAGATATCCGAAGGCGTGAAGCCGAAGGGCAAGCCCGGCGAGAAGGCAACCGACGAAGAATGGGCGGCCTTCCGCAAGGAGAACAATATCCCCGACAAGGTCGAGGATTACGTCAAGGCCATCGTTCTGCCCGACAAGCGCCAGATCGGCGAAGCTGACCTTCCCGTGGTCAGTGCCTTTGCCGAGCGGGCGATCAAGAGCGGCGTGGCGCCGGCCGATATGTCGGCCATGGTCGACGAATACTATGCCATGCAGGAAGAGGCGCAGTTCCAGCAGGCCGAGCAGGACGCGACCTTCAGGAAGGAAGCCGAGACCACGCTCAAATCCGAGTGGGGCGGCGACTATGCCGGCAACTTCGCAGCAATGCGGCCCTACTTCGACAGCGTCGACCCTGAGCTTTACGGAAATCTCTTCGGCGGTCGCATGGCCGATGGCTCCAAGATCGGCAATCACCCTGCCGTGTTGCGCTTCTTCGCGGCCAAGGCGGTCGCTGAGAACCCCATGGCAACCGTCCTGACGCCTGGCGGCACTGGCCTTCAGACGATACAGGCGGAAATCACACAGATGGAAACCAGGATGCGGAGCGACCGCGTTGCCTGGCACAAGGATGCGGCAGCGCAGGAGCGCTATCGTCAACTGATCACGGCCCGCGACAAGCTCAAGGCCTGATACCTGCCAACCGACGGCCAACCCGCTTAGCGGCTCCGTCTCAGGCACTCCCAACACAAGCCCGAAATCAGCCCCGAAGGGCGACACAGCGGCCCGGAGCAATCCGGACAACCCGCGACGTCGACCAGCGGTCAACCTGCCTACGGCTCCGATCCCTCACATTGAAGGACTGGAACCATGGCCGACACGGCTTTCCAGAAACAGTACCGACAGGAATACATCGCCGGCTTCGAGTCCGGTGAAAGCCCGCTGCGCATGTCGGTGACGACGGAATTTGTGCGCAAGGGCAACACTGCAGAGTTCCTTGTCGCCGATAGCGGCGGCGCGGAAGCATCCACGCGCGGCGTCAACGGTCTGATCCCGGCCCGTGCCGACAACCTCAGCCAGAAGACTGCAACGCTGGTTGAGTGGCACGACCTGGTCCGCAAGACGAGCTTCAACGTGTTCGCCTCGCAGGGCGACCAGAAGCGCATCATGCAGGACACGACGCTGAAGGTGATGAACCGCAAGATCGACGCGGACATCATCACCGAACTGGCGACTGGCACCAACGACACGGGCGCTGCGGCGACCGGCTCGCTGACGCTGGTCACCAAGGCAATCGGCATCCTCGGCCTGGCCAAGGTGCCGGTTCAGGAAATCGACAACATGTGGGGTCTGATTTCCCCGGCCATGTACACGTACTTCATGCGTGACACGACCTTCACCTCTCGCGACTACGTCGACATGGCCCCGCTTGCCGGTGGCCCTCTGAAGCGTGTTCTGCGTTGGGCGGGTGTCAACTGGCTGGTTCACCCGGACGTCCCCGGCGTCGGCACCAATGCCGAGAAGTGCTTTGTCTACCACCGCTCGGCCATTGGCCATGCGTGCGACAAGGACACTCTCGCCTCGGTCGTCGGCTACGACGAAGAGCAGGATTACTCGTACGCACGCACCACGTGCTTCATGGGCTCCGAGCTCCTTCAGAACGGCGGCGTCTGCGTCATCAACCACGATGGCTCTGCCATCGTTGCCTCGTAAGGAGGGCTGACCAGTGGCCTATGTTACCTCGAACCCTCCCAAGCTGATCGCCCAGGCAATCACCGGTGGCCGCATCTGGAAGTATGACTCCGCCGATGCGCTCGCCGATGTCCGCGTCTCGGGCTACTTCAGCGACGGCTACAAGCTCGGCATGCGTGCCGGTGACATGGTGATCATCACCGACACCGACACGTCGGCGACCTCGCTGTCCTTCGTCAATGCCGCCACGGCCTCGGCTGTGGATCTTGCCGACGGTACTGCGCTGACCGCGACCGACACCGACTAAGCGTCGGACCAAGATGGCGGGGGCTTCGGCTCCCGCCTTTTCCTTTCAATCTGGAGCTTCCCATGCCCGTTCATGTCAACGGCCTCGCGCTGGCCGAAAGCAAGCGCACGCTCTATCGCATCGTCGCCGGCATCGACGACACGCCCGAGAGCCTGCTCGATCCGAAATACTGGGTGCATGTCGCCCGCCAGTTGCGCCCCGATGACCGTGTCGAGGTGATTGCATTCGACCGTTCGTGGTTCGCGGAAGTCCTCGTCGTGGAAGTCGGCGCTGGTGGCTTTGGCGGCGCGCGCGTGGCGTTCGTCATCGAACCGACTGCACTGTCGAACACGGCCAATATCGACCAGCCTGCCGAGAACGAAGTGCGCTGGGGCGGCCCAAAGCTGAAATGGCAGGCTGTGCGCATCCGCGACAAGAAGGTTCTGCAAGACGGCTTCGAGACCAAGGACGAAGCGGCCGACTGGATTGCCGAGCGCAGCAAACTGGCGGCCTGATCCATGACCGACCAGCTCAGCCTCTACAACGGCGCGCTGATCCGCCTGGGTCAGACGCGCCTTAGCGCTCTCACCGATGAGGGCAAGGGCCGGCGGGCGCTCGACTTCGTCTATGCGAAGACGGTGAAGGCGTGCCTTGAGGCTGGGCTATGGAACTTCGCCATGCGCTTTCGGATGGGCGAGACCAGCCCTTCGGTCGACAGCACGCTCGGCTATCGTTTCGTCTTCGACAAGCCCGACGACTGGTTGCGCACAGCGGCCATGACTGTCGATGCGCATGGCCGGATGCCACTCCTCGAGTACGATGACCGCACTGACTTCTGGCTGGCCGACGTCGACACCATCTTCGTCCGCTACATCTCGAATGATCCAGATTTCGGGCTCGATCTCGGCCGCTGGCCGGAGAGCTTCGTCAACTATGTCGAACTCTCGCTGGCGGTCGCCACCTGTGAGGAAATCACTGGGTCCATGGAGAAGATGGACCGGCTGGAAAAGGCCAAGGACAAGGCTTGGAAGGCCGCCTCCAACCGTGACGCCATGAATGAGGCGGTGACCAAGTTCCCGCCCACAGGACGCCTTGTCGCCAGCCGCGGCGGCGGTCGCTCACGTGAACATGGGCGCCGCTGATGCCTAAGACCAACGCCCCACTGCTTGCCTGGAACCGTGGCATCGTTTCGAAGGCGGCGCTCGCCCGCGTCGACGTCGACCGCATCAGGCTCTCCGCCGAGGTCATGGAGAACTGGTTGCCGAAGACCGCCGGCTCGATGGCGCTTCGGCCTGGCTTCAGCTACCTCGGATCAAGCCGAAACGACGCTTTCGCGATTGATGTGCCATTCGTCGCGGCAACCGACGATACCGCGCTGATAGAGTTCGCCGACGGCAAGATGCGGGTCCGCGTCGACGACGTTCTGGTTTCGCGTGTGGCTGTCGCGACCACGATTTCCAATGGCAACTTCGCAACCTCGGCCAGTTGGACGGATGCCTCGACGAACGGCGGCACTCTGGGCTTCGGCGGCCCGGGCCTGGTGCTCAATGCCGTGAACATCGGCGGATTGGCAGTGTGCCGGCGCCAGATCACTATATCGGGTGGCGATGCCAACAAGCGTCATGCCCTCAACATCACCATTACGCGCGGCCCGGTCACCTTCCGGTGTGGCTCGACGTCCGGTGACGATGACTACATCGCCGAAACTGCCCTGCGCACTGGGACGCATAGTCTCGCATTCACGCCCTCGGGCAATTTCTGGATCCAGTTCCAGAGTGATCGCGACGTCGACCGCTTGGTGTCGTCCATTCAGGTTGCATCTGCCGGCACGATGGAACTGAACGTGCCTTGGGCCAGCGCCGATCTGCCCTATGTGAGGTGGGATCAGTCCGCCGACGTCGTCTTCCTCGCCTGTAAGGGCTATCAGCAGCGACGTATCGAACGCCGAGCAACCGACAGCTGGTCCCTCGTGCTCTACCAGCCAAGCAGCGGCCCGTTCTATATCGGCCGTTCGGCTCGTGTGAGGTTGAAGCCCGGAGCGAACGCCGGCAATACGACGCTCCAGTCGGACATCCCGTTTTTCAAGCCCTCGCACGTCGGGGCTTTGTTCCGTCTCTTTCATGGCGGCCGGAGCCAGAAGTTCAAGCTTGGAGCGGAAAGCGCCTTCACTGGTGCCTGGCGCGTGAACGGTGTTGGAGCGGACAACGACTTCAGCATCACCCGGGCTGGGACCTGGGCGGGCACGCTTACCCTTCAGCGATCCTATGACGGTCCCGACCAAGGCTTTATCGACGTCTCTGGTGTCACGTTCACAACCAATGGCACGACCGCCCATGCTCCCGGCGCCACCTTGGACAATGTCATCCAGTGGTATCGGGTCGGCTTCAAGCCGGGTGCCTACACGTCCGGCGCCGCAGAGGTCACGATTGACTATCGAGGCGACGGTGCGCATGGGATTTGTCGGGTGGTTGGCTACAGCTCCCCGACCAGCGCCAACATCGAGATTTTGCAGCCCTTCGCCGTCGGCGAGTTCACCGACGACTGGCAAGAAGGCATCTGGTCCGACCGCCAAGGCTGGCCAAGCGCCGTTTCCCTGCACAAGGGCCGCATCTGGTGGGCCGGCAAGACGCGGTTCATTGGGTCGGTCTCAGACGATTACGAGAACTTCGATCCCAGCTTTGAAGGTGATGCCGGTCCCGTGAACCGCACCCTTGGCGCTGGTCCGGTGGACACCATCAACTTCATGCTGTCGCTCGGTCGCCTGATCGTTGGAACGCCTGGAACGGAGTTCTCGATCAAATCCACGTCCATTGATGAGCCGTTGACGCCGCAGAACGCACAAGCTGGCGATCCATCAAGCCAGGGGTCACGCCAGGGTGCCAATGCGGCGAAAGTCGACAGCCGAGGTGTCTTCGCCCAGCGCTCCGGCAAGCGCCTGTTCGAACTGGTCTTTGACACAGACAGCTACGACTACGTGCCGCGCGACCTGACGCTTCTCTGTCCTGACCTGACGGGAAGCGCGAACGTGGTCGGCATCGCCGTCCAGCGCCAGCCGGACACGCGCATTCACGTCTGGCTCGATGATGGAACCGTCGTGCTCCTGACCTATGAGCCGACTGAGGACGTCACATGCTGGTCGCGCATTCGCATGGCGGACAACGGCGCTGTCGAAAGCGTGTCGGTGCTCCCCGGCGAGGATGAGGATCAGGTCTTCTACCGCGTCCGGCGCACGGTGAACGGCTCGACCAAGCGCTATCTCGAAAAGATGGCGATGGAGGCGGATTGCGTCGGCGGCTCGATGAACAAGCAGGCCGACAGCTTCGTCATCATCCCGAACGTCACCGGCACCGACGTCACTGGCCTGTCGCACCTTGAGGGCAGGCAGGTGGTGGTGTGGGCGGCGGGGAGGTACCGCGGCGAATACACGGTCGCAAGCGGCGGCATAGCGATGACGTCCACGGTTACGAACGCCGATGTCATGGTCGGGCTCAAATACGAGGCATTCTACAAGTCGACCAAGCTGGCCTATGCGGCAGCGGCCGGAACTGCGCTCAACCAGATCAAGCGCGTCAACTATGTCGGGGTGATCCTCGGCCTGGCGCACAATGACGGCATCGAGTTCGGCCGCGACTTCGTGAACATGGACAAGCTGCCAAGGCTGTACCAGGGCCGCCCTGTCGACGTGGACGAAATCTTCACCGACTACGAAGAGCCGGCAACGCCGTTTCCGGGTGAGTGGAAGCCCGACAGCCGGCTTTGCATGCGGGCAACGGCACCTAAGCCTTGCATGCTGCAAGCCGCGGTGATCACCGTCGAGACACACGACAAGGCATGACCCACGAAATCGTGCCGCTCACTCATGAGCATCTTGCCGACTGGTACGGTCAGGAAGGCTATTTGCCGACCGTGAAGGGCATCGCCGGCTTTGTCGATGGCAAGCTGGTCGCCGTGGCCGGCTTCTGGCTGACACAGGGCAAGGTCATTGCCTTCTGCAATCTGCGCGACGAAGCCCGACCGTTCCGCAAGACGATGCACAAGACGGCCATCGACCTGATCGAGACGGCCAAGAAGCAGCACAAGCGCATCATTGCGCGCTGCGATCCTGACGAACCCACAGCCCCGAACTGGCTCCGCCGTCTCGGTTTTCAGCATGAAGAAGGAGACATCTGGTCATGGCAGATCTCGGCCTAAGCGCGATCCTCGGCATGGTCGGCACTGCCGTTTCGGCGGCTGGCACACTTGCAGCGGGCGCGGCGCAGAAGTCCGCTTCCGAATACCAAGCCCAGCAGCTTGAGCAGCAGGCGGCAGAAGAAAAGGCTGCGTCGCAGCGTGAGGCCGCAAAGGTCAAGAAGGAGCGCGACTTCATCTTGTCACGACAGCAGGCCGTCGCCTCGTCGTCCAACCTCGGCGCGCTGGATGAGACCGTCCTCGACCTGGCTGGGGACGTTGTGCAGGAGGGCGCCTATCAGGAAGGCATGATCCGCTATGGCGGCGATGAGCGCGCCAAGGGCCGCCGTGCGCAGGCAGCGGCTTCACGCATGGAAGGCAAGGCCGCGATGACCGGCGCCATGTTCGGCGCGGCCGGCACGCTCATGGATGGCGTGGGGTCATTCTCCAAGGATTGGGGCGCTGGTGCCACCACCAAATACCGGGGCCGGTATAGCGGCTCTTGGGCACAGGCGAATGCCGGGGGATATTACTGATGGCTTTGAAGCTTCCCGGCGCTGAAGAACTCGGCGCGGCGCCTAGCGGTCGTTCTGGCCGCCCTATCGCGTCCTATGACACGTCGGCCATCGGTCGCGGTGTGGCGCAGCTCGGCCAGGGCATGCAGTCGATGGCGGCCGGCATGCGGGCGGGCGAGAAGAAGCGCAAGGCCGAAGTCGACGATCAGCAGAAGTTCGAGACGCACAGCCGCTTTCTGCAGTTCGAGGATGCTCAGAAGAAGGCTTTCGCCGATGCCGTCATCAAGGCACCCGTGGGTGCTGATGGCTTTGAGACCTCGGCGGGCGAGAGCTACTTCAAGGCTGCGAAGGACTTCATCGGCACGGTGCCGGAGGCGCTGCGCCCGGAATACGACCAGCGTCTTTTCGGGCTGGAAAGCACGATCACGAGCAAGGCGAAGGACTTCTCCGTTGCCGAGAAGGACCGCGTTGCGAAGGTCAAGGTCGACGATGGCCAGAACGTCATCCTTGGCAGGCTGAACGAAAATCCTGATGGATGGAAGGAGGCTGACGCTGAAGCTGATGCGCTGGCCGCCTCGTCCGGGCGCTCTGCCATCGATGTCGACATTTCGAAGCGAGAGTGGCGCAAGAGACGCGCTGAAGCGCTGTGGACGATTGACGAGCGCCAGAACGGGCCGGAGGCACGAAGCAGGCTCGGCGTCGGTTCATCGGGCGATGCAATCGACGTCGTCGTCAACAAGATCATCGGCGTTGAGAGCGGCGGCAACCCGTCAGCCCGAAACCCGAACTCCACGGCGGCCGGGCTAGGCCAGTTCATAGACTCTACTTGGCTGGCAACTGTCAGGGCGCACCGGCCCGACATCGCTGCCGGCAAGAGCGCCGCCGAGATCATCGCCCTCAAGACCAACGGCCCTCTGGCCAAAGAAATGACGGCTGCGCTGACGCGCGACAACGCCGAGTATCTGACCAACCGCGGCGTGGCGATCACGCCGGGCAATCTCTATCTGGCCCATTTCCTCGGCTCGGCCGGCGCTGTGCAGGTTCTGAAGGCTGACCCGAATGCTCCAATCGGCAGCATCGTCGGGCAGGACGTGGTGCGGGCGAATTCGTTCCTCGCCGGCAAGTCGGCCGCCGATACCCGCGCTTGGTCCGACAAGAAGATGGGCGGTGCGGGCGGCGAAGTCGCGCCGCAATATGCCGACCTGTCGTTCGAAGACCGCACCGTCCTCTATGACAAGGCGGTTGCTGCTCAAGAGAAAGCCGACCGCGACGCACAGGTGCAGGTCACCGCGCAGCGCACCGCCTTCAAGGATGCGCTCTCGCTCGGCATTGAGACCGGCGAGGTGGTCAGCGATCAGCAAATCCTAATGGCCAACATCGACGATGGCGACAAGGCCACGCTCCTGAAGGCACTGCGGACCAAGACGAAAGAGGACGGCGACGTCCGCGACCTCGTCACCAAGGTGGTTTCGCAAGACCCCGGCGCGGCCGTGAACGGCTTCGATGCTGATGAGCGCAAGAACGGCGACAAGGCCTACGACGCGATGATGAAGGCATCCACGCCTGAAACCGCACAGGTCATCACCGAAACCTTCGTTCGGTCTACGGGATACATTCCCAAGAGCGTTCAAGCTCAGGTGCGCCAGGGCGTGGCTTCGACCGATCCGGCCCAGTTCGCCGCGGCAATGTCTCAGGCCGATCTTCTGGAGGCGCTGGCCCCGGTCTCGTTCGGTGCCTTCGAGGGCGGAGCCGGTGCGCGCGACAAGCTCGCGATGTTCCGGCACATGGTCAACGACCTGGGCATGGGCGGCGAAGACGCCGCTGCGCGCATCCTGCGCATGACTGACCCAACCGTGAAGGCCAATAAGCAGGTGTTGAAGCCGGAAGCGGACAAGTTCGCCAAGGCTCTGACCCTGTCGGAAGTCACCGATGCCTTTGACCCCAGCATGTTCGCCTCTGAGCCAGGCGCCGGCGTGATCCCCGAGCATGCCAACGGGTTGCTGGCCGAATACCGAGAGATTGCCGAAGAGAAGTTCTACGAGACAGGCGGCGATGCTGGTGCGGCCAAGGCTGCAGCACTTGCCGACCTCAAGACCCGCTGGAACATCAGCGGCGTGTCAGGCTCTGCGAACCTCATGCGCCTGCCTCCCGAGCAGCACTACCCGGCGATTGGCGGCAACTTCGACTATCTGCGCGAAGATGCCATGAAGACGGCCGGCGACTTCGCCGCAAAGCTCGACCGCAAGGTGGACAATGTCGCGATCCTGGCGACCGACAAGACCCGTGCCGACATCGAGGCAGGCCGGCGCCCGCGCTATCGGCTGTTCTACCAGTACCGCGATGGCGATCAGGTGAAGGTTGGCGAGGTGTTCGGCGCTCCGTGGGGTGTCGATGATGCTTCCATCAAGGATCGAAGCGCAAAGGCCTCTGGCGCGGCCAGGGAGCGCTTCCTTGCAGAGCGTGGGCGCAATGACGCGGCCAACACTGCCGAAAGCGCTGGCGAGGCTGCTGCCAACCGTGCGCTCGAAGAGACCGTCGGTCCTGACTGGATGAAAGCACGAGCCGCTGAAGGTGCCCGCGAGCTTGGCCGGTCTGAGGCGGCCACGATCCGTCGCCAGTCGGATGAGAAGCCAGCCGAACCGGAAGCAACCATCGATCCGATGACACTGCCCGACAGCCCGGGCATGGCGCGCAAGCGCACGATCAACAACGCCGTGTGGGGTGATGATGCCGCAAATTGAGTATCCCGGTGACCGCCCGGCGCTGGGCGCCTTTCGTCCGCTCGACATGCAGACGGATGAGCCCGAACTCGATCCTGACACCATGTCGGTGATAGGAGCGGCCTTTCGCCAGGACAACGTCATCGGCTCCGCGCTGAACAACAAGATGTCCGGCATTGACCGGGCATCGCGTGAGGATGGCTTTTCGGGCGATGTGCTCTGGGGCGAAATTCAGGGCACGCGCTACGAGCCGCATTGGCAGCGTTTCGCCGACGTCTTCAATCGCAAGGCCTTCACTGCCCTGAAAGGCCAGATCGACATGGAGCAAGAGGACCGCCGCATCCTCGACGCCGGGGGGCTGACCTCGATTGCAGCACAGTTCGGTGCTGCCGTTGTGGATCTTCCGTCCCTGATCCCTGGTGGCGCTCTGGTGCGCGGTGCCACGACCGGCGCGACGATTGCGCGCTCGGCTGTCTCGACGGGCATTGCCGGCGCGCTGGGTGCCGGTGTCTCGGAACTGGCGTTGCAGGCCACACAGGAAACCCGCCCGCTGGCGGAAAGCGCCTTGTCGTTGGGTGCAGGCGCGGTGCTCGGTGCATTGCTCGGATCTGGTGCCGGGGCGCTGTTCTCGGCTGTTGAGCGCAAGGCCGCTTTCGCTACCGTCGACCGTGCGATGGCTGGCAGTGACGACGGCGGTGAGGCAATGGCCGAGTTCCGATCTGGCCTCGCTGAAGGTCAGAGCGCGGGTGCTGCTGCCGTGGAACGACCGGTGCTGGAGGATTACGACATCGCCAGTGGCGCCAAGGGTGTCGGTCTGGCTACGGCTCGGCTCAACCCGCTGCTGCGTGCTGCGCATAGCCCGTCTGCCGTGCATCGATCGATCATGGCCGACATGGCGGAAACCGGCTTCTATCTCGAAAAGAACGTGCGCGGCGAAGGCAACCTCGCCGTCGAAAGCGCCGTGAAATACTGGGACCGTGGCGCTCTCACCAAGGGCCTGACCGATATGCGCGGCATCTTTGAAGAAGCGCGCAAGGCTCCCGACTTCAACATGACCCGGGAAGAGTTCAGGACTGCCGTCAGCAAGGCCATGCGCCGGGGCGATGTCGGCGAAAACGACGCCGTGTCGAAGGCTGCGGTTGCCTGGCGTTCCTCGCTGTTCGATCCTCTGAAGGATCAGGCTATCGAGGCCGGACTCCTGCCGCCCGACGTGAACGTCAAGACGGCGACGTCGTATCTGACCCGTCTCTGGAACGCGCCGCGGCTGAATGCCGGCGAAGCCCGGTTCAAGGCCATAGTGAAGCCGTGGATCGACGAGCAGCTTTCGCACCTCGAATTCAAGGCTGACGAGATCAGGATCGGCAACAAGATTGTCGATGCCGATAAGCAGCGCGGGTTGCTGACCAAGGCGACCGACCGTCTCGACAGCTTCGAAGAGCGGCTGAATGAGCGTCGGGGTATTCGCGACCGCAAGAACACTTCCCTGGAAGGGCTGCGCAAGACGCGCCTCGATGTGATGAAAGCACGCGCGCCGGCCGATCTGGTGAAGCGCCTTCAGAACATGGACGAAAATGCCGTCATGGTCGACGCCGTGAAGGAAGTCCGCAAGGCCGAGCGCTCTGCGGGCCGCAAGCAGTCCTACGCCGAGCGCTTCCCGGTGCTGGCGCTGATCAGGGGCAAGGGCGGCGTGCGCGTCGGCTCCAAGCTCGACGGCGAGTTGCGCGCCATGGACGTCACGCCGAAGACGCATCCCGGTCTATTCAAGAAGGACGGTGGCATCGGTGATGTCGACAACTTTGTACAGGCCGAAGACGCCATGTTTGACCGTCTGGCTGGTGACGGCTCCGACTATGTCGACCCGCGCGCGATCATGGAGGCGATCCGCGAAGAACTTGGCGGCGCACCGCTGCGCACGGCGGACGAAGAGGCTGCGGCCGAACTGCTCGACAATCTCGACAAGACGGCAGCGAAGTGGCTGGAAGACGTGGGCCTGTCGCCGAATGTATCGGTCAAGGAGGTTCGCGACTTCATCGACCGTGTCATGGGCGCCGAGGGCAACCTCGAAGGGCTGGACAGCCGGATTTCGCGGCTGGAACGCGAGTTGGGCGAATTTGACACGGCCAGCGACAAGATCATCAACGAGCGCGACATCTCGGCAATGGACGCCCGCACGCTCAGCGAAGGCCTGACTAATCTGGAACTCGAGCTTGATGCCGTGCGCGACCTCGCCAACGCCTCACCTCGTGTCAGCCTGGTCGTCGACTATGCCAGCACCAAGCGCGACCTGTTCAAGGCGAAGCTCTCCGAACGCTCCCTGCGCAAGCGTGTCGATGCGCTGAAGCGTATGGAGGCGGAAGGCCAGGCGAACGACAGCATCCTTGCCGAACTCGCTGCCAAGTCGGTGGATCTCGACCGCATGCAGGCCAGCATCGCCGGGCTCAAGCTGAAGGCCGACAAGCTCGAACCGATGGTGCCGGTCGTCAAACAGGAAATCCCTGAATTCCTGTCCCCAGACGATAGGGCCGACTATGTGAAGGGGATCGTCGACGACATCTTCTCGCAACTCACCGGTCGCGCCAATCAGGGCATGCCGTCCTATGACATGACCATGTCGGCGCGCGGGCCGCTGAAGGAACGTACCTTCAACATTCCCGATCACCTCGTCGAAGACTTCCTTGAGCACGACATCGAGTTGATCGGGCGCCGCTATGCGCGGGTCATGGCGGCCGACGTCGAACTGACGCGCATGGACAAGCGCCTCGGCGGGCCCGGCAAGCCCACCCTGCAAGGCCAGTTGAGCCGGCTGGAGGATGATTACCGGATGCTGCGCGAAGAGGTGCAGGCGTCCGATATGGATGAGGCCGGTAAGACCAAGGCGCTCGAACGGCTTACCAAGCAGGAGAAGAGCGACGTCGAGGACTTGGCCGGCGTGCGCGATCTGCTGCGCGGGCAATACAAGCTCGACAGCCAGCACACGAACTTTGCCCGTGTCCTCCGCACTGCCGGCACGTTCAACTTCATGCGCCAACTCGGCGGCGTGCTGATCTCGTCGCTGACGGATGCCGTGCGGCCGGCGATGGTGCATGGCCTTGGCCGATACATGAGCGAGGGCATTGCGCCGCTGATCACCAATCTCGATGCGATCAAGCTTTCGGTCGCCGATGCCAAGCTGATGGGAGCCGTGACCGAACGCACGTTGCAGTCGCGCATCGCGACGATGGCAGAGCTTGCCGACCCCTACGCGATGAACTCGCCCTTCGAGCGCCTAATCGACAACATGGGCGCCACGTTCTCACGCATGACGCTGCTGCCGTTCTGGAACGACATGCACAAGGCGGTTGCCTCTGTGCTGGTGCAGAACCGTATCATCAAGAACGTGGCCGGCGGCGACTATGCCAAGCTGGCTCCTGACGAACGCCGATACATGGGCTTCCTCGGCATTGACGAGCATATGGCCGAGCGGATCGCCAGGCAGTTCGACCAGTTCGGCCAGGTGGAAGGCAGCGTCCACATTCCCGGCATCGAACGTTGGGACGATGAGGGCGCGCGCCGCGCCTTTGCCGGCGGTCTCAACAAAGACGTCGACAGCGTCATCGTCACCAAGAGCGTGGCCGATGTGCCGCTGTTCGCCCACACGCCGCCCGGTCGTGCGCTGCTCCAGTTCAAGAGCTTCGCCATCGCCTCCAACCAGCGCGTGCTGATGCGCGGCCTTCAGGAGGGGCCGGGCTCGTTCGTCACGGGCACGATTGGCATGTCGACCCTCGGCATGGCCGCCTACTGGTTCAAGCAGCGCGAATCTGGCCGAGAGCTCTCGGACAACGCCGGCACTTGGATCGCAGAAGGCTTTGACCGATCCGGCATCCTCTCCATTGGCATGGAAATCAACAACACTTGGGAGAAGCTTGGCGGGCCCGGTCTGTATCAACTGGCTTCAATGGGTGGTCGGATGCTGGACCCCAGCGCTGACGCTCGCCAGCCAGCATCCCGCTATGCGAACCGCGATGCCTTCGGCTCTCTTCTCGGTTCGTCGTTCCAGCTCGGGACAGATGCCGCGCAGTTGCTCGGCATCCCGGCACGCGGCCTGTCGGGCGATCTTGATGTCATGCCAGCAGACGTGAACCGGGCCACGAGCATGGTCCCGTTCTATACCCTGCCGTATTGGCGCTGGATCCTCGAAGGCGGCTTCAATCTCGAAGAGCGCACAGGCTTGAGTGGAATAGAGCCTGCCCTGAAATCAATGGCCGAACGCTAGCAGTTGTCGTTGAGGCTCATCCCGCGCGGGCAGCTGTAGTCTTCTCCGTTGCCGCTTGTGCCAAGGGTCAGATCGGCGATCCCGGCGAGCACGAGCAGGCAAACGAACGACCCCAAGAAAATCCAGCCCCAAGGCGCGGCATCCTTGAGATGCAGCCAGGCCAATTCAACTTTCCCCGCACTTTTCCCCATGGAGGCCCACCCGTGGCAACAATCTATTCCGACCAGATCACTGGTTATGGCGAAACGGTAGCATACAAAGCGCCGTGCCGTGTAGCCACCACTGCCAACATCGCTCTGTCAGGGTTACTGACGGTCGATGGCGTGGTGCTCGTCGCCGATGATCGGGTGCTCGTGAAGAACCAGACTGCGCCTTCCGAGAACGGCATCTGGATCGCCAACTCGGGAGCTTGGACGCGCGCTCGCGACTTCGACAGCAAGCGCGACATTGCCCGCGGAACTCGGACCAATGTCACCGACGGGACGGTCAACGGCGGTCGCGAATACCGCATCCTTGGCAACAACCCCATTATCGTCGGCACAGATCCAATCACGATCAGCGAGACGCTTTCCAGTGACAGCGGGAGCAATGCGGCGGCAGCTCAGGCGGCGGCCGATTTGGCGCTGGCTGTACTTGCAGACCCGAACTTCGTTGCGGTCGCGGGGATTGCTGATGAAATAGCGACGGTTGCCGGGCTCGCCCCTGACATCCCCGGCATCCCTGCAAATGTGACAGCAGCACAATTGGCCGAGACGAACGCTCAGAAATGGGCGACGAACCCGGAGGACGTCGAGGTCACTCCCGGGCTCTTCTCGGCCTTCCACTGGTATCGCAAGTCTCTGGCTATCTGGACGAACCTGACAAACACCGTGGCAGGGTGGATACATGGGGCAGGCACTAAGACCGTCCTTGTGGATGCCGATGAGTTCGGTTTGGCGGACAGCGAGTGGTCTTGGGCTCTGTCGAAGGTGTCTTGGGCCAGCATTAAGGCGGGCATAGCGTCCGCCACAATGACACTCACCAACAAGACGCTGACCAACCCGACGATTTCCGGGGGGGCGTGGACGGGCGGCACCGATCTTGCAATTGCGGATGGTGGTACCGGGGCGAGCACAGCGGCAACAGCCTTCGGAAACCTGAAGCAAGCTGCATCCGCCACGGCGACAGGTGTTGTGGAATTGGCCACTGACGCCGAGGTTGCGACTGGGACCGATACGGCACGGGTCCCGTCAGTCGCCACCTTGAAAAGCCATCAAGGAATGGCCAAGGCGTGGGTGAATTTCAATGGGATCGGCACCGTAGCTATTAGGGACAGCTACAACGTTACGTCGATTACCGACAACGGGGTCGGTGACTACACGGTCAATCTCGGCATCACCATGGCTAACGCCAACTATTGCGCGTCAGGCGCTTCGGGCACGGACGGCAGCGGCAATAACAGAAACCTCGCTATCGCCAGCTTGGCCACTACCTCGCTGAACGTGTGGGCAACGGGCACGACGACCCAGAAACTCGACGCCGATCCTATCTGCGTACACATCTTCGGAGACTGATCGATGGTACAGCGCATTATCTACCCCACCGATGGCGGCGGCATCGCGGTCCTCATCTGCCATCGGGCAGACGGAACCCCGGCTTCGCCTCTACCCCTCTCGGAGATTGGCCGAAAGGACGTGCCAGCAGGTGTCCCTTTCCGGTTCGTAGAGGAGGAGGATATCCCCGCCGACCGTTACTTTAGGGACCTGTGGACGGCCGACTTCAGCGAACCGGACGGCCATGGCATCGGCGCGGCGGCCTGGTTTGAAGAGCAAGCTATTATTGCCGCAGGGCAGCAGGAGGTCGACCAATGAGCGTGATTACCATCCGCCCGGCACCACCGCCTTCTGTTGATGACTACAAAGCGGCAATCGTCGCCATACTCGACTCCAAAGCGCAGGAGCGTCGGTACGACAACGCTGTATCGATCTCGACTTACGTTAACAGCACCAATCCTTCATGGGCCGCCGAGGCAGCGGCGTTCGTAGGCTGGCGCGATGCAGTGTGGGTCTATGTCTACACCGAACTCGACAAGGTCATGACCGGCAAGCGATTGCAGCCGACAATCGCGGCTTTTTTGGAAGAGCTGCCAACTATGGTTTGGCCGGGAGGCGCTTCTTGATCGAGCGGCCCCACTTGCGGAGTAGCTTGACGATGCGCGGTTCACGCGGCTCCAAGATGTTGCCAATAGGCTGACGGGAGACGGGCCCGCCACCTTCACCTAGTGTCGCGTTGTAAATCCCCTGTCTGCGATCATACGCGAACACATCGAGGTAAGACAGTGAGCCCTCGACTGCTGCGAGAAATTCATGGGAATTACCGTAGTCGTTGTGCACCTTCATTTTGGTGCGGGCCTTCTTGTTTGCCCCAAATATGTAGGTGAAGACAATCTGACGGCCTGGTGCTTGCTTCGCGAGTTCACGGAAAAACGCGGGCACGTCGTCAAGATATTCTAGGAACCCCGCGCAAACGATTACGTTGAAATCGACGTCTGGCAGGCGGAACTCCTTATTGAAATCGACAACGAACGTGCCTGGTAGATCGGCTACGCAGTCAACTGGCGTGTATTTACAGGACGGTGGAATAAATCGCGAAAGCTTCCGATTGCCCGCCCCAATATCCAAAACGGAGTCAGTAGCACGGATCAGTTTCGCAATGATCCGCGACCTTGGCTCCCAATCGGGCTGCGCCCCATTGGCAACCGCGCTCCACTCATCAACTGACGTAAACATATAAAATCCCCAAGAAGCTCTTGCGCCTTCTGCCACTGCACTAGTCTTGGAGCAATAGCGGCGTTTGCCCGCACCCTGCGGGAATGACGGCGGCTCTCCACAATCTGAGGAAATCCCATGGACCGTAGCAAGTTCTACGCGGCCTTGCGCGCGCGCTCGTCTGGCGTGTTCGGAACGTCGCTTTCTCAAAGCCAGGTCAACGGCACCGAGCAAATACTCGACGAGGCGCAGCGCCGCGGCACACCATTGCGGCACCTCGCCTATATCCTTTCGACTGCCTACCACGAGACTGCGCACACCATGCAGCCCGTCCGGGAGATGGGCGGCGAGAAGTACCTCCGCGCCAAGCGCTACTATCCCTGGGTGGGCGAGGGGCTGGTGCAAGTCACCTGGGAAGAAAACCACCGCAAATTCGGCGCCACTGCCCCGGGCCAGATGATGACCTGGCCGATTGCCCTGCGCGCCATCTTCGACGGCATGACCAACGGCATGTTCACCGGCAAGAAGCTGGACGATTTCATCTACGCCGAGAAATGCGATTACGTCGGAGCCCGTCAGATCGTCAACGGCACCGACCGTGATGACGACCTGGCCGGGTATGCCAAGACCTTCGAAACCGCACTCCGCGCTGCCGCCTACATCGGCCAGGCACCCCAGAAGCTCCAGATCCCCGAACCTAAGCCCATTCCAGCACCCGCGCCTGAGCCCGCGCGCGGCTGGCTGTCCCGCATCCTCGCCCGGCTCTTTTCCTGAAAGGAACTTCCATGCCTCAGCAACAAAACTTCATCGGCGGTCTAATCGCCGGCAAGGTGCTTGAGACCGTCATCGGCCGCGTGCTCGACAAGGTGGCGGTCAATCCGAAAATCTCGCTCGATCCGGTCGACGTGCCGGCCGTGCGTGAGGTCGTCGCGGAATCGGTACGCAACGAGCTTGCCGCCCGCGAACAGCACTCGACCAACAATGAGCCGGCCTATCAGTCTCGTGTTGCACAAGGCTCGGTAGCCTCGATCCTCGGCGCCCTGGCTCTCATCTCCGAACTCTGGACGAATGGCGTGCCTGATGCCCCGACGCTCTATGTCGGCCCGGCCACCATTCTCGTCGGCGCCGCCTGGGCACTGTACGGCCGCTTCATTGCCAAGAAGCCGCTTGGTGCATGATGGAGGGTGAGATGGACCTGAACGCAAAGCCCGCTGATCGCATGGCCGAGTTGCCCGAGAAGACCCGAACCTTCCTTGCTCAGCTGCGCGAAGAGGACATCGATACCCTTAACGCCGGCCTCAAGCTCGTCGTCGCGACCATGACGGTCGGCCGCGCCGTCAAGTGGCTGATCGTTGGCATCCTCGGGCTATTCGCAGGCGTCGTGATGTTCGGCGAAAGCCTGTTGAAAATCCTGGCGTGGTTTAAGCCGCCGCCCGGCTGACCATTGCCTAATGTTGGCAAAATGCTAACATTCACATTGTGAATGATATTGCGCCACTCGCCCCGCTGGCTCCGGTCGGCGGGGCTCTTTTTTGTAATGTGACACCACAGCCCGCCGGTTCGACCCGGCAGTTTCAGCTTCAATTGAAGTTAAAGACCACGCCTGACAGGTCGAGTTTGCGGCCGTCGGCATCCGACGTCTTTTGGGTGTAACTCGGGCGATCGAGGTCGTAATTACGCTGGAACTCGTACTCAGGCATCGGCGAAGGGGTGAGCGGCTGGCTCATCTCTTTGGCTTTTGGCGTCCGATTATCAGCAGACATGAGTAGGCTCCTCATTCAGCGAAGAAGGATAGTAGTGCTTACGCTTTATCCAACGAAAACCCTCAAACTTGGTTACGGTTCCAATGTCAAGGTCCCCGCCAACGGTATTCGCTCCTGGCACAAAGCGCACGAATGACACTGTGGTCTCAGCTAGAAAGCGCGCGAGATCGATGGCATCCTGTACCGGCATGGAAGGCTCAAGGATCTGTGCCTGGGATGCGCTAGCGAGCCTTTGCGTCAATACCTTGGCATCCTCTGGAGAAATGCCTGAAGCCACCAATACGCTCATTGTAGCTGGGGAAATTCCAAGCACTAGCCGGGCGCATGCATCCGGCTGGCCGTCCCATTCAATGGTGCAGCTCTCCTCGCCGGCCAGCATCTGCGGACCGGTTGAGCCCGCTCCGGAGATCTGGAATTTCCAAAGCTCGCTACCGGAGCCTTGGGTTGAATACCCGCCGACGAAAAAGCTGAAGGACGATGAAGCCCGCACTGGCTCGGGAAGTTCTTGAAAGAGTGCGTCGAAGCGCCCCGAGCAATATGCGGTCACCTCCTCGATGGTGAAGTCTTCCGGATTGATCCCGGCCGTGCCGCTGACGATTTCTTTTCGAACTTCTTTGGCAATCGTCGAAACGGAGGAGCGGCCGAAATTCCCCAGCCCGCAGGTCATGGCGGATATTGGTTGGTTCCTGATCAGATTGAAGACTTTATGGCCGTGATTGTAGACGCGCATCACGGCCTGGTTGCCGTTGCCATCGGTAGAAACCATGGAAGATGCGCTGTCGGCCACAAAGACCAAACAGTCATGGACCTTAACTGCAATGCAGATCGTCAAGGCGTTCCCCTCGCCCATTTCTTACAGCATAGAACTGATTCGCCGGGAAAAAGTAAATACGACACTTTCAAAAGCCCCGCTGCCGAAAGGTGACGGGCTTTTTCGTTTTAGGCGCCAGTTCGACGTTGGTGCCGCCTGATCGACTTGGCGATGGCCCGCTGCTGTTTGGCTGGTACCTTGCGCATGGGCGGCATGGGCCGCTGAGGTTCACTCGGTGTCGTCCGCTTTCTGGTAACGAACAAATAGATCAGCCAGGCTATGAACGAACCGAACACGGCAAGTGCCAGCACGTTGGAACCGCTGCGGCCGCGCCTACTTCCACCGACCCCGCGACCTCTGCTGCCTCTCCGAGCCAGCGCAGGTGTGGCGACTAGGGCAACAGGCACAGCAAGCAGCGCCCGCCGACTGATCATCCGCACCATGGCCGCTTGACCTTCGGGCGCCAAATGATCGCATGGCCCTCGGAGAGCAGAATGTTTTCTGCAAGCTGACCGTTCCCAAGCCTGACGCGCACCAGCGGCCGGCGCTGGTCAGTGTCATCAACTTGGCCAGTGTCTTCGCTCCGCACGCCTGGCTCGCGCAGCAGCTCGGCCAGACGCTTCTTGGCCTCCTTGCCGAGCATGCGCTCGCGCTCGCACTTCGCCCGACCGCCGGTCTCTGGCGTGTCGATGCCTGACTTGAACGGCACGCCGTCGCCGATCAGGCGCATGTTCCGGCCGTTGCATTTGATGGTGTCGCCGTCCACGGCGGTGAGTTGCAGGCACGAAATGACGGTTGCGGCGAGGAGAGTAATCATGGGCAGCCTACTTCACCCCGCACCGGCCTTTTAGGCGGGCAATCTCGGGCTCGTGGGTTTCTGACCCGCCCAATGGCACGCCGATCATGAACACGCCAAACGCGTCCTGGTTAGCGGTCCGCTGCTGGCGCGAAGTTATATCTGCAAGTCGGTCGCGATCCGCCTGGGTGCATTGCCTGCCGTCAGACGGCGCGGCCTTGATGCTCGATGGCGGCGTGGCGCAGCCGGCGAAGACCGCGAGCGCGGCCAATGGCAGAAACTTTTTCATGAAATCCCCCCCGGATGTTCACGCACGTTGTGGCACGTACCGGCGCTTCTGCCAATCGTAGACCACGCCTTCGGGGCGGGCGAAGCGGCGCGAAATCTCCTTGGTGCCCTCGTGCATGGCCTGCTGGCGCTTCGCTTTCCTGATCCGCGGAAGATCCTCGGTGTGCGTCTTCACCTGGGCGCAGTCGAAATGCGCCGGCCCGCAGTTGGTGTTGACGTCCTTGCCTAGCAGGGCAAGCGCTCGCTTGTGCTCGACGATCCAGCGGTCGTTGTGGCGGTGGATCAGACGCTCGCAGATGCAACACGGCGCCACGTTGTGGCCGGTGCAGTTCTCCGAAAAGATGTGCTGCCGGCGCTTGTCGGTCATCCGCTGGCGGGGCGTGTTCGCAGTCATCGCATTCAAATCCCGTGGTGAGCACTGCGTGAGTAGTCCGGTCAATGCCGAAACGAACACACAGCAACCACATGATTTAAATGAGAAATTACGGCTATCGCTGGGTCGACTACCTGCCCTCCTTGGGCAGGTCGGCGGGTGCGAGATTGACGGTGACCTTCTTGGCCGGCATCGACAGGCCCGAGGCATGCAGCGCCGCCTGCACACGTTCGCGGCTTTCGGCCACCGCCTTGTCGGGCAGGCCGACGATCTGCATGCCGACTTTCCCCGGCGCGACCATCACCTGCACGTCGACGGGAACCGCCTCGATGCCCTGGAATGCAACAGTGCGCACGCGCGAAACCATGCTGCCCCCTCCGCCCGGCCTCCCCCAAACGCACGATCAGGTCGCGGACGATTTCTTGAAAGACAAGCATAGATTATAAATTGATGCAAGAACATTTAAAGAACATAGGCAGCCGTTGTTTACGCTAGCCGATACTGCCGGGCATGGCGCGCGGTGCCGGGCGCCGGATAGGGAATCTTAAATGCTTGTGTGCGAATATAAGGCGCATCAAAGAGAAGGTGATCGACCTCGCCATGCGCCACAGACTGCCTATGCGAAAAGTCGGACGGCCGGGCGCCCTTTCGCGCCGCGGCGCAGCCAGGATCGCGGAACTCGAGGCGCGTCTGGCGGCGCAGGCGACGCTGATCCGCGAGCAGGCCGCCTCGCTTGCACACAGCCAGAAGATCTTCGACAGGTCCTCGGCAGCCGCCCGCATCGGCGTCTGGCAATGCAACCTCGCCGACCAGGCGCTGGTATGGACCGACGTCGTCTACGACATCTTCGATCTACCGCGCGGGTCGGCGCTCGAACGCCAGGAAATCGTCACGTGCTACACGCCGGAGTCGGCGGCGGAGCTCCATGTCAGGCGCAGCCAGGCGATCGCGGAGCGCACCGGTTTCTGCCTGGACGCCGAGATCGTCACGGCCAAGGGCAATCGCCGCTGGATCCGCATCACCGCATGCGTCGAGTGCGAGGACGGCGTTGCCGTGCGTATCTTCGGCCTGAAGCAAGACATCACCGAAGAGAAGATACTCGCCGACCAGACGCGCTATCTCGCCGAGATCGACGTCATGACCGGGCTTGCCAATCGCAGCCAGTTCCAGTCGAAGCTGGCGGCATGGACCGAGCTGTGTGCCGAGCACCCCGCCCCCGGCGCGCTGCTTCTGCTCGACCTCGACGGCTTCAAGCAGATCAACGATACCTTCGGCCATGTCGTCGGCGACGAGTGCCTTAGAGAGGTGGGCCGGCGGCTCGAGAGCGCCTGCAGTGGCGCGCAACTCGTTTCGCGCATCGGCGGCGACGAATTTGCCGTGTTGTCGGGGCCGAACCTCGACCTGCAGGCGATTTCGGCGCTTGCGCTTGCAATCATCGAAAGGCTCGGCCAGCCGATAGATCACTGCGGCACGCCGCTCAGGCTCGGCGGGTCCGTCGGTATCGCGCTGTTCGAGGCCTGCACGCCGTCGGAACTGCTGGTCAGGGCGGATACCGCGCTCTATCGGGCCAAGGCGGCCGGGCGCAACACGTTCCGCATCTTCAGGCCGGGCGATACCGCCGGCCTGCGCGGCCATCGCGCCGCGTAAGCGTTGACCGGCATCACAGGCCACCGACCAGGCTTGTTCCGGGCAAGCCATGCTGGTATTGCAACCAAAAGA
This sequence comes from Aminobacter sp. MSH1, assembly GCF_003071665.1. GTDB lineage: Bacteria > Pseudomonadota > Alphaproteobacteria > Rhizobiales > Rhizobiaceae > Aminobacter > Aminobacter niigataensis. The sequence continues at coordinate 846,216 of NZ_CP026265.1, read as the reverse complement.
TCAAAGCGAGCATTCGCGACATGAACATGGGCACGGCCAAGTCCGCAGACAGATAGGCCGCAACAACACCGAGACGTTGTTGCGGCGCCCTGCCCTCTCATTTCCCCAGACAAGCGAAGTGGCAGATCGCCGCCAGATGAAATTCATTTGAGCGGATGCATTGCCATGCCCAATCGAAACTTTTCCACGTGGGGCCATTCCCTTCCTGCGGCGCTGCTGCTGATGGCGCCCTTCGACATCCTGGCCTCGCTGGCCATGGACATCTACCTGCCGGTCGTGCCGGAGATGCCGGCCATCCTCGGCACGACGCCGGACATCGTCCAGCTGACGCTGAGCCTCTACATGATCGTGCTCGGCCTGGGCCAGGTCGTCTTCGGGCCGATCTCCGACCGGATCGGCCGCCGGCCGGTGCTGATCGGTGGCGCGGTCCTGTTTGCGGCAGCCTCGTTCCTGCTCGCCGGCACATCGTCCGCGCCGATCTTCGTCGGCTTGCGCGTGCTGCAGGCGCTGGGTGCGTCGGCGGCATTGGTCGCCACCTTCGCCACGGTGCGCGACGTCTATGCCGAGCGGGCGGAAGGCACCGTCATCTATGGGCTGTTCAGTGCCATCCTGGCCTGCGTGCCGGCACTCGGCCCGATCGCCGGGGCGCTGATCGCCCATGGCCTGGGCTGGCGCGCGATCTTCTTGAGCCTCGGCATTCTTGCCGTCGGTGCCGTGCTGAATGCGCTGCCGCGCTGGCACGAGACACGGCCCGATACCGTGCGGTCGCGGCCGGCGTTCCGAAAAATCCTGAAAAGCCCGGCCTTCTGGGTCTACACGCTTGGCTTCAGCGCGGCGATGGGCGCGTTCTTCGTCTTCTTCTCGACGGCGCCGCGCGTGCTCATCGAGGGGGCCGGCCATTCGCAGCTCAGCTTCAGCATGGCCTTCGCCACGGCGGCGATCGCAATGATCGTCACCACGCGCTTCGCCAAACTGTTCGTGGCGCACTGGGGCGTTGCCGGCAGCCTCGCGCGAGGAATGGCGATGCTCCTGCTCGGCGCTGCATTTCTGACCATCGGGCAACTGTTCGCCGAGCCGTCGTTCCTGACCTTCGTCTTGCCGATGTGGGTGATCTCGGTCGGCATCGTCTTCGCCGGCTCGGTGACGGCAAATGGCGCGCTCGAGGCGTTCGGCGATGCCGCAGGCACCGCGGTCGCGCTCTATTTCTGCGTCCAGAGCATGATCGTCGGCCTGATCGGCACGCTGGCGGTGGTCGTGCTCGGCGGCGATACGGCCTGGCCGCTGGCGGCCTATTGCGCGGTCATGGCGCTGGTGACCCTCGGCGGCCTGTGGCTGCTCGGACGACGTTAGCGAAAAGTGGAGGCGGGCCGCTCAGGCCCGCTTCTTCTCCACTACGTCCCAGAACAGCGCGGCGATGTCGGCGCCGCCGAATTTCTTGACCTCGCGGATGCCGGTCGGCGAGGTCACGTTGATCTCGGTCATGTAGTCGCCGATGACGTCGATGCCGACGAGGATGAAGCCGCGTTCGCGCAGCGACGGGCCGATGCGGGCGCAGATCTCGCGTTCGCGCTCGGTCAGCTCGGTCTTTTCGGCGCGGCCGCCGGCATGCATGTTGGAGCGCGCGTCGTGCTCGGCAGGCACGCGGTTGATGGCGCCGACGGGCTCGCCGTCGATCAGGATGATTCGCTTGTCGCCCTTGCGCACGTCCTTGAGGTAGCGCTGGACGATGTAGGGCTCGCGGAACATCTGGCCGAACATTTCGAGCAGCGACGACAGGTTGCGATCGGCCTCGTGCAGATGGAAGATGCCAGCGCCGCCATTGCCGTAGAGCGGCTTGACGATGATGTCGCCGAACTCCTTGCGGAAGGCGGTGACTTCAGCCGGGTCCTTGGTGATCAGCGTCTCCGGCATCAGGTCGGCGAATTCGGTGACGAAGATCTTTTCGGGGCTGTTGCGCACCCAGGCCGGGTCGTTGACGACGAGCGTCTTCGGGTGGATGCGCTCGAGGATGTGGGTGGTGGTGATGTAGTTCATATCGAAGGGCGGATCCTGGCGCAGCAGGATCACGTCCATCTCCGACAGGTCGGTACGCACGGGCTCGTCGAGGGTGAAATGGTCGCCCTTGACGTCGCGCACTTCGAGCTTCTCGATGCGGGCAAAGACCTTGCCGTCGCGCATAGACAGCCGGTCGGGCGTGTAGTGGAAGAGTTCGTGGCCGCGACGCTGCGCCTCCAGCGACAGCGCGAACGACGTGTCGCCGGCGATGTTGACGGTGGAGATATGGTCCATCTGGACGGCGATCTTGAGCGGCATGGAGGTCTCCGGCGCGGCTGGTCGATGTGATGGCGCGGACAAGCAGAACCGGCCGCACGCCTGGGTGACGAGGATGTAGCAATTTGGCCGCCTTATGCAATGGCAGGGCGGCGTCTTGGCACTGCGCAATCGCCTGATGCGGCCTTGCAAGCGCACCGCGCAACGTCGGCGGACCGGGGGCAACCGGCAGGGATTGAAACCGGTTTCGCAAATGACGGATTGAATACAATTCCTAAACGCTTTGCTGCCAGTGTCCTGCAACGATTGCAATCATTGGAAGAACAGAGACTAGGTATGTCACTCGGCGCGAGCTATTCGGACAGGGATACGGCGGATCTGGCCTTCACCGACGCCTTGACCGGCCTCGGCAACCAGCGCCGTTTCTTCGACAAGGTCGAGCGCCTGATCGGCGACCGCGCCGAGGACCCGGCACCGTTCACCGTCGGTATCCTCGATCTCGACGGATTCAAGCCGATCAACGACCTGTTCGGCCATCGCGCCGGCGACGAGATCCTGGTCCAGGTGGCGATGCGCCTGCGCGCCGCCTGCGATGGCTATTCAGCGGTCGCACGCATCGGCGCCGACGAATTCGCCTTCCTCTACCCGCTGGTGTTCTCCGAGGATGCCGCGGCCGAAAAGGCCCGCATGCTGATCGAAATCCTGTCGGCGCCTTACGACGTCGGTGAGCGCACTGCGCGCCTGTCGGCCTCGGTCGGCTGCTCGCTGTTCCATTCCAGCGACGACACCACCGAAACACTGGTGCGCAAGGCCGAGACCGCGCTCTACCACGCCAAGCGCTCGGGCCGCGGCCGCGTCGTCGTCTACACCCGCGAAATGGAAGAGGCGGCCAAGCGCGTCACCCGCATCGAGCAGGCGCTGCGCCGCGCCGTCGCCGCCGGTGAGGTCGCGCCGCATTTCCAGCCGATCGTCGATCTCAACAGCCGCCGCACCATCGGTTTCGAGGCGCTGGCCCGCTGGACCGACCGCGATCTCGGCCCGGTGTCGCCAGCCGTGTTCATTCCCATCGCCGAAGAACGCGGCATCATCGGCCCGCTGTCGCAACTGGTGCTGCGCAAGGCGGCGGAAGCTGCGCGCAGCTGGCCGAAGGACATGTTCCTGTCGTTCAACCTGTCGCCGTCGCAGCTCGTCGACCAGAACACCGGCCTGCACATCTTGTCGATCCTCGAACGCACCGGCTTCGACCCGCGCCGGCTTGAGATCGAGATTACCGAAACCGGCCTGATGACCGATCCGGCCTCGGCCGAAAAGATCGTCGAGGATCTCCGGCGCGTCGGCATCCGCGTCTCGCTCGACGATTTCGGCACCGGCCAGTCGTCGCTCGGCCGCCTGCGCGAATTCCGCTTCGACAAGCTCAAGATCGACCGCGCCTTCGTCGCCTCGATCCTCGAGGACCGGCCGTCCGAACACATCATCCGCGCCATCCTGGCGATGTGCGAGGGCCTCGGCATGGATGTCGTTGCCGAAGGCATCGAGATGGAAGCGCAAGCCGAGCGGCTGGTGCAGTTCGGTTGTGCCGGCGGGCAGGGCTATCTGTTCGGCCGCCCGGCAGATGCCGACGCGACGCTCGGCTACCTCCGCGAAGCCCATCGCGGCGCGGCCTACGCGCGGGCGATCTGAGCAAAGGCAAGCGCCAGGACGCAGTTGCTTCCCCTTCGATAGCCGCGTCCGGTCACCTGCGCACCGGGCAGGGCAGTACCCAGTTTCATTACCCCTTCAATCGTTTGAAAAAGACGCTTTCGGCGGCCGAAAAGCGTTTCAACTTTGCCGGTCGATGGGCTAATACAGGCGCGCTGCGCGGCCAGCCATGCCCGGCCCGCACGATGCGGGGGAAAAATCATGATGCCATCGGCACGATTTCCTGATCTCGAGGGGCAGTCGGTGCTCATCACCGGCGGCGGCACCGGCATCGGCGCCGTGCTGACCGAGGCTTTTGCCCGCCAGGGCGCCAAGGTCGCCTTCATCGACATCGCCCTGAAACCGAGCCAGGAACTGTGCGACGAGATCGAGCAGGCGACGGGCAACCGGCCGCTCTACCTGCGCGCCGACCTGCGCGACATCGCCGAGCTGCGCCGTGCGGTGGCCCGCGCGGAGGAGGAGCATGGGCCGGTAACGGTGCTGGTCAACAACGCTGCCAACGATGTGCGCCACGAAGTGGCAGATGTCACCCCCGAAAGCTGGGACGACAACCAGGCCGTCAACATCAGGCCGCACTTCTTCACCATCCAGGCGGTGGCGCCTGGCATGGTCAAGGCCGGGGGCGGCTCGATCGTCAATTTCAGCTCGACCTCCTACATGCTCAATATCGGCGCCATGCCGGCCTACACGGCTGCGAAGGCTGCGATCGTCGGGCTGACCAAGGGGCTCGCCGGCCGCTACGGCCCTGACAACATCAGGGTCAATGCGGTGGCGCCGGGCTGGGTCATTACCGAGCGGCAGCGCGAATTGTGGGTCAGCGAGAAGGCGCTCAAGTCCCACATATCGCGGCAGTGCATCAAGCGCATGATGCTGCCGGAAGACATGGTCGGCACGGTGCTGTTCCTGGCGTCGGACGCATCGAGAATGCTGACGGCGCAAACTTTGATCGTCGATGGAGGTATCCTGTGAGTTCCAAGCCAACAATCGCTGCCGTCGACTGGGGCACCACGCGGATGCGCGTCTGGCTGCTCGACGGAACGGGTGCGGTCGTCGACGAGCGCCGCAGCGACGAAGGCTTGCTTACCGCCCAGCACAAGGGTTTTGCGCCGATCCTCGACCGCCATCTCAAGGACATGGGCGCGCCCGGCGACCTGCCGGCCATCGTCTGCGGCATGGCCGGCGCTCGCCAGGGCTGGATCGAGGCGCCCTATGTCGAGGTGCCGGCGTCGCTTGGCGACATCCTGGGCGCAGCGGTGCCGGTTCCCGATGCCGGCCGCGACGTGCGGATCGTGCCGGGGCTCGCCCAGCGCAATCCGCGCACGCCCGATGTGATGCGTGGCGAGGAAACCCAGCTTGCCGGCATCGCCGCCGAGGTCGGCTCCGGCAGCCATCTCGTCTGCATGCCTGGCACCCACTGCAAATGGGTCGGCGTCGATGACGGTACGGTCAGCGGCTTCGGCACCTGGCCGACGGGCGAGATGTTTTCGGTATTTGCCCAGCATTCGATCCTGCGCCATTCGCTTGGCGAGAAGCCGGCGCCGGTGGCTCCCGACAACGCCGTGTTCCAGGAGTGGTGCCGCGAGGCACTGGCGGACGGCGACATCGGTGCCCGCCTGTTTGGCATCCGCGCCGCCGGCCTGTTGAACGGGCTCGGACAGGCCGATGCGGCGGCGGCCCTGTCGGGCCTGCTGATCGGCGCCGAGATCGCCTCGGCGACGCGTCGCTTCGGCAAGCGCGACACGCCTGTCGTGTTGGTCGGTTCGGGACCGCTGGGCGCGCTTTATGCCGAGGCGCTGAAGCTTGGCGGTCTGGCAGTGCGCCTCGCCGATGCCGACAAGGCTGTGCTTTCAGGCCTGGTGGCCGCAGCCCGGCGCAATGGAATGCTTGTTGAGGGATGACGACATGACTGTAACGGCTCCATTTCCGGCACTTGGCCGCGGCCTCGTCGCCATTCTGCGCGGCCTGAAACCCGAGGAGGCGCTCGATGTCGGCCGCGCCGTTTTCGACGCCGGCATCGAGGCGATCGAGGTGCCGCTCAATTCGCCCGACCCGTTCCGTTCGATCGAGATCTTGGCCAAGGCGCTGCCGACGGCGCTTGTCGGCGGCGGCACCGTGGTGTGGGCCAAGGATGTCGACCGGCTCAACGATGCCGGCGGTCGCCTGCTGGTCAGCCCGAACATCGACGCCGAGGTGATGGGCCGCGCCGGCGTGCATAAGATGGTGACGATGCCGGGCGTCTTCACGCCGACAGACGCGTTCCTGGCGCTGCGCCTCGGCGCTTCGGCGCTGAAGTTCTTCCCGGCCAGCGTGCTCGGCACCGGCGGCATTTCGGCCATTCGCGCCGTGCTGCCCAAGGAAACGCAGGTGGGCGTCGTCGGCGGCGTGTCGGAAGTCGATTTCGACGCCTATGCCAAGGTCGGCGTCCAGCTGTTCGGGCTTGGTTCGAGCCTCTACAAGCCTGGCATGACGTCAGCCGAAGTCGGTGAGCGCGCCCGTGCCGCCGTCGCTGGCTGGGACGCCATCGGCAAGGGAGCCTGACATGGCGGCCGTGATCCTGTCCGACGAAGCCTGCAGCCTGGGCGAGGGGCCGACCTACGATCCGGCCAGCGATACGCTCTACTGGTTCGACATCCTGGCAAGCCGGATGCTGGAAAGGAAACTGTCGGGCGGCCAAACGCGCATCCACCAGCTCGGCGAGATGGCGAGCGCCATTGCCACGATCGACGGCGAACGCCAGCTGTTGCTGACCGAGACCGGGCTGCATGTCCGCGATGCCGCGACCGGCAAGCTGACGCTTCACATGTCGGTGGAAGCTGCCAACAACGGCACGCGTTCGAACGACGCCCGCGTGCATCCTTGCGGTGCGCTGTGGTTCGGCACCATGGGCAAGAATGCCGAGGCAGGGGCAGGCGCCATCTACTGGTATTTCCGCGGCGAGCTGCGGCTGCTGTTGCCGGCGATCAGCATCCCCAACTCGATCTGCTTCAGCGCCGACGGCAAGACCGCCTATTACGTCGATACGGCCGTCAACCTGCTCTATCGCCTCGACTGCGATGCCGATACCGGCCTGCCGCTGGGCGAGCCGAAGCTGTTCGTCGACCGCCGCGGCGACAAGGGCGGCATCGACGGCTCGGTGGTCGACCGCGACGGCGTCCTGTGGAATGCGTGCTGGGGCGGCGGCCGTGTCGACGCCTATGCGCCCGATGGCAGCCTGCTGCGCAGCGTGCCGGTGCCGGCGGTCCAGGCCTCCTGTCCGGCCTTTGTCGGGCCCGCGGCTGACCGGCTGGCGGTGACCAGCGCTGCAGTAGGACTGAGCGCCAAGGCGCTGCGGGCCGACCCGCATGCCGGCAAGACCTTCCTGCTCGACATTGCCGTCAATGGCCGCCACGAGCCGAACGTCCTGATCTGAGTTTCAGACATCAGGGCTGTCGCCCGGACGGCGGCAACAGGTCGGTTTTCCGGCATGTCATGTGGGTCGGGGATGCCATTGTCGGCAGCCGGCGCGGCATCATTGCTTCGCCGCATGACAGCAGGAAGCGTGCCCGATGACCGGAAAAAGCCCGACGCTCATTCTCGTCCATGAGCCGGAGCGCGCCTGCTTCGACCGGCTGCTGGCCGATGGGTTTCCCGCCCAGGCGGCAACGGAGATTTCCTCCTATCTGGCGCAATCGACCGACCTGGCGCCCGAGTTCGAAGCACTTGCCGATGCCTGCGCGGCGCGGGGCCTCGATTTCCGCGCCGTCGAGCTTGACGATGCGGCCGAGGTGCTGGCGGCATGCGACCGCCGCGACAGCCTGGTGTGGACGCTGACCGACGGCATAGCTTATTTCCGTGGCGGCGCGGCGCCGGCGCTGGCAAGGCTGAATGGCCTGCGCACCATCGGCGCCGACGACAGCCTGTTTGCACTGTGCCAGGACAAGTTCAGGGCAGGTGCGGTTCTCGCCGCGCTCGGCTTGCCCGTTCCGGCTGCGGGCGTGGCGCGTGGCGACAAGTGGCTGGTCGAGCCACCGGCGTCATCGTCGGGCTATTTCGTCAAGCCGAACCGGCTCGGCGCCAAGATAGGTATCTGGGAGGATTCGCGCATTGGCAAGGCCGGGGATGCGCTGGCGCTCGGGCGCCGGGTGTTCGACGCCTATCGCGATGACGTCATCGTCCAGCCCTATGTCGCGGGTCGCAATGTGCGTGCGAGCTTTCTGGCCGTCGACCCCGATGCCGGGCCCGAGGTGCTGGGCATCGTCTTTGTTGATTCAGGCGGCGATTTCCAGACCATGGCCGACAGCATGGCGCTGTATGGCGATACCGGCACTGCGGCCAAGGCCGACGGAAGCTACAGCGAGCCGGAGCTGGTTCATGTGGGATCGGTTCAGCCGGTTGCTGCGGCGACGATCCGTCGGATTGCGGCGCGGCTGATGGCGGGGCTCGGCCTGCGTGATGTCTTTTCGCTCGATTTCCGCGTCGAGGCCGACGACACGGTGCACCTGATCGAGTTCGAGGTCTGTCCCGGACTGCCCTGCTTCGATTTCCGAGCCTATTGCCGGGCCGAATGGCACCTCAGCCTCGTCGAGGCGATGGCCGAGACAGCCGCGCGGCGCATCGGCTAGTTCGCGAAGTGCCGCGCCTTCGGCGCGCAAATGTCAGGTGCGCTGCATGCAGACAGATGTGTGGCCCGAGCGGATGAAGCCGATCTGCTGGGCCGCACCCTTGGAAAGATCGAGCACGCGTCCCTTGGCAAACGGGCCACGATCGTTGATGCGCACGACCACGCTCTTGCCGTTCTTCTGGTTGGTCACCCGGATCTTGGTGCCGAAGGGAAGCGAACGGTGAGCTGCGGTCATGGCCGATGGATTCATGCGTTCGCCCGAAGCGGTCTTCGAGGTCAGCGCGTACCAGGAAGCCTTGCCGCATTGGGCCGAGGCGGTACCGGTGAAGGCAATCATCATGCCGGCGGCGAGGGTGGCCGCCGCGATCGCGGGCTTGGCGCTCTTCTTCATCTTCTGGTTAATGCTCCGTTGATGCACACACGGAGCGGTTTCAACCCAAATGTGGCAGCGAATGGGGCAAGCTTCGGGCGGTTCCGTGGCGGCCGCACACGTTTGGAGTCTCAAGGTAACAGTTTGTCAGGCGGATTCTTTGAATCTGTAAGGAATTTATTCACAAAAGCCGATGCCGCGCAGAGGTGAACTTCAGATGTGCCTGAGTCCCCGCTCATGTAGAGCGTGGCGATTATTGCTTGGGTATACTTTGCAGATAGATGCCGGCCAAAGGAAAGATCGATAACGACCAGAAACTGGTTCGGATGATTCAAGTAGGATTGTGCGGGCCCGTAGCGCGGTAAAACGGGCGGATTGCCCCGTGCCCTGGAACCGGCTTCCGGCGGGTGGCCGCCGTGATCTATTTTGTGCGTCGTGCCTCGCCTGTGCCGCGCATCGCCCTGATACCCCGCCGCAGGAAACAGCCCATTGCGCTTGTCATGCCCGGCACCGCACGGAAGAATTCCGGGTCGGAGAACAGGTTTGGGTCGTATTCGACGGTATCGAGCGCCTGGAGCTTCTCCCAGGCCGTCGACCGGTCTCCGGCGACGAGCGTGCGCAGGTTGGCGGTCGTCTTGCGGTCGTGGACGAAGGACAATTGCACGTGCTCGGCCATGCGCCGGCGCTCTGCCGCATCGAAAAGCTTCACCAGCTTGTAGTGGCGCATCGGCAGCAGCAGCGGGCTGCGCCAGGCGTCGGAGCGAACCCTCGGCTGGTCGGAGTAGCCGAGATCGTGGAAGCCGTGATGGACCTTGATGTCCTGGCGGTACCTCACCAGCGGAACCTTGCGCAGCACGTCCACCGTGCCGGCGATGCGATAGCGCGCATCGATGCAATAGCTGGCGCGCCATCGTTTGCCGAAGGCCCAGCGCACCGACTTGTTGGCGCGGTAGGCGGTGCTGTCGCCCCTTCCATCGAGCAGATGGCGATCGAACTCATGCAGGAATGAGGCATGTGCCGGGCCGTTGGCCAGGCCGGAAGCTGCCGGCAGCATGTCGACGAGCACACCCGGCACCCAGGACCGGCCGGCGGCCGATGCTGCCAAGACCACGTCGCCCATGGTGCCGCCGAGCGCAGACGGGACATCGACGAATTCGTCGGCGTCGATGGTGAGTGCCCATCGACCTTGCGGCAGCACGGCCTTCATGGCGGCCATCAGCCACGCGTTCTTGCAGGTTCGATAGTGGCCCACCCTCGGCGCCAGGGTAAGGACGTCGCGATAAGGCAGGGTTTCGGCCACCGGCACCGCCGAGCGGTCGTCGATGATGAAGAACGGTCCACAGCCGATGCGGCTGTAATGCCTGTACCACTCCTCGAGCACGAACGTGTCGTCCTTCACGCAGGCAAAGACCGGCACCTTGCCGTCGTCGAGTTGGGGAAGGGGCCGGCCCGGCTCCTCGAAAAAGCACCGTAAGGCCTCTGCCGGACCTTGTGCGGCGATGGCTACGTGCACTGCCTGCATCGCGTCGGCAAAATAGCGCTCCTTGTTGTCGGCCTTGCTGGCATTCCTGGCAAAACTTGATGCGCGGTTGAAGTGTTGCATGGCGCCGAGAAGCCCGCAGTCGTCGGCATAGCCCTTGTTCCTTGGGTTGAGCGGCTTGGTGGTGCGCAAGTCGTCGACCACAAGGTTTTTCACTGTGATACCTTCGCCGAGCATGAAGTTGGCAGTGGCCTTCGACTTCTGCAGCGCGCCGCCGGGGAAATGCGAGATGTAGGTGAGGTCGCGGTCGGCCCGCAGCGCGGAGAGGATGAGGTCCATCTCGTCGAACTGGCGCGGCAACGCCCTTTCGTCATATCCAACGGAACGATAAAGATCGGCCGGCAGCGTGACCCTGCCGCAGGTGCCGTCGCCCCAGTTGCCGCTGAAATGATGGATCAGCATCTTGCGGCCATGCTCGGCATGCAGGTCCAGGATTTGCTGCGTCTCTGCCGGCGAGACGAAGTTGTCGGCGTCAAGGCTGGAATAGATCGCGCCCTCGATATGGTCGCGGAACACGTTTTTGGCCCGGCCGAAATGCCATGGATCCAGGTGCCCGACCCGCCTTGGCTTCAGGTACCCGGACGCGATTTCCGCGACAAAGGTCTCGCGCAGCCAGCAATCCAGTTCGTCGTCCGTGTCGAAATTGGCGACGACGAATTCCACCAGCGTTTCGAACTGGCGGTTCTGGTCGAGATTTTGCCGCAGCGTCAGCCTGAGGTCGGCCGCCCGGTCCTGGACGGGGATGCAATAGGACAGGATCGGTCTCATGGAACACTCGCGCGGTTTGCTTCGGCCACTCAAGCCTGCCTGATTAAATCGGGTTGTATCGCATAAAAATTTCTACTTGCAATAGATGTATGATTGTGGGAAACGGGAGCCGCCCCCGCACTTGAGACCTGTTGCCGCTGCCCTGGCGACGCAAATCCGAATGCGGAGCAAGGGCCATGTCCTCGAATTCGATGCCGCGTCTGCGGCTCTGTGTTGCTGCCATCACCCGGCAACGACCAGTCATGCTCAAGCAGCTTCTCGCCTCATGGTCTGCTTGTGAGATGCCTCCCCTCACCGACGTCAGCTTCGTCGTGGTCGAGAATGCGGCTCAGCCCGATTGTCGCGATATCGTGCTTGGCGCTGCCGGGGGCCTGAACCTCGACTATCGGCTCGAGCCGTCCATCGGCATTCCTTTCGCGCGCAATCGTGCGGTCGAGCATGCGCTCGAATCCGGGGCCGATCTTGTCGCCTTCGTCGACGACGACGAGCGCGTCGCCAAGGATTGGCTTGTCGAACTTGTCGCCGAATATCGCCGCAGCCGGGCGCTACTCATCGGCGGCCCGGTGGAGGCGCAGCCGCCCGCGGTTCCGCTGTCGCGGTGGCGCAAGGCGATCATGCGCGGCGTCCAGCAGCGGTTCCGCCACAAGGCGGTCGTTGCCCGGTGCCAGAACGCGGCGGGCAGGGCGGATCGGATCACCGTCGTGACCAACAACTGGCTCGCACACCGCGACCTGTTCGTGGTCCACAGGCTGCGGTTCGACGAGCGCGATCCGATGTCGGGTGGCAGCGACGCGGCATTCGACCACGAGGTCACGCGCCTTGGACTGACGAAATCCTGGGCTGACCGGGCCATGGTCTACGAAACGATGCCGCCTTCACGCCTGACCTTTTCCTATCAGTTCAGGCGCGCCCGCGATCAATCGCTGGCGTCGTTCACCCGCAAGCGAAGGGGCGGCGACAGGAGGGCAGCGTCGCTTGTGCCGCTGCTCGCCTACAGGCTGCTTGCCACTGCCGCCACCGCACTTGCGGTGCCGATCCGCGGTGGCCCTGGGGTACTTGCCCTGGCGCGTGCGTCCGGTTGGTCGGCAGGCCGGATACTCGGCTTGCTCGGGTCGCGGTCGCGGCTCTATGCGAAGGTGACCGGCGAGTAGCTTCGATGTCGCCAGTGTGATCGTCCGCCGGAACCGGATCCATTGAACTTGTTGCACTTTTTTGAGATAATGGCGCCAGTGCGAAGAACGCCCGACTGAGGAGTTCGACAACCACGCACTTGGTCCTCACGGGCGTTTGAGCAGAACTCAAATGTAGCCTGAGAGGATTTTGATCATGGCAACGCTCAATGTAATGGGTCCCCTGGGACTGTCGCAACATCGGCGCTGGGAGGACATCGCTTCGATGATCCTCGGCGCCGCGATCATCGTGTCGCCGATGTGGTTCGGCGAAACCGGCATGCCGACCATGATGGCGGTGACCGCACTCGTCGGCGCCGCGATCGTCGTGCTTTCCGGACTGGAGCAGATCTTCCTGCGGCGCTGGGAGGAAATCCTGTCGCTGTTCTGCGGCGTCTGGATGGTGGTGCAGCCCTTCGTCTTCGGATATGGCGGCGTGCTGCGCAACTGGCATGTCGGCCTCGGCATCGCAGTGGCGGTGCTGGCAGTTCTGGAACTCTGGCAGGACCGCAACCGCAACCTCGAGGCTTGAGCAAGGCAGCTCGACGCGCGAAGGCCCGGCAACTGACAACGGGCCCGAAGCTCACCTATGCAAAGGGCGCCGATGGGTGCCCTTTGCATGAGTTCGCGAGACTGGAGGCCGCGCTGTTCAGCGCCAGCCGATATAGGCGGTGAACTCTGCCATCAGCGTGTCGAAACGCTCGAGGTTTTGCGACAGGTTGCCGGACGAGACGCCGCCGCCGCAATCGATCAGATAGTCGAAATAGGTATTGTCCTTTTCGTTGGAGGCGCGGCCGGCGACCTTCTTGTTGTTCCATTCGAGCGCTTTGTCCTGCATCGCCTTGTCGGTCTTGAAGCTGCTCTGGAACTGCACCCGCCGGCATTTCTGCGGTTCGCCCTCGCAATTGTAGAAATAGACCCAGAAATTCATGCCGGAGGCCTTGGAATCGATGACAGGCAGGTTGTCGCTGTCGGTGCCGACTTTGGCCTGATATCCGGCCTTGGTCATGATCTCCTGGAGTTCCGCGACGGTGACGCCTTCGAGCACGCTCGGCGCGGCTTGGGGTTTGTCTTCAGCCCTGGCTGCAGTACCGGCAGCAAGGGCCAGGGCACCGGCGAAAAGGGCAAAGCGCAGCATCGGCGTGCTCCTCAACAGGTTGTGCGAACGTATTAGCGCAACCTGATATTATCACCGACCATGGGCCGGCTGGAAGCCGACCATTCGGACGATGATCGAGGGAGAGACTGCGGGTAGCAGGCCAGTGCCAAATGCGCGTGGCGCTCGATCGGGATGGCTCAAGGCCTGTATTTAGGCCGGGGCGGAAAAGCCGATTGCATGCTAATGGATGGTTCGGCAGCCCACCGGACGCTCCGGCTGCCAATCAGCAGCTTTCTTGTAAGACGTGTAGATCACGCTTTTCCTGTCTAGGGAGTAGTTGGCGAAAAGGCGCTCGAAGTCCTTGTCCTTCCTGAAGAATTCCAGGATGTCGAAGCCGGGAGATTTCGACAGGCGGAAGTCGTCCACCAAGATGATATCAGGCACATTGCACCGAAGGTCCTCGACGGTCTGGCGCCGAATGTCGTTTGCCAGGGCGGCGAGTTCCGGCGTCAGGCTGCCGTATTTTTTTTCGTGTTCGGACATGGCAAGCACCATCCAGAAGGCGAAATAGCGCGATGGCCATTTGAGTCCGGCCTTCTCCACCGTGGGCCAGAAGTTGGTCGGATGTGCCGTCAGCATCATTGTTGCCGTTCCGGGCCTGCTGTCGCGCAGCAGGTCACGAACGGTGGCCTCGGTGACATTCTTGTAGGGACCGGCGGCGAGGCTGACGATCAAGGGGAGGAGGGTGCAGACGACGAGAGCGGCGTTTGCAGGGAGCGTAACACTCCTCCAGCGGTGCTTCTGCCAGAGAGGGGCGACGGCGAAGAACAACAGCGCAGTCGTCGGAACCGAATGGTACCGCCAGCCTTTCTGCTGCGCGAAATAGGCGAAGCTGAAGGCCAGCGCAGCCAGCGCGGACGCGAATGTCAGCGAAGGCAGCGTGCTCCTTTGCTGCCACAACACAATGCCCGACAGCGCCCAGACGGCTATGAACGGCCGCAGGAACTGCTTGAGAAAAGATACCTCATAGCCGTCATAGGCGATGCTCACCATCGGCACCATGGTCGTCAGGAAATCCGGCGCAAGCAGGACGACGGCGACACCATAGCTGGCGGCGCCGGCCGACAGAATCACGGTTTCGGCACGAACGGGCGTCCAGTTTCGCCGCAGCCTGTAGATGAGCCAGAGCTCGAGCAGCAGCGGCACCAGCACGAAATAGTGTTTCAAGGCAAAGCCAGATGCCGCCAACAGTCCGGTAGCGGCAGCAACCTTCCAGTCCGTGGGGAGGTTGTCGGCGCGCCTAGCAATCAAAGCCAGGTAGGGGATGGCGCCGATAGCTGCCAAGTGCTCGCGTTGTGCAAATTCCTGAATGGGAATTATGACCAGTGCAAGAAATGCGGTGACAAGCAGAGTTGCGCGCGTCGCGGGGGATGTGTCCGTCAGGAGGATGGACAACAACGCAAGTGCAGCCGCAATGAGGAGAAACACCGCCGCGACAATGGCCTGCACCGACGGGATGTCGAGTGCCTGCGCGGTCCATTCCACTGGAATGGCCATCCAGAACCACAGAGGTGGGTTCAGTTCCAGGATATCCCTGTACAGCACGGCGCCGCCAAGCATTTGGCGGGCGATCCACATCTGCCATACCACGTCGAGGGAAACTGCGATGTTCCGGAGCATCAGATAGGCAGCCAACAAGCCCAGCAAGATGGCTGCTTCCGGCCAACGCTCTGTCGAGAGCGTGTAGTCTCGGCGTTCCTTGCTCTGTAATCCCGAGCGTGGAACGAACACGAAATGTGCGGATCCGAGGTAGAAGGTGATCGAATAGACGCCGATGCCGGCGAGGTGGGTCAATGGGTTGTCGACAATGCCACCAGCCCGTGCCGCCATCACGACGGCAAGGTTCGCCGCATAGGCGATGGCAAAGCTGATCGCATATCTCCACACCACACCCGGCTGATATCCGGCCGTCCGATCGAATGTCCAAAGGCTGTTGAGGACGAAGCTCAGAAGCAGACCTGCTGCGAAGCCAGTGACATTCGCCATGAAATCGCCGAAGCCAAGCTTCAGCAATGCCAATATGATGCCGAATCCGAGTGCCGTGTTCAGCAGACCAACGGCCCCGTATCTGAGGACACGCTGCAGTTCAAACAGCGGTTTCGATCGGGTGGACACTATGCTGCGCTCCGAAAAGAAGATCTGTGGCGGCGTGCCGGCCGGTCTCAGGCACGGAGCGCTTCCTTGACCAGTTGTTGAAGATTGCGAGCGCCCACGTCTTGTTCATCGGCGACTTCGCCCGAGATGACCTCGTTGACGATGTAGAGCGGCCGCCGCTTCGTCTCCATGTACATCCGGCCGAGATACTCGCCGAAGATGCCGAGCACCAGCAGTTGCACGCTGCCGAGGATGAGCACGATGGCAGCAAGGCTGGTCCAGCCGGGCAGGACGCTGCCCATCAACCACGAATAGAGGGTGTGGCCGAGCGTGAGCAGGCCGAGCACGCCGAAGGCCATGCCCAGATGCGACGCAAAGCGCAGGGGTGCGACGGAAAAGCTCGTCATGGCGTCGATTGCCAGCAGGATCATCTTGCGCAGCGGGTAATGGGTGGTGCCGGCAAAGCGGCGTTGGCGCTGGTAGGGGAAGGCGACCTGTTTCAGCCCGATCCAGCTCACCATGCCGCGGATGAAGCGGTAGCGCTCGGGCATCGCATTGAGGTGATCGAGCGCGCGGCGGCTCATCAGCCGGAAATCGCCAGTATCGGCGGCGATGTCGACATCGACCATCCGGCGCAGCAAACGATAGAAGATCGAGGCAGTGGCGAGCTTGAACCAGCCCTCGCCCTCGCGCACCTGGCGCTGGCCGTAGACGACGTCGAAGCCCTCGTCCATCTTAGCCATCAACCCGCCGAGCAGTTCCGGCGGATCCTGGAGATCGGCGTCGAGGATGAGGATGCGCCTGCCGCAGCAGAATTCCAGGCCGGCGCTGAGCGCGATCTGGTGGCCATAGTTGCGGGCAAGGTCTATCCCGACGATGTGACTGTCACGTGCCGCCAAGTTGAAGATCGCGTCACGGGTGCCGTCGGTCGACCCGTCGTTGACGAGTACGATCTCATAGGACTGGCCTGCCTGTGCCTGGCAGGATGCGGAAACGCGCCTGTAGAGCTCTCCAATGCCGTCGATTTCATTGTAACAGGGCACAACCACCGAAAGCGCGACCTGGCGCTGCCCGGACAGGTATTTTGGATCGGCCACCGCGCTACTCCCCCCAACTATTCGGTAGCAACGGTAAGTTGAATTGGTAACAAAACAAATAATGGCCGGATGCCAACTTGGCACGCGGTATGTAGTACTAGGCGTATTGAGATGATGCCGGCCTGCAACTGGCCTATACCTGCCCATGGGGGCCGCTCATCTGCGGCACGGCTCCAGGTTCTAGACACCCCAGAGGGTGTGTCGACTAGCCGAGCGGTCCGGCGCGGCAGAGCGATTGTGAAGGAAAGATCATTGTCGGTCGACGCATCGACCGACTGGTTCATCCGGTTGGTAGTCCGGATGATGGTGCCCAGAAGAGGACTCGAACCTCCACGCCTCGCGGCACACGGACCTGAACCGTGCGCGTCTACCAATTCCGCCATCTGGGCTGGTGGGCGCTGATGTAAGCGGGCGAAGCGACTGTGTCAACGCGCTTTTTCAGCTTTTGCCGACGAATGCTGCGACAGGCCGGAATTGTCGCGTTTGGCGTGCCGCATGACGTTGCGGCAGGCAGCGCGGCGCAGCCGGCAAAGGGGTGGGAGGCGCGAATCGGCGGCTCCCGTGTCGGCTCAGGCCAGCACTTCCTTGGAAGCGACGGTCGAATCGGCGTTGAGCTTGTAGACGATCGGCACGCCGGTTCCGAGTTCGAGCTTGACGATGTCCGGGCCCGAAATGCCTTCGAGCGCCATGATCAGCGCGCGCAGCGAATTGCCATGCGCTGCGACCAGCACCGTGCCGCCGGAGAGCACATGCGGCTGCATGTCGTGCATGTAGTAGGGCCAGACGCGCGCGCCGGTGTCCTTCAAGCTTTCGCCGCCGGGCGGCGGGGTGTCGTAGGAGCGGCGCCAGACGTGGACTTGTTCCTCGCCCCACTTGGCGCGGGCATCGTCCTTGTTGAGGCCGTTGAGGTCGCCGTAGTCGCGCTCGTTGAGCGCCTGGTTGCGGATCGTCTTGAGGTCGCTCTGGCCGGTGGCGTCGAGAATGTGCTGGCAGGTCTTCTGCGCGCGCATCAGCGCCGAGGTGAAGGCGATGTCGAATTTCAGGCCGCGCGCCCTGAGCTTCTGTCCGGCGGCCTTGGCTTCGGCGGTGCCTTGCTCGGTCAGGTCGACGTCGCGCCAGCCGGTGAACAGGTTCTTCAGGTTCCATTCGCTCTGGCCGTGACGGACGAGCACGAGAGTACCGGACATTTTAGCTCCCTTGAGGTGGGTGAGGACGATGGATTGATCTACAAGCCAAGCACGTCGCGCATCGAATAGAGGCCGGGCTTGCGGCCATGCGCCCACAGCGCTGCCTTGACCGCACCGCGGGCGAAGATCGTGCGATCCTCGGCCTGATGCGACATGGTGATGCGTTCGCCGGTGCCGGCGAGGATGACGGAATGGTCGCCGACAACCGAGCCGCCGCGCAGCGTGGCAAAGCCGATGGAGCCCGCCTCGCGCACGCCGGTATGGCCGTCACGCACGCGCACGCTCTTCTCGGCCAGCGCGATCTTGCGGCCTTCGGCTGCGGCCTCGCCGAGAAGCAGGGCCGTACCCGAAGGCGCGTCGACCTTGTGGCGGTGATGCATTTCCAGCACCTCGATGTCGAAGTCGCTGGGCCCGAGCGCCTGCGCCGCCTTTTCGACCAGGACGGCGAGCAGGTTGACGCCGAGGCTCATGTTGCCGGACTTGACGATGGTGGCATGGCGCGCGGCAGCGGCGATCCTGGCATCGTCTTCGGCCGCGCAGCCGGTGGTGCCGATGATGTGGGCGATGCGCGCCTGGGCGGCATAGCCGGCGAATTCGACGGTCGCCGCCGGTGCGGTGAAGTCGAGCACGCCGTCAGCCTTGGCGAAGGCCGCCAGCGGGTCGTCTGATATCGCGACATTGATGGTGCCGATGCCCGCGAGCTCGCCGGCATCCTTGCCGAGATAGGGCGAGCCGCTGCGCTCGATGGCGCCGACGACGCGGACGCCCTCCATCGTGTGTACGGTGCGTAGCAGCACCTGACCCATCCGGCCGGCGGCGCCGACCACAACCAGACCCATGTCGCTCATCGCAAGCTCCCTGCGGCAGCGCTGGCGCGCTGCGGCTCCTCTTTTTTCGTCTCGCCTGTATCGTCCACCAGTCCGAGCCCGGCTTCGTCGTGCAGATTGTGGAACCGGGCATAGACGCTGTTGGGATCGGCCATCAAGTCCGCATGCGTGCCTTGCTCGACCAGCCGGCCCTGATCGAGCACGACGATATGGTCGGCGCTGACCACGGTCGAGAGCCGATGGGCGATGACGATGGTGGTGCGCCCCTGCATGACGGTCGAAAGTGCCGCCTGTACCCGCGCTTCGGATTCATTGTCGAGCGCCGAGGTCGCCTCGTCGAGCAGCAAGATCGGCGCCTTGCGGACGAGCGCCCGGGCGATGGAGATGCGCTGGCGCTGGCCGCCCGAAAGCGAGGCGCCGCTTTCGCCGACCGGCGTGTCGTAGCCATCGGGCTGCTGGCGGATGAACTCGTCGGCGAAGGCCTGCTCGGCTGCCAGACGGATCTCGTCGTCCGTGGCGCCGGCGCGGCCGTAGCGGATATTGTCGGCAATTGTGCCTTCGAACAAATAGGGGTGCTGCGAGACATAGGCGATCGACTGGCGCAGCGAACGCTTGGTGACGTGGGCGATGTCCTGGCCGTCGATCTCGATGCGGCCGCCGTCGACGTCGTAGAAGCGCTGCAGCAGGGCGATCAGCGTCGACTTGCCGGCACCCGAGGCGCCGACGATTGCGGTCGTCTTGCCGCCGGCTGCGGTGAAGCTCAGCTCATGCAGGACCGGCATGTCCGGCCCATAGGAGAAGGAGACGGCTTCGAAGCGGATATCGCCCTTGCCGACCTTGAGAGCGCCTGCATCGGGAGTGTCTTCCTGGCGCGGCTCAGTGTCGAGGATCTCGTAGATCATGCGGGCATTGACCAGCGCGCGCTCGAGCCCGACCTGGGTGCGGGCAAGGCGGCGGGCGGGGTCGTAGGCGAGCAACAACGCGGTGATGAAGGAAAAGACCGCGCCGGGCGGCTGTGCGCCCATGGTCGAGCGGTAGCCGGCATAGGCGATGACTGTGGCAACGACGACGCCGGCCAGCGTTTCGGAGATCGGCGACAGCCGTTCCGAAACGCGGGCGATCTTGTTGGAGCGCGCCTCGACGTCGCTGACCAGAGCGTCCATCCGCTTTGACAGCTGGTCTTCCATGGTGAAGGCCTTGACGATGGCAACGCCCTGAACAGCTTCCTGCACCGCGCCGAACAGCCTCGAATTGACCAGGATGGCCTCGCGGTTGAGCCTGCGCAGCCGCCGCATCAGATGGCCGACGAGGAGCACCAGCGGCGGGCCGATCAGGAAGGCGATCATCGACAGCACCGGGTCTTGGTAGACCATGACGCCGACGAGGGCGACCAGCGAAACCGCGTCGCGGGCGATCGAGGTGACGGTGATGTTGAGCAGGTCGCGCACGCCGCCGACATTCTGGTTGATCTGCGCGACGAGCTGGGACGACCGCTGGGCCGAGAAGAAGTCCATGCCGAGCTTCATCAGGTGGTCGAAGATGCGGCGCTGGTAGCGGGCGACGAGATTGTTACCGATCTTGGCGAGGATGACCGCCTGGCCATAGGTGGCGACGCCGCGCAGCGCGAAGGATGCGAGGATCGCCAGCGAGATCAAGGCGATGAGGTCGGCGCGCTGGCGGTAGAAGATTTCGTCGATGACGTCGCGCATGATCCAGGCGGTAAAGGCCGTGGTGCCGGCGATGACGAGCAGGAACAGCGCGGCGAGCCCGTATTGCCAGGCGTAGGCGCGGCCATTCTCGGCGGCGACGCGCCGGATCACGCCGACGATCTCGCCGCGCGAGGCCTTGGCCTTTTCCATCTGGGCTGTGGTCAAACAGGTAGTCCTGTCGCTACGCGAAAACTGCGCCCCTCATAGAGCATGACGCCGGCGGGGGAAACCGCCTTTTGGCCGCGGTTAGGCGCGCCAGCGCCGGTCTCCGGTTTCGATGCCGAACAAGGAGGGGGTGCGGGCGTAGGCCGCAAGCCCGGCAAGCGCCGCGAGCGGGTGGGTGATGACATAGACAGGCATCGAGGCCATCAGTTCGCGATGCGGCGCCTTGTCCTCGAAGGCCTCGCGGAAATTGCCCTGCTTCAGCGCCGGCACGATCTTCTGGGCGATGCCGCCTGTCAGGAAGACGCCGCCCTTGCTCTTGAACACCAGCGCCAGGTCGCCGGCGGTGCGGCCGAGGCAGGTGACGAACAGCGACAGCGCTTCCTCGGCGATGGGATCGCTGCCGGCGAGAGCCGCCGCCGTGACCTGTGCCGGCTGGGTGAGCGTGGGCGTCTTGCCGTCGGCGAGGGCGACGGCGCGGTAGGTGTTGACCAGCCCGCGGCCGCACAGGATCTGCTCGCCCGAAATGCGGCCTTCGAGCTTTTCGAGATGCGGGAAGACCTCGAAGTCGCGCTCGGAACGCGGGCCGATATCCATGTGACCGCCTTCACCGGGCACCGGAATCCAGCGTCCCAGGGCATGGATCAGGCCGGCGACGCCAAGGCCTGTGCCCGGCCCGAGCACGACGCGCCCGGCGCCCTCTTCAGGCTCGCCGGGGCCGATCTTTTCCATGTGCTCGTCACCCAGCGCCACGACCGCGAGCGCCTGGGCCTCGAAGTCGTTGAGCACCAGGATGTCGGTCAGCCCGATGGTTGCAAACATCTGCTTGGGACGCACCACCCAGGGGCAATTGGTGAGCGCGATCTCGTCGCCCTCGACCGGGCCGGCGACGGCAAGCACTGCCGAGCGCGGCTTGACCGGCGCGCCGTCGAGCACGGCGAGGATGGCGTCGTCGATGTTGGCATAGCTGGCGGTCTGGACGATGCGCGGCTCGCCGGCATCCTTGTCGGCGCTCTCGACGATGGCGAAGCGCGCATTCGTGCCGCCGATGTCGCCGATCAGGATCGGGAACGGGAGAGCCTGTGCCTGGTCGCTCTGATGTGACATTCCCGGTTCCGTCCCTGCGTCGGCGTTCAGCCGTTCTCTTGATTCTCGAGCATGATCTCGGCCGTCGCCCGGTTCAACGCCATGGGAATGTCGTAGACGATGGCAAGCCGCATCAATGCCTTCACGTCGACGTCATGCGGCATCGGCGTCAGCGGATCAACGAAGAAAATCAACTGGTCGATCTTGCCCTCGCTGATCAGGGCGCCGATCTGCTGGTCGCCGCCGAGCGGCCCGCTCTTCAGCGGCGTCAGGTTGAGCCCCGGGCAGGCCGCGAGGATGCGCTGCCCGGTGGTGCCGGTGGCGACGATGTGGCACGTCTTCAGGAACTCGACATGGTCGGCTGCGAAAGCGACCAGGTCGTCCTTCTTCTCGTCATGGGCGATCAGGGCGAGACGCGATGCAGGGGTCACACGAGTTCATCCGGTAGAATTAAATCGGTTGAAATCCATAGACCGATTTCCATGCTTTTGGAAGCGACATGGCATCGGCCCGATCGGCAGGTTGCAGTCCGTCCCTACTGCGTCTTCGGGCGCGGACGCGGCAGCGGAATGTCGACCGAAGGCCGGGGCGCGAAGGCGTTTGCCGCAGCCGGCGTGCCGTCATCGGTGATGACGGGCGTGTCCGCGACTTCCGGTTGTTCAGGTGCTGGAGCGGCCACGACCGCGGTCGGTGCGCCACCCTTGCCGTGGAAGGTCACGGCGGCCTCGTTGACGGGCGAGGGGGCGTCGAGCACGGCGCGGCATTCCTTGGGCAGGCTCGCCATCGTCATGATGTCGCGCGCCTTGGGCTTTTCAGGACCGGTGGCCGGGCGCCATGGTTCTTCGGTGAACCACCAGGCCAGCGACTTGTCGCAGCCGTCGCCGCGTGGCGTCGGATCCTGCTCCTTGCAGCCTTTCGAGCCGGGCTGGCAGCCGATGCGGACGTGGAAATGGTAGTCGTGGCCCCAGAACGGCCGCACCTTGCGCAACCACGAACGATCGCCGGTGACTGTTTCGCAGAGCTTCTGCTTGATGCCCGGATTGACCAGGATGCGCTCGACTTCCGGATAGCTGGCGGCGCGTTCGAGCAGGCGCGTATGTGCCGGCGTCCAGCGCTTTTCGATGACGCGGTGGGTCTTTTCGTTGACCATCGAGACCGCACTCATGTTCTCGCGCTCGGTCGGCGACAGCCTGCGGTCCGGCATCGGCGTGAGCCAGATGTCGGCGTCGAGGCCGATCTGGTGCGAGGCGTGACCGGTCAGCATCGGGCCGCCGCGCGGCTGCGAGATATCGCCGATCAGGAGGCCGGGCCAACCGTCGGCGGTGGCCTCGCGCGACAGCTTTTCGATCAGCGCGATCATCTTGGGATGGCCCCAGCGCCGGTTGCGCGACAGGCGCATGGCCTGCCAGGTCGGTCCGTCGGTGGCGATTGCCAGTCCCCCGGAGAAGCAGCCCTTGGAGTAGAATCCGTACGAGCGCGCGGCAACCGCCGCCGGCAGCCTCTTGTTGCCGAACAGGTCCTTGGCGAGTTCCGCAGCACTTGCGGCCTGCATGTCGAGACCGACAATGCCAAGGGCGGCGAGCGCCATGGCGAGCCGCGCCGCCTTGCCCAGAATTCTGCTGAAAAATGCCGTCATGGAGTTTTGTCCTCTCCGCCAGCTTGGGCTGCCACGGTTACCGAATGGTAAATTCCGGCGCCCGCACCCCAGTCATTTCGTTGTGCGACCGACCCCGCTCAGCCTTGCCTTATCGGACTGCGCCTGTCGCTTTCCCCTTCGCCGCGCCAGCTGCCGTCGGCCCACATCCGGTCGAATGCGGCCCGGTAGTCCGGGAAGCGGAACTCATATCCCGTGGCCCGAATCTCGGTGTTGGCAACACGCTTGTTCTCGCCATAGAAGGACCGTGCCATGGGCGAAAGTTGGGCAGTCTCGAAGGGAATTTCCGGTGGCGCATCGACGCCCATCAGCGCGGCGGCATAGCTCACCACATCCTGCGGCGGCGCCGGCTCGTCATCGGTGACGTTGTAGATGCCGCCACGGTCGGCGTCGAGCAGGTGCCAGAGCGCACCCGAGATGTCGTCGACATGGATGCGGTTGAACACCTGGTCCTTCTTGATCAGGCGTTTTGCGGTGCCATTCTCGAGATTGACGAAGGCGTTGCGTCCCGGGCCGTAGATGCCCGACAGGCGCAGGATCGCGACCGGCCGGCCAACCTCCTCGCCGAGTTCGTGCCAAGCCTGCTCGGCGTCGAGCCGGGCCTGCGAGCGGCCCGGCTTGGGCCGGCATTCGGCGGTCTCGTCGATCCATTTGCCGCCATGGTCGCCATAGACGCCGACGGTCGAGAGATAGCCGATCCAGCGCAGCGCCGGCATGTGGTGGAGGATGGCGTCGCGGGCGACGTCGAGCACGGGGTCGCCGTCGGCGCCGGGTGCTGCCGATACCACCAACTGCGTGGTCTCGGCGAGCCTAGCGCGAATTTCGGACGTCAGATGCCCGTCGAACAACAGCGGCTCGATGGCTGCGGCCTCGAGGCCGGCAACTTTCTCGACCGAGCGGGTCGTGCCGGAGACGCGGACGCCCTGCGGCCGGTCCCGGGCGAAGGCCTTGCCCGAATAACCGGCACCGAAGATGAAGATGTTCTGCTGGGTCATGCCTGCGTCCATGCGGGTTCAGACTGCGTGAGGGCCGCCTGCCATTCGGCTATCACGTCGTCTTCGGTTTCGACCTTCAGCGCCTGATGCGCAAGAGCCGAAACGGCTTCCGGCCCGGCAAGCCGCGACAGCGCCCAGACGGCGGCGCCCCTGACCAGCGGCACAGCGTCGCCGAGCAGAGCCTGGCAAGGCGCGATCAGCGACCTGTCGCCCGAATTGCCCGCGGCGATCAGCACGTTGCGGACGAAACGGTCGCGGCCGATGCGCTTGACCGGCGAGCCGGAGAAGAAGGTGCGGAAGTCGGCATCGTCGAGCTGGAGCAGTTGGGCAAGCCGCGGCTGGCGCAGGTCGTCGCGGGCGGCGAGCTTCGCTTCCGAAGCCGCCTGGGCGAACTTGTTCCACGGGCAGGCGGCGAGACAGTCGTCGCAGCCGTAGATGCGGTTGCCGATCTTTTCGCGGAATTCGAGCGGGATCGGACCCTTGTTCTCGATGGTCAGGTAGGAGATGCAGCGCCGGGCATCGAGCCTGTAGGGCGCCGGGAAGGCATCGGTCGGGCAGGCGTCGAGGCAGGCGCGGCATGAACCGCAATGGTCGATCTCGGCCTCGTCGGGTGCAAGTTCGGCGGTGGTGAAGATCGTGCCGAGGAACAGCCAGGAGCCGAATTCGCGGCTGACCAGATTGGTGTGCTTGCCCTGCCAGCCGAGTCCGGCCGCTTCGGCCAGGGGCTTTTCCATGACCGGAGCGGTGTCGACGAACACCTTCACGTCGCCGCCTGCGCGGGCGACGATCTTGCCGGCGATCTCCTTCAGCCGGCCCTTCATGACGTCGTGATAGTCGCGGTTGCGGGCATAGACCGAGATCGCGGCACGGTCGGAAACGGCCTGGAGTTCGCGCGGGTCGCTGTCCGGGCCGTAGTTCATGGCCAGGACGATGATCGAGCGCACATCGGGCCACAGCACGGAAGGTTCGGCGCGGCGCTCCAGCGTCTCGGCCATCCAGCCCATCGAGCCATGCAGGCCTTCCTCGACGAACTGGGCGAGGCGGGCAGGGGCGAGCGGGATGGCGTCGGGCCGCGTGACGGCGACGGCGGCGAAGCCGGCGCGTTGGGCCTCGCGCTCGATCAGCTGGCGCAGCGCCGTATCAGAAATCGAGGTCCGCATAATGCGATGCCGGGGTCAGGCCGCGTACCCGGTCGGCGAGCAGCGGCCGGAAGGATGGCCGCGACTTGACCCTGGTGTACCATTCGCGCGCCGATGAATGTTCGCGCCAGTCGATTTCGCCGAGATAGTCGAGCACCGACAGCGAGGCCGCCGCGGCAAGGTCGGCATAGGTGATGCGCGTACCGGCGAGCCAGTGGCGCGTGCCGGCCAGCCAGTTGGTGTATTTCATGTGCTGGCGGATATTGGCGCGGGCCGCGCGGATCGCCGCCGAATCGGGCGAACCGCCGCCGGCCGATTCGGGCATGTGCGGCTTCAGCACGCGCTCGCGCACCAGGTGACGGGTCACTTCGCTATCGGTCTTGGTCAGGTACCAGTCGGTCAGGCGGCGGATCTCGGCGCGTTCCATCGGGTCTTCGGCAAACAGCCGGCGCTCCCGCTTCAGCACGCCGCGGGTCTCGTCGATATATTCGGAGATGATCATCGCGCCGACGATCGGAACGTCGCCTTCGGCCAGCAGCACCG
Source organism: Aminobacter sp. MSH1 (assembly GCF_003071665.1). GTDB lineage: Bacteria > Pseudomonadota > Alphaproteobacteria > Rhizobiales > Rhizobiaceae > Aminobacter > Aminobacter niigataensis. The sequence goes on along the minus strand of NZ_CP026265.1, from coordinate 820,148 downwards.
GCAGCGTTCCCGCCGGATTGAGAGACAGGAATTCCTTGCGCCGCGCCCACGGCTTCTCTTCGATCAGGGCCAATTCCTCGCCATATTCGCCGAACGCCAGGCGGACGAAGCGGCATGTGGCGAACATCGGGTGGTGGAAAAGCGTCAGCATGGTCCTGCGAAATTTCGTGATCGGTGGCGCTCTGGCGAATCGCTTGCCGCGCCGCTAGAGCTTCTGGGCCCGGCGCACCGGGCTCTCGGGCGACCCGACCTATAGGGTGAGTTCCGCCCCATGACAAGCAATCGCGAATGAACGATCCCGCGGGGACCGGAATGGAAAGCCAGACTATCATCGACGCGCTGCTGCTCGGACTGCTCGAGGGGCTCACCGAATTCATCCCGGTCTCCTCGACCGGCCACATCCTGCTGGCCGGGCATTTCCTCGGCTTCAACTCGACGGGCAAGACCTTCGAGATCCTGATCCAGCTCGGCGCCATCCTGGCGATCCTGTCGGTCTACTGGGCGCGGTTGTGGCGGATGCTGGTCGACCTGCCGCGCGACCCGCAGACGCAGCGTTTCGTCGCAGGCATCCTGATCGCCTTCCTGCCGGCGGCACTGATCGGCGCGTTGGCGCACGACTTCATCAAGACGGTGCTGTTCGAATCGCCGCGGCTGATCTGCATCATGCTGATCCTCGGCGGCATCGTGCTGCTGTTCCTCGACAGGCTCGATCTCAAGCCGCGCTATGGTGACGTCACCAATTTTCCGCTCTCTGTCTATCTCAAGATCGGCCTGTTCCAGTGCCTGGCGATGATCCCCGGCACCTCGCGCTCGGGTGCCACCATCGTCGGTTCGCTGCTGATGGGGGTGGAGAAGCGCGCCGCCGCCGAATTCTCGTTCTTCCTGGCCATGCCGACCATGGCGGGCGCCTTTGCCTTCGATCTCTACAAGAACCGCGACATCCTTTCGGTAGCCGACCTGCCGATCATCGGCGTCGGCTTCCTTGCCGCCTTCCTGACTGCGCTGTTCGTGGTGCGCCATTTGCTCGATTACGTCTCGCGCAACGGCTACGCGCTGTTCGGCTGGTGGCGGCTGCTGGTCGGCAGCGTCGGGTTGATCGCGCTGATGGTCTGGGGCTGAGAACCCGCCCCCTCGGCCCGCGGCGCAATAGCCCAAGCGCCACGACCGTGATGGCGCTCGTGAGCCGCTTGCGCAAATTTTCCTGGAGAAGGCGCTGATGCGCCCTCAGCCGGTCAGGCTTCCGTCCTGCGGGTAAACTGGCCAGCAGCGCGGTAGCGCCAGAGGTAGCTCGGCAGGATCGAGGCCGTGGTCTTGGGTGCGATGCCGACGGCAGCGATGGTGCGGCCTTCGTCCTGCGCTGCCTTGGACACGACGTTGTCGGAGCGCAGCAGCGTGACCTGGTCCTTGGTCAGCAGCGGGTTGGGCAGAAGGCCGAGGATCGATGCCTGCAGATTGGCAGCCCACCACGGTACCGGCACCAGGTTGCGCTTGCGGTCGATGACCTCGAGAATCTGTTCCATGCACTGCTTGAAGCTCAGCACCTGCGGGCCGCCGAGCTCATATATGGTGCCGCCCTTGACCTTGCCGTCGACGGCGCGCGCGATGGCCTCGGCAACGTCGCCGACATAGATCGGCTGGAAGCGGGTTTCACCGCCGCCGATCAGCGGCAGCACCGGTGAGAAACGCGCCATGTTGGCAAAGCGGTTGAAGAAGCCGTCCTCGGGACCGAAGACGATCGACGGCCGGTAGATCACTGCCTCGGGCAGGGTCGCCAGGACCGCCTTTTCGCCGCGCGCCTTGGTCTGGGCGTAGATCGAGTGCGAGTTTTCGTTGGCGCCGAGCGCCGAGACATGGGTCAGCGAAGCGCCGACGGCGCGTGCGGCCTCGGCCACGGCACGGGCGCCGAACTCCTGGACCGTGGAGAAACGCTGGCGGCCGCCTTCATGCAGGATGCCGACGAGATTGACGACATGCGATGCGCCCTGGACGGCGCGGTCGACCGACCAGCGCACGCGCAGGTTGGCCTGGACCGGCTGGATCTGGCCGACATTGCCGAGCGGCTGCAGATGGAAGGCGAGGTCGGGGCGGCGGCAGGCGACACGCACCAGATACCCGCGCTTGGCCAGCGCCCGCACGACATGCCGGCCGAGGAAGCCTGAGCCGCCGAATACGGTCACGAGTTGCGGGGTCTGCAGAATTTCAGTCATCGCTGGCTCCGGTCGCCAAAAGGGGCAGGGATGTCAGCGTTCTTAGCCCGTTTCGCGGAAAAGGCAATCATCGAGGCTCCATGCGGAGCGGCCCGCGCCGATCTGGCGCGGGCTTGCGGTTTGCCTTGGGAGGCAGGGTCTAGAATTCGCGGCCGAGGCGGGCGTCGACCGAGTGGCGATTACCGCCACGGATGGCGAAGAACAGGAAGATCGCCGCCCAGATGATCGATTTCTCGGCGCCCTGGTAGCCCTGGCCCATGGTGATCCAGTGGAACCAGACGGTCACCAGCAGCACGAACATGGCCGCAAAGGATGCCGGGCGGGTGAACAGGCCGATGGCGATCAGGATGCCGCCGAAGAACTCGGTGCATGACAACAGCAGGGACCAGAAGGCGCCGGGGTAGAAGCCGAGGCCCTCGACCATTCCGGCCGCGCCGAACGGGTCGGAGATCTTGCCGAGGCCGTGCGTGACCAGGGCAACGCCGGCAACGACACGCAGGATCGTTTCGGCAGAATCGTGCAGGTTCGAATAAAGGCCGCGGAGTGCGGGGATGAAAAGTCGGCGGCCGGAATTTTCGGTCGTCAGGGTCAAGGACATGTCTCCGATTGCGGGGCTATGTTCGAAAAATGTTGCAATGCACCAACGCCGCAAGGCTGCCGTCACAGTCAAGTCAACAAGGTTTGATGAAAAGATGATTGACACATTCATGTTTTGCAAAATTTGGGAACCCGACCGGCGGCAGGGCGTTAAAACACCAGTGCGGCGGACCTGTCGTGCCAAATCCCAAAAGGAGAACACGATGAATTGGAACCAGATCGAAGGCAATTGGGAGCAGTTCAAGGGTAAGGTTCAGGCCCAGTGGGGGAAGCTGACCGACGATGATCTCGACGTCATCAAGGGCAAGCGGACCGAACTCGCCGGCAGGCTGCAAGCCCGCTACGGCCAGGCGCAGGAAGAGGCCGAAAAGGACATCGACACCTGGCTTTCGCGCCACTGAACCGTCTCTGAGCAGCACGGCCGCCTTGAGCGGCAGACGAAGCCCCGCCGCGAGCGGGGCTTTTTCGTTGCCTAGGCGCCAACGCAGAAAACCCCGCGATATGCGGGGTTTTCCGGATGGCAGAATGCGGGCGACCGACGCTCGAGCGAGGCCGACGCCTCACGACATCAGGAGGGTTCCCGGCAAGTCTTGCCACCCCAACCCTGCTGGCCCGACATGTTGCCACCTGCGGCCTTGCAGTCCTGGATGAACTTGGTGTTGCAATCCGGGAACTTGCTCGAGCTGTTCTTGCAGTACTTGTCTTCGGTCGCGCCGCCATTGCCCGACGAGGCCTTGCCGCTCGGACCAGACGGCTTGTCGTTGTCAGGGGCATCCGAGATGTCGCCGGGACCCGAAGGGCCATTGCCGCCCGGTGCGTCGGAGATATCGCTCGGGCCCGACGGACGGTCGCCGCCGCCCGAGCCGGCCGAGAAACCGCCGGCGGCGTTGGCGCTGCCGATGGCGCCGGCAAGCAGCAGAACGGCAGTCAGGATGGTGATCTTGGTTTTCATGGTCATTTTCCCTTTTCGAGGTTGCGTTTCGGGGCCGCGGAAACGCTCTGGTTTCCACGTCGGAACGATCTTTCGGTTTGGGTTCCCCCCGGTTGATCGGGCGAGCTCAACTCGCCCTGGACATGACTGGGTCGCAGCGATCAGGAGAAAGGTTCAAAGAGGGTTCGAATTATTTTCGCAGGGGTTTCGCGGGGTGGTTTCTGGGGCGCTGTGGGTTGTGGTTCTGGGCCACCGGAATAGCGGAGACCCGGGTATCCATGCCGTGACGGTGAAACCACCGCTGCGGTCCAGGTTTGCTGTCCCGGTGGCGACGTCCCAAAGCGGAGTCGAATACGCTCCCGGTTCAGTCAGCCTGCCGCGCGGAAAATTCGCCGATACGGGCGTGCAGGGCCACGGGGATCGTGATCCCCTCGACTTCGGAGCGGGCGCGGGCTGCGGCCTTTGCAGGACCGGGGATGTGGACGTGATACTGGCCGGACAGCCGGTCGAGCTGCGTCCGCATGCGCGCCTCGAAGCCGGAATCGAACAGTTTCGGATCGAGTGCGACGATGAACAGGCCGGTGCCGGGCGACTCGTGGCCCGATGTGATCGACGGGGCGTCGACCGACCAGTTGGCGCCCGAGATGCCGGCAGCAAGCACCTCGACCATCAGCGCGATGTTGGCGCCCCGCGCCCCGCCGAAGGCGAGCAGCACACCCTTCATCGCCTTCCTGGCGTCGGTCGTGGGTTTGCCCCTGGCGTCGAGCGCCCAGCCCTCGGGGATCTCCTCGCCGGTTTCGGCCGCCTTGCGCACATTGACGAAGGCGGTCGCGCTCGACGACTGGTCGATGATCAGCGGCGGGCCATCGGCGGCAGGGGCTGCGAGCGAGATCGGGTTGGTGCAAAATACCGGCTTGGTCGAGCCGGAGCCTGCGACCAGAGCCGGGCCGTTGGTGGCTGCCAGTGCGACCAGTCCCGCTTCGGCGAGCCGGCCGGTGAAATAGCCGAGCGAACCGCAGGTATAGGCATTCCTTTGCGAGAAGATGGTGACGCCGAACAGCCTGGCGGCCTTGGCGATGTCGTCGAAGTTGCGGTCGAAGCCGGTGTGGCCCGCGCCGCCCCGGGCGTCGGAGAGGTAGATCGCCAGCGCTGGCCTGGTGACGACCGGTTCGGCCTTGCCGTCGATGCGCCCGGCCTCCAACGATTCGAGATAATCGACATAGTGCGACAGCCCGACGCTCGCCTGGCCGTCGGCTTCGGCGGCAACCGCGGCAAGTGCGATCGACTGCGCCGTCTCTTCGCTGGCGCCGGCGCCGACGGCAGCTGATATGCAGAGCGCACGGGCTTCGTCGAGGCTGAGCGTGACCGTTTCTGTCTTTGTCTGCGGCATAGGCTTACCCCAGTCTGGCCGGTATCTTCGCCTCCAGCTTGCGGAAGGCGAAGACGAGGATGCCGGTGATGATCAGATAAATCAGGGCGAGCAGCAACAGTGGCTCGTAGACGATGAACGTGTCCTGGCGGACGCGCGAAGCCACCGCGTAGATGTCGATGACGGTGATGGTGGCGACCAGCGGCGTGGCCTTGAGCTGGAGTACAGTTTCGCCGGCCAGCGTCGGCAGCGCGCGGTGGATGGCCTGCGGCAGCCAGATGCGGCGGAAGCGTTTCCATGGGCTCATGCCGAAGGCGCGGGCGGCCTCCAGTTGCCCTCTCGGCACGCCGGCGAAGGCACCGCGCATCACTTCGCCCTCGTAGGCGGCGTAGGACAAGGTCAGCGCCACCACCGCATAGGGCCAGGCCTGCCTGAGGATCGGCCATAGCTCCGACTGCCTGATCCAGGGAAATTGCGGGAACAGCGAGCCGAGGCCGTAATAAAGCAGCCAGAGCTGCAGCAGCAGCGGCGTGCCGCGGATGACCGTGCAGAAGGCCTTGGCTGGCCAGGCCAGCCAGAACGGCCCGGCGGCCTGGGCGAGGCCGAGCGGAACGGCGAGCATGAAGCCGAGCACCACGGTGACGACGAGGATCCATATCGTGCGCCAGATGCCGAGCAGCGCCAGGTCGTAATAATTCGGCAGCCAGTCCCAGCGCATGAACAAGATCGCCGATAGCACCAGTGCCGCGGCAATCGCGATCAGCACGATGCGGTGCGGCTGCAGCCATTCCGAGCGGGTGGCGGGCGTTGTAGCGGCAGGAGCGGCAGCACTCATCGGCCGGACTCCGCGACCGGCGGCATGCCGCGCCGCGCCCAGCGCTCGATGCGGCTGATAATGACGTTGGAGAACAGCGTCAGCAGCAGATAGAGCACGCCGGCGGCGACGAAGAAGGTGAAATAGGCCTTTGTCGTGGCGCCGGCCTGGCGGGTTTCCTGGGTCAGCTCGTTGAAGCCGACGACGGCGAGCAGGGCGGTGTCCTTGGTGGCGATGAGCCAGAGATTGGCGAGGCCGGGAATGGCGAAGGGCAGCATCGCCGGCAGCGTGATCCGGCGCAGCATCTTGCCCGGCGGCATGCCGTAGGCGCGGGCCGCCTCGATCTGGCCCTGCGGTATCGCAAGAATGGCGCCGCGGATGACTTCGGTGGCATAGGCGCCCTGGACGATGCCTAGCACGCCGATGCCTGCGGCAAGCCCTGAAATGTCGACGGGAGCGTAGCCGAAGCTGTCGAGCGCACGGTTGATGAGGTCGGTGCCGGCGTAATAGAGCAGCAGGATCAGCACCAGCTCGGGCACGGCGCGCACGACGGTGGTGTAGATCTCCATCAGGTCGCGCACCACAGGGCTGCCATAAAGCTTCCCCCAGGCGCCGGCGATACCGATCGCCAGACCGAGCCCGAAGGCGCCCAGGGCGATCTGGACGGAGTTTGCGAGCCCACGCAAAAGATTGGCGCCCCAGCCGGGCGGCGAGATGGCGAGCAACTCGACAGCGCTTGTTTGCAGCAGCGGGTTCAGCAGGTGCTCGATATCAGTAGTCCTCTTGAGAGCTGCGGGTCGCGCATTTCCCCTCCCCCTTGTGGGGAGGGGTTAGGGGTGGGGGTGCAGCGCTCCACCCGGTTGTCCGCCGGATTGCCGAGGAAAAGGACCCCCACCCTTTATCCCTCCCCACAAGGGGGAGGGTGGGCGTCGGCGTCGCGACTGATCCGGTGCTGGCGCAAGGCCGGATCTGCACGCCCCCCTCACTTGCCGTAGATGTCGAAGTCGAAATATTTCTTGGCGATCTCGGCGTATTTGCCGCTGTCACGCAGCGACTTGATGGCGGCATTGAATTTGTCCTTGAGCTCCGTGTCGCCTTGGCGTAGGCCGACGCCGACGCCCGGCCCGAGGATTTCGACGTCTTCGGCGACATCGCCCTTCATGTCGCAGCAGGCCTTGCCCGCATCGGTGGCGAGGAATGTGGCGAGCGAAAGAGAATCCGCCTGCACCGCGTCGACACGGCCGGCTGCAAGGTCGGCCTGGGCCTCGTCCTGGGTCTGGTAGATCTTGATCTCCGAGGCGCTGTCGGCGAAGTGCTTCTTGGCGTAGGCCTCGTGCACCGTCGACACCTGCACGCCGATGATCTTGCCCTTGAGGCCCTCGGGCGTGGCATCGAACTTGACGTCCTTGGAGCCGATGATGCCGGCCGGGGTGTTGTAATACTTGTCCGAGAAATCGATCGACTTCTTGCGCTCGTCGGTGATCGACATCGAGTTGATGATGGCGTCGATCTTCTTGGAGTTGAGCGCCGGGATCAGGCCGTCCCAGGCGGTCATCGTGACCTCGCATTGCAGCATCGCCTCGGCGCAAAGGGCGTCGATCATCTCCATTTCCCAGCCGCCCCATTTGCCCGAAGCGTCGGGTGAGGCGAAGGGCGGGTAGGGTTCGGGTGCCATGCCGACCTTGATCGCCTGGGCGCCGGCGCTTCCCGCGCTCAAGCCAAGGACCAGTGCCAAGGCCGCAGTTGCAAGCAGTGCTTTCATGCTGTCTCTCCCGTTTGTCGTTGTTCTTGATGTTCCCGTATTTCGTCCAGGCTAGCCGATGTTGCGGATGAACTGCTTGAGCCGCTCCGATCTCGGCGCCCCGAAAAGCTGTTCCGGCGGGCCTTCCTCCTCGACCACGCCGTTCCAGAGATAGATCACATGGGTTGCCACCTCGCGGGCGAACTTCATCTCGTGGGTGACCAGGACCATGGTGCGACCTTCGCGGGCGAGATCGCCGATCACCTTCAGCACCTCGCCGACCAACTCGGGATCGAGCGCCGAGGTCGGTTCGTCGAACAGCATGACGCGCGGCTGGACAGCGAGCGCACGGGCAATCGCGGCGCGCTGCTGCTGGCCGCCCGAGAGATAGGCCGGGTAGACGTCGCGCTTTTCGGCAAGGCCGACGCGCGCCAGCAGCCGCTCGGCCTCGGCGATGGCGTCTGCGCGCTTGATGCCCAGAACATGCACCGGCACCTCGATGACGTTTTCCAGCAGCGTCATGTGGCTCCACAGGTTGAAGCTCTGGAACACCATGCCGAGGCGCGAGCGGATGCGCTCGATCTGGCGCCGGTCAGCCGGGACGCTGTCGCCCAGGCTGTTGGGTTTGAGGCGGATCTCCTCGCCATTGACGCGGATGATGCCGCTGGTCGGATTTTCCAGGCAGTTGATGCAGCGCAGCAGCGTCGACTTGCCCGATCCAGAGCCGCCTATGATCGCCACCACCTCGCCGTCGCGGGCCGACAGCGACACGCCCTTCAGCACATGCAACTGGCCGAACTTCTTGTGCAGGTTCTCGACATGGATGGCTTCGGCGGCTTGGCCGTCTGATCGTGCAGGGTGCTGGGCTGCATGACCCGCAGCCATCAGTGATGGCTCCGGCGCGTGAACGTCTTCCCGTCAGCTTGCATCAGGCTGCTCATGGTCGCGTCGCGATGTTCCCCTGGGCGGTGAGGATGGACCTTTCCGCCTCGCGGCGTCAACGGCACCATTTCCCGCTTCTTTTATGCTTCCATTACGGCACTTGCGACGTTGTTATGCAAGTGTATAAATATTGCCGAGGCCGGTTTCGGCCAATTTTTCCAGACGAAGCGAAGGTGGACATGGCAGTCGCCGCGCGGAGAAAATTCCGCCGAGAAGGCGAGGAGCGCCGTCGGCAGGACCTGATCGAGGCCACCCTCGACTGCGTCGCCGAGCACGGGCTGCAGGGCGCGACGGTCAGGGCCATCGCGCTGCGCGCCGGCGTCACCGCTGGGCTGATCCGCCACTATTTCCCTGGCAAGGAAGAGCTTTTGCAGGCGGCCTATGCCGCCGTCATGGGACGCATGACGGACCTCGCCAAGACAGCGCTGGCGACCGTCGAGCAGGAGCCCGGGCGGCGGCTTGCGGCCTTTGTCGCGGCGAACCTCGCGCCGCCGGTGGTCGATGGGCGCAGCTTCTCGCTCTGGGCCAGTTTCATCGGCCGGGCAAGCAGCGATCCGGCGCTGGGGGCGGCCCACCGGGCCGGCTATCTCGGTTTCCGCGACGAAGTCGAGGCGCTGGTCGCCGAGGTTTTTTCCGACGCCGGCCGGCAGGCGAGCTCGTCGGAATTGCGCCGCCTGGCCATCGCCATCAACGCCATCATCGACGGGCTTTGGGTCGAGGGCTGCCTTGCCGGCGACATGTTCGAGGCAGGCGAACTGGCCGAGATCGGCATCGGCTCGGTGGAAGCGATGCTCGGCCTGGGATTGCGCGGCGAAAGGGAGGTGGCATGACGACGATCGGCGAGGCTCTTATCGACCTGCTCGAAGCGCATGGCGTCGATACCGTGTTCGGCATCCCCGGCGTGCATACGATCGAGCTCTATCGCGGGCTGGCGCGATCGAATATCCGCCACGTCACGCCGCGCCACGAGCAGGGCGCCGGCTTCATGGCCGACGGCTATGCCCGCGCCTCTGGCCGGCCGGGGGTGGCCTTCGTCATCACCGGGCCGGGGCTCACCAACACCATCACTGCCATGGCCCAGGCGCGCGCCGATTCGGTGCCGATGCTGGTGATCTCGGGCGTCAACGCACAGCCCACGCTGGGCAAGGGCCTGGGCTACCTGCACGAATTGCCCGACCAGCGCGGCATGATGGAGAAGGTGGCGCTGTCGTCGCGGCGGGTGACCGAGGCAGCCGAACTGCCCGGCGCGATTGCCAGGGCCTTCGAGATGTTCGCAACGCGGCGGCCGGGGCCGGTGCATATCGAGGTTCCGCTCGATGCCATGGGCAAGCCGGCAGATGGGCTGAAGCCATTGCCGAAGCGCGCGGCTGCGCCTGCTCCGGGCGAACGCGCGCTTGCCGAAGCAAGGCCCTTGGTCAGCGCGACGAAACGGCCGCTGATCCTCGCCGGCGGCGGGGCGCGACGGGCCGAGGCTGAACTCAGGGCCCTGGCGGAAAAACTCGACGCGCCGGTCGTCACCACAGCCAACGGACGTGGCCTGATGCACGGCCATGGACTCGGCGTGCCGGCGAGCCCCAGCCTCAAGGCGGTACGGTCGCTGATGGCGGATGCCGATCTGGTGATCGCCGTCGGCACCGAGTTCGGGCCGACCGACTACGACATGTATGGCGACGGCGGCTTCATGCTGCCGAAGAGCCTGATCCGCATCGACATCGACGAGATGCAGCTTGGCCGGCGCCCGGCGGCGGTTTCGATCCTGGCCGATGCGGGCGCGGCACTTGCGAGGCTGGGTGCCGATGTTGGCGAAGCGCGCCAGGCCGGCGGCGCAGCGCGCGCCAAGACGGCGCGGGAGCGCGCCTGGGCGGAAATCGGCCCGGCGATGCAGGCGCAGGTTCGAGCGGTGGAGGCGATACGCGACGCCCTGCCGGGCGCGATCATCGTCGGCGATTCGACCCAGCCGGTCTATGCCGCCAATCTTTACTATGACCACGACCGGCCGGGCGGCTGGTTCAATGCGGCGACGGGCTACGGTGCGCTTGGCTTCGGCCCGCCGGCGGCGATCGGCGCGGCGCTGGCCGTACCGGATGCGCCGGTGGTCTGCCTCAGTGGCGACGGCGGTTTTCAGTTCACCTTGCCGGAACTGGGGGCGGCGCTGGATGCGAATGCCCCTGTCATCTTCGTCGTCTGGAACAATCGCGGCTATCGCGAGATCGAGACCTCGATGCTCGATGCCGGCGTCGAGCCAGTCGGTGTGTCGCCGGTGCCGCCGGACTTCCTTTTGATCGCCCAGGCCTATGGTCTTCAGGCGGAGCGCCTGCGGGATGTTGGCGCACTCGGCAGCGCATTGAAAAAGGCGCGCTCGACGGGAAAACCCTGTCTGATAGAAATCACCGTCGAATAGGCCGCGCTTGGCGGTCCATCGCGGGAGTTGAGCATGACGAAGAGTTTCGAAGGCAGGCATGTCGTTGTTACCGGCGCCACCGGTGCGCTGGGCGCGGCGGTAGCCAGGCACCTGCTTGGCGAAGGCGCCATCTGCCATTTGCCGATCAGCCGGCCGAAGGCGCCTGACGGTTTCGAATTCGCCGGCAAGGATCGTGTCCACATCGCCACCGGCGTGGACCTGACGGACGCACAGGCCGTCGATGCCTTCTACGACGCCATTCCCGGTCTCTGGGCCTCGATTCATTCGGCTGGCGGCTTCGACATGGGCGCGGTCGAGGCCGTCGATTCCGACCAGTTCGGCCGGATGATGGACCTCAACGCAAAGACCGCATTTCTCTGCTGCCGTGCAGCGGCCCGCTCGATGCTTGCAGGCAAGGCCGGCGGCCGCATCGTCAACGTTTCCGCACGCGCCGGCATCGAGCCGCGCAAGGGCGGTGGCATGGCAGCCTATGCGGCGAGCAAGGCGGCCGTGGCGGCGCTGACCGTTGCGCTGGCGGAGGAACTGAAGGGCGCGGACATCCTGGTCAATGCCGTGGCGCCGTCGACCCTCGACACGCAGGCCAACCGCGATGCCATGCCCAAGGCGGATTTCGGCAAATGGGTCAGCCTCGAAGCAGCAGCGGCCGCGATTGCGCAGCTTGCTTCTCCAGCCAATCTGGTCACCAGCGGCACGGTGGCCGCGATCTACGGCCGAGCATAGGGCTCGCGGCCGTCCCTGATCGAGATCGCTGTCGACTTGTCGCGGGCTAGCGCGTCAGGCCGCCATTCGGCACGCCCAGCAATCTGGCCGGCAGGTAGATGACCAGCGAGGCGGCGCCCTGGATGACCGAAGTGCCGTCGGCAAGGATGGTTTCGGCCGGCGCGCCTTCGCCCCTGTCGGTGATGTCGTTGGTCAGTCCGCCTTTTGCCATCAACGCCATCAGCGTCGGTGAACTGGCGAAGACGCCATGGCTGCCGCCGTCGAGGTTGGATGTGTCGAGCACTGTGATGTTTTCCGCCTGCAGGGCTGCGACATCGGCGCCGGAACCGACGCGCGGGTGGCCGCCGGTCAACCCGCCCGACAGGTTCAGCGCCTTGTCGCGCGTCGACACCAGGATCATGAACGGGTTCGGCAGCTTGTCGATGTCGCGCAACTGGCTCTGGAAGACGTCGATGTCGATGTCCGGTGCCGCAAGCACGAGATCGTTGATGCGGCTGATGTACTTGTCGCGGCCGCTCAGCGACAGGCTGCGCAGCGCCTCCATGACCACATAGCTGCCCATCGAGTGGCCGACGAGCACAACGCGCTTGGCCTGGCTGCGCGCGGCGATCTCGATGGTGTCCGCAAGGCCGTCGCGGCTGTAGGCGGCGCTGTCACGGTCATAGACGTAGAGCGGCAAAGACCCGCCCGACGGCCAGGCATAGTGCAGTGCCACCGCCTTGATCTTGTAGTCGTGGACGATCTGGGCATTGCGGAAGATGCTGTCGGCGAAGTTGTTGTTGTAGCCGTGAACGAAGATGAAGACCTCGCGCTCTTCCGGCGGGCGCCGCATCAGGTCGGCGTCGAGGGCAGCCACGAACTGCGCCTTCTCGTCGAAGGGCTGGAACGAGCGGGCGACGAAGTTGCGCACCGGACTGGGCGCGCGGCTGGCGCTTTCGACCTCTCCGGCAACATGGGTTGCTGGAATGCCGATCTCGAACTTTGCAAAATTGAGCGCCTTAGCGCGTTCCGCCGAATAGGGCAGCGATAGATTGTCCGAGCGTGCCCGCATGGTCGAGACATAGATCGGCACGACAGCTGCCGATTCGCCTTCCTTGCCGTCGCCGAGACCAAGCACGGCGCGCCCGCCGCAACCTGACAGGACCACGAGCACGAGAAAGAAGGTCAGAAAACGCAACTTGATCATTGCCGGGCTCGGGACGCGGGACAGGGCTTGGCGGACTTAAGAGCAGCAAATCCTGGCCGCGGCAACCGCGGAGGTACCGAACGCAGGCTGCCCGGAAGCATTCGGATGGGCCGTGAAGCATTCCGGCATCACTTGCGCCTGTTCGCGCCGTCGCACGTGAACTTCATGCGCCCTCGGCCAAGAAAAAAACCCCGCCGGATCGCTCCGGCGGGGTTTTTCAGTTCACGACAATGAGCGAATGGCTCAGTTGCCGCGGTTCTTCAGGGCTGCGCCCAGGATGTCGCCGAGCGAAGCGCCGGAGTCGGTCGAGCCGTACTGAGCGACTGCTTCCTTCTCTTCGGCGATTTCCAGCGCCTTGATCGAGACCTGCAGCTTGCGGGTCTTCTTGTCGAAGGCGATGATGCGGGCGTCAACCTTCTGGCCGACGACGAAGCGCTCGGGGCGCTGTTCGTCACGGTCGCGCGACAGGTCCGAACGCTTGATGAAGGTCTCGATGCCGCTCTCGACGAGACGGACTTCGAGGCCACCATCCTTGATGCCGGTGACTTCGCAGGTGACGACGGCGTTCTTGCGCAGTTCGCCCGAGGTCGCGGCTTCGACGACGGTGTCACGGCCGAGCTGCTTGATGCCGAGCGAGATGCGTTCCTTGTCGATGTCGACGTCGAGGACCTGAGCCTTGACCATGTCGCCACGGTTGTACTCTTCGATGACCTGCTCGCCCGGACGGTTCCAGTCGAGGTCGGACAGGTGCACCATGCCGTCGACGTCGCCGTCGAGGCCGATGAACAGGCCGAATTCGGTCTTGTTCTTGACTTCGCCTTCGACTTCACTGCCGGCCGGGTGGTTACGGGCGAAAGCTTCCCACGGGTTCTCGAGCGTCTGCTTGAGGCCGAGCGAGATGCGGCGCTTGGCCGGATCGACCTCGAGCACGACAACGTCGACCTGCTGGGTGGTCGACAGGATCTTGCCGGGGTGCACGTTCTTCTTGGTCCACGACATTTCCGAAACGTGGATGAGGCCTTCGATGCCCGGCTCGAGCTCGACGAACGCACCGTAGTCGGTGATGTTCGTGACGGTGCCGGTGATCTTCTTGCCGATCGGGAACTTGGTGCCGATGTCGGACCACGGATCGCTCTCGAGCTGCTTCATGCCGAGCGAGATGCGGTGGGTTTCCTGGTTGATGCGGATGATCTGCACCTTGACCGACTGACCGATGTTGAGGATTTCGGTCGGGTGGTTGACGCGGCGCCAGGCCATGTCGGTGACATGCAGCAGGCCGTCGATGCCGCCGAGGTCGACGAACGCACCGTAATCGGTGATGTTCTTGACCACGCCTTCGACAACCTGGCCCTCTTCGAGGTTCTGCACGATTTCCGAACGCTGCTCGGCGCGGCTCTCTTCGAGAACGGTGCGGCGCGAAACGACGATGTTGCCGCGACGGCGATCCATCTTGAGGATCTCGAAGGGCTGCGGGTTGTGCATGAGCGGGGTGACGTCGCGGATCGGACGGATGTCGACCTGCGAACGCGGCAGGAAGGCAACGGCGCCGTCGAGATCGACGGTGAAGCCACCCTTGACCTGGTTGAAGATGACGCCTTCGACGCGCTCACCCTTGGTGAACTTCTCTTCGAGCTTGACCCAGCTCTCTTCGCGGCGGGCCTTGTCGCGCGACAGCATGGCTTCGCCAAGCGCGTTTTCGATGCGCTCGACATAGACCTCGACGGTGTCGCCGACCTTGAGCTGGCCGTCCTTGGCCTTGGCGCCGAATTCCTTCAGCGGCACGCGGCCCTCGACCTTCAGGCCGACGTCGATGATGGCCATGTCTTTTTCGATGGCCGTGACGATACCCTTGACGACCTGGCCTTCGCCCGAATGACCGTCCGAGAAGGACTCTTCGAGCAGGCTCGCGAAATCGTCGCGGGAGGGATTAGCTTGTGACATTGGATCTCCTGGTGCGTCCCGGCTTGCGGGAGCGGCGCCGTGGGTTAGCGTTGCGTTGGCCTGCCAACATCCCGGGCAAAAAGCCCTTGGCCGCCCAAAGCGGCAAATCGGCGCAAGAAGAATGCGGACAGGTCGGTTAAGTGGCGAAACCCTGAGGCTTCAGCCGTGCCTTCAACTTCCGAGGACTTGATCGACGATATCCCTGGCTGCGGAAAACGCGGCTTCTATATCCATTTCTGACGTATCGAGCAAGTGCGCGTCGTCGGCGGGCCTGAGCGGGGAGTCGGCCCGGCCGGTGTCGCGCTCGTCGCGGCGCACGATATCGGCCAAAATGCCGGCGAAATCGGCGCTGCCGCCGTTGGCTTCGATCTCGGACAGGCGCCGCTGGGCCCGCACCTCCGCGCTGGCCGTAACGTAGAGCTTCACGTCGGCGTCGGGGCAGACGACGGTGCCGATGTCGCGGCCGTCGAGCACCGCCCCTTGCGGTATGCGCGCGAACTGGCGCTGCTTCTCGACCAGGATCTTCCGCACCTCGGGAATGACCGCCACCTTGGACGCGGCTTCGCCGACGGCATGTGCCGACAGCACCTTGCGGTCGAGATGGCCGAGATCGACAAGCTTCGCCGCTTCGATGGCGTGCGCGACATCGTCGAGCGGCCAGCCCTTCTCGATCAGCGTGTGCGCGACGGCGCGGTAGGTCAGCCCGGTGTCGAGCAAGGCGAGGTGGTAGTAATCTGCCAGGCGCCGCGCGAGCGTGCCCTTGCCCGCGCCTGCGGGGCCGTCGATGGCGATGGTGATGGAGTTAGGCATCGTTCACGCGGGTCCCTCGTCAGATGCTGCGCATCAAACCGCCGTCGACCCGCAGGTTCTGGCCCGTGATGTAGGCGGCACCCTCCGAGGCCAGGAAGGCGATCGTCGCGGCGATCTCTTCGGACGTGCCGTAGCGCTGCATCGGCACGCCGTCGCGGCGCTCGTCGGTCTGCGGCAGGCTGTCGATCCAGCCCGGCAGCACGTTGTTCATGCGGACATTGTGCGGGGCGTACTGATCGGCGAAGAGTTTGGTGTAGGCGGCAAGACCCGCGCGTGCCACGGCGGACGTGGGGAACATCGCCGCGGGTTCGCTCACCCAGGCGGTCGAGATGTTGACGATGGCGCCGCCCTTCTGTTCAACCATGATCGGCGCGACAAACCGCGTCGCGCGCACGACATTCAGGAAATAGACGTCGATGCCGGTGTGCCACTGCTCGTCGGTGATCTCCAAGAGCGGCGCGCGCGGTCCGTGGCCGGCACCGTTGACTAGCGCGTCGATGCGGCCCCACTTGTCCATGGTCAGGTCGACGAAGCGCTTGAGGTCGTCGTTCGACTGGTTGGACCCGGTGAAGCCGAGCCCGCCCAGCTCCTTGGCCAGCGCCTCGCCCTTGCCCGACGAGGACAGGACGGCGACGGCATAGCCGTCGGCTGCCATCTTGCGCGCCGCCGCAGCCCCCATGCCGCTGCCGCCGCCGACGATCATCGCTACTTTGTTGGTCATAAGCTCGCTCCTCGGTTACGTTGCCGGCGTCAAGCGGCGGTCTGGTCGATCTCGGCTCCCAGATCTGCCATCAGTCCCATGAATTCCGGGAAGCTGGTCGCGATCATCGCCTGGTCGTCGACGGTGACGGGCTTTTCGGAAGCAAGGCCCATGACCAGGAAGCTCATGGCGATGCGGTGGTCGAGATGGGTCTTGACCGTGCCGCCGCCGAGACCCTTGCCGCCGGGAACGCCACGGACGGAAAGCGTGGTCTCGCCTTCGGTGCAGTCGGCGCCATTGGCTTCGAGGCCGCGGGCAACGGCGGCCAGCCTGTCGGATTCCTTGACGCGGAGTTCTTCCAGGCCCTGCATCAGGGTTTCGCCCTCGGCAAAGCAGGCCGCGACCGCCAGCACCGGATATTCGTCGATCATCGACGGCGCCCGCTCGGCCGGGACCTTGACGCCCTTGAGTTCGGAGCCGCGCACGCGCAGGTCGGCCACATCCTCGCCGCCGGCATTGCGCGGGTTGAGGATGTCGATCTTGCCGCCCATTTCGATCAGCGTGGTGATCAGGCCGGTACGCGTCGGGTTCATCAGCACGTTTTCGATGGTGATGTCGGAGCCTGGCACGATCAGTGCTGCGACCAGCGGGAAGCCGGCCGAGGACGGATCGCCCGGCACGGCGATGACCTGGCCGATCAACTTGCCCTGGCCTTCGATGAAGATGTGGCGCACGCCCTGCTCGTCGGTCTCGACCTCGATGTTGGCGCCGAAGCCCTTCAGCATCTTTTCGGTGTGGTCGCGGGTCATCACCGGCTCGATGACGGTGGTGATTCCCGGCGTGTTGAGGGCGGCGAGCAGCACCGCCGACTTCACCTGCGCCGAGGCCATTGGCACGCGGTAGGTGATGGGGGCGGCCTGGCGCGGGCCGCGCAGCGTCAGCGGCATGCGGTCGCCGGGCGCGGCGTCGATGACCTGCACGCCCATCTGGCGCAGCGGATCGAGCACGCGGCCCATCGGCCTGCCCGACAGCGAGGCGTCGCCGATGAAGGTGGTTTCCATGTCATAGGTTCCGACCAGGCCCATGGTCAGGCGCGAGCCGGTGCCGGCGTTGCCGAAATCGAGCGGCGCTTCGGCCTGCAGCAGGGCACCGTTGCCGGTACCGGTGATGATCCATTCCGCGCCGCGCCTGTCGATATGCGCGCCCATCGCCTTCATGGCGTCGCCGGTGCGCATCACGTCTTCGCCCTCGAGCAGGCCGGTGATGCGGGTTTCGCCCGATGCGAGGCCGCCGAACATGAAGGAGCGGTGCGAAATCGACTTGTCGCCCGGGATGCGGGCGGTTCCAGACAGCGATTTTGACTTCCGGGCGACGGCCGGCTGTGGCACAGCTTGATGCGACATGGTGGTTCCTCGTGCGGGATGGCCCAGGAAAACGGGCTTTTCCCAATGATTGCGGCGGTGTCGTAGCATCGATTGCGGTAACGGTCATCCCCCATCGCCCCCGCTCGGGGATTTGGCTTTGACAGCGCCACCAACTGCGGCTAAGGGGACGAAAATCTAGAAAACGAGGCCTGACGTGGCAAAATCCGAGCTTGGCACAAAGCGTATCGACCCGGAGACGGGTCGCAAATTCTATGACCTGAACAAGGACCCGATCGTTTCGCCGTACACCGGCAGGGCCTATCCGCGCTCCTACTTCGACGACGGCAAGGCTTCGGCCATCCTGGAAGAGGAAGAGGAAGTCGAAGCCAAGGAGCTCGACCCTGAAGAGGAAGGCGCGGAAGTCGTGTCCCTGGAGGACGCCGACGACGAGGCCAAGGGCGGTGGCGACGATCTGCCGGATCTCGACGACGACGACGATGTCGACCTGGGCGACGACGATGACGATACCTTCCTCGCCGACGAGGAAGAGGAAGACGACGACGTCTCCGACATGATCGGCGTCGGCGACGACGACGACGAGATCTGACACGCCTTTTCGGGAAACCGAAAAAAGGTTTCGATCAAGGCTTGCCAATGGTCGAATGCGGCGCTAGAAGCCGCCAACAAATGCGGCGCGGACGAAAAATTCGCGCCGACTTTCGCCGGAAACGGCGCCGGCTTATGCCGGGTGTGGGGCCATAGCTCAGCTGGGAGAGCGCCTGCATGGCATGCAGGAGGTCAGCGGTTCGATCCCGCTTGGCTCCACCATTCAGTCTTCCACAAACCTGACGGTCTTAGATGCCTCGGAATAGTCTCGTCATTTCCGTGGGTTAGCGAACGATATCCGCCCCTGGGTGGTCCTGAGACCGGGCATTTGGCCGAATTTGTCCCGGTTTCGGCAGAGCGTCTCAGTGCGGCCGTTGCCGTGTCCACTTGTTTTTCAATGTGATGGTTGCTGCATCGCTGAGATGTAGCCGATTTCTACCGGTTCAGAGGACTCCGCCGGCTTAAGGAGGCCAGTGCCAGGCGTACTTGCCCAATAAGCGTGGGTAGCTCAGACCGAGGAACAGCGTTTCTCGCTACATAGGCTGCCACAACGTCCGTAGCTAGATTTAGTATGTGATCGACTGGCTTCGCCCTTTTTGCAGGTCGGGGGAGGTGCGCATGTGCCGTCTTTTCGTCGGTCGGAACTTCTATGGAAATTGCGACAGGGGTAGGAGGTGGAACAGCCGTCCTCAACTCTTCAGAAAACGGTGCGTCCTGCGCCGCGACTTGCTGAAGAGACTTTGTGCTTGACGCGCCGTCATGCGGACCATCGGCAAACGCCTTAAGATGGCTCTCTCCCCAGATCGACCCCTCGAGCTTCTTCGCGCCCCGACGGTTCTTTATCTCGACGACAAACGGCTTGGAGGATTTCATGTTGCTTCGACAATTTGAGTTGGGGCTTAGGCAGCATCGCAAGGCAATAGCCACTTTGCCGCTTTAGCGTGAACCGCGCCATCGTGATTTGGATCTTAACATCGTCGATCGGGGCTGCTGCGAGGGGGCGAATGACTGCGGATCTGCGGATGAGCTCATGAAGTTGGCGCACTGGAATGGACCTTGCGCAGCGATCTGCTTGGTTGGTAACGTTGGTCCTTCAGGAGCGCTTTTCGATGGCCGCTTCGTGGTTCACAATCAGAAAAAACATCGATGTTGCCCACTTCAAAATGTAATATACACACCTGTCATTACACGCAACCGACGAACATTTCGATGCAACGATTCACACGCCTTGATCTCCACGCTCTTGTTTGGTCCAAGCCAATGACTGAGGTTGCAAGGCAGTATGGGTTGAATGCCTTGCGTCTCGCCAAAGCTTGCGACACGCATGATATCGCTCGTCCCCCAGCCGGCTACTGGCAGAAGCTTGAACATGGGAAACGTGTGGAAATGCGCGCGTTGGAAAGTGATAGGTTCAAGCCGGAAGACGTTGTCACCGTTCCGAAGGCCAGCATTCAGACCTAAGCGGGCAGTCACCCCGGTATCTTCACTACGATGCCGATCTCTATCGATGACATGATGGTCCTAAGGATCATTGGATGCCGAGGGCGTGCGCCTGATCCGACCAAGCCGGTGGTATGTCAACCAGCCGAGTCAGAGCTCGGGCGCTGAGATTGGCTGGCTGGCGTCCGGAGAGAATGGCATCGAGAATGGATGGTGACAGGAAGGCAAGCGGCAACAGGCGGCTGATGTCCGCCCGATGCACACCGATCTTTCCGGCAAGTTCGGCGATGCTGTCTGCGCCACCACTGGTAAGGCGCTCAAGATAGAAATGGGCACGAGCGATCAGATCGACCAGCGTCTGATCCGGTTCGCGATCGTGGCGGGAGGCACCCTCAATCACAAGACGCGCCTCGACGCCTCGGCGCTTGATAGTGAGCTGTCGATGGATTGTGATGGTTGCCCCATCGGATTGTGCTCCGCTGCCGATTGGTTGTTCTTTGGCGCAATGTTCGATCCCACCCGGTTGTAGCAGCTGATCGATGAGTGTCGCTGGCTTGACCTCGAAGGATATGGATTCTGAGGAAAGCACAATCCGTGCAAAGGCGGTCGAGAGCAACCCGATGCGCAGCTGCAGCCGATCTGCGGCGTCACCACACAATTGTCGTGCCACGCTGAGGACGGGCATGACATTTGCAGGCGATCTGATGCTACAAACCCAGTCGGTGATGGTTGCTTCATCGGCAAGCAGGGCCTTGAACTCAGCATCGACCAGACGCTCGATCTCGGTGGCCGGGACGCGCCATCCGCCATCGTCTTTTGAGCGGGCAACCTTGAGCCGGTTGGAGATGTAGTAACGATAGCGTTTGCCGCCTTTGGTGGCATGGGTCGGGCTTAGCCGATCCCCCGCCTCATCAAACAGGATGCCGGTGAGCAGATGGGTGTCAGCGGTGTCACTGGTGCCTCTTCTGCGTTGTGCCTGATTGACGAGCAGGCTTTGGACATCCGCGAACGTCTGGCAATCGATGATTGGCTTGTGCTCACCGTCGAAGTATCGCTGGTGGTGCCGGAGCTTGCCGATAAAGACTTGGTTGGAGAGCAGGTAATACAGCTTGCCGCGGGTAAAGCGGCGGCTCTGGCGCGGCAGCGGCTGGTCGTCGGTTCCGCGGCAATCACGCGCTATCTGGCTATTGATTTCCTCGGAGAGAAGCAGGACGGATCTAACTTCAAGGTAACGCTTGAACAGATGGCGGACGGTCTCCGCTTCGGCGTCATGGATGAGCAGCTTTCGGTCCACGACCTGATAGCCGAGCGGCACATGCCCACCCATCCACATGCCCTTCTTCTTGGAAGCTGCGATCTTGTCGCGGATACGCTCGGCAGTGACCTCACGTTCGAACTGGGCGAAGGACAAAAGCACGTTGAGCGTCAACCGTCCCATCGAGGTGGTGGTGTTGAACTGCTGAGTAACCGACACGAAGGAGACGTTGCTGGCGTCAAAGACCTCGACAATCTTGGAAAAGTCCATCAGCGAGCGGGTCAGACGGTCGATCTTGTAAACGACCACCACATCGACCTTGCGGTCGCGAATATCCTGCAGCAGCCGCTGCAGCGCAGGTCGCTCCATGGTGCCGCCAGAGATGCCGCCGTCGTCATACTGGTTGGCCACGAGTTTCCAGCCCAGGCCCACCTGTGAGGCGATGAAGGCAGCACAGGCCTCACGCTGGGCATCAAGCGAGTTGAACTCCTGGTCGAGCCCTTCCTCGGACGACTTGCGCGTGTAGATCGCACAACGGAGAGTTTGCCTGCCGCTCATAGTCCGAAGAACCTCGGGCCGGACCAATGCGCCCCCGTGATCTCGCGGGCGATGGAAGACAGGGAACGATGGTGTCGGCCCTCATAGACAAATCCCTCTTTGGTCACATCGACCACATGGGTCCGACCGTTCCAGTCCCGCAGCAGACGGGCGCCCGCAGCGGGTGAGCGACGGGGTGGAGGCGGAGATGGGAGCGAAGATCGGTGTAGAGTTAAGTCCGCTGCTGATCCGTCAGTAGATTGTGGAGACCCGAGCGGAGAAACGCCGTCAAGGCATGCCACGTCTCCACTTGCGCGATACATGTTTCCGGAGGATGTCGCGGGTGGCTGTGTGGCTTTTGCGAGTTGCGATTGCTGTTGAGTCATCCTGCCATCAGCCCGGCGGACAGCATCCTTCAGCCGTCGCCTCGTATCGGCAGACAATCCACCTAGCCATTTAGCTTGCAGATGCCAGGCTGCCGAGCGGATCAGGAGTTCACGGCGCACGCCTAAGGGCGGTGGGCACCCGTGTTGCTTGTCCCATCTGACAGCGAGCTCCTCGCGGGGGAGACCGCCAAGGTCGGCGATCTCTTTCTCCAGTTTTGCGTCGATCCGCATGGCGATCAGCATGCGACCGTTGTGTCATCGATCCGATAGCGACGAACGCCATCTTTGCCCGCTTCACTGAGCAAGGTCAGGCCGAGCTTTTTCTTCACTGTGCCGGAGAGAAAGCCGCGCACTGAATGAGCTTGCCAACCAGTCACCTCCATCAGCGTCTCCATGGTCGCCCCCTTGGCCAGGCAGAGCTTCTTCAGCACGATGTCTGACTTGGTCTCGGCCGGCCGCTCCTTTTTGTGCTTGCTTTTGGCATCATTAGCCAGCGTAGCGATCTTGCCGCTGGCCTTTGCCTGTTTGCGCCTCGGCTTGGCGTCGGTCACCGGTGCGGCAGTGACGTTGTCCTGCACAGTCGTTTCGTTGGGTTCGGTGTCGGCAAATGCTGCATGGACCGCGGCGGCCCGATTGGAGGCATTTGAGAGGGTGAAGGCCATGATCGTTCTCCGTCAGTTTGCGGCATCGAACCACTCGGTGCCTGTACTGACCGGAGCCCGCACTCGGGCGGGCGGAGAATTCTTTGGGCCGTCGTTCGCCCCCCATATAGTGCGAGGCATTTGGCGGTTTTTACGTCACCAGCAATGCGCGTATGGGGCGACTAGTCAAGCGGTATTCGGGAGTTAACTCCATGCTTCCGCTTCTATTTTTCCTCCTCGGTGCTTTCTGCTTGGTCTCCAAGAGCGGTTCATTGCTTGACTGAATCCGTTGCGGATTGAACGAAGCCGCTGACGCGGCATTTGGTGCGAGGGTTTGCGATGAGGCTACTGTTTTGAAGGATTGCGACTGTTGAAGCGCAATCTTGAGAACAGGCGATGGCCGAGATGATCCGCGAACGCACCCCCGCCCGGTTGGCCTTGGCGCGATCCGAGGGCAGGATCGGCGGCCGCCGCAAAACTCAATCCAAAGAAACGGCTGGAAATTGCCGAGAGCGTCTTGTCCGGACGCAAGTCAGCCGCTGAAATGACGCGGCTCTACGAAGTCAGCCAGCCGACGGTATCGAGAATTATCGCCGAGCACAGACGGAAAGTGGGAAAAGGCCATGCCCAACAGCCATGACCTCAAGGGTCTGATGAATTTGCTCTCCCGAAGATGCACTCGACGACCGGCGACATGGAGTTTGATGATCTGGCCGAGATGCTCGGCGATCATTGGGCAATGACGCTTTGGGGCTGCGCCTTCGAGGATTTCCTCACTTAGGATTTCGACGAGGAGGGCGGCAATATCGTCGACGAGTATCTGAAGTGGCGCGGTTGGAAGGAAGGCGCCCAGGCGAAGGCTTATATGAAGGCGCTCCGGACGTCGGTCATGAGCCTCTACGAAGTCAGCGACATCGTGTCGGGCAAATCCCTGATGGCTCGCGATCTCATCCGCGGTGGAGATCCTGTCCTGGCCAGCGAGGGCACTGCCACGAAGACATTGCAGCCTTGGGCAGGGTTGCGGCTAGAATCGTTCCCGTTGCGGGCAAGAACATCGTGGGCGGAGGATTGCTACCGTTCACGCCGGAAGCTTCCGACGCGCTGTTCGATGGTTTGCGGGCGATCTTTGGCAAGGGTCGGTCCAAAAAACTGCCCGTACCAACAAACGAAGAACTTCAACAGGCCGCGCCGGTATTTACCCTCTCATGGCTGTTCGACACCCTGGACCGGACGATGCGGATGGAGAAGACCACCTTCGAGAATGGCGACGGTGACGCAATCGTCTTCCACGATGTCCGCTTTCCGTTGGCATCCGGGATCACCCAGAAAGAAATCACCGCCCATCTGAAGACAGTCCCGGCGCTGCGACAGGAGAACGCGAAATTCTGGAACTGGCTTGGCGATGTCCCGAAGGGAGGGAGCAACGGCAAATCCAGAAACCTCGGATGGGACACCACAATGGAGGACGGCGCGCGGGTTCTCGGAAATGTTGAAATGAAGGGTCGTACTTTGCATCTTTCGACAAATTCCTCCGCCCGAGCCGAAAAAGGAACGGCGCTGATTCAGGGCGCGCTGAATGATCTGGTTGGAAGGCCACTCACCGAAATCCGCACCGCGAGCAAGCCCGTCCGTGAGGAGTATACGGCTGGTCCGGAGTTGTCGCCCGAGATCGCCACAAAAGTCGTTCATGAGTTTTAAGACAAGCAGTATCGCGAAACCCTCGATCAGCCCGTCGGCATGCTGGGTTATATTTCCCCGCGCGAGGCCATCAAATCCGCCTTCAAGCCAGCCTGATCCCGACGTTCCCATGGCGACTTATGATTTCCGGTGTGTCTGGATCAACAGAGGCATTAACAGGAACAATGATGAGAATTCAGAATTCGGGGGTTTATGTGCTGCCCCAACCTCCGGAAGATACCTGGACCAATCGGTTCACGATGGCTGCAGCGAGCAGGGCCATTAGTGCACATGATTTGCTACCCGTAGTCGATCAGTAGACCAGATGAATATAAAGAAAAAATAGGGGAATATGAAAACGATGCATGACGATTCTCTGCAACCGAAGCCAAACCGTCGCGAGCTTCTGAAGGGTGCCAGCGTATTGGGCGGAGGCGTTCTTGCAATGCCGTTCCTCAACCGTCTGGCGTTTGCGCAACCGGTCGAACTAAACATACTTGCCTGGAGCGGCCATGCTGAACCCGATGTCGTCGCTGAGTTCGAGGCGGAAAACAACGTCAAGTTCAAGCCGAAATACTATACCGGCGGCGACAACATGCTTGGGCTGATCTCCCAGTCGCCTCCAGGAACCTTCGACGTGATTCTTTCGGATGCCGAGTATGTGCAGCAGCTCAACGCTGCGGGTTACATTGAGAAACTCGACCCGGTAGACTATCCGTTTGACGACTTTTTCCCCGAATTCCAACATTTTCCCGGGCACTGGCAAGGTAACGATCTTTATTCGGTTATCACGCGCTTTGGCTTCCTCGGCGTTGCGTACAACACCGATGCGATAACCGAGAAGGAGGCGTCGACCTACAACGTCTATTGGGCCGAAAAGCTGAAAGGCAAGGTCGGCCATTTCGACTGGCATCATCCGAACCTCGGCCAGATCAGCCTGCTCAACGGCAATGCCGCGCCATACGACATCGACGAAGCGGCCTGGGGCAAGCTGCAAGAAAAGACCATGTCGCTGCGCCCGCAGATCGGTGGCTTCTTCGATTTTGGCGGGACGTTTTCGTCGCTGCAGAACGGCCAGGTGCTGGCGATGGCCGGTATCGGCGACTGGATCACTGGTGTTCTAGCAAAGAATGGTGCGAAGGTACGCACCGTGATTCCGGAGGAGGGCGGCCTGCAGTGGACTGAGTCCTTCTGTATCGGCAAGGGCTCGACAAAGGCCGACCTCGCGAAGAAGTGGATCCAGTACATCACTTCGGCCAAGGGGCAGGTGAAGTCGGTCAATATGGCGGCCTATCCCGCGATGGTTCCGAACAAGAAGGGTTGGGAATTGCTAGCGGAGGATTTTCCGGCGGAAGCCAAACGCCAGGGCATGTTGCTCAATGAGAGCAATATCATGGACCTGATCCGTAACGGGCGCATCAAATTCCGGCAATTGCCGGTGCAGCAGAGCCTTGAGGACTGGAACGACTTCTGGTCCGAATACAAGGGTTCCTAGTGCTTTCCATCTGAACTAGCGATATGCGCCTTTGGAAATCCAGCGCCGTCCGTTGTTGTCGTTCGATGGATGGATGGCGCGCTAGGCTCGACTGAAAAGCTAATGTTCGTTGGGCGGGCCGCTGCGCCCGCCCATTCATTCCGGCAATCCTGCACGCAGCCGTGCAGTCGTGTCTTCAGGTTGGAATCGCCGCGATGCGTAAATCAATTACACTTTACGGACTGACATTATCACTGCCGATGCTGATCTGGCAGGTGATGTTTTTCCTTGCGCCGCTGTTGTTCCTGATCGCACTCAGCTTCTGGACGGTCAAGAATTTCCGCATGGAACCGGACTTTGACACCGTCAACTGGGTCAGGATGCTCGGTCGCGGTGTCTTCTGGGACGCCTATCTGCGCACCTTTGCGCTTGCCACCGCTGCGGCCGTCATCACCAGCGCGCTGGCTTTCCCCTGCGCCTACGGCATCGCATTCAAGCTCACCGAAACCGCGCGCCGCTGGGCCATCTTCCTGATGGTCATCCCCTTCTTCACCAGCTATCTGGTGCGCGTCTATTCCTGGCAGATATTCCTCTCCGACAACGGCATGATCAACGCACTATTCGCCAAGATCGGGCTCGGACCGTTCGGCATGCTCAACTCGGTGTTCGGCACGATGGTCGGGTATCTGACGCTGAGCTTTCCGCTTGTCGTTTTGCTGCAGCTGTTCAGTCTGATCTTCGTCGACAAAAACCTTATCGAGGCCGCGCACAACCTGCGCTGCGGCCGGTTGCGCACGGTCTTCGAGGTAATCGTGCCGGCAGCCAAGGTTGGCCTGGTGATCGCGGCGCTGTTTTGCTTCATCCTGACGTTCGGCGATTTCGTCAGTCCGCTCTATCTCGGCGGAGGCGACCCGCCGACACTGTCCATCCTGATCACCGACACCACCAAGTCGGGCCAGCAATGGCCGCGCGCGGCGGTGATCGCGCTGACCATGATCGCAACGCTGCTAGCCGTCGCTTTCGCCGCGGTGGGCTACGCCTACAAGGAGCGCGGACGATGAACGACTTCAATCGCAACTGGCTGATCGACTGGGCGCTGAAACTCTACATCCTGCTGGCCTTCGCCTTTATCTTCGCGCCAATCGCCGCGAGCTTCGTCTTCTCGTTCAATGTCGACCGGTTCCCCTCGCTTCCGCTCGGCGGGTTCTCGACCATCTGGTACGAGACGGTCGCTGCCGACCCGCTGGTCTGGGAAGGCTTGCGCAACACGATGGTCGCCGGTGTGATCGTATCGGTGCTGGCGACAGTGATCGGCTTTGGTGCTGCCTATACCGACTTCCGCTACAAGTTCTTCGGCAAGACCTTCTATGTCGCGCTGGCCCTTCTGCCACCCACGATCCCGGTCGTCATCCTCGGCCTGGCGATGCTCGCCTTCCTGTCGAACATCAACCTGTCGGGCGCCATCCATTCTGTCATCATCGCCCATGTGGTCTTGTGCGCGCCCTTCGCCATGGCGATCGTGCGGCTGCGCCTGTCGCAAATGGATCCCTCGCTGGAGGCGGCGGCCTGGAATCTCGGTGCGAGTGAATGGAAGGCGATGCGTCATGTCATCATCCCCTTCTGCAAGCCGGCAATCTTCGCTGCCCTGTTCCTGACGATGGCAGTCTCGTTCGATGAGTTTGCAGTGGCCTGGTTCGTCTCTGGATTGAACGAGACCTTGCCGGTCAAGGTGCTGGGCTTCCTGCAAGGCCAGGTCAGCCCACGCATCAACGTCATTGGCACCTTCGTCTTCATCGTTTCGATGACGCTGGTGGTGCTTGCCCAGATCCTTCTCATGAAACGAAGCGGTCCGCCCAAAGCGTCCGCGGAAATAGCCGGAGTACCGCTATCATGACCGACAAGGCTCTCGTCGTCTTCGACGGCGTCGTCAAACGCTTCGGTAGTTTCGTCGCAGTCGAAAAGATGAACTTCGAAATCCGCAAGGGCGAGTTCCTCGCCATCATGGGCTCCAGCGGCTGTGGCAAGACCACGACGCTGCGCATGCTGGCAGGGCTGGATGCGCCGAGCGAAGGCGAAATCCGTCTCGCTGGAAAACGCCTCAACGATCTGCCGACTTGGCGTCGCGACACGCCGATGGTGTGGCAGAGCTTAGCCCTTTTCCCCTTCCTGACGGTTCGAGAAAATATCGAGTTCAGCCTGCGCATGCGCGGCGTGGAAAAGACCGAACGGCGCCAGCGCGTCGACAAGTGGCTGGAACGCATGCAGATCACCGAGTTCGCCGATCGCAACGTTGCCCATCTGTCCGGCGGCCAGCGCCAACGCGTGGCCCTGGCGCGCTCGTTGGTGACAGAACCGGAAATCCTCCTTCTCGACGAACCGCTATCGGCGCTGGACGCTCATCTCAAGGTGCGCATGCAGACGGTGCTTTCGAACCTGCAGCGCGAACTCGGCATCACCTTTGTCTATGTCACGCACAGCCAGTCGGAGGCCTTCTCGATGGCCGATCGCGTCGTCATCATGAGCCGTGGCCGGATCGAGCAGATCGGCAATCCGCAGGAGATTTATCGCGCACCGCGAACCAAGTTCGTGGCCGAGTTCCTCGGCTCGTCGAACATCTTTGCCGGCAACGTGTCCTACGCCAACGGCCAGTCGGTGAAGATTGCAACGCCTGCAGGCGAGTTCATTGTCCCGCCCAACGCCGCCAAGCCGCTTGCCAAGGGCGACAGGGCAACGTTTGTGGTGTCGAGCGACTACATCAAGCTAAGCAATGAACCACCGTCAGCCGATGTCAACGGTATGCAGGCTTCGATTATAGGAGAAGAATTCGTCGGCGCGACTGCAGTAGTCTATCTTGAGGGCGCAGATGGGATCGAAGTAAAAGTCCAAAAGAGCCACGACGAACTCGACCACCTCAAACTAGAGCCTGGAACAACTATCTGGGTGTCTTGGCGAGCTGAATCCGGCCACATTGTGTCATCCTGAAGATTGTGACTGTTCCTGACAGATGAAAAAATGCATGCGGAGACCAACATGGACTTCCACATATCTAACACGAATATTATTGCTGTCGATGCCGCACACGGCACCCACCCGTTTAAGGGTGACATTCTCATCAAGGGTTCCCGCATAGCTCATGTTGGTCATCCGATTCCAACGCCGGATGGTGCTCTAAAAATCGACGGTCGAAATCGGCTTGTCATGCCGGGTCTCGTCAATGCCCACGTCCATTCTTGGGAAGCGTTGTTCAAAGGCAGATACGATAACCTACCCCTCGAAATTTGGATGCTCTATTCCTATCCTATTTTGGGGGCCAAAGCACTCGATCCGCGATTAATCTACCTGCGGTCGATGATCGTTGGGCTGGAGTCGCTCAAGAACGGCGTTACGTGCCTTGTCGACGACATTATCGAACTACCCGTACAGGGCATGGATGCCATCGACGCCGTGTTTGATGCATACCACGATGTCGGTATACGGGCCAATGTATCGGGACACGTGATAGATCGACCGTTTGTCGATACCATACCCTACACGCACGAATACCTGCCGGCCGGTCTAATTGCAGAAACCGCCAGCATAAAGCTGCCTACCGTCGAAGATTATCTTCATTTCGCGCGAGCGGTGGTCAATAAGCATGAAAATCGCGCCGACCGCCTACACTATCTGGTAGCGCCTTCCGGACCACAGCGTTGCACAAAAGAGATGCTGAAGGCCACGCATGATTTCGCCCGGGAGATCAAGAGCGCTTATCACATCCATGTTTTGGAGACCAAGGTACAGGAGGTTAGCGGCAGGAAATTCTACGGTCGGACGCTCGTGCAGTACCTCGACGACCTCGGGGTGCTGACAGATATCTCGACGCTTGCCCATTCGATCTGGGTAACCGATGACGACATTGCCCGTATGGCCGCTCGTGGCTCGTCGGTCGCGCATAACCCAGTATCCAACCAGAAACTTGGCGCGGGCATTGCTCCATTCCGTAAGCTCCTAGATGCCGGTGTAAACGTAGCGCTAGGATCGGACGGGATTTCGAGCAACGATACGAGCCGAATGCTCGACGTAATGCGGGTCGCAGGGCTGTTACATAAGGTTACCACCCCTGAATATGGCAAATGGCCCTCTGCGTCAGAAATTATTTATGCCGCTACAATGGGGGGCGCGCGCAGTGTTCAGCTCGACAATGAGATAGGTTCGGTTGAGATCGGCAAGCGAGCCGACCTTGTGCTCTTTGACCTGGACACGATCAACTTTACTCCGCAGAACGATCTTCTGAATCACGTTGTCTACTGCGAGAACGGCTCCTCTGTGGACAAGGTCTTCGTAAACGGCGAAGTGGTAGTTGATGGCGGCGTAATAACCAAGGTAAACGAAGCGGCACTGCTAAATGAGCTGCGTGAACGATACGCTGCCTTTAGCGAGCATCACAAAGGCGTTGAAGAACTTAATCGTCGCTTCGAACCATACTTTAGCCAGATACATAAGCGCTGCTGCGGTGAAAGTAGCGAGCTAAACCGCTACAGCACAAGCCAAGATGAATGGCTGCTTTCTTGAAGGATTGCCAGCGAGTCTGGCTAGCGACGTGAAAGGCGGTGAAGGAGGCTTCGGGTCAGCAGCCTCCCCCTCTCGAGCCGCAGCTTAATCTGTCGCGATCTCTATTCGCTCTCGATGGTGGCCAGGTTCAGATTTAGAGCAAGAAATCGCGGGGAGCCGAGGTAAGTACTTCAAATCCTTCGCATACAATGAGTCGATCTTCAGACCAAGGAATGCCCCATTCAGCACATTGTTGTTCGAAGTATTCTTTGTGGACTTCCGCCCAGTAGGCCACGCTGCTGTCGCCCTCGCCCTCCCGTTCGGCAAATGACTGTTCGACCTCATTGAAGGGCCTTACATCAACATCGGTGATACGAATCAAAAAACAAGGTTTAGACGCTGAATCGAGGATAATCCAATAATCACCGACATTGCGACGGCTGATGTGATTGCGCTCGAAATCAAGTTGTAGATGCGCTGTTGCCCGCTTCTTTCCTGCCGAAACCAACTCCAAAAGCTCATCGTGATAGGGTGCAAATCGTATATCGGCGAATGTGCTCGCATGATATAGTTTTGTTTCGATTCCAAGTGCGGCTCGTTGCTTGTGCCAAAATTCGCGCACTTCAGTGGTTTTTTCTCCAATCATACGATAAATTCCCCTCTCTGCGCCTCTCTGCGCCTCTGGTCCGATGTTGCCGAATTCTGCGGCTCTCTGCATTATTCGAAGCATTGTTGCCCGACATAAACCCCCAGATGTCACATAACAAACATTGTTACTGTTAATTCTTTCGACGATGGTGTCCCACGGAATGGTGTAGCTGACGGCATTGGTCGCCGAGCTTTCCGGCATGGGCCGGGCTGATCAGCGCGCCACGGCTGGCAGGCTGATCAGGGGATCATCGCTCACTTGGCCGACGCTTTCCAGCGCCATGTAGCGGGCGCTGGACGGCCCACTCGTCGTTCTGGTCGAGCAGCAGCGCCCCGACGAGCCGGACGATGGCGTCGTCTCGTTCGGGAAGGCTGGACACGCGTCGGCGCCCTTGCGGCCGCGGCGCCAATTCGCCGATCTTCGCCCGCGCAATCCAAAGGATCGCGCTCGATACTCCCATGCCAAACCGCGCTGCAGCCTGCCGGGCCGACATGCCCGCATCCGAAGCCTTCAAGACCCGCAATCGCAGATCTTCGCTCAGTGCCCTTCCCAACATCCACCTCCATCAACGTGGATGTTGAATCACCAGCGAAGGCTAATGTCACATCACAATCGATTCATCGATTGCAGGACGTGCTCTAGCACGCGGTGCATCGTGGAGGCTGATTCTCCGAGGAGTGCCGAGAGCTCGGGGAGCGTCACCCCGTCATGACTCGCAAGGGCCTCAAGAACGCTCTAGGCACGATCGAAGGCCTGAATGCTTGCGGGCGTCTGGACAACCTTAACGCTCTTTGGGCGTCCTCTTCGAAGTCCTTGCTGCAGCATTGCGACCATTTCTTCGACGATATTGATGGCCCGACGTATAGAGATGAGAATTTATTGCGTATAATGAAAAATTCTACATGCCTGATTTTACGACATTAATTCGGAGCTTTAGGTCAGTGAAAAATTTTTTCAAAAAAATTTTCTAATTTGACTCGCTGTGTTAGTAGCCTTGTTCAGCAAGGAGACCCCACGCATGAGCAGCCAGAATCCGATTTTCATTCCCGGTCCGACAAACATTCCTGAGGTCCTGCGCAAGGCCGTGGACATGCCCACCATCGATCACCGCAGCCCGCTATTCGGCAGGATCTTGCACCCTGCCCTCGATGGCGTGAAAAAAGTCCTCAAGGCCACGCAGGCTCAGATTTTTGCATTCCCCTCGACGGGAACCGGCGGTTGGGAAACTGCCATTTCGAACACGCTGTCAGCCGGAGACAAGGTTCTCGCTACTCGCAATGGCATGTTTAGCCATCGTTGGATCGACATGTGTCAGCGTCACGGCCTTGACGTGTCAGTCGTTACGCAGAGCTGGGGCGAAGGCATCCCAGCTGACCTGATTGAGGAGATATTGACCGCCGACAAAGGCCGCCAGATCAAGGCGGTACTGGCCACCCATAACGAGACGGCCACTGGCGTGCGCTCTGATATTGCCGCCATCCGTCGGGCTCTTGATGCGGCCGGCCACCCAGCGCTGCTCCTTGTTGACGGTGTCAGCTCGATCGGCTGCATGGACTTCCGTATGGACGAATGGCGCGTGGACATCGCCGTTACCGGTAGCCAGAAGGGGTTCATGCTGCCGCCCGGACTGGCCATTGTCGCTTGCTCTCCAAGAGCACTCGCATCGGCCGAAACCGCAACCTTGCACCGGACGTTCTTTGACCTGCGCGACATGGCCAAGGGTTATGCAAACAACGGCTATCCATACACGCCGCCGGTTGGGCTCTTGAACGGTCTGAAGCTCTCGACCGAGATGCTGTTGGAAGAAGGTGTCGAAAACGTCTTTGCCCGCCATCACCGTATCGCGAGCGGCATAAGGGCTGCTGTGGCCGCGTGGGGACTGCGCCTATGTGCTGTTCGCCCGGAGCTCTATTCCGACACTGTGAGCGCGATCCGCGTCCCAGACGGCTTCGATGCCAACAAGATCGTGTCGCACGCTCAGAACGCATACGGCGTAGCCTTCGGGACCGGACTTGGAGACGTCGCTGGGAAGGTCTTCCGCATTGGCCATCTCGGCAGCCTCACAGATGTAATGGCCCTTTCTGGTATCGCCACTGCCGAAATGGTCATGGTTGATCTCTGTCTTCCCATCGCGCTCGGCTCGGGCGTAGCCGCAGCACAGCAGTATTATCGCCAAAGTATCGATTCGCAAAAGCAAAAGGCCGCGTGAAGGAACCTGTACGATGTACCTCCCGACATTGAACGACATGCGCGCGGCGCGCGAGCGCATCTCCCCATACATTCATCTCACACCAATATTGACCTCCCGCATGATCAACGAGCTCGCCGGGGCAGAACTCTTCTTCAAGTGCGAGAACTTGCAGAAGGCCGGAGCGTTCAAGGCCCGCGGCGCCTCAAACGCCGTCTTTAGCCTATCCGAGGAACAGGCGCGCAAGGGTGTCGCAACTCATTCGAGCGGCAATCACGGAACCTGCCTAAGCTATGCCGCCGGTCGACGTGGCATTCCCTGTACGGTGGTAATGCCACGCACCGCACCCCAGGCGAAGAAAGACGCCGTGGTGGGCTATGGGGGAACGGTCGTCGAGTGTGAACCATCCACCTCGAGCCGCGAAGCGGTGTTTTCAGAGATCGTCGCAAAAACGGGAGCAGAGTTTGTCCATCCCTATAACGACCACCGCGTGATTGCGGGGCAGGCCACCTGTTCGGCAGAACTCATTGAGCAGGTGGATGGTCTGGATGCCGTCGTGGCACCGATCGGTGGAGGCGGGATGGTTTCAGGCACATGCCTGACGCTTTCGAGCCTTGCGCCGCATTTGAAGATCTATGCTGCGGAACCAGAGCAGGCGGACGACGCCTATAGGAGCTTCAAGGCCGGCCATATCATCGCGGACGACGCTCCAAATACGGTCGCCGACGGCCTTAAGGTCCCTCTCAAAGACCTGACCTGGCACTTCGTCCGAAACTTCGTCACCGACATTCAGACCGCTTCGGAGCAGGAGATCGTCGATGCCATGAAGGTCATCTGGAAGCGCCTGAAGATCGTCATGGAACCTTCGAGTGCCGTACCGCTGGCGACAATCCTGAAGAACCGGGAAGTTTTTGCCGGAAAACGCGTCGGCGTGATTGTCACTGGCGGCAATGTCGACCTCGACAAGCTGCCTTGGAACTGAGGAGAGTAGAGATGAACGCATCCACGAACTTTGCCGGCCTTGAAGTAGGTTTCGACGTGCCCGCGCTTCCGGGCATGAATGAAGCGGATATTCAGACGCCCTGTCTGATCCTGGACCTGGACGCCCTCGAGCGGAACATCAGAAAGATGGGCGACTATGCCAAGGCCCATGGCATGCGTCACCGCGCACACGGCAAGATGCACAAATCCGTCGATGTGCTCAAACTGCAGATGGAACTGGGCGGTGCCGTTGGAGTCTGCTGTCAGAAGGTGTCGGAGGCAGAAGTCTTCGCTCGCGCTGGCATCAAGGACATCTTGGTCTCGAACCAGGTGCGGGATGCCGCCAAGATCGACCGCCTTGCGCGGCTGCCTGAGCCAGGTACCCGTATCATCGTCTGTGTCGACGATCCCGCCAATGTCGCCGACCTCTCCTCGGCCGCGCAAAAGCATGGCACCAAGATTGACTGCTTCGTCGAGATTGACTGCGGCGCGGGACGTTGCGGCGTAAAGACAACCGAAGAGGTTCTCGAAATCGCAATGGCGATCGCAGCGGCGCCAGGCCTGTCATTCGCGGGACTTCAGGCATACCAAGGTGCTATGCAGCACATGGACAGCTATGAAGCGCGAAAAGCCAAGCTCGACGCCGCCATCACGCAGGTCGCCGACGCCATTGCAGGACTGAAGGCAGTTGGCCTCGGGCCGGAGCTGGTTTCGGGCGGTGGCACCGGTTCGTACTATTTCGAGTCGAACTCGGGGGTCTACAATGAGCTGCAGTGCGGTTCCTATGCCTTCATGGATGCCGACTACGGGCGCATTCACGACAAAAACGGTAAGCGAATCGACCAGGGCGAATGGGAGAACTCACTTTTCATCCTGACGTCGGTGATGAGTCACGCAAAGTCCCACCTCGCAGTCGTTGATGCCGGTCTAAAGGCTCAGTCAGTCGATAGCGGACTGCCCTTCGTCTACGGCCGTGACGACGTGAAATACATCAAGTGCTCGGATGAGCATGGAGTGATTGAAGATCCAAACGGTGTGCTCAAGATTAACGAGAAGCTCAAGCTGGTTCCCGGGCATTGCGACCCGACCTGCAATGTCCACGACTGGTACGTCGGCGTTCGCAACGGAAAGGTGGAAACGTTGTGGCCGGTTTCGGCTCGCGGCAAGGCATACTGAACAATTCAAGTGTCCGAGCCCCAGGCCATTTCAAGGGATGAAGTTTAATGATTATCGTACCCGAACGAGAGATTGCCGGGCTTGTCACGGCCGCGGATTGTTTTGCGGCCGTGGAGAAAGTCTTTGCCTCAATGGCAAAGAAATCGGCCTCCAATTTTCCGGTTGTCCGTGAAGCCATTGGCCATGCTGATGCTATCTACGGCGTCAAGTCAGGCATCGATCGGGTGGGACCGGCTCTGGGGTTGAAGGCAGGCGGCTTCTGGCCTAACAACGCCGGCAAGGGCCTGATGAACCATCAGTCGACTATCATGCTGTTCGATGCCGATACTGGACAGTGCCGGGCGGTGGTGGGCGCCAATCTGGTAACTGCCTTGAGGACGGCGGCGGCTTCGGCGATCTCCATCAAGTACCTTTCGCGGTCGGACTCCAAGGTCCTAGGAATGATCGGCGCAGGTCACCAGTCGATGTTCCAGTTGCGGGCTGCCCTGCAACAGCGCGCATTTGTAAAGGTGGTTGGGTGGAACATCACGCCGGAAGCACTTGGCCGCCTCGAAGCGGTGGCCAACGAGCATGGCCTCCCGTTTGAACCAGTCGACCTCGATACGCTCAGCAAGGAGGCAGACGTCATCGTCACGATAACGTCTTCCTTTGCACCAATCCTGAAAGCGGCGCAGGTGCGACCGGGAACGCATCTCGCCTGTATGGGCACTGACACCAAGGGCAAACAGGAGGTGGAGTCACAACTGGTCGCCGATGCGACTGTCTTCACCGACGAGATCGGGCAGGCTGTGACGATTGGAGAAGCTCAGCACGCAATCAAGGAAGGACTAATCGAAGCCGCAGATCTCACCGAGATTGGGGCCGTTATCAATGGTGATCAGCCCGGGCGGATTCGACCTGATGAGATTACGTTGTTCGACGGGACAGGTGTAGCTCTGCAGGATCTAGCGGTTGCAACGGCCGCAGTTGACCTCGCCATCGCGAGAGGTGTGGCAGTCGAGGTTGATCTCTAGCCAGCGCCGCCCAAGTCGCATAGCGAGCAGCGCCGCGCAACTCTTGTGCCCGCGCCCTCTTTTTCTGAACGTGGTAAGATTGCTCGCTTACAAACAGCTGTCAATCGGCTCGCCGGAACGCACCAGAAATCCTCCTCTCTCAGTTAAGGCCAATTCTGGCTCACCGGCGCTGACGCCGGACACAAGGCATCAATGTCCGGTCGAGAGAATCTCCTGTACCAGCCGATCACGCGCCAAACGGCGATGGGCAGCAGGGTTTGTGATGACATAGATACTAAGGTGCGGAGCGGCATCGAAACTCAGCAGCGGCGACAGCTGTCCCTGCGCTACGGCATTAGCCGCCAGTCCCTCCGGCAGAAAGCAGATACCAAGCCCTAGCTTTGCGAGACGCATCGCTTCTTCTGGTGAGTCCGACAGCCCGGCAATTCGAGAGCCGAGGCCATGGGCGATGCGGAAAGCGGTAAGCTCATCGGGTTCATCGTTGCCTGTCAGCACAAAGGGTTCATTGCGGAGCTCTGAAGGGTGGTCGAAAGTCCGACCGAACAATGCGTGTCCTCTGCCACAATAAGGTCGATGGACCTCGTCAAAAAGGAAGTTGTATTCTAGATCGGCGCGGAAATGGCGCACCGGCGAGAGTCCGATATCTGACACCTCGCGCAGCAGCAAGCCGGCCACAACATCCCAAGTACATATGTCGATGCCGATCTGAACTTGCGGATGCCTCGCATGAAAGCTTCCTATCGCAGTATCTAGTCTTTCGCAGACGATGTTTCCAATAAGCTTGATATTGATGCGTCCTGCCAGCTGCTCGGCCCGCTTTTCGATTCGATTTGGCAAGCCTGAGACCATCGCTTGCAACACTTCGCAAGTCTCGGCGACAATCAAGCCCTCATCTGTGAGAGAGAAGCCGGCCGGCCCGCGGCGGCAAAGCTTTACGCCCAAATGATCCTCAAGCCGCTTGAGGGCGAGGCTTACGGCCGATTGCTTACGCGTGATCTCTGCTGCTGCCCGGGTCACCCCGCCCGCACGGACGATTTCATGAAAAGTGCGAAACAGGTTCCAGTCGACCCTGCGGTGAAAACTAGAGGTGTCTTTCGTTATCATTGGCGGACAAACATTCGCCGAATCCTAGCCATCGCTTCTCCCACAGCAAGAGCAGAGCTCCCGTTGGGACATGCGAAACTCTTTTCCGTAGTTGTGAGGTACCGACTAATAATGATGTAAATCAGAGGGATCGTCAAGATTGGGACGCAGCACCTTACGTGGATTGCGGGTGCCAATCTCAAGGGCGAAGCCTAGGGGCGGACCCATAAAAGGGGTTCCTCCGTGGGATCGTGATTCACGGTCAGCGGCATTAAGCATGTCGTGAACAGCGGCGGACGCTGGGTCGATGCTCCGTCGGTTTATGGACTGTGCAAGACCCAGAACAACCGTTTCCAGCGGTGGTCGGCGGGCGTTTGGAGCGCCGTTTTCCATGCTCTTGCTAACGCAGGCCGACCTCCGGCACAGGCCGCGACCGTCATGATGAACTGGGGCGCTCGACATGGATGAGAACATGGGCCGCAGATCGGCCGCCCTCGCTCGGCGCATCAGGCTGATCGTTAACCGGATCTGGGTTGATGGCACCGCCTTCCAGGCAGAGGCACCTTGTCCCGCTAAAGACGTAACCAACTGAGACTCCCACTGTTGCCTGCCTGAGCGCATGCCTTCGGGGGGGGCTCCGGAGACGCGGTTCCGATGATGCCGAACACTGCTCCACTCATGCCGCCGATACATCGCCAGCAGGTGGATGATCACGCTCGTCCAAAACCACTTGAGTGGGACGGCCTCGTTACCGAACTCCGGACCCTGGTCGAGGGCAATCGAATTTGAGGAAATTGTCTTCCCGATTATGCGCTGTTGAGATGCGTTATTTGCGTCTTGGAGATCAATAAATTGGTTGACAGAAGGCCAAAGCGCAGCACGGTGCTTGGAAGAATATCGATATCAGGAGGTGGTCGCAGATGCCCAATGACGATCTGAAACGTCGCATGCAGCAATTCAGTCAGCGCCTCGACTGGAACCTACTAAAGACATTCCACGACATTGTTGAAGCCAATGGCATCACCGCCGCTGCCAATGTGGGATGGCACAAACAATCCACCATCAGTCTAGCACTGAAACGGCTTGAAGCCATCGTCGGTAGCAGGCTTTGCCAGCGGGGGCGGGTAGGGTTTGAGCTCACCGATGAGGGAAGAGTTCTGTACGATTATGTAAAGAAGATTTACGAGGGAATAGAGCAAACACAATATGAGATTGACAATTCAAGATATAATATATCTGGAAAGCTCGATGTGGCAATAATCAGCAACTTTTCAAGCGAAATAATTGACACAATATTCTTAAGTTTCAATACAGAGTGTCCGGATGTTTTGATCAGCATTGACGTACTTCCATGGAGTGAAATAACAACACGAATGGTCAACAATGACTACGACATTGGAATATCACCAATGTTGTATAAGCATGTAGACCTCAGATATGACTTCTTGATGAGAGAATACCACAATATATATTGTGGACGACAACATCGCCTCTTCGGAAATTTACCGGATCTGGTCGCCGTCAGTGACGAAGCATTCATCCTGACCGGATCCGATGAGCCGGATACACTCACTAGTTTCCGCCTTAGGCATCGCTTTGGTCAAAAGGTAACGGCGAGGACGCCAAATCTTGAGGAGGCAAGGCGCCTCACGGTTGCGGGCGTTGGAGTGTGCATTCTTCCCGAGCAGTTTGTCGCTGCCGATGTTGACCGTGGTTCGCTTTGGCCATTGCTGGGTCGGACAGAAGATCTGTCGTGTGATGTGTATGTTATAAGTAATACTCGCTCGCAAAAAAAGGCTGCTAGAGATGCGTTCGTCGGTAAGTCGATAGCAATCTTAAACAATTATGCTAAAAAAAATAATTTCAATTAAATACCTCCGTTGTTAACAAAAAGACATTGGAAATGTATAGATCACCTATCCCGAGCCGCCGATCGGCGAACATTGACGCTGTCAATGTACAAAATAGCTAAGCGGTAGGTTTCTCCACGCCGTCCATGTGTTCTCATTAGGCAAAAAGCAGGGTCATCAATGACTCATGGTGGAGGAGATCACGCATGGAAGCTGGAACGCAGGAATTCTCAATACCCAGTACGCCGGGGCTTATAGCCACACATGAAGCGCCATCATACTCCCTTCAGCGTACACTCAACTGGACGCATGCCTTCTGGTTCGCGGCCGGGACCCCCGTCCTCGTGCTCTTTTCCATCGGGGCTGTTGCCTCGGCCATGGGTAATATTTCTCCGCTGGTGTGGATCGTTTCGATGTTCATTGGCTTCATTCAATGCTTCACCTACGCGGAAATATCGGGCCTCTATCCAAACAAATCCGGGGGCGCCTCGGTTTATGGCGCCATGGCATGGGTGCGCTATGGGAAGATGCTTGGGCCGATTTCGGTCTGGACCAATTGGTTCTCATGGTCTCCTGTCCTGGCAGTCGGATCGGGCCTCGCGGCCGGCTATGTTTTGCAGATGCTGTTTCCGGCCGACGCCGCGATACGCACTTGGTCAATCACGCTGCTGGATCTGAGCTATCTCAAATCGGGCCTTCACCTGCGCATCAACTCGACTTTCCTGCTTGGCATGCTTTTGATGCTGACGGTGTTTGCGATCCAGCATCGTGGTGTCCTGAACGCCGCAAAGGTGCAGATGGCGGTAGCCGTGGCAGTGCTGGTGCCGCTCTTCCTTATCGGCATTGTTCCGCTCTTCACAGGCGATGTGCATTCGAGCAATTTTTTGCCTTTTGTTCCCCTCACCCAAGATGCGTTGGGGCAGCCTGCTGCCGGCACTTGGAACATGGTTGGCTATACGACGTTCGCAGCGGGCCTGCTGCTGGCTGCCTGGTCCACCTATCCGTTTGAAACGGCGGTCTGTTATGTCCGCGAGTTCAAGAATCCCGGATATGATACAGTGCGTGCGCTGGTCTATTCCGGATTGCTGTGCATCCTGTTCTACACTGTCGTGCCGATCGCGTTCCAAGGCTATCTCGGCCTGGACGGAATGCTCGACCCTGGCATCTATGACGGCACCGGTGTTGGTCGGGTGATGGCGCAAATGGTGGGGGCCGGCCCAGTTCTGGCCAATATCATCATGACGATGCTGATCCTGTCGGTTTGCTTGGTCATCATGACCGCCATGGCAGGCTCATCGCGCACACTCTATCAAGGTTCGCATGACGGCTGGCTGCCGAAATATCTGTCCAGACTCAATAGCCACGGCGCACCCGTCGCCGCCATGTGGACCGATCTAGTCTTCAATGCTTTCCTGCTCATGTTGTCGGACTATGTGTTCCTCATTGTGCTCGCCAACACCACCTACATGATCTTCGTGTTCCTCAACCTGCAGGCCGGGTGGTTGCATCGGATAGATAGGCCAGAAGCCCCGAGGCCGTATCGCTGTCCCAACTGGCTGCTTTGGGTTGGCGGGATCTGTGGTTATCTCAACCTGCTGATCATGGGATGGGGGGCCGACTTCTGGGGCGAACGAGCCTTGCTCGCTAGCCTTGCGATCACCGCCGGCATTATCCCGATCTTCCTGTTCCGTCATTACGTGACCGATCGCGGAAAATTTCCTGAGTGGATGCAAGCAGACCTGATGGAGGGCGACGTGCTGATGAAAAAACGCGCGGGGCATTTGCCCTATGTCGTCCTCGTCACTGGTGGTTTGACGATCTACATCGGGCATCTGCTCGCCACCTATCAAATGTAAGTGTTTCAATAGCAGCGCCATCGAAGCCGCTTGCTAGAGAAGCTGTCGACCCCGCCAGGACCTGCTCCCGGTGGGGTTGATGCTTTACGTCAGCTGTCCGGCGCCCAGACATGTGATTGTGATTGACCTAGTCAATGTTGCTCATTGAAAAGTAGGTCGTTGATCTAAGAGTATCCTGAAAATATCATTTTTTATGAGGTCCATTCAATTCAGAATTGACCTTCGTAATTGCCACGCAAGTCCTATTTGAAGTGGCGATGTTGTCTTGTATGGCGAGTATCCGACATCTCGACTGTATTTCTTGATGTCAACAAAAGACGCCTTGGAACGATCTATCAACCTAGGAATAAGCAATGGGAAATGGACCTCACGATCATCACCACAGCGGCGACCATAGCCACTCTCATGCCGAGGAAATAAGAAACTCGACGGATGGCAGGCAGGCACTTGATCGACTTTCGCGCATCTCTCAAAAGAAGCAGGAAGAGGAGACTGCCCGGTCGCTTGAGTTGGGTCTGGAGGCGGCATCGTCAGTGGTCGACCGCAGCATCTCGCTGTTCAGCCGCGGCCACCAGCCTGCCTTCGCCGGCATCAACACTTTCATGAAAGTCCCCTATTGCGAGGACATCCGCAAGATTGGCCAATACGAAGCCGCATTCGTCGGCGCGCCGTTCGATTCTGCGACCACTTATCGACCAGGCACCCGGTTTGGGCCCCAGGCCGTTCGGAGGATCTCCGCTCTCTATGACGGTTACTGGTTCGATGGCGGCGTTGACATCTATGAGGAGTTGGACCTCTGCGATGCCGGCGACATCTTTGTCATTCCTGGCAACATCGAAAAGACTTTCGATCAAGTCACCAAGGCCGTATCGCACATCTATACGTCTGGCGTCTTCCCGATCATCTGCGGAGGCGATCACAGCCTCGGCTTCCCCAATGTCCGCGGGATCGCTCCGCACATCGACGGCAATGTCGGCATCATTCACATCGACCGGCACATCGATATCCAGGAGAAGGATATGGATGAGCGGATGCACACCACGCCCTGGTTCTGGACTACACATGAGGGGCGCGAGATATCACACCGCGATCATAGCCACATGCATGATGTTGGCTTGCCAAACTGCCATCCCAAGAACCTGGTCCAGCTCGGCATCGGGGGGTGGTACGGGAACCGTCCAGGCAGCGCGGTCGCCCAGAGGCGTGGCACCAGTGTCATGACGATGTTCGACCTGGAGAAGCACGGAGCAAAAAAGGTGGCCGAAATGGCCCTTGAGATGGCTTGGGAAGGGTGTAAGGCGGTATATCTCTCCTTCGATATCGACTCGATCGACCCAGGCTTTGCGCCCGGAACAGGCTCGCCGGAGCCGGGTGGTTTGATGCCTCGCGAAGCCTTCGAGATAATTCGGACGATCGCGGCCGAGGGACTGTGCGGAATGGAGGTGGTTGAAGTTTCGCCGCCCTATGACGTCAATGACAATACAGCCCAACTTGCCTGCAGAGTTGTTCTCGACACTTTGGGCACGCTGATCGCGAACGGCAAACTTGGCCATCGCGACAAGGCGCGGGTCGGCTGAGCAAGGCGTCGCTTGCAGCCTTTTACTCAAGACCAAATCGATAGTTCTAACGGAAGTGCAGGTGTGTCATGTCTAAATTCAGCATTCGCGC
The DNA here is from genome assembly GCF_003071665.1 of Aminobacter sp. MSH1. Classification (GTDB taxonomy): domain Bacteria; phylum Pseudomonadota; class Alphaproteobacteria; order Rhizobiales; family Rhizobiaceae; genus Aminobacter; species Aminobacter niigataensis. Next base: position 777,394 of record NZ_CP026265.1, on the reverse strand, counting down.
GCTGCTGACTGCAGCAGTCGTTACTCTCCCCACTCTGGCGATGGCTCATCCAGGACACGGTGAGGTTCATGGCTTTTCCGGCGGTTTTGCCCATCCACTGGGTGGTCTTGACCACGTATTGGCGATGACGTTGGTTGGAGTCCTTGCGGCACAGCTCGGCGGTCGGGCGCTCTGGCTCGTTCCCGCCAGCTTTGTTGCCGTTTTGGCCCTCGGCGGCTGGGTTGGCTATGCCGGCATAGGATTGCCCTTCGTCGAACTGGGAATAGCAGCGTCGATCGTTGCGTTTGGAGCGATTGTCGCCTTCGGCCTCAGTGTACCGGTTGCCGCTGCGATGGGGCTGGTTGGCTTTTTCGCCATTTTCCATGGCTATGCGCATGGTGCGGAGATGCCAGAAAGCGCCGTAGGTTTGACCTATGCCGCTGGTTTCATGGTCGCTACAGCCTTGCTACACACGCTGGGCCTTGTTGGCGGCCTTCTACTCGACCGCGTCGCCAAAACGAGGGGTGGCCCTCTTGTCCGATATGTGGGCGGCGTTGGCGCGCTCGCAGGGGTGGCCATTCTCTCCGGCATGCTCTGATCCTGAACAAGAGGCGTCCTGTAAGGGCGCCTCTTGTTCGCCAAAGGCTTTCGTTTGCCAACCGCAGCTTACGAGGAGTCAGCATGATCGAGCAATTCGTACCCGACCAGCAGGACGCAAAGCCATCGCAACTCTCCTTTGAGAATCCAAACGCATTTATCGGCGACTATGATGCTGGCAAAAATCATGTCGAAGAAAGCAAGCGTCTGCAGACCGCTATTGGTCGTGAAGTCCGCTCGATTCGTGTGCGTTACGGGTTGAGTGGAACCGAACTGGCATCAGCGGCAGGAATATCGGTCGGCATGCTTTCGAAAGTGGAGCATGGGACCATCTCTCCTTCGCTAGGTACGCTGCAGGCACTGTCGTCCGCACTTGGAGTGTCACCGTCGGCCTTGTTTCGACGATACGAAGAAAAAAATGATGCCTTCTTCGTCAAGGTCGACCAAGGGCTGTCAGTCGAACGGCGCGGGACACGGGCTGGCTACCAGTACGGGCAGCTGGGTTATCTCGGTTCCGACACAGCCGGTGTGGTGATCGAACCCTACGTGATAACCTTGTCCGAGCCCTGGGATCAGCTCCCTGTGTTCCATCATGACGGTTTGGAGCTGATTTACCTGCTCGAAGGCGAGGTCCTCTATCGGCACGACAGCAAGTTCTACAGGATGGCGCCGGGTGATAGTCTGTTCTTCGACGCCAATGCGCCGCATGGTCCGAAGGAGTTGATAAAGACCCCAGTTCGCCTTCTGTCGGTAATTTCCTACCGCACCGCAGGGCAAGCAACTGACGGACGACGATCAAAATGCCGAAACCGCTAGCTGAGGCAGGCGATAAAATCCTCACGGAGCCTGTTGCGTCGTTCAAGCTCCGGGAAACTTGGCTTGTCAATGACATAAACACCGACGGATGGAGCTATCTGACGCGGAAGCAAAGGCCACAATCTTTGATTTTCTTCATCCGCGGATGCGTAGCTCTCCGGCAGGAAGCAAAGCCCTATTCCGAGAAGTGCGAACCGTCTAGCCTCCTCTAGATGCTCGCTGACGGCAGATATCTTTTCGCCGAGCCCGTATTGTAACCGGAACGCGCGCAAGTCATCGGGTTCATCGCTACCAGTAAGGATGAAACGCTCATTCGTGAGCGCGAGCGGGTCGTCAAACTTTTCACCGAACAGCCGGTGATGGGTTCCGCAATAGGGCCGGTGAAGCTCATTCGAAAGAAAACGGTATCTGAGTTCCGGGCGCATGATTCTGGAAGGAGCCACCCCGATGTCGATCTCACTGCGCATGACGGAGCCCGCTACGTGAGCTGAAGCCATCGTCGAGACAACAAGCTCTACGTTCGGGAACCTGGTGTGAAAAAGGGCTATCGCCGTGTCCAATGCTCCGCTGACGAAGTTGCTAATCAGCCCAATCGACAGATTCCCATGGATTTCGCTCGACGATTCACTGGCAAGGCTTGGAATTTCACGAACCGCGCGCATCATAGGCGCGCAGAGCTCGGCCAGTAGTATGCCTTCAGCGGTCAGCTCGAAACCCGCCGAGCCACGCTTGCACAGAACCGTCCCGATCCGCCCTTCGAGCCGCTGGAGTGCCAAGCTAATAGCGGATTGCTTGAGTCGTGTCCTCTCGGTTGCCTTCGATATCCCGCCAGCTTGTACGATCTCGTGGAATATCTTCAGCAAATTCCAATCGAGCTCACGGGCGAAATCGTCGATAGATTTACTCAAGGCTAAAGCTCAATCTGATTGGAGTCTGCAGGTTCCCAGCGGACCGTGGATTCGCTCAACGATCCCCACACTACACGACGTTTCGTCCAACCAAACAAAAACTTGAGAGGAGGCGACGTTATGAAAACGTCCGGCTTACAGCGCAGTCTGCGGCGCTTCAGAGGCGTGCTCTACAGACTCTTTGTGTTGAGGGCAGGTCGGTTACTGGGCCGGCAAGCGATAGAAGCGCTTTCTGATGATGCAAAAAAATCGAAGTGAGAGCCAGCTACGAACGTGCGGCTCAAACCAGAACGCTTGCTTATCATGGCTTGAAAGGTCTGATCGGTCGCGGAGCGGCGACTCCTCCTTGAAGGACGTTTACGCTGGGCTTGTACCGCGTAAGCTGCGCCGGTCATTGGATGCCCTTGTCGCCGGGGGCGCTCAAGAGGATGACAAACTCGGATTGTCGTCGCACCGAAATGTTCTGTGCTGGCGCGAATCGCATTCGTTAATATGGGAAGCTCATCGCGTCAGGCAAAGTCGCCGAGGGCTGAGGAGTCGTGGCTTCCGCTCTTGACTATAAAGATCCATTATCCGATCATTAGGTGAATAAATTGTCGTAATGCCGTCGTCGAAACTACGCTGTGCTGCATAGATCTACTCTTAGGGAGGAGCAGCCCGATGACCGACGACATGTTGCACGTAATGAAATGGCACAATGGCGAAAAGGAATTTTCGCCATTCTCCGATGCCGAAATGGCCCGCCGCCAGAACGACGTGCGCGGCTGGATGGCGAAGAACAATGTCGACGCGGCGCTGTTCACGTCCTACCACTGCATCAATTATTATTCCGGTTGGCTCTACTGCTACTTCGGCCGGAAGTACGGCATGGTCATCGACCACAACAACGCCACGACCATTTCGGCCGGTATCGATGGCGGCCAGCCGTGGCGCCGCAGCTTCGGCGACAACCTCACCTATACCGACTGGCGCCGCGACAATTTCTACAGCGCCGTGCGCCAGCTGACCCCGGGCGCCAAACGCGTCGGCATCGAGTTCGACCATGTCTCGCTCGACTTCCGCCGCTCGCTCGAAGAAGCGCTGCCCGGCGTCGAGTTCGTCGATGTCAGCCAGCCCTCGATGTGGATGCGCACCGTCAAGTCGCTCGAAGAGCAGAAGCTGATCCGCGAAGGCGCGCGCGTCTGCGATGTCGGCGGCGCGGCTTGTGCTGCGGCAATCAAGGCCGGCGTGCCCGAGCATGAAGTGGCGATCGCCACCACCAATGCGATGATCCGCGAGATCGCCAACTCGTTCCCCTTCGTCGAATTGATGGACACCTGGACCTGGTTCCAGTCGGGCATCAACACCGACGGCGCCCATAATCCGGTGACCAACCGCAAAGTGCAGTCGGGCGATATCCTGTCGCTCAACACCTTCCCGATGATATTCGGCTACTACACCGCACTCGAACGCACCTTGTTCTGCGACCATGTCGACGATGCCAGCCTCGACATCTGGGAGAAGAACGTCGCCGTTCACCGTCGCGGTCTCGAACTGATCAAGCCGGGTGCGCGCTGCAAGGACATCGCCATCGAGCTCAATGAGATGTACCGCGAGTGGGACCTGCTGAAGTACCGCTCGTTCGGTTACGGCCACTCGTTCGGCGTGCTCTGCCACTACTACGGCCGCGAGGCCGGCGTGGAACTGCGCGAGGACATCGACACCGTGCTCGAGCCAGGCATGGTGGTGTCGATGGAGCCGATGGTGATGCTGCCCGAGGGCATGCCGGGCGCCGGTGGCTACCGCGAACACGACATTCTGATCGTCAAGGAAGACAGTGCCGAAAATATCACCGGCTTCCCCTTCGGTCCGGAGCACAACATCATCAGGAACTGAGGGCGGTGTTCTACATTCCCCACGATTGCCCCCGGGAAGCGGTGGACCGGCATTGCCGGTCTACCGCGACCGCGTTGCATCCGGCTGCGCTGCTGGCCAGGGATATCGCCCGCTGGGTGAAGCGGCTGGGTGCGCGCATGACTGCCCGTGTCCCCGAAGAGACGGTGTCTCGGCCGGCATCCGTCGCGGCTTGCGAGCGCGGCGGGCTGACCCCGCCGAGCCGGCCTTTTTGATCCCGTTTCTTGGTAACAATAAAGCCGCGGTCGATGCCGCGGCTTTATTGTGTCAGCAGGCGGAATGCTCAGCGCGGGAATTCCCTCTCCAGCGCCTGAACAATGCCGTCGGCGCAGACCTGCAGGAGGAGTTCGCCCTTTTCCGCTGTCGCATCCTTGGGCGAGGACAGCGTGCCACTGGCGGGCGTCCATTCCGGTTTCGGCGGGTAGACGTCGTAGGGGGGGAAGGTTGCCGGCGCGTGGTCGACCGCGCGCTCGAGGCTGACCTGATGGGGGTAGAGCGCCAGCATCAGGGAGGTTTCGAACACCCCGCCATGCTCCAGATCCCAGCCGGCGAAGCCATCGGGATAGAGCCGGCCGATCGTCGCCTTGTCGACGAAGTCCCAGTAGGACAGGACGACGATCTTCATGTCGTCAATGCCTGCCCATTTGAGCTCTCGCAGCGCAAGGTCGATGCCCTCGATGATGAACCACGAATTCTCGAAATGGCCGTTGACCAGGCAGATGCGGCGAACGCCGTGGCGGGCGAATTCCCTGATGACGTCGCGAAGAGCCGCGACCAGGGTTGCGCCGTCAAGGCTGGTGGTGCCCGGCAGGTGATTGCCGCCGCCGGACTTCTGATGCGACTTGTAGCCATAGGTGAAGGGCGGCGCGACCAGCGCGTCGATGCGGCTGGCGACGCGCCGGGCGAACTCGACCGGCAAGAGCACGTCGACATTCATCGGCATATGGTGGCCATGCTGCTCCATCGAGCCGATCGGCAACAGGATTGCCGTGGTGCCGCCGCGAACACGGGCGTCATAGTCGGGCCAGGAAAGCTCGGCGGCGAAGACAGATTGTTGAGGCATGGTCATCTCCCATTTTGGCTGATGGGCAAAGATTTGAGCCCAACCATGTGATATGAGAAATTTATAATCTTCATCCTCGCATGAGGAAACGAAATCCATGCGCAACATTGTAAACTTCCAGACCGATCTGCTCCGCACCTTTGTTTCGGTCATCGATCTCGGTGCTTACACCAAGGCCGGCGACATGCTGGGACGCACCCAACCGGCGATCTCACTGCAGATGCGCCGGCTCGAAGAATTGGTCGGCGCTCCGCTCATCAAGCAGATGGGCCGCTCGCTGACGCTCACCAGCGAAGGCGAGATGTTGCTGAGCTACGCACGCGAAATTTTGCGGCTCAACGACGAGGCGGCATCCTATTTCAACCGCGCCAAGATATCGGGCGTGCTGCGCGTTGGCCTGCCCAACGATTATGCCGTGGCCTTTCTGCAAGGGGTGATCACCGAATACACGCGTCAGCATGCCGAAATCTCGCTCGAGATCTATTGCGGCTGGAGCGCTGAAATCCTCGATCGGCTGCGGGCGGACGAGCTCGATCTGGCCATTGCCATGGTTAATGCCGATCGCGCGCAATACCTGTCGCGGTCATGGATCGAGCGGCCGATCTGGACGGCGGCGAACGAGGTCACGTTCGATCCAGCGAAAGGCATTCCGCTCGCTGCTCATCCGGAGGGGTGCGCGTACCGGGCGCGGATGATCCAGGCGCTCGATGCGGCGCAGATGCGCTGGCGCGTCGCTTATACCGGGCCAGGAATCTCGGGCCTACAGAATGCCGTGATCAACGGTCTGGGTGTAAGCGCACTGACGCGCTACACTTTGTTGCCGGGGATGCGTGTGCTTGGCGAGGACGACGGATTTCCGCCGTTGGCCGAAATCCGGGTTGGCCTGTTTTACAAGCATCCGCGGCTGTCGGACGCTGGCATCAGGCTGGTTAACCACATCATCGCCCGACTGGATGAGGCGGGCGTCTCCGGTGACCCCGTGCGGCGCCATGCGGAACTTGATCGTCAATAAGCAGGGCAAATGGCTAAATTATCAGAATTAATTTTCCAAATGCATTTGCGCTTCCTAACCTTGCGGTAACAACAACCAAAAGGGGAATGCGATGACCATGAAGGACGTACTGTCGGGACCCCGTACCCGGCGCGAGATTCTGAAGGGTGCAAGCGTATTGGGCGGCGGAATCCTGGCGATGCCGTATCTCAGCCGGCTGGCCTTTGCAGCTCCCGTCGAGCTTACCATGCTTGCCTGGTACGGTCATGCCGAACCCGATGTCGTCGCCGAATTCGAGGCGGAAAACAACGTCAAGTTCAAGCCGAAATACTATACCGGCGGCGACAACATGCTTGGGCTGATCTCCCAGTCGCCTCCAGGAACCTTCGACGTGATTCTTTCGGATGCCGAGTATGTGCAGCAGCTCAACGCTGCGGGTTACATTGAGAAACTCGACCCGGTAGACTATCCGTTTGACGACTTTTTCCCCGAATTCCAACATTTTCCCGGGCACTGGCAAGGTAACGATCTTTATTCGGTTATCACGCGCTTTGGCTTCCTCGGCGTTGCGTACAACACCGATGCGATCACCGAGAAGGAGGCCTCGACCTACAACGTCTACTGGGACGAAAAGCTGAACGGCAAGGTCGGCCATTTCGACTGGCACCTGCCGAATCTCGGCCAGATCAGCCTGCTTGATGGCAATGCCTCGCCCTACGACATCGATGAAGCGGCATGGGGCAAGCTGCAGGAGAAGATGGCCAGCCTGCGTCCACAGATCGGCGGCTTCTTCGACTATGGCGGAACCTTCTCGTCGCTGCAGAACGGCCAGATGCTGGCGATGGCCGGGATCGGCGACTGGATCACCGGAACGCTGGAAAAGAACGGCGCCAAGGTGCGCAGCGTCATTCCCGAAGAGGGCGGCCTGCAGTGGACCGAGTCTTTCTCCATCGGCAAGGGCTCGACCAAGGCCGACCTCGCCAAGAAATGGATCCAGTACATCACCTCGACCAAGGGCCAGGTGAAGTCGGCCAATATGGCCGCTTACCCCGCACTCATTCCCAACCAGAAGGGCTGGGAGCTGCTTGCCAAGGAAACGCCGGAGGAAGCCAAGCGCCAAGGCATGCTGCTCAATGAGAGCAACGTCATGGATATGATCCGCGCTGGAAGGATCAAATACCGGCAGCTGCCGGTGCAGCAGAGCCTTGAGGACTGGAACGACTTCTGGTCCGAATACAAAGGTTCCTAGTGCGCCGCGCGCGCCCATCGGAACGTTTTGCTAACTTGTAAGGGCGGGCCGCTGCGCCCGCCCATTCATTCCGGCAATCCTGCACGCAGCCGTGCAGTCGTGTCTTCAGGTTGGAATCGCCGCGATGCGTAAATCAATTACACTTTACGGACTGACATTATCACTGCCGATGCTGATCTGGCAGGTGATGTTTTTCCTTGCGCCGCTGTTGTTCCTGATCGCACTCAGCTTCTGGACGGTCAAGAATTTCCGCATGGAACCGGACTTTGACACCGTCAACTGGGTCAGGATGCTCGGTCGCGGTGTCTTCTGGGACGCCTATCTGCGCACCTTTGCGCTTGCCACCGCTGCGGCCGTCATCACCAGCGCGCTGGCTTTCCCCTGCGCCTACGGCATCGCATTCAAGCTCACCGAAACCGCGCGCCGCTGGGCCATCTTCCTGATGGTCATCCCCTTCTTCACCAGCTATCTGGTGCGCGTCTATTCCTGGCAGATATTCCTCTCCGACAACGGCATGATCAACGCACTATTCGCCAAGATCGGGCTCGGACCGTTCGGCATGCTCAACTCGGTGTTCGGCACGATGGTCGGGTATCTGACGCTGAGCTTTCCGCTTGTCGTTTTGCTGCAGCTGTTCAGTCTGATCTTCGTCGACAAAAACCTTATCGAGGCCGCGCACAACCTGCGCTGCGGCCGGTTGCGCACGGTCTTCGAGGTAATCGTGCCGGCAGCCAAGGTTGGCCTGGTGATCGCGGCGCTGTTTTGCTTCATCCTGACGTTCGGCGATTTCGTCAGTCCGCTCTATCTCGGCGGAGGCGACCCGCCGACACTGTCCATCCTGATCACCGACACCACCAAGTCGGGCCAGCAATGGCCGCGCGCGGCGGTGATCGCGCTGACCATGATCGCAACGCTGCTAGCCGTCGCTTTCGCCGCGGTGGGCTACGCCTACAAGGAGCGCGGACGATGAACGACTTCAATCGCAACTGGCTGATCGACTGGGCGCTGAAACTCTACATCCTGCTGGCCTTCGCCTTTATCTTCGCGCCAATCGCCGCGAGCTTCGTCTTCTCGTTCAATGTCGACCGGTTCCCCTCGCTTCCGCTCGGCGGGTTCTCGACCATCTGGTACGAGACGGTCGCTGCCGACCCGCTGGTCTGGGAAGGCTTGCGCAACACGATGGTCGCCGGTGTGATCGTATCGGTGCTGGCGACAGTGATCGGCTTTGGTGCTGCCTATACCGACTTCCGCTACAAGTTCTTCGGCAAGACCTTCTATGTCGCGCTGGCCCTTCTGCCACCCACGATCCCGGTCGTCATCCTCGGCCTGGCGATGCTCGCCTTCCTGTCGAACATCAACCTGTCGGGCGCCATCCATTCTGTCATCATCGCCCATGTGGTCTTGTGCGCGCCCTTCGCCATGGCGATCGTGCGGCTGCGCCTGTCGCAAATGGATCCCTCGCTGGAGGCGGCGGCCTGGAATCTCGGTGCGAGTGAATGGAAGGCGATGCGTCATGTCATCATCCCCTTCTGCAAGCCGGCAATCTTCGCTGCCCTGTTCCTGACGATGGCAGTCTCGTTCGATGAGTTTGCAGTGGCCTGGTTCGTCTCTGGATTGAACGAGACCTTGCCGGTCAAGGTGCTGGGCTTCCTGCAAGGCCAGGTCAGCCCACGCATCAACGTCATTGGCACCTTCGTCTTCATCGTTTCGATGACGCTGGTGGTGCTTGCCCAGATCCTTCTCATGAAACGAAGCGGTCCGCCCAAAGCGTCCGCGGAAATAGCCGGAGTACCGCTATCATGACCGACAAGGCTCTCGTCGTCTTCGACGGCGTCGTCAAACGCTTCGGTAGTTTCGTCGCAGTCGAAAAGATGAACTTCGAAATCCGCAAGGGCGAGTTCCTCGCCATCATGGGCTCCAGCGGCTGTGGCAAGACCACGACGCTGCGCATGCTGGCAGGGCTGGATGCGCCGAGCGAAGGCGAAATCCGTCTCGCTGGAAAACGCCTCAACGATCTGCCGACTTGGCGTCGCGACACGCCGATGGTGTGGCAGAGCTTAGCCCTTTTCCCCTTCCTGACGGTTCGAGAAAATATCGAGTTCAGCCTGCGCATGCGCGGCGTGGAAAAGACCGAACGGCGCCAGCGCGTCGACAAGTGGCTGGAACGCATGCAGATCACCGAGTTCGCCGATCGCAACGTTGCCCATCTGTCCGGCGGCCAGCGCCAACGCGTGGCCCTGGCGCGCTCGTTGGTGACAGAACCGGAAATCCTCCTTCTCGACGAACCGCTATCGGCGCTGGACGCTCATCTCAAGGTGCGCATGCAGACGGTGCTTTCGAACCTGCAGCGCGAACTCGGCATCACCTTTGTCTATGTCACGCACAGCCAGTCGGAGGCCTTCTCGATGGCCGATCGCGTCGTCATCATGAGCCGTGGCCGGATCGAGCAGATCGGCAATCCGCAGGAGATTTATCGCGCACCGCGAACCAAGTTCGTGGCCGAGTTCCTCGGCTCGTCGAACATCTTTGCCGGCAACGTGTCCTACGCCAACGGCCAGTCGGTGAAGATTGCAACGCCTGCAGGCGAGTTCATTGTCCCGCCCAACGCCGCCAAGCCGCTTGCCAAGGGAAGGCAACTTTCGTGGTTTCCGACGACCGGGTGCAACTAAGCAACCAGCCCCCGGCTGACGGCTACAACGGGTTGCAGGCGCAAGTGGTCGGCGAGGAGTTTGTCGGCGCAACCGCCATCATCCATCTTGAGGGCGCCGATCGCATCGAGATCAAGGCGCAGAAGAGCCACGACGAACTCGAACGTCTCAACCTTGCGCCAGGCGCCAAGGTTTGGGTGTCGTGGCGCCCGGAAGCGACGCACATTCTGCCCGGAGAATAAGGTGGAGACCGCGGCAGGTCCTTAGAGTCGTTCAGGTTTTGACGGTAGCGTAACCTAGCGTTCTGGAAATAGTTGGCGCATTCGGTGGGCCCGATTGAGGATATGAGACTGCCGATGTAGCGCCATGTCTCCTCGACGGTTCGCTTCTGGGCGGCTCGCATCCAGTGCTTGATCTTGGCGAAGGCCTGCTCGATTGATGGTGTGGATGGCTCCTGCTCCCGGCGTCGCATTGCGCCATAGTCGGGCTGTTATTGTCCCGTTTAGAGGAGCCATCCATGTCAGAGCTTGCCACAGTCGGTATCGACCTCGCAAAGAGCGTCTTCCAGATCCATGGTGTAAACGAGAACGGTCGGGTTCTCGTGCGCCGCCAACTTCGCCGCAGCCAGTTGCTCGCGTTTTTTCAGAAGCATCCCGCGATGCCTGATCGGCATGGAGGCTTGTGCAGGCTCTCATGACTGGGGACGCAGGCTTCAGGAGATGGGGCATGACGTCCGGCTGATGCCGCCCTCCTATGTGAAGCCTTACGTAAAGCGCGGGAAGACGGATGCTACGGATGCGGCCGCTATCTGTGAAACCGACGCGCCCTTCCATGCGGTTTGTCGCCATCAAGAGCGAAGCCTGCTCATCGGTTCTGGTTCTTCACCGCACGCGGGACTTTCTGGTTCGCCAATGCACGCAGATCGGCAACGCGATCCGAGCCCACATGACGGAGTTCGGTATCATAGCGGCGAAGGGCGCGCAGAATGTCGATCGGTTGAAGGAACAACTGGATCGGCTGCCGGAAGCGGCTCGGATGCCTGTGAGCCTGCTCTTCGATCAGTTGGCCGAGACGAACACGCGGATCGAGCGGCTGACCGACGAGATCCACGAGCAAAGCGAGACAAGCCAGCGTCTGGCTACGATCCCCGGTGTGGGTATGCTATCGGCGACGATCATCGCGGCGACGACGCCGGATGTCGACAATTTCGGCTGCTCGAGGGACTACGCTGCCTGGCTCGGCCTGACGCCCAAACCGCACTCCACCGGAGGCAAGCAGAGGGTGGGCCGGATCTCGAAGATGGGCATCGATATATCCGCCGGTTGCTGTATCTGGGCGCCATGGCGCAGATCATGCTCAGATGTAGACTGAAGCGCGAGCCCGGATCGGACTGGCTGTCGAGCATGCTCATCCGGAAGAAGACGAAGGTCGTTGCCATCGCCTTGGCCCATCGCATGGCGAGAACGATCTTCGCCGTCCTCAGGGAAGGATCGCGCTACGAGCCGCAGGCCGCCTGACAGGCTCTCGGAATGGTCAGGGCAAAGTGAGGTGATGTGAACAAGCGGAGTCGAAGAACCAGGACACCCCGATCAATCCGAAGCGCCTCGAGCGCGCTCGATTGAGTGGGACCTGTTCTCCAAGCGGATATTCATCAAGGCGCGCAGCGATCCAGTTGCACATTCAGACGCCGTATACATGGCCGCAACCGACCAGTTCACCAAACCCGATCCGACACCCTTGACCCGCAGGAGCCATCCATACACGGGTTGAGGTCGGGTGAGTAGGGCGGCAGGTACCAAAGCCTGGCTCCTGCGGCGCGGATCATCTCTCGGATGGCCGCGGATTTGTGGGAGCTGAGATTGATGGGGTGGACGCCCCCTGACGGCATCGCTGTGCCAAAGTGGTGTCGTTGATCATCACTTGAACGGAGGCGTCTATGTCGGAAGTTAGCATGATCGGGTTGGATCTAGCGAAGAACGTGTTTCAGGTGCACGGCGCAGATGCATCGGGAGCTATCCTGTTTAGAAAGAAGCTTCGCCGCGATCAGATGCTTAAATTCTTTGATGCGCAGCCGGCTTGCACGGTTGCGATGGAGGCTTGCGGCAGCAGCCATTACTGGGCGCGGGAGATCACTAAGCTGTGACATAACGTCCGGCTGATCGCTCCGAGCTACGTCAAGCCTTGTGGAGAGGCAGAAGAACGATGCCGCCGATGCGGAGGCGATCTGCGAAGCTGCGCAACGGCCGACGATGCGTTTTGTGGCAGCCAAGAGTGAGGAACAGCAGGCAGCGGCGATGGTGTTTCGCGCTCGCGATCTTCTGGTGCGCCAGCGGACCCAGACCATCAATGCAATACGTGGCCATCTTGGCGAATTCGGGCTGGTAGCCGCGCAGGGCCTTTTCCATGTGACCACGCTTGTAGCGGCGATCGAGGATCATGGCTCCGCCATCCCCGAGGCCACCCGCCTGATCCTGTGTCTATTCGTGGAACAGCTGCGCTCGCTGGATGAGAGGGTGGCTGTGCTCGACCGCGAGATCGTTCGGCGCGCCAGGGAGGATGCGGAATCGAAACGGCTGATGACTATCCCGGGGATAGGATCGATCACCGCGACTGCTCTCACCGCTCTGGCTCCGCCAGCGCAGACCTTCAAAAAGGGGCGCGATTTTGCGGCCTGGCTGGGGCTCACTCCGTTGCAGCGCTCCACGGGCGGGAAGCAGAAGCTTGGCGAAACGTCCCGCATGGGCGAACGAACTCTGCGCCGCCTGCTCATCATAGGGGCCAGCGCCGCCGTGCGCTGGGCGATGCGGAAGGGGAAATCTGCGGACCCATGGCTCATGCGCATGCTGGACCGTAAGCCGCCCATGCTGGTGATCGTCGCGCTGGCCAACAAGACGGCACGCATCGTCTGGGCATTGATGGCGAAAGGCGGAACTTATCGGGCTCCGGCCGTGGCGGGTTAGTTCCGCTCGGCCGCAAGGTCCCGAAAGTGTGAGAAGGTCAAACGGAGAGTATGGCGCAACGGTCAACGAGACGGGATCGGGAAAACCAGATCATGGATACGTGGCTAAGCACGCGAGATTGAATTGGACCCGCTCCGCGAACTCCCATACGGGCCTGCGGCATGTGGAACGCCGCAAGAGAGGCCGGACACGTCAGCACCCGACCACGCTCCTCATTTTCATAAAAGATTCTTCTTGCGCTGACAGGGGCGTTCTCTAATCGTATCTCCGTTGTCAATATTTTTTCTTTCGATTGCCGCCCCGGGTCACGGTTCTCTCCGCGGTCGGAATAGTCCGCCGCAACATCTGGTACGAAGCACGAGCGCTGCAAGGTCCACAGCGAGCTGACGCGGATCGCGTCACCCAAGGCCCACCGTCGCAGTCGCCCGCACCTTCGCCCGGCGGGCAATCATACATCCGCGATCTTATTCGGATGAATTTTTTCGACCAAATTAGGCGGTGACAGATTGCTCCGACCAACGGAACGGTTCTCCCGAACGCCAGGTGCTATGCAAGATAACCGTGAGCTTTCTGGCAAGCGCCACTCGTGCCTTGCCAGTGCCCGATCGCTTGGCTATCGCACGTGCCCAATCGCTCAGGCTCGACGTCTTCTTGACCCTCGACAGGATCACCCCCGCAGCTTCATACATCAATGTCCGCGTGAGCGCGTCACCGCACCTCGATCCGACCACTACGATCCATTTTCTCCGGATTGATATTGCCGGGGCGTAAGCCCTAGGTGCGCGCCTACGGACCGCGCCTTGGCAAATCGTGCCGGCTCTTCCACGGTGCTGACATATGCGAGGGCGGACAAATACGCCAATGCCAGGCACGCTCATGAGCAGCCGGCACGTGGCGCAGCCTTGTCGAAGGAAGCGACTTGCACGCGCAGTTGGCGCCAGGCGACAAGCATCGGTCTGACAATCAGCGCAACGTCGGAGTGGCCTTCCAACAAAGCCTCGACTTTCCGATCGAAGGGCAGAGCTCGCATGGCGCCGGGCAGCAACCCAAAGGTCAACCGACCGATACCAGCGAGTGCGAACGATCTGCGCCAGTCCCTCGGCGTCATTTTGATCGTTCTTGTTGATCTGCATCTTGAGGGCGGCGCGCGCGTGCCTCGCGTCGAGGCAAATAATATCAAGCCCAAGCTTTCGAAGCCCATGCACAAGCCATGGCGTCATTGGCCGGTCTCGATCCCCATTCGAGCATCATTGCCGGCATGCCGACGGACGGTGACGCAAATCTCTTCTGGGTTGGTGAGGCACTGGCCCCGCCATATCCTTCCGCCGTCTTTATCGACGACGCAAATCACCGTCGTCTTTTGCGAACGTCCAAGCCAATAAATTGGGTCATCGATCAGCCTCCGAATGTGCGAATCACCGGGCTTCAGCACCCGGATCGCGGCACTATCGGTGGTTCACGAGCCGACCGCGATTACCCGATGTCCACACATGTCCATGACGACGATATCGCCGGGTTCGAGCACGGGCACGAGCTGCTGTTCGACATAGGCCCGGAAGCATTGGCCGTTGATCGGTCCGTCGAAGACGCAAGGCGCCGCGAGCCGGTCGACCCGCAAAGCGCCGAGGAAGGTCAGCATGCGCCAGTGGCCATGCGGGGCGAAGCCGCGCAGGCGCTTTCCTCTTTGCCCCCAGCCCCGCAGCGGTGCCATATTGGTCTCGATCCATGTCTCGTCGATGAAGACCAGCTGTTTCGGATCAAGACCCGGCTGCCACGAGCGCCAGCGTTCCCGCCGTCGCGCGACGTCGGCGCGGGCCTGCTCAAGGGCGAACAGCGTTTTTTGAACCGCAGACCCTCGCGTCGCAGGAACTGCCACACCGTGTCGTGCGACACTTTCACTCCTTCAGACCATGCAGCGACTGATGCGGTGTCCGGTTGATCCGCTCCACGATGAACGCCCGGTGCGGCTCCAGAACACGCTTGCGATGGCCGCCCATCTTGCCGGGCGCCACAGAGCCTGTCGCCCGGTAGCGCTGTGACCACTTTACAGCCGACGACACCGCGACGCCAAACCGAGCCGCGACCGACCGGCAGCTTTCGCCGGCCTCGACCGCACCCACAACACGCTCACGAAGATCATTCGAAAGAGGTCGCGTCATCCGATGCTGGCCTCCACTCCAGCCAGCCATCTTGAATCAAAAAACGCTCCGAACCGGAATCCTTTCCGATTCAGACAAGACCAGAACCGCTCTAGCCGGGCCTATGCCGCTTCGCGGAAAACCGCAGGTGTCACACCGCGCCGCTCTCTGAAGGCTCGGATGAAATGCGATGAATCGCAAAAGCCGGTCGATGTAGCGACCTGGGTCACCGAATTTTCGGTGTGGCGAAGCAGGAACTCCGCATATTCAAGTCGCATGATCTTGTAGGCCAACGTCGGGGGCATGCCCACCGCGCGCTGGAAGTGGCGTTCGAGCTGGCGCCGGTTGGCGCCGAGCCGGCGCGCCACGTCTGCCGCCGACAGCGGGGCGGCGATATTTTGCTGCATCAGCAGCAGCGCCTTCTTCACCAGTCCGTCGTCGGTCGCCAGATCGAGCGGAATGCCGGGCTGGGGCTTTTCGGCGCGCAGCGCATCGTCGATGATCATGATGTGCAGGCTCTTGCGTGCCTGGGCGTGGCCGACATGCTTTTCCACCAGATAGGCGGCCAGATGCGCCGAACTCGCCCCACCCGAGCAGGTCAGCCGGTCGCGGTCGACGATGAAGATCTGATCGGACACGGGTTTCAGCCCGTCAAACTGTTCCAGAAAGTCGGCGTGGTGGAACCAGCTGACGCAGCAACGGTAGCCATCCATCAGCCCGGCACGGTGCAGGATGAAGGCGCCGGTGCAGACGCCGACGAGCGGCACTTTCGATGCCGCCGCTTTCTGAAGATAGCGTGTGTATTCCGGGCTGAGATTGGGAATCTCGTCGATCAGTCCGCCGACGACGACGATGTAGTCGTGTTTTCTGGGGTCGCCCAAACGTTCGTTGGGCTGCACCATGACGCCGCAGCTCGACGCCATCGGACTCATCGTATCGGAGAGCACCGTCCACTCGCACAGAATCTGCCGGCTGCGGTCGCCCTCGTCGGCGGCGAGACGCAGCACGTCGACGAAATTAGCGAAGGCGCACAGCGTGAAGCGGCGGGCAAGGATGAAGCCAACTGAAAGACGAGGGGCCGTATTTCTCTTCAGTGAAGGTCTGACGTTGCGTTCCATCTGGTCTCCAGTGCGCATGCTGTCGCATGGGTAACACTACGCTGACGCAGCTGTTCTGTCCAATCTTGCGCCGTTTAGCGATAGTGCGGCCATGTTGAACTCCGGGGGTGCGTCATGACCCGCTTTTCGTTTTCGTCGCTTCTGTCCAATGCCTTGACCGGCAACAAGAACTGGGAGCCGCAGTGGCCCGATGCCCAGCCCAAGGCCGAATATGACGTCGTCATCGTCGGCGCCGGCGGCCACGGCCTGGGCGCCGCCTACTATCTTGCCGAGGAACACGGCATCACCAATGTCGCCATCATCGAGAAGGGCTGGCTTGGCGGCGGCAACACCGGCCGCAACACCACCATCATCCGCTCGAACTACCTCTATGACGAAAGCGCGATGCTTTATGAGCACGCGATGAAGCTCTGGGAAGGGTTGAGCCAGGAACTCAACTACAACATCATGTTCTCGCAGCGCGGCGTGATGATGCTGGCGCATTCGGTGCATGACACCCAAAGCTTCAAGCGCCACATCTACTCGAACCGGCTCAATGGCATCGACAACGAATGGCTGACGCCTGAGCAGGCAAAGGAATACTGCCCGCCACTCAATATCGCAAAGGATGCCCGCTTTCCGGTGGTGGGGGCTGCCTTGCAGCGCCGTGGCGGCGTCGCCCGCCATGACGCGGTCGCGTGGGGCTATGCTCGCGGTGCTGCGGCGCGCGGCGTCGACATCATCCAGAACTGCCCGGTGACTGCGATCCGCCGCGACGCTTCCGGCAAGGTCATTGGCGTCGAGACCGCGCGCGGTTTCATCAAGACCAAGAAGGTCGCGGTTTCCGCCGCCGGCGGCACCTCGGTCGTCATGGATACCGCCGGTGTGCGGCTGCCGCTCGAAAGCTTCCCGCTGCAGGCGCTGGTTTCCGAGCCGGTCAAGCCGATCTTCCCATGCGTGGTCATGTCGAATTCGGTCCACGCTTATCTCAGTCAGTCCGATAAGGGCGAATTGGTCATCGGTTCAGGCACCGACCAGTATGTCTCCTACAGTCAGCGCGGCGGTCTGCCGCTGATCGAGCATACGGTGGC
This sequence comes from Aminobacter sp. MSH1, assembly GCF_003071665.1. Lineage (GTDB taxonomy): Bacteria > Pseudomonadota > Alphaproteobacteria > Rhizobiales > Rhizobiaceae > Aminobacter > Aminobacter niigataensis. Next base: position 759,964 of record NZ_CP026265.1, on the reverse strand, counting down.
AGCGATCTGCGAGGTGTTTCCGATCTTCACCCGCATGCGCATGCTGCGCAAATGGGCCGGCATCGTCGACGTCACGCCAGACCGTTCGCCGATCATCGGCAAGACGCCGGTTCCCGGGCTCTACGTCAATTGCGGCTGGGGTACCGGTGGGTTCAAGGCAACCCCTGGGTCGGCCCATGTCTTCGCCCACACCATCGCTCGCGACGAGCCGCATCCGATCAATGCGCCGTTCACGCTCGAACGCTTCACCACCGGCCGGCTGATCGATGAAGCCGCCGCCGCAGCCGTCGCGCACTGAGGAGGTACAAGATGCTACTCATTCGCTGCCCCTATTGCGAGGCCGAGCGCCCGGAGCTCGAATTCTCCTATGCCGGCGAGGCGCATATCGCGCGCCCCGCCGATCCGTCGAAGCTGACTGACGATGAATGGAAGACGCATCTTTTCATTCGCAGCAATCCGCGCGGCACCCACTTCGAACGCTGGCGACACCAGCATGGCTGCGGGCGGTTCTTCAATGCCGTTCGCGACACCGTCAGCGACAAGTTCGCAATGACCTACAAGGCCGGGCTGCCACGCCCGACAGAGACCGAACTCGAGGAAGCACGGTCATGACCAGCTACCGCATCCCAGCAAAAGGCCGCGTCAACCAGCGCAAGCCGGTGCGCTTCACCTTCAACGGCGCAAGCTATGCCGGTTTCGAGGGCGACACGCTTGCCTCGGCGCTGCTTGCCAACGGCGTCCATCTGATTGGCCGTTCGTTCAAGTACCATCGCCCGCGCGGCTTCCTGTCGGCCGGCTCGGAAGAACCCAATGCGCTGGTCGGCACCGACCGGGGCCCGGGTCGCTTCGAGCCCAACACCCGCGCAACCGTGCTCGAGGCGTTCGACGGGCTGAACACCACCAGCCAGAACCACTGGCCGTCCCTGAAGCACGACATCGGCGCTGTCAACGACGCGCTCTACATGCTGTTTTCCGCCGGCTTCTACTACAAGACCTTCATGTGGCCGAAGTCGTTCTGGAACAAGGTCTACGAGCCCATCATCCGGGGCGCCGCCGGTCTCGGCAAGTCGCCGACCACGCCCGACCCCGACACCTATGCCAGCCGCTTCGCCCATTGCGATGTGCTGGTGGTCGGTTCCGGTCCGGCCGGACTTGCCGCAGCGCTCGACGCCGGCAAGAGCGGCGCCAAGGTGATCCTGGTCGACGAGCAGGCCGAGCTTGGCGGTTCGCTGCTGTCTGAAACGGACGCGGGCATCAACGGCCAGAGCGGCTGGCAGTGGCTCGAAGAGGCACGCAGCGCGCTGGCTGCGATGAACAATGTCACGGTGCTGACGCGCACCACGGCCATCGGCTACTATCACCAGAACCTTGTCGGCCTTTGCCAGCGTCTGACGGACCACCTTCCCAACCCGCCGGCGGATGCCCCGCGCGAGCGGCTGTGGAAGGTTCGCGCCAACCAGGTCGTTCTGGCCCAGGGCTCGATCGAAAAGCCGCTGGTGTTCGAAGGCAACGATCGCCCGGGTGTCATGCTTGCGGGCTCGGCGCGCAGCTATCTCAACCGCTACGGCGTCAAGGTCGGCAACCGTCCCGTCATCGTCACCTCGCACGATTCAGCCTGGCTCGCCGCATTCGACCTGGCAGAGGCAGGCGTCAAGGTGGCAGCCATCATCGACATCAGGCCTACCGTATCGAGTCATCTGATGGAACGCGCCGCGGCCCTCGGGGTCGAGGTGCTGTCCGGCTGGACCGTCACCGGCACCAGCGGCCGGCTGCGCGTCGCCTCCGTGTGCGCCAATCCGGTGAGCCGCAGCGGCGTTGTCGGGCCGGCGCGGACGATTGTGTGCGACGCGCTTTTGATGAGCGGCGGCTGGACGCCGAGCGTGCATCTGTTTTCGCACACCAAGGGCAAGCTCGACTGGAACGAGGAAGGGCAGATGTTCCTTCCTGGCGCCGCCACAGAGGAGAGCCGCTGCGCCGGCGCCGGCAACGGCGTGTTCAGCCTTGCGGCAGCACTTGCCGAGGGTGCCGCAGCCGGTGTGGCAGCAGCTTCAGACGCCGGGTTCGCGGCGAAAGCCGCGTCCTACAGGGTCGATGGCGAACTGGTGCTGACAGGTGCCAACAACCGCGAACTGCCGACCGACAAGAACACTTCGAAGGCCAAGGCCTTCGTCGATTTCCAGAACGACGTCACCGCCAAGGACATCCGGCTTGCGGTGCGTGAAGGCTTCAAGTCGATCGAGCACATCAAGCGCTACACCACCACCGGCATGGCGACCGACCAGGGCAAGACCTCCAACATCAACGGCCTCGCCATTGCCTCTGACGCGGTCAAGCGGCCAGCGCCGGCGGTCGGGCTCACCACCTTCCGCCCGCCCTATACGCCGACCACCTTCGGCGCCTTCGCCGGATACAATCGCGGCGAACTGTTCGAAGTGACCCGCAAGACGCCGATCGATGGCTGGGCCGAGCAGAACGGCGCGGAATTCGAACCGGTGTCGTTGTGGCGCCGCGCCTGGTACTTCCCGAAAAAGGGCGAGACCATGCATGCCGCCGTGGCGCGCGAATGCAAGGCAGTTCGCGAGTCCCTTGGCATGTTCGATGCCTCGACACTCGGCAAAATCGAGATCGTCGGGCCGGATGCCGCCGAATTCATGAACCGCATGTACACCAACTCCTGGACGAAGCTCGCGCCCGGTCGCCTGCGCTACGGCCTGATGCTTGGCGAGGATGGCTTCATCCGTGACGACGGCGTCATCGGCCGTCTGACCACCGACCGTTTCCATGTCACCACCACCACCGGCGGTGCGGCGCGCGTGCTGGGCATGATGGAGGATTATCTCCAGACCGAGTGGCCCGATCTCAAGGTCTGGCTGACCTCGACGACCGAGCAATGGGCGGTGATCGCGCTCAACGGCCCGAACGCGCGCAAGTTGATCGAGCCGCTGGTCGAAGGCATCGACCTTTCCGAAGAGGCGCTCCCGCACATGTCGGTTGCCGAGGGCAAGATCTGCGGCGTGCCGACCCGGCTGTTCCGGGTCAGCTTCACCGGAGAACTCGGCTACGAGATCAACGTGCCGGCGCGCTACGGCCGGGCGGTCTGGGAAGAGCTCCACCGGGCCGGCCAGAGATACAGCATCACCCCTTACGGAACCGAAACGATGCACGTTCTGCGCGCCGAGAAGGGCTACATTATCGTCGGACAGGACACCGACGGCACCGTGACGCCTGATGACGCCGGTCTCGGCTGGGCCATCGGCAAGGCCAAGCCCGACTTCGTCGGCAAGCGTTCGCTGATGCGGACAGACATGCTCAAAACCGATCGCAAGCAACTCGTCGGCCTGCTCACTTCCGATCCAAACACCGTGCTGGAGGAAGGTGCTCAGATCGTGCTCGATCCCAACCAGGCCTTGCCGATGAAAATGGTCGGCCACGTCACCTCGTCCTACTGGAGTGTCGCGCTCGGACGCTCGATTGCCATGGCGGTGATCGAAGGTGGCAAGGCGCGGGAAGGCGAGATCATCCATGTGCCGACGCCGGGGCGGACCCATACGGCCAAGGTTGTCGGAACGGTATTCTTCGACCCCGAAAACAAGCGCCTGAGCGCATAGGAGGACGGTCATGCTGCATGAACATCATCCGCTGATCGGCCGCGAGATTGCCGTTCGCAAGGTGACGCCGCTAAACATCCGCGTCGTCGCCGACGGAGCCCGCTTCGCCCTGAGGATAGATCCGGCACAAGCGGCGCAAGCTGCAAAGGCATTCGGTTCGCCATTGCCGGGTAAGATCGGCGACGTCACCTTTTCTAAAGGCAGGCTAGCCGTGCGCCTCGGGCCGGACGAGTGGCAACTGGTTGTCCCACTGGCCGAACAAGACGCAATCGAAACGGCCTTTGCCAAGCTCTATGCGACAGTGCCGCATAGCCTTGTTGATGTCAGCCATCGCGAGATCGGCATCGAGGTCGAGGGGGGCGGGGCCGTGTTGGCATTGCGCTCGGCCATTGCGTTCGACATCGAGGTGATGCCGGTCGGCACGGGCTGCAGGACCATCTTCGACAAGGCGCAGATCATCCTTGTCCGCGAAGCTGAAGACCGGTTCCGCATTGAGGTCTGGCGATCGTTTGCCGACCATGCCTGGGGTATTCTCCAGGCCGCCAGTCGCGAAATCGCTCTCGACATTTGAACTGTCCAAGGCAGCGATTGACGCAACTGGCGAGTTCGATCGTGAAGCGCAAAGACCTTCCACCTGCGATCATCCCGTCGTGTTCCGCTTCACTCGCTGCACGGGGCATCAGCATCGCTGCGTCCATCCTGAACGCGCGGCCGCCGCGAGGGCGGGCGGGGTGGTTGACCATGCCCGCACCGTCCTGGCCGTACTGACCGATCAGATTTATGTCGAAAACGGGAATAGCGCGTCTGAAACTCCGGATCGGCAGGAACACCTTGCTGTTCTATCCGCCGCCACGGTCCCGCTGCAACGCCACACTGCGCAACGCCCGGCCGAAACCCATGACGGTGTGGTCGTTGCCTTGCGCTTGAACGTGCGCTGGTGTTCGGACCACCTGGAGCTCCGTGCCCGTGACAGCCAGGTCGTGAGAGTCCTGTTTGTCATCGATGCCTGCGACCGCGAAATCATTGGCTGGCTTGCCGTCGCCAAGGCTGGGATCTCCGCTGAAATGGTCTGTGATCTGATGGTCACATCGGTCGAGCTCCGCAGCGCCTACATCGCCCGGCAGACCGCCCACACCGTAGCGGCCCTGGGGTTGACCTTGCTCTTTACCCCGGTTCGCAGCACCCAGAGCCACGGATGTCCGAGTCCTTCGTCAATACCCTCGTAACCGCCCGGTTGTTACCGCTGAGATTTCGCTTAGATGCGAGCGATGAGTTCACCGTCATCGATGAAGGCTTCGAGGAAGTCGTTCCATTCGTCGGCGGTGCGGCGAGCATTGGTCAGCATTTGCTCCAGCTCTTCAATTCCGTCGCGGGTGAGCGAAGTTATTGCCTCGTCCGGCCCGGTGTAGACGCTGCTGCTGCTGCCGTAGCTCAGGTTGTCATCGTTGCTGACGATCGCCTGAAGGAGTTCGGCATCTTCATCGAGCAATGTGGCGACGTAGTCGATGCTGAACACATGGGTCACGGTTGCCATCAGGCGGCCTCGGCGGAGATGGCGGTAACAGGCGACCAATTCCAGGGAAGCAGCTCATCGAGACGATTGATCTTGTGATCGTGGATGCGATCGAGCACGTCGGCCAGCCAGGCCTGCGGATCGATGCCGTTCAGCTTGCACGTCTCGATGATCGTCATGGCACGCGCCAAGGTCTCTGCCCCTGTGTCGGCACCGGCAAATAGCCAGTTCTTTCTTCCGATTCCAATCGGGCGCAGGGCTCGCTCGGCGGCGTTGTTGTCCATGGCGACGCGACCGTCTTCCAGGAACAGACAGAACGATTTCCAGCGACTCAGGCCATATCGGAAGGCTTTTGCCAGTTCACCTTTTCCCGGAATGCGGGTCAGTTGTGCTTCGGCCCAGACGCGGAATGCCTCGACCTTTGCTTTGCTGTGCTTTTGACGGGCGGCAAGGCGGATATCGGCAGGCTGGCCGGCAACATCGCGCTCGATGTCGTAGAGCCCACCGATACGGTCGAGAGCCTCGCGCGCGATCCCGGATTTGTTCGAGGTCCAGATATCATGGAAGTCGCGGCGCCAATGCGCCCAGCATGCCGCCGCCCAGAAGCGGGATGCTCCGTCCGCTCCAGGCTCATAAAGCTTCCCGTAGCCTTTGTAGCCATCGGCTTGAAGGATGCCGCTTGTCTGCCTGAGGTGATGATGGACGTGGTCATCTTTCCAGTCAGGGGCAAAATAATAGACCGCACCGGGCGGGGCAGCGCCCGCCCATGGACGTTGATCGCGGACATATGTCCAGTTCTGCCCTTCTTTACGCCTTTCCCCAGCCCCTTGTCTCGCAGCGAGCGATCCAGCACCCGGATCGGGGTGTCGTCGGCATGGAGAAGGTCACTGCCCATGATCACGGTTTCGATCCGCTCGATCAGCGGCTGGAGCATCCGCATGGCGCGGCCGCACCAATCGACCAGTGTGCTATCGGGAATGTCGGCACCCATGCGGGCGAAGATTTCGTTCAGACGATACAGTGGCAGGTGATCGTCGAACTTCGAGACCAGGATGTAGGCCAAAAGACCGGCACCCGCCATGCTGCCAGGGATCGGACGGCTGGGCGCGGGCAACTGCACCATCTTTTCGCAGCAGCGGCAGGATTTCTTCAACCGGGCGACCTCGATGACCTTCATCTGCGCGGCGATCATGTCGAGGATTTCACTAACGTCTTCGCCCACAAGACGCAGTTCACCGCCGCAAGCGGGGCAACAGGTGCCGGGATCGAGTTCCCTGCGCTCGCGAACTGACTTCCCCGATACGCGCGGACGACGGCGCATAATCCTTTCGGGCACGCTGGCCACAGGCGCAGCAGACGCTGCCTCATCGGCCTCATTGATTGGCCCGGCATTGCTTTCCGCCGCAGCGATCAACAGATCCTCCAGCGCCAGTTCCAGCTGCTGGATTTCCCGCTCGATCTTTTCCGAGGACTTGCCGAATGCCTGTTTCTTCAGCCTGGCAATGCGTAGCCGCAGGGTCTGGATCAACTGGTCATGCGCTGCAACGTCGCCGACATCTGCGCATTTTCCGCCTGCAAGGCGGCAATCATCGCCTTCAGCAAGGCCGGGTCGTCGGGAAGATTCTCGGCGGCGTTCGACATGAACCTGACTACCACAAGTCAGGTCGGTGAGCCATAAAAACCATTAGATTCAAAAGGATAAAATCATCCGACGCGAGCCGGCGGCGCACCCCAATCAGGGCGCCGCCAGTCAATTCCTTCCCATAACATCGCCATTTGCGCTGACGTCAGTCGGGCCGCCCCGTCGGCCGCCGACGGCCACGGAAAGCGGCCCTTCTGCAAGACCTTGTAATAAAGACAGAACCCCTGGCCATCAAAATAAAGAAGCTTCAAACGGTCACCACGCCTTCCCCGAAAGGCGAAGACCGCTCCTCCCGTCGGCTTCTGGCGCAACACATCCTGCGCCAGCGCCGCCAGGCCCTCGATTCCTTTGCGCATGTCCGTGATCCCGCAGGCAAGATAGACCCGAACGCCAGTCCCCGGTCCGATCATGCCGTCTCAACCGCCCGAACCAGCCGCGTCAGCACGACGGGATCAACCCCACTGTCAAAGCGAAGCCTCCGCCCGCAATTCAATTGCACCTCAATCGGCATCGTCGCAGCCGGCGCACGCTCGCCTGGCTCGGGAGCGGCAGCCATCTCGTGTGGCGCGGGCATCTCGATCGGCAGAAAGATCGTCGCCGGCGACAAGATCCTTTCTTCTTCAGCTCATGCCGCCACGCGTAGATTTGTTGGCGCGTAACCTCATGGCGCTGCGCAACCTGTGTCACCGTCGCCCCGTCAGCCCCAACCGACATGACGATCTCGAGCTTCTTATCATCACACCACCGACGCCGACGTTCCTGCCCAAGAATTTCGACACGCATCCCATTCCTCGCCTAAAACACGTCGCAAACGACGACGTTAAAGACGTGTCTTAGGACATCGACGCCTCATCCGGCAGGCGGCAACAACCGGGCGGTTACATACCCTCAAACGCGACCATGCCGTAACTCACATCTTGACCGACACCGACACCATCCGGCCTTGCTGCCTGGATGGTTCGAAGACTCCTGTGAATCCCATCCGCACTCAGGACTGAAGTTCAAATCGCCGCGCGAGTTCATCCGCCTCAGTGCCTAAACCCAACCGCCGTCTGTTCGGTCAAAACGGGGTGCGCTCCACCCACCTCTATGAAGCCGCCAATGTGATCCTGACGCGGCAGATTGGCTTCTCTATCCTGAAGGCCTGGGGCCTGCGGATCGCCAAGGGTGCCGGCGTCAGAAAGGCGAAGGTCGCGGTGGCGCGCAAGCTCGCCGTCATCCTCCACGCCATGTGGAAGATGAACGAGCCGTTCCGCCACGCCGCTGCTGCAGCCTGAGGACGAGCTATCGATTCCCCAATCAACTCCCAATTCCCAGACACGTCCTTGCCGGGACGCTGCGCGGATGAGGTAGCTCCCCCGCATGCGGTCCTATGGAACCGCGAACAACACTTCGTCCCGCCCGTTCCAACGCAAACATGCGGCAATCCTTGCGATCGAACCCCGGAGAGAACCCTGAGCCCGGCAGACGCTGCATCAGCGGAAAGAAAGGATCAGCTGAAGTCTTGCGGTTCGCGCTTGCGGACAAGCTGCGACAATGCCACCGCTATTACCAAGGCGCCGCCATAAAACAGATTTTGAACGAATGTCTGGATGCCGAGAATCGTAAGCCCGGTGATGCCCACCACCAAGAAATAGACTGCGAATAGCGAGCCCCAAGGATTAAAGCGTCCAGGAACAATACTAGTCGCACCCAAGAATGCGGCAGCAAAAGCGGGGAGCAAGAACGAACCGCCAGAGAGTGGATCGGCAGCCCCAATGGTCCCGGCATAGATGAGCGCGGCCACAGAACTCAGGAAGCCAGACGCGACAAGGCAGCCAAACCGTATCCGGTCCACCCGTATCCCGGACAGGCGTGCAACTTCTCGTCCACGGCCGACGAATAGAAGGCGGCGGCCGATCGTCGTGTAGTCGAACACGTACCATAAGATCGCGCACAAAAGCAGCGCATAGTAGAATGCGAGCGGGACCCCGAGAACACGTTTTACAATCACATAGTCGACAAGGGACGGCGAGAGCCCGCTAATGGTCATTGAACCGCTGATCCAGAGAACAATTCCGCTGAGAAATGTACCTGTTCCCAAGGTGACAATCAGGGAAGGAATTCGAAAATAAAGGATAAACGAAGCATTCACACAACCAGTGATGATGCCGACGCCGAGAGAAATCGGCACGACGGCTGCGAGCGGCCATCCCATTTGCGCGTTGAGCACGGCTAGAACCATCGCCGACAATGTCAAATTCGCAGCTACCGACAGATCGAAATCACCTGCGGTCAACGGTATGATCAGAGCAAGCGTAAGCACGACAAGAACAGCTTGAGAGCCGAGCATCGTGGAAATGTTAGTCCAGGAGAGAAATGACTCCGGCCTCAGATAGCCAAAGATCGCGATCAGAACGACTATTCCTATGACCAGCGCGGAAGCCTCCAGAAATTTGAAGACGCTGCGATTCCCCGTGTCGGCGGTCATATCGGCGTCGTTTCGTGCCGTTTTATCGGTCATTTTATTCCCCTCCGGTCGGAATGCTTAGGCTGGCACTTCTCAGGCACTGTTCGGTGATAGAATCTTTTGAGATCTCATTTCCTTTGAGCTCGCAGACGATTTTGCCTCGCGTGAAAATCAGAACGCGGTCACAAATCTGGGCAAGCTGCTCCGCATCGGTGCTCGCGCACAGAACCGACGTGCCCTCGGACGATGCAGCATGAAGAGCTTCATAGATTTTCTGCCGGGCACCGACATCAACCCCCTGTGTCGGCTCGTCCAACATCAGAAGCAAAGGCTTCAGTTGCAGCCATTTGGCCAGCAGCACCTTCTGTTGATTGCCACCGCTCAGTGACTGTAACCTGAATTCTGGTCGGTTCGGCCGAACCTCGTAAACAATATTCTGTTTGTCGGCCCAGCGATGGATGGCCCTCCAGTTCAGAAATCCTCCCGACCAAAAGCGTTGCAGAACCGGAACGGTCATGTTTTCCGCGACCGAGAGCGCCCCCACCCCTGCCCGTGCCAGACGGTCCGAAGGCAAAAGGGCCAGTCCCATATCCATCGCAGTGTTGGGCGCTAGCCTGGCAACCTCGTACTCAACGCCGCCGATATTGATTGCGCCCGCAGAAACAGGGTCCGCGCCAAACAGCAAATATGGGATCTCGTCGAAACCTGATCCAATCAGCCCGGTCAAGCCGACGATTTCGCCTTTACGGAGTTCTATTGAAGCATCCTTGACGATCGCTCCGCTCAGTCCTTTCACAGTGACCTCAGCAGGCCGATCCGAGAGATCGCGATGCTCGGTCTGGAACACCTTCACTCGTCGACCCATAATTAATTCGACGATTTCGTCGTGCGCGGCATGTTTACTTTCGACGGTGCCGGCAACAACACCGTCGCGTAGTATGGTCGCGCGGTCCGTAATTTCCGTGATTTCGTCAATGTCATGCGAAACAAAGATCACGCTCGATCCTTGCTCGACGATTGAGCGGACTAACGCGAAGAGCTGTTTCACACCAGAGCGCGGAAGGAAAGGCGTCGGCTCGTCGAGAATCATGATTCCCTTACCGCCGGAAGCTGTCTGTTGGAGGCTGTCGAATGCCCTGACGATGGCTACCATCGCCCGCTCCACCTGGCCCAGATCCGCAAGCCGCGCCTCGGGATTGATCGCAAGTCCGAAACGCTCGAAAAGCTCGCGCGCCCGGCGGCGCTCCGAGGACCAATTGATAAGCCAGCGCGACTGCGTGGCGAAGGTGGAGAGGCGCAGGTTCTCCAATACGGAAAGGCTGGGTATCAGGCCGAGATGTTGATGGACAAAAGCAATACCCAGCCGAGTTGGATCGGCCGGAGACATCGGAAGCGAAACCGGATTGCCGTTTACCGAGATAGTGGCGCCAGCCTCAGGATTGTGAAACCCTGCCAGAATCTTTATCAGCGTCGATTTTCCAGAACCGTTATGACCCAGAAGTCCGTGCACCTCGCCAGAAGCGATATCCAGCGAAACGTTATTCAGTGCCAGCGCCCCTCCGAACCGCTTAGACAATTGGCGAATGGAAAGCGCCGGGATTTCGCCCGGCGCCTGAATTTTCGCGACTGTTATCATTCCAAGCCCCAGAGCTTTTGATAGCCGGTCAGGTATGAGTCACCGTAACCTTGGTCGAACGCGGCGGGGTCACCTGCACTCTCAACATTGCTCTTGTCGAAAACATAGAACGGCACATACAGCTCGTCTTTCGTCTCCAAGCCGCACAGCTTACGCATGCTGCTATCAAGAATGGAGCGGGCAATCCACCCGATGCTTTCGCCGATATCCATCTCGACATTTCCCGCCCGTATCGCGTCCAATACAAACGGAGTTCCGTTGAACGTCGCGATTTTCACCTGTTCTGACTTACCCGTTATCCTTATCGCGGGGATGACGAACTGAGCCGCGCTGTCGTAGATGGGAACGACGTAGTTGATAGTTGGATCGGCAATTAAGGCAGACTGGACGCTCGGCTGCACTTTGGTCGCCCACTCAGGAATGGGCGCATTCACGTAAGAGTACTTACAGCCTTCGCCGCACTGGTCGAGCTTGTCAGTGATACCTTTGACGAAGGCCGAAGTCGGAACAACCTCGTCAGACCCAATAATCAGCGCGTTTACCTTTCCGTCGGTCTGAGAAACCATCCAGTCGACAAGAAGCTCGCCGGCCAAGTGATAACGGACGTTGAGAGAAAGTTCCGAGGACGGATCGGGGGTTTGCAAGGTATCGTACATGTGAGCGGTATAGACGCCGACACCAGCCTTTTTGGCTTCAGCGATCTGCGGTCCGAGAACGGCAGGATTGACGCCACCGATCAGAACGGCCGCATCAAATTTGTTGTTTGCCGCATGCTCTATTCCTTGGGCCCACTGAGTCGGGCGCCCTTGGTTCTCCCACTCCACCACCTCGAAGCCGACCGTCTTGGCAACTTCGACCATCGATTGCACGATATTCTTGTTGAACGGATTGGCGCTGGAAACAGGCATGGCCATGATCTTCTTGCCGGCCATGCATTGCTTGGCATTGAATGGCTCTCCTGGCGCTTCAAAAGTCGGCAGCTGCCGATGACGTTCAACGTTGGCTCTGGCCGCGTCGATATCGGGATTTGCCAACGATACACTCGCCCCTCCCAACACCCAACCCGCAAGCGCCATCAAAGCAACCACGCTCACTCTTGGCACTATTTTCATGTCTTTCCTCCCATTAAATTTAATTTAGATCTTTGACTGCCCTCATCTGTTCCGTTCAGCGCTCAGAAAGCTTTTCGCAGAATCCAAAGCGTGTAAGCGTTTCGTGCCCTTCGGCGGTGACGAGCACCATCTCCTCGTTGCGGATTGGGCCGACTGCAGGGTCGAAAATCCCAGGCTCGAAGGCGATGATCATTCCTTCGCGAAGCTCGCGCTCCGGCCCCATGGTGGATCCGATGAGCGGCTGCTCGATTGGCCCGATACCAACGCCAACGCCATGGCCCGTAATGTAGCCGTGCCAGTGCTTTTCGAGACCGGCTTTGACCACAATGTCACGAACCGCGTCCTGGATAATTTGAGGGTCAATCCCAGGCTTCACCAGACTAACTGCAGTCTGAAGGCACTCGAGTTGCACCTGAAACACCTTGCGCTGCGCGGAACTGGGCTGGCCGACTGCAAATGTGCGAGCAAAATCACCGACATATCCATTGTAGCCGATATTGATGTCGATAAGGGCAACCTCGCCGTAACGAAGCCTTTTGTCCGTCGCCATACGGCGAAGGGCATCGGTGGTCACTTGAGGATGTGTAATGAGGGCGTCTGCCCCGGCCTCCAGCATCGCTCGCGCCATTTCCGCTGCGATCGTGCTTTCCCGAACACCCTCTTTAATCGTTTCCCGGGCCGCGAGCATCCCGATTTCGGCAAGCTGAGCAGCACCCCGGATAACCTTGATCTCTTCCGAATCCTTGATCAATCGGGCTCGGCCGAGCGTCTTGTTGGCATCGACCATTTCAAGACCGGGGTACTTTTTGCTCAAACCAAAGAGTACCGCGGGCGACGTCACATCATCGTAGCCTAGGCGGCCCGTCGAAAAACTTCTGTCGGAGAATAATCCGCTGACGTTGGCAATTGTTTCGTCACTATCATACGGCCACACACGCAAATCATCGATCCACGGCATGCTTCTCTTGACCAATTCATAGTCGCCACCCTCAGTCAGGAGGCAAATGTGACCTGTATCGAACAGGACTGCGGCGTATCTAGGATAGTAGATCAGACTGGTGAATGGCCTCATGCATGTGAGGAACCGCAAGTTCTCAATTCTCTGAACAATCAGGGCGCCTATGCCCTCTTCCTTCATCGCCTTAATTGCGCTTTGAACGCGTGCCGCGCGTATGCGCTGCCAGTCCACGCGTTCTTCCCAATCCACTCCAATATCACTCAACGGTGGCTTCCTTTTCGTACCGCGCAGATACGCTGGTCAAAGACTAGGGAAGCCCGACCAGTCCTCCGCTCAATTTGTGGATCTTTCCAATAATCTACACCGATAAATAGACAATCGAATCGCCATATTGTCAATTATTAAATTTTTCATTCGACGACAATCGTCCCGGCGTACAACGGCTAAGCGACGAACCCAGGCTCGATCAGGATGGTCGAGCTGGAATCTGGCAGCATCGATTGAGGAGATGGTAGAGGATAGCTGGACACCGGATTAGCCCAGCTATTATATACATATGAGTGATTGACGCATTTGGCAGGGCTTGCGTTGCGTTCAAGTGCTGAACCGAAAGCTCGAGTACACAATATCGAGCGTTGATTATTTCTTATAGAATAATCAACAATAAACGAAGTTGGAGTCATTTTTTATGTCAGAGGGAAGGAACAATGCGCAGCATGTTTGTGACGCATTGACCAACGCTATCGTCGAACAGGCGCTTGCGCCTGAGACCAAGCTGCCAGAAGAACTAATCTGTAATCAGTTTGGCGTCAGCCGGCACGTGGTCAGGACAGCTTTTCAAATGCTCTCCGCCGACGGACTGGTTGATATCCGTCAGAACAAAGGAGCAACGGTAGCGAAGCCCAGCTTCGAACATGGTATGGATGTTCTTCGTATCCGGATGGAGCTTGAGGATGTAGTCATACGTTATCTCGCAGGAAACATCAGTAAGACGCAAGCCGCAGAACTCCGCGATTCAGTAAAACGCGAGCATGAGTATCTTAATAAAGACCATGCATTATACATGAGGTACGCCTGCGCGTTCCATCGCTCACTTGTCAGGATGACTAATAGCAACATTCTAATAAAATATTTGGAGCCACTCCTTTCGCAAAGCTCTTTAGTATTGTATCTTTACGGTCGACCCAATTGGACCAAATGCAATGCCGATGAACATCTGGAGATAATTGACTCTCTGGAGGCCGGAGAAGAAACTAAGGCCGCCGGATTGATGAAACACCACCTTGAAGCAATGTTTCAGAGAGCCTTTGCTGACGCCGCGAAAGACGAGACGACCTCCTTGATCGACGTGCTGGCCAAGTACTCAGAGTCCTTTTGAAAATGGCTTCAGTGAGCAATTCGCCTGACGAGGAGCGATCCGAGGGCAATGTTGATCAGTAACCGGTGTTTAGCCCCCACGTTGCTGTCTACCGTGATCTGTGATCGGCTTTCCATGGACGAGCGAAGGGAGTTTCTCCATGGAGACTACGTTGGAGGTTCTCACGATCAGGAAGGCCGGGCGTGAGGGGCATGGCCATTGGCCGGACGAGGTGGAGGCCAGGATCGTGTCGGAGTGTCTGCGACTGGGCGCGACGGTGAATGAGGTTGCTGAGCGTTATGGACTGAAGCCGAACCACCTGTCGTCTTGGCGCACGATGGCGCGGCACGGCAAGTTGATCCTTCCTGCGCCCGAGGATGCGGTTGAGTTCGCGGCCATGGTTGTTGAGACGTCCGATGCGGAGCGGCCAGTTAGAGAAGTCACTCGTCCTGAGATCATTGTCGGGCCAGTCACCATCCGCCTGGAGGAAGGCGCATCTGCCGCTCGGATCGTGGCTGTGGCACGTTCTTTTGCGGTCTTGGCATGATCTTCCCGTCAAACCGCGTGCGGATCATGGTGGCGACGAAGCCGGTTGACTTCCGCAAAGGCCATGACGGGTTGGCGGCGCTCGTGAAGAACGAGCTGCGCAAGGACCCGTTCACCGGAACGGTCTTCGTCTTCCGGTCGCGCAAGGCAGACCGTTTGAAGCTGATCTATTGGGATGGCAGCGGCACAGTGATGGCCTACAAGCGGCTGGAGGAACAAACCTTCACCTGGCCCGGCATCAAGGACGGCCTGATGACGTTGAGCCATGCTCAGTTCGAAGCGCTATTTGCGGGCCTCGACTGGCGTCGGGTTCGTACCGTCGAAACGAGAACGCCGGAGGCTATTGAGTAGCTGCGGCACGATGACTCGGGTGGCAAATTCCAAAGGCAAATCGAGGCCGGTTTTGATAGACCCAGCGCATGCTGAGCGGCGCGGATCTTCCCGATGATTGATATTGTTGCCTTGAAAGCGATGCTGATCGCGGCAACCGCACGTGAAGCTCGCAAGGACGAGCGGATCGAACAGCTGGAAAGACTGGTCGCCGCCTTCAAGCAGACGGCCTTCGGGTGCAAATCCGAGAAGACCGATCCCGATCAATTCGATCTTGCGCTGGAGGATCTGGAAGCGGCCATCGCGGCCGTCCAGGCTGAGGACGAGGCCGACGCTCCTGCGGGGAAACGTGTCTCCAAACCGCGCGCAACCAATCGCGGCTGTCTCCCCAAACATCTTCCCTCGTATCGAAGAGGTCGTCGAGCCCCAAGTCTGACCTGCACCTGCGACGGTTGCCTGCATTGTATCGGTGACGATGTCTCCGAGCGGCTGGATGTAATCCGGCGCAGTTCCGCGTCATCGTCACCCGTCGCCCCAAATATGCGTGTCGGTCTTGCACCGACGGCGTCATCCAGGCTCCGGCACCTGCACGGCTGATCCAGGCGGGGCTGCCGACGGAAGCCACGGTCGCGCATGTACTGGTCTCCACATACGCCGATCATCTTCCCCTCTATCGGCAGGCGCAGATCATGAGCCGCCAGGGGATTGATCTCGACCGCTCCACGCTTGCCGATTGGGTCGGCCGTGCCGCCTTCGAACTGCGTCCCGTCTTCGATGCGCTGATCATATGCGTATTCCGGTGATGCCGGACGGCTATTCCGATCTGAAGCCGGACAGGTATTCCGATGGAGTGCACCCCATACTGAGACAAGGAAAATCGCGGACAGTTTCCCTGCAAGGAGAGGAAACTGGGGCATGGCCGGACGGCAAAGAGTTATTGATGAGGACCAAAAGCTGGAGCTTCTCCAGCGCATGGACGCGGGCGAAACCGTCAGCAAGTTAGCAGATGAGGTTGGCATAAGTCGCCAACGATTTTACGAGTGGCGTGATCAACTCAGACTCCACGGTAATCTGAAGTCACGCCGGCGCGGCCGGCCGGCCAGATCAACAGCAGGACTTGACGCGGCAGCGCAGTCGCAGAGCGCAGCCGACTTGCCAACACCTCGGGAAAAGGCACTGACCAAGGCCAGGCGCCGGATCAGGGAATTGGAGCAGAAAGTCGGGCAACAGCAGCTCTATCTCGATTTTTTTCGAGAAGCCTTGCGGCACTTCGAGGAAGATCATCGTCGGAGCAGCGCTCCTGGCGAAACGGGATCCTCAAAGTCATCGAAAAGATGACGACCGGCCTGTCGCAAGGCGAATTCAACGTCGATAGAATGTGCTGGCTCGCTGGCGTCAGCCGCGCAAGTTATTACCGTCACTGGCTGGATTCGGCCCCGCGTCGGGCCGAGACAGGTTTGCGCGATCTCATCCAGAGGACGGCACTGACCAACGCGCACTACGGCTACCGCCGGATCGCAGCCCTGTTGCGGCGGGAGGGTTGGCAATCAACCACAAGTGCATTCTACGCATCATGCGTGAAGACAATCTGCTGTGCCTGCGCGCGAGGCCTTTTGTTCCTGCAACGACGAACTCGAGGCATGGTTGGCACGTCGTGCCGAACCTTGCCAGGGGCATGATCCTCAGTGGGGTCAACCAGCTATGGGTTGCCGATATCACGTTCGTGCATCTGGCTGAGGAGTTTGCTTTCCTTGCCGTTGTGCTTGACGCGTTTAGCCGCAGGGTGGTCGGATGGGCGTTGGATACGCATCTCGAAGCAAGCCTTGCCATCGAGGCCCTCGAGATGGCCATCACCGATCGCCAGCCCGCTCCCGGGAGCCTCGTGCATCATTCCGACCGCGGAGTTCAATATGCCTGCGGGGCCTACTCCGAACTTCTGCATCGTCGCGGTATCCAGGCGAGCATGAGCCGTGTCGGAAATCCTTATGATAACGCCAAGGCAGAGAGCTTCATGAAAACCCTGAAACAGGAAGAGGTGCAAGGTCTCGCGTATAAGGATGCAGATGATGCCCGCAGGCGCATCGGCGCTTTCATCGATACCGTTTACAACACGCAGCGCCTACATTCGGCGCTCGATTATCTCACGCCGGAGGAATACGAACAGAAGCATTCAGGTGGACGACAGATGGAAAAGGCGGCATAGCTGATCGCGGGGCGGTGTCCGCGATTTTCCTTGTCTCAGTATGGGGGTGCACTCCACCCGTCCGGTTAATTCCCGGAATCCGCAATCATAGATCTGAAGCACTCGACGAAGCTCTTCATGGACGAGACCCGTGCTCCGGTGCTCGATCCTGGCTCACGCAAAACCAAAACAGGATACTTCTGGGCGTTGGCGCGCGACGACCGACCATGGGGCGGCGGTGCACCGCCCGGTGTTGCCTTCACCTATGCTCCCGGTCGGGGGGGACAGCATGCAGAACGGATATTGCAGGGCTTCTCTGGCGTTCTGCAGGTCGACCGCTATGCCGGATACAATCGACTGATCGCGTCGAAACGTGTCGGTCCCGACATTCGGCTTGCCTATTGCTGGGCGCACGCCCGCCGCAAGCTGGTGGAGATCACTCGCAATGGACCCGCGCCGATTGCCGAGGAAGGCGTGAAGCGGATTGGCGAACTTTATCGGATCGAGGCGGACGTGCGCGGGCTCGACCCGGAAGCTCGCCTCGCTGCGCGACAGCAGCGATCAAAACCGGTGATCGCTGACATGCAAACATGGCTCGTCCATCACCGTGCTCGCGTCGCTGCCAAATCACCGCTAGGCGAGGCCCTGAACTACATCGCCAAATACTGGGACGGGCTTTATCTCTTCCTCTCTGACGGCCGCATCGAGCTCGACAACAACAGTGTCGAAAGAACCATTCGGCCGATTGCCCTCAGCCGCAAGAACGCGCTCTTCGCAGGTCACGACGCAGGAGCCGAAAATTGGGCCACAATCGCCTCGCTCGTAGAAACCTGCTTATGCCGCGCGCGGCATAAGCAGATTTATGCCGACCGTCGAACTATGCCGAGTGAGCAAGTTTTTACCAATGCTTTCAGTAACGTAGCGGTAGCAGGATCGGCATAGCCTAGGCTCTCTTTGTCGCAATTGATGCGAAGGAGAGGACACATGAACGCAAGTGATTATCTGCAACGCAGCACACTTTATCGAAAGCTGATCCACGGGTCGTATGGCGAGTTCGCCCGCATTTACGCGGCTAGATTGTCGAACGAAGGCTTTGGTCGGCAATGCACCTGGCGATCGCTGAGCCGGTTTCGCGAGCTGATGGACTGGCATGTTGGCAACGGGCACGATCCCCACGATTTAAGCGAAGTTCACGTTGACCGGTTTCTTGAGCACCGTTCCAAACACTGGAGCCTCGACTCGGGGGACCGATCGGCGCTCAGGCGCTTGCTTTCTTCATTACGGCAAGAAGGTTTGATACCAGCCGTGCCTCCGATTGAGCGCACGCAGCACGAGCAGATTGTTGATGTGTTCGCGGCTTATCTCACAAATGAGAGAGGGCTCGCCGCCTCGACGGTGGAAAGCCATAAGCTGCTCTCACGCCCATTTCTGCAGGAGGTCTGCTCGGCTGGCGCAGAGGGGTTTGCAGCGCTTACCCGGAGATCGTCATCGGTTATGTCGAGCGACATGCTCTCGATGGCTCCGCCGACAGCGGCAAGGCGATGTGCGGGGTGGTGCGCGCCTTCCTGCGTTACTTGCATCTGAAGGGCTTCATTTCGGTGGCCTTGGCCGATTGCGTGCCGTCCTTCCGCCGCTGGCGGCTCGCGGGCCTGCCAACCTTCCTGCCGCCACAGAAGGTCCAGCAGGTTCTCGATGCCTGCGATCGGACCACGGCAATGGGGCATCGGGACTATGCAGTTCTGATGATCCTGGCCAAGCTCGGCTTGCGCGCCAGCGAGGTTGCGGCCCTCAGTCTTGATGACATCGACTGGCGCTCAGGCAAGATCCTTGTCCATGGCAAGGGGCGGCGACAAGCGACGATGCCGCTACGCCACGACGTCGGCACAGCTATCGTCGCTTACATCCGGTATGGGCGACCAGCCCCACCGTGCCGCCGCCTGTTTGTGCGAACCCTTGCTCCGCATGTCGGCTTTGCCTCCGGCTGCGCCATCACGATGATTGCGAAGCAGGCACTCGAGCGGGCAGGTATTCACGGCTATGCGCACCACGGCGCCCACCTCTTCCGCCATAGCCTTGCGACCGACCTGCTGCGGTCGGGGGCCAGCTTTGCCGAGATCGGCCAATTGCTTCGCCACCGGAGCATCGACAGCACAAGGATCTATGCCAAGCTCGACATCGAGAAGCTGCGCGAACTGAGCCTGCCGTGGCCGGGAGGTGCCGAATGAGCCGGCTTCGAACAGCGCTCGAGCGCTATGTAGGCATGCGCCAGGGGTTGGGATACAAGTACCACGGGCCCGCCCGACGGTTGTCGGATTTCGTCACCTTCATGGAGGCTCGCGGCGCCGAGACCATCACCACGGCGCTGGCAATGAAGTGGGTGACGTTGATCGGCCGACAACCGAGTTGGTCCATCCGCCTGACCGATGTGCGCTGCTTCGCTCAGCACCTCGCTCATTTCGAACCCCTGACGGAAGTGCCACCTCAAGACGCTGTGTCGCCGGCGCGGCGGGCAAAGCCCTACATCTATACCGATGCTGAGATCACGGCGCTTCTGGCGGCGGCACTGTCGCTGCCGCCGGCCAACGCCCTGCGTCGCTAGACATATCATTGCCTGTTCGGATTGATAGCGGTGGCCGGGCTACGCCATTCCGAAGCGCTCGACCTGCGCCGGGACGACGTCGATCTCGACCAAGGGATCCTCACCATTCGGGAGACGAAGTTCGGCAAGTCGCGGCTGGTTCCGCTCCATGCCACGACGGTCGCCGTGCTGTCGGACTATGCCGCGCGACGCGCATCTCGTCGCGCCTCGTAGCCCCTATTTCTTTGTCGCCGAGCAGGGCGGCAGATTGCTGCACCAATACGTGCACCGGGTGTTCTGGCAGCTGTCGCGACAGATCGGTCTGCGGCAGCGGGGGGCAGCGCAATGGTCCGCGGGTTCACGATCTTCGTCACCGTTTCGCCGTCCAGACCCTGATCAACTGGTATCGTGCGGGCGAAGAAGTCGAGCGGGAACTGCCGATCCTCTCGACCTTTCTCGGCCACGCCAATGTTCGCGACACCTACTGGTATCTATCCGCCGCGCCGGAGCTAATGACCCATGCCGCGCGACTGCTGGATAAGCGGTGGGAGGCTCGCTCATGAGTGCCCCGAACGATCTGGCCGTGCTGATCGAGCGGTGGTTCACCGATCGGCTCATGCGACATCGAGGCGTAAGCTCCAACACCATCGCCTCCTACCGCGACACCTTCCGGCTCCTGTTTGCATTCGCGCAGACACGCCTTGGCAGGTCTCCGTCGCAGTTGATGCTGCGGGATTTGGACGCGCCTTTCATCGGCGCATTCCTGGAGGACCTCGAGACACAGCGATCCGCCTCAGTGAGGACCCGTAATCTCCGCCTCACGGCCATTCGGTCTTTCTTCAGATATGCGTCTTTCGAGGAGCCGGCCCATAGCGCCCAGATTAACGCGTGCTCGCGATCCCGAGCAAGCGATGCGACAAGCAACAGCTTCAGTTTCTCACCAGGCCCGAGATTGAAGCGATCCTGGCCTGTCCGGATCGCAGCACATGGCTGGGACGGCGTGATCACACTCTGCTCTTGCTGGCCGCGCAAACGGGGTTGCGGGTTTCGGAGATCATCGATCTCGACCGTGACTCGGTGATGCTGGGGCACGGTGCCCACGTGCGATGCGTTGGCAAGGGCCGCAAGGAGCGAAGTACGCCGCTCACCAAGGTTGCACAGCAAGCCCTTCGGGGCTGGCTCAACGAGCCCAGGAAGCGGAGCGCAACGGCTCTCTTTCCGAACACGCACGGCGGCAAGCTCAGCGCCGACGGCGTGCAGGCGCTGCTGAACAAATATGTCGCCAAAGCGCGCGAACACTGCGTCCCTCTTCGCTCGAAGCGGGTGTCGCCCCATGTCTTGCGCCACAACGCTGACCTATCTTCACGCACATCTTGAACTGAAGGAATCCGCACTTGCCAAGCTGAAGCCATATGAACGCGCAAAGGCCGAACGATTTCGACCAAACGACCGGCTTCTGGAATTCCTGAACGCCCTTTGAGCATGAGAAATATGCCGAGTGCCAACGGCTGATCTCCGGCCAAAACGGCGGGAGAAGCGCACTCCAACCGCCATGGTCAAAGAGGCACTCGGCATAGTTCGACAGTCGGCATAAACCTGCAACTCAACGCCGTTGATCCGCAGGCCTATCTGACCAGCACGCTGATCGCCATCGTCAACGGCCCCAAGCAGAGCCGGGTCGATGACCTGCTTCCCTGGAATTATCCAGCCAAGGTGTGAACGGGACACCGCTTATGATAGGAATAAGGAACCGATGGCACTGGTTCGATGGGGAGGCGTGCAGGTGCTTCCGGCGCAACCACCGTTTCTCCCAATCCAACACTAACCGAGGGCAGACACTCGCACTCCCGGCGTCGCCCGATATTCAAGAATGTTTGAAAATGCTAATGTTGCGAGATGTTCGGGGGTTTCATGCAGCCCTTCATAAAGGATATTCCCATTTCGCGGAATCGAAACTCGTTTTGGCCTTCATGTTGATAACGTTACGTTCATCCCGGTTTTGGTTGCCGCCAGTTTCTCGTGACGACAAGCAGGCCTCGGCAGTCACGGCGTAAGATCAAGTGCCGGAACGATCTTGTGGTAGGGCAGGCCTGCATCGTCGTTCAGACGTTTAACATCGGTATCGGAATTGGCGTCGAAGAGGCACATGCAGCGGCCGTCCTCGGGCGCAAAGGTTGAGCGAAGATACTTGATCTGCGTGCCTGCGGCTGACATCTCCCTTGCCTTGCTTATCGCAGCTTTCTGCGCGCCACCAAGGGCTTCCATGCTGATCCCTTTGAGATCCCGTTCCACCATATAGACGCTCATTTCGTCCTCCTCTTTTTCATGCGGGGAGAGCAGACCACGATCAGGGCCCGCCGGGAACGACTTGTTTTTTATCGATCCATAACCGACGGCTATGGATCGGTATGGTATCATCCTGTTCCGAGGAGTTCTGGGAGAGGGCAACCGTGGAGATGTCTCAGGTCCGGTATGTGCTGGCGGCCATAGAAGCTTTGAACTTCACCAAGGCGGCCGCCCAATGCAATGTGTCGCAGCCCGCCCTGACCAAGGCGATAAAGACCCTCGAAGATGAACTTGGCGCGGCCTTGTTCCATCGGGAAGGAAAGCGTGTTCTCCTGAGTGAGTTCGGTCGGTCGCTTCTCCCGCATTTGCAACACATCAAGCAGGAGGCGGAAGCGGCCAGGACTCTCGCCGACAATTTCAGGCTTCTAGATCAGGTGCCCATTCGCCTTGGCATCATGTCAACCATCGGCCATGTGAAGCTGTCGCGATTTCTCGCCCGGTTCCAGAAGGAATTCCACGGAGTAGACCTTGAGGTCAGCGAAGGAAAAGTCGGCGATCTGAAAAGCCGTCTCGAAAGCGGCGAACTCGATCTGGCCGTCCTCAATCCTCTCGACGGCCTTGGCGATTTCTTCCGCGTCCAAGAACTCTACAAGGAACGCTATGTCGTCATATTCCCGCCCGACCATCGGCTTTCGGCAGTTGACGCCATCCGGTTGAGCGACCTCTCCGACGAACCCTATGTTGATCGCCTGTCATGCGAGATGCGAGACATGGTGATGGATGTTTGTCGACAGACCAATGTGAACCTGTATGCCCGGTTTCGCTCTGAGCGCGAAGACTGGGTGCAATCGATGGTGCTCGCCAGAATTGGCTTCGCCTTCATGCCGGAATACTCCGTCACGTTGCCCGAACTGCTGCAGCGTCCGCTTGTCGAGCCGTCGGTGACGCGGACCATTTCCCTTGTAACCGTGCCGGGGAGGCAATTCAGCCCGGCCACTGCGGCAATGGTTCGCGCTGCCCAGAAATACGATTGGCCGGGTTGAATCGACGATGTCGGCGATCTGGGCGCGATAAGCGTAAACCTTGAAATGGTCATATGTCGAAGCCCTCAAAGGCTCCGAACATCGTTCTTCACGGCGCGATCCGAAAGGTGTCGCCAGAACACCGCTTGCGTTGATCATGAGCCTCGGAGACATCGATGCGTTGCTCGTAGTCTCGCACGAGGCGTCTACAACGCACCATCCAGCCGAAGGTCCGCTGCACGACCCATCGGCGCGGCAGGACATGGAAGCCTTAAGCGCGTTCGACTGCGATAGGTTCATGCAGAAGAAATGGTCTTGCAGCGGACGCAGCCGATCACGCCGACCGCTTCGCCAAAAACCACCTGTCCACGGCCGAGGGCGAATACTCCGGTGTCAGAGGGCGGGTGCATGTCGGCACGCCGGATGAGGTTGCCGTCGAGACCGCGACCTTCACCCGCGCAGGCGTCGTACGGATCCTGCATTTTGGCTTTGATCAGGCCATGAAGAGACGCAAGATGCTCGCATCGGTGACGAATCAAACGGCTAAAAATATTCGATGGTATTTTGGGACGAGATTACAGACTTGCTCTCAAAAGGCCATGAACGTCTCGCCAGATCGGCTGCGGGCCGACCGGGCCGAACTGTTCCGCAGGGGTGATTGGGGAGGCCGACTTCTCAAAATTCTTTCCCAGATCCCACGGGCGTCCAGCGGCACGCGCCTTCAACTGGAGATCGCGGCGCGTCATGTCGAGTATTTTATCGATCCCTTGAAACATACCACCCGTTTCAAGGGATCGCCCGATCTGACGGGATGGGTCAACCAGAAACCTTAAGTTTTGCTTGGTGCGACCGTGATGTATTCCCCATACCCAAGAGGGCCGATGACCTCACCATCGGCATACACAGTTCTTCCTCTTAGAATTGTGCGGAGCGGAAACACCTTCACTTCCCTGCCATGGTAAGGCGACCATTTAGCCGTCTGATCGTAGAATTCAAGCGCTTGGCCGTCGATGATTCGACTTCCATTCGTCTCAAGAACGACGAGGTCAGCGTCCGCGCCCACCTGAATAGAACCCTTTCGGGGGTAGAGTCCGAGGATTTTGGCTGGCGTTGAAGACATCGCCTCAACGAGGTTCGCTAGGCCTACTCCACGATGATAAATGGCTTCAGTTGCAACGACAGAAAGCATGGTCTCCAGCACGTTACCGGCACCTGGATTCTGATTCCAAATGTCGGCACCGGCAATCTTTGTCAAAGGCGCATGATCGGAAGCAATTGAGTGAATTTCGCCAGCGGCAAGGCGCCGCCAGAGACCGTCCACGGCAGCTCGAGATCGCGGTGGCGGATTCCACTTCAATCGTGCGTCCTCGCCGCCTGATCCCAAATCGAGACACAACTGATGGGGTAGCGTTTCTGCCCAGATGTCCACGCCTTCGCGCCTAGCAGCGGTTACAACGTCGACGGCCTCCGGCGTCGAAATATGCACAACAATAACGCGCGCTCCAGTTACTTTGGCCAAAATCGCGATTCGTTGCACTGCGTCAACTTCAGCAAACCAAGGCCGCGCCTCATCCCAAGCACTGGGCCCTGCCTTACCTTCTGCCCGCACCCGCGCGGTTTCGGCCTCGACGATGCCTGCGTTCTCGCAATGCACCATTAATGTCACGTTCTCCTTCTTGACCCTGCGCATTAGATCAAGGAGTTCGCCGTCCGGTGTTCCAGGAAACATTCCGGGTGGTGCGACATCGCCTGTAAAAATCTTGATCGCAACAACTCCTGCACGCACCATTGCATGAACTTCGTCGGGACGATCCGGGCAATATCCTCCAATAGTTGCATAGTCCACGTGATACTGATCGCCGATTTGCTCCAACTTTACACGGAGCAGTTCGCTGGTAATCGTTGCCGGCTTGTCAAGTGGCATCTCGACAAGCGTTGTTACGCCGCCGCGCGCCGCCGCGCGGGTGCTAATTTCATGCGTTTCCACTCCGTAACCCCACCAGCAATGGAAATGCTGGTCGACAAGGCCGGGAATGACGGTCTTATCCTTGGCATCAATCATCGTCTCCGCGAGGATAACCTCAGACGAAATAGCAGCAATCTTACCTTCCTTTACGCCAAGATTGACTGATGCAGACGAGCCGTCAGAGAGGATAACGGTCCCATTATTGACAGAAAGATCGTATTTATACATGTGTTCCTCACGTAAGCAACATAACTTTCAAGATGCTACAATGATTTTCAAATAGATGCATTGCCTGAACTCAAACTAGAAGTAGCGCCTACTGACGTCTCTTGCTTCATGAACTTGCTGTAGAGCGCAACCGAAAGAACAAGGCCGACAATCCATGAGAAGGGCGCAATGACTGCGAAAGCGGGAACAAGTGCCAGCACGCACGAAATCCCTGCCGACGGCAAAAATGCGGCGATGGCTCTAAGATTAAAACCTTTATAATAATAATATTTCGACGTGACGCTTGACGAATAAAGAGCATCAACGTCGATCTTTTCAGATCTGATCTTGTAGTAATCCACCAGTATGATCCCGACGAGCGGGGCAAGAAATGCAGCCAAAGCACCTAGAAAATAATTTATGACGATAGGGCTAGAATAAAGATGCCACGGCAGGATCACAATTGCGATAATCCCACTGATAAGCCCACCTCTCCGAAATGAGATCTTATCTGGGGAGACATTGGAAATGTCGTACGCAGCTGACACGAAATTACCGACCACGTTAATTCCAAGTGTCGCCAGAATGAACGCGACAGCGCCAACAATGGTTACCGCTGGATTATCGATGAACGTGATCAACTCAACGGGGTCACTGATGGCCTTTCCAAAGACGATCAAACTGCCGATCGAGGTCAGGACAGATGCCAAGGCAAAAGCGGCGTAGTTAAGCGGCAAACCGAGACGGTTTCCCAATTTCATGCCGTTCTCTGTCTTTGTGAAACGCGCGTAATCGGCAAAGTTTAGGATCAATGTAAACCATGTGGCTGCCGTAAGACCGATGGCGACCAGGGTTTGATGGAACTGTTCGCCAGCAGAGATATCTTTTACGCCCACATTCAACGAAAATTGCCATCCGGACTTGTGCATCAGCCAGCCCGCGGCAATCATCATGATAATCCAAACAATCGGACCTGTAACATAATCTTGCAATTTTCGGATATATTCCATTCCGCGATTAAGAATAACTAGCTGCAAGGCACTAAGCAGGAGGAACGCAACCCATCCGATTTGAGACAATCCCAGAATCGAGACTTTGCTATACTCAACAAGAGGTGGGTAGATTTGAATAGCAAGGACAACCACCGCCGATGAGGCAAGCCATGTCTGAATTCCATACCAAAAGATAGCCATTGTTGCCCTGACGAGGGCAGGAATGTTGGCGCCATAGATCCCAAAGCTTGCTCGGGCCAGCACCGCAAATGGCACCCCGGTCCGATGGCCGATCACTCCCATACGGTTCATGAACCACAAATCAATCAGCACACCTACCAGCAGAGCAACAACAATTTGCCAGGGCTTCAAGCCTGTCAGAAAAAGACCGGTTGCGAACGCATAGTTCGCAATCGAATGAATAATGGCCATCCACATCGCAAATACGCTGTAGACACCCCAGTGACGATCCGCAATTGGTACCGGGGCCAGGTCTTCGTTAAACAGTCGACGAGAGAACTCTTGCATGATTTTCTTCCTCCATTTTATTACAAAATATTTCCCCTTCGGCCTGACTATCAGTCAGGCCGATCTGCATTTTCAGCAGTATTTTCAGTTGTTTGTTATGGTAACCGGAAGATTCTATTTATATTTATTTTCCGGACAACCATTTTAAAGTTTCGCTAAATTGGACATGATTCTTCGAAGAAGACAGTATGGCTTGCTCGATGTGATCAAGATGATGGATCATCCGCTCGACAGCCAAGCTTTTGTCTCCTCTCATGATCGCATCGGCGATCTGGCGGTGTTCATCCTCGGGGCATGCGGTTTCGGTATGCGTATACATTAGAACACCAAGGCAGACCAACGCCTGCAACTGGGCGATAAGATCAACCAAAAATCTGTTTCCAGTCAATTTGGCTAGATGTAGATGAAATTCACCAGTTAGACGAACAAGATCTCCATAACTTCCTGAAAGTCTTGCTGAATCCTCCTTTTTTAAATGCTCTTCGATTGAAGAAAAGGATAAATTCTTGTAAGATCCGGACAGATCTTTAACAATTACTGGTTCAATCATACGGCGAACATGAAGAACCTGGCCGATCTCAGCCCGGGTCGGCGCTGCGATGCAGGTTGCGCCATTCGGTTTTTTTACAAGAATGCCATCTTGCGTGAGCCTAGCGATCACCAAACGGATCACGGTACGACTTACGCTGAAGGTTTCCGCGAGAACACTCTCCGTCAGTCGAGCGCCAGGCGGCATACGCAACTCAAATATAGCCCGCAGGATTCTCTGCTGAATCTCGCGTTCGGTTCTTCCTCTTTTGTTGTGATTCTCACTCATTGTTCCTGAGTTCCTGAAGCTCACCAAGACGATGGGAAGTTACCTATATGCCTAGGCGCGCCACGATGGCCAGCAGATTGGATATTAGTACCCTCCGGGGCTGACTGCCCCCCTTGTCGGTAGATTCGATCCTGCACCCAATTTTAAATATTATTTTGCATCCAATATTGAATGTCAACGGCTTTTTTCTTTGGATGCAACATTGTTGAATAGCTCGGATTATTGCATATCTTTCAATATGATAGCTGACATGTGAGTGTAGCAGGTGTGGTCAAATTCCAGCTCTTTACCGAAGAGACCACGGCGCCGGTGTTCAATTCCGGCAGCATTCTCCGGCCTCGCACTGGATCAGCGCCTCAATGAACGCAAGACGGAGCTGCTGCAGTCGACCACTCCTTGACGATCGTGGGCGTGGTTAGCGAGCTTTATGATGCTGACGGTGGGCTACATAAATTATCGAGCTATCAAAGGTTTCCCGCCTACACTGGAGCTGACCACCAGAGTGGTGCATCCTGGCTTTGGCCTTCCGGAAATCCACGCGGATTGGCGAATACGGACGGCCTATCGGCGCTTGTAGTTGACCCGCTCGACGGCGTAGAGGCCTCTGCGCTGGCCGAGCCAATCCAGGAACTGCGTTAGGGCATCCACCATGTCGTCATGCCTGCCGCTGGGAAAGGCCAAGCACTCACGACGGAACTCTTCCAGCCACGGCTTGTCCATCGGGACCAGGAAATTGCCAGTTTCGAGCCGCGCTGTCTGACTGAGGGCGCGGACCTCTTTATCGAAGCGTGGTATGTAGCGGTCGATTTTTTCACCAACCAGGCGTTCGCGACACAGATCGCGGATGAGCGGCAGACCCATCGTCGCACTCTCGATGATCACCTTATCGGCCCGGAATTTCTTCATCCGATAAAGAACCATATCTCTCAGGGGGCGGAAGTCGAGGCGCGCGCGGTAGACGTCGATGAGGTACCAGTCCCCGTCCTTGTAGCGCCATGTCAGGCAGGCGGAGTAGTCGGACGTCGGTTGCGCCGACATGCCGGTATCCCAGGACTGAACGGTCATTTGGCCCTCGTGGATGTCAGGCGCTTCATCATAGGTCTTAAAATGTGACCAGTTGATCATATTGCCATCAGGTGCCGACGGGTCCTGCTGGCACTGAGCCGAGAAAGCTGCGTTGCCAAGCTCAATGCGCATGCGCTGCAGGGTGGCCATCGGCTCGCGTTGCGGAAACAGGACGTCGTCCTTGTTCCGGTAATGAAACCTGTTCGCGCCAATCGGGATGGCCTCATCTTTCAGGGCAATGGCAGGTAGCGACAAGATCTCGTAGGTGCCTTTGTCGATGATGTGGGCGGCAAGGTCATCCTCGTGCAAACGCTGCTGGATGGCGATGATCTTGCCGTTCTGTTTGTTATCGAGGCGAGTGGAGAGAGACTGCTCGAAGAAGTCTTTGGCCTCTTGCCGCCGAACCGGCGAGGTGGCGTTGCTAGCCTTCATCAGATCGTCGACGATAATGATGTCGGCACCAAAACCCGTCACCGCGCCGCCCACCGAAATCGGCTTGTAGCCTCCACCGGTCGTGGTGCGAAGTTCTTGCTGCGTCGCAGATTTAATGCGGGTTTTCGGAAACAGTGCTTCGTAGAAAGGACTGTTCAACACCGTGATGAGATCACGCAGGCTCTTGCCGGCCAGGTCCTGGCCATAGCTGGCAGACATCACCTTCAGTGCCGGGTTCTTGCCGAGCATCCATGCGGTCAGCGCCACGGAGGTACAAATTGTCTTCAAGTGACGGGGTGGTACCGTGATCAACAAGCGCGACAGATCACCATCGGCGACCCGGCTGAGCTGATAACACATACCCTGAACATGCCAGTTTGGCACGAAGGCTTCCCGCTCACCGTTGAGCTGGTTGAAGACTTTCCAGACGAACAAGAAAAAATCATCCCTGACCAGCCCAGAGAGGCGATCAGCGTAAAGACGATTGCTAAGTTGGTTATCATGAATTGTCATGTGAAGATTCCATGGTGGATGGGACCATTAGGCCGAAAACCTAGAAGTCGAAGACTGCGGGCTTGGTACGCGCAGGTGCTGCCAGCGACGGCAGATCTAATATTTCTAATGGAGTGGACTGTTCGACTTCGGTGGCGTCCGAGGGACTGTCAGGGGGAACGGGTTCAGGAGATACGATCTCCACTGGGGACGCACCCGGAAGTCCCAGAACGACAAAGATCTTGTCGATCTGCTCATCGTCAAAGCCTTCACCGCCGAGCGCCAACCGGTAGTGGAAAGCCAGGATGGCAAGGTCGGTTTCTACGAGTGTAGCCAAGGCAGCGCCCACCGGCTCCTCTCCGGAGGTCGAGGTTTCCCCAGCCGAAGCGATGAGGAACTGCAGCGCCTTCAAGTCACCGTTCAGCGCCTTGTTGCGGACCACCTGCATCACGGCTTCCCGCGTTTCGATCTTCTTGCGCTTGCCATCGCGCGTCACCGTGACTTTCTCGTTGAGCAGGTCGCGGACCATAGATTTGATGTTGCGGTTTCCCTTGCCCCGCCCTTTCGGATTGCCGGATTTGCCCTTTTCAAACTGGTGTTTTTTCGGGGGACGACCATAGCCCACTTCATAGGATGGTGGCGGAGTGGCATCCGGCACCTCCTCCCTATTCTCGTTTGCCGGATCATGAAGTGTCGACAAAACCTCGGCTTGGTCGGACACGACATTTCCGCTGTCACG
Source organism: Aminobacter sp. MSH1 (assembly GCF_003071665.1). Lineage (GTDB taxonomy): Bacteria > Pseudomonadota > Alphaproteobacteria > Rhizobiales > Rhizobiaceae > Aminobacter > Aminobacter niigataensis. The sequence goes on along the minus strand of NZ_CP026265.1, from coordinate 729,507 downwards.
AGTGACTGCATTGGTCGAGACGTTTCCCAAAGCGGCAACAGGGCGGGCGCGATGACGCACTGTCACTTTTGCTGGGGCAAGGCTTTGGACCGAACCCGTGGCGGCAGCCTCATTGTCGGAGGATAAATCTGCAAGCTTAGCCATGACTTGCCTCGGGAAGAGCGGCGCGGGCGCGGTGGCGCACAGCAGGGCTCATAAGCAGAGGGGTTGAAGGCAAACCGGTGGTCGCCAATGGAGGCACGACCGCGGGCGCTGGAGCAGTCTCGCGGCGCTGGCGGCGCAGTTCCGCAAACGTCAGGCCAGTGCCGAGGTGTATAGCCTCCTCACCGGTGAGCTTTTCATAGCGGCGGATGATCGTGTCGCAGTAAACTGGGCTCAGTTCGATACCGTAGCAAACACGGCCGACCTTGTGCGCGGCGATAAGCGTTGTTCCCGATCCGAGAAAGGGATCCAAGATGATGTCGCCGCGGCGGGTCACATCGCGGATCGCATCGGCCGTCAGTGAGACCGGCTTCTGCGTGGGGTGGTCGGACAGGGCCTGGTCGCGGCCGCGCCCGAACGACGATAGACCCTTGTGGTTCCACACATTGGTGCGATAGCGACCGTGCTTTCCGAGTTCCACCATGTTGGTGTGGCAAGCGCGACCATACTTGAAGATGAAGCACAGCTCGTGCTGCGATCTATATAATGAGCCTTGTCCGCCCGTAACCTTGTTCCAGACGCAGAGATTGAGCTGCGTCAGACCGTTGCTGCGGGCTGCTGTCTGGATTTCGAAAGCATGACGCCAGTCCATCCAGAGCGCCAAGATGGCACCATCTTTCAGAACGCCAGTCATGTTGGCCATAACGGTGGCCAGGAAATCGATGAACTCGTTTTGCGACATTTCTCCAGAGGCAGTGCCGAACTCTGGATGCTTCTTGGTGCTGCTGACATGGCCATTCACCGCCACGTTATATGGGGCATCCGAATGCACGCTGTCGGCCATATGGCCGTCCAGCAGGACCTCAAATGACGTCGCCTCGAGCGAGCTCCCACAATAAAGCCGGTGCGCGCCCAAATGCCAAAGGTCAGACAAGCGGCAAGTCGGCGGCTCGTTTGACGGCTCCGGCAACATATCGGCAGGATCTACTGTTTCGTTCGCCGTTGCAGACCCATCGAGAATGATGTCGATCTCGGCAAGCTCGAACCCGGTGACTTCGATTTCGAACGGCAAGTCGACCGAGATCAGATGCCCAAGCTCTGCCCTCAGGCCTGCCTCGTCCCATTCACTCAACTCGGCAAGCTTGTTATCTGCGAGCGCATAGGCCCTCAGCTCATCCTCACTGAGATGGTCAGCCCGAAAGCAGGGCACCTGCTTCAGGCCAATCATCTTGGCCGCGTCCCACATCGCATGCCCGGCCACGATGTGACCGGCACGATCGATGACCAAAGGCTTCATCATGCCGAAGGCGCGGATGGAGCCGGCAAGCATGGTCTTTTGTTTGTCACTGTGTTTGCGAGAACGATGTTTCGACGGCTTCAACTCGTCAACCGGGACCATTTCAATATGGAGCTCATGCGCCGAAAAATCGGGATGGTTGTGGCCCAGGCTTGTTGCGCCACGATTTGTTTGACTGAGAAGGTTTGTATCCTGCCGTGCAGGTGCGGAGGGGCGTCGTTTGGGCGGCTTCACAACAGTCCTTTCCAGGCGCAAAGCCGCTCCTCCGGAAGGCAACAATGCTGCTGCCCCGGCAATGGCTTGCGTGATGTTTTAGTGGTCGTCCCGACAGCGTTTGTGCCGCCAAGGCTGCTTGTCGCTGCGCTGCGACGTGATAGCCTCGATAGCGATTAAGATCAGGGAGCCCTGCCTTGTCAAGTATGACTATAGCATCGCTCTAGAGAATTGGGATTACTGCAGCTTTCCGGATAACCGCATCTTGCCAAAGGATCGGTTCTACGTCTAAGTTGATGAACAATACTTTTGAATTGTTATGGCTTAGACTTAACCTTGATCCTTTGTAATCCAAATCGTTCCGCATAAACAATCCGACTTCTTCTGGATTTAATCCAACGTTCTTCGCGATGCGATATACGCTTGGAGGTCGATACCTTTAGCGTCATACGAGGGATCAACTGGCCCGCCGCATTGGTGGGATGATTTACGCGGCCAATATTTCAGAAAGGAGCGCGCAAAAAATCTTCTGGGGAGGCCAAAAAATGTCCGACGGACGTGGCGAGCGCCACGAACCCGCGAGCAAAGGCTACGCAAACATGCGGCCTTCACGGAGAAACTGCCGGCAGGCTTGGTGTCGATTTCACGCCACCCCAATTCCGTTTATTTAAGCGCCCCTGGAGTGATGGCGATGTGATGGCGATGAACTGCAGCAAGGTTAGATAAGCAGGTGCCCATGCCGGCGGCAGCCGTCTCCACCTGCGCCCACTGCACGCCAATATGCGCCAACGCGCGTCAGCTAACGTCGGGCACATCTGTCCTGTCTATCGAGACATCAGGAGCAGTAGACCTGGCTGGCTCGCGTTATCCCTATGGCAAGCAACTCTTGGACGCGACCCAGAAGCTGAAGATGGCCCGCGGATCACGCCCATCGTCAACAGTTCGGCTCAATCCAAGTTCCCGTCAAAGATAAATTGACCCGCGCAACGGCTCTTAGGCTGCCCATCGGGGGTAGGACAGAATATTTTTGTTCTCTCACTCGCACACTTTTGTCCGTGTATGGTACTGATGTGCAAGTTTCAACGCCTCTTAAAAGCTTAAGAATTCCGATCCAGCTACAGTTTTTTCGGTTAATGGAGACATGTATGAACGTACAGAGCGCAACCGAGAACGACGAAAAACGTGACTTAATCCGGTTAACATCTGCTGTTGTTGGCGCTTATGTCGCAAACAACTCCATTCCAGCTTCAGACCTGGTCGGCCTAATAGCAAGTGTTTATTCTTCTCTGGTAGGACTAACACTACCTGCTGTCCAGCCGAAGACACCGGTTGAAACCAAGCCAGCTGTGTCGCCAAAAAGGTCTATCGAATATGATCATCTTATTTGCTTGGAGGATGGGAAAAGATTCAAGTCTTTGAAGCGGCATCTTAGGACCGATCACGGTATGACACCTGAGGAATATCGAGCAAAGTGGGGTCTTCCGAGTACCTACCCGATGGTGGCACCAGGGTATGCCGCGGCGCGATCCGAAATGGCCAAGAAGATGGGGTTGGGACACAAGCGCTCCGCAAAGTCCGGAGCTGCAGCCAAACAACCGGCAAAATCGGCAACGACGAAGCCAAAGAGGAAATAGCGCTCCGTATTGGGCGCCATTGGGCTTAGGCTGCGACAGGCAAACCGGCCACAACGGGCGAGCGAACAGCATGGTTCGCCGATGTGGCTCATGTCGCCGCGATCCGTTTCAATGCTGTCGGGCAGTCCGAGACGGCTCAAGTAAAGCGAACATGACTCGATGCCGGCGCGGGCGGATCGCAGGCTCTCCTAGCAAACGCTACGGGTCCGCAGGGAACGCCATTTGCCATTCGCACAATAGACAGAGGAACTCTTGTCCGGCTCTATGCCGCCCGAGTGACGACGGGTGCAATACCCAATCCTGCAAGAGAGCCCCAGCGCCGAGTTATGAAACCAATAGGCTCAGCACCCTGACCTGTTCAACGGCGACGCGCAGCAGCTTGGGAGACATGGCGCGTGTCATCTCGCGCAGCTCGGCTTCCAGCCTCAGGTGATCTTGCGAGACGTTGCCCTCTTGCGCGCCCAGCCCTTCAAAAAATTCGGTCAATGGCACGCCAAGAGCGCGCGCGAGTTCGGACAGCGTCTCGACGTTCGGCAATTGCAGCCCGCGCTCGATATTGGAAATGCTCTCAGGCGTCCGCCTAATATGCGCGGCAAGCGCTTCCTGGCTGAGGCCCGAACGCTTTCTTGCCGCTTGCACACGGGCGCCAATAGCCTGCTTCAAGGAACTTGTCATACCCGAAGCGTGACTTCGGCAATCCGAGTTGACAACGAAGCCGACCTTGGCATTGGTGTCTGAGACGAAGTGTAGTTCGTCTACGGCAGACTCTATGAACAGGAGTTTGTCAGGGGCCACGGGAGCGAGACCGCATGGGGATTCTGCAGCCGACTGTTAGGCAGCGATCGGGGTGCAAGCGATGACCGCACTTTTGATGGCGGACATGTCTGGAGCCGAGCCGGTTCGTCTTCAACGTCGATCATTGGCACGACGTGGAGCAGCGAACAGCGCCGCCCTGGCAGCGGACTTAGTTGGCGCTGACCCCGCTGCGCAGCCATCTGGTGGGATGGCCGGGACGGCCGCAGCTTCCTATGACGAAAAGTGGCTGCAGGAGCTTTTGTTTCGTCATCCCGAATTGATCTTGCTTGATGGCATAGAGACCGGCAGCGGTGGTGTTGTCCCGCTCTGCAGGGAACTGCCTATCCCGCGGCCCGGCGGTAATGTCTTTCTTGATGTACTCGGGGTCACCCGCACCGGCAGGCTGGTGCTGGTTGAATGCAAGCTCTGGCGCAATCCCCAGGCCAGGCGTGAGGTGATCGCCCAGATCGTGGAATATGCAGCCTTGCTGCGCAGCTGGAGCTTTGGCGATCTCACCGCCAGGCTGAAGCAGAAACTTGGATCTACGCATGCCAATCCGATTTTTGCTCAAGCAGAAAAACACTGGCCGGATCTCGACGAGGCAGACTTTGTCGATGGCATCACCAATTCGCTGGCGCATGGCGACTTCGCCCTGATCATCGCAGGTGATGGCATCCGCTCCGACCTGCATGCGGTTGCCAGCCACCTCAATGGACAGCGCGCCGGGCTGGCAAAGCTATCGCTCCTCGAAATCCAGCTTTGGTCATCCGGTTCAGGCCAAACACTTATCATCCCAACCATTCCCCTGCGGACCGAGGTGCTGCAGCAGAGAGTGATCATTTCCGAGACCGGTATGCCGCTGAGGCTGGAAGAACCGACATCGAGCGAGACCGGCGACGTCGCCGAGACAGCGATCGAGCGCACGATCAATCCGGGACAAGCCGAGCGCAAAGCCCTGGACCGCGCTTTTTGGCAGCGCTTCATTGAAGAGGTTCGTTTTGACCACCCCGACCAAGCGCCAGCGCGTCACGGCGGGGCAAACTGGGTCAAGATGGAACTGCCAGATCCCGCGGGATGGCTAACTGCATTCCGATCCAGCGGCGCAAAAGAAGAGATTGGCCTGTTCCTCCGCCTGAAGGGCGATGACGGCCGCCGTCTTTTCGATGAGCTTGCAACAGATCTCGAGACGTTGCGCAGTGAGAGTGACTTGCCGCTCTTTGCACAGGTCAGAGCCGAACACCCTTTTGAAGCCGACCTTGGCGTCTCTAAGCCTCGGTCCGCTTTTGCAGATGAGGACCAGCAGCTGCTCTGGCTGAAGGATGCCGCAAATCGCTTCATCACAATGATCCGGCCAAGGCTCAGCCAGTTTAGTGAGACAACGGCATGATCGATGCGGAGACCGCGCCGATAATTTACATCCAAGCGCAAGCGGATCAGGCTGCACATGTCCTCGCCGATCTGGAAGCTGGTACACCGCCTGCCGCAATCGTCGTCGGAGCCGAAGCCGAATGACCCGCCTTCGCAAATGGTCGTGGGGTATTCTGCCGGTCTACAACGGCTTTGCGCACGTTGAGCGCGTGCGGGGCTGGCAACTGGTTTCGTTCCTGATCGATGTCGGTCAGATGCCGAAAGCGTCAGTGTGCAGCATCTCCGGTCGCACGGACCGGGTCCAGTATCACAGCGAGAATTACTACGACTGGCATCCCTACGCGCTCAACCAATCTATTCACCTTACGCTGCACCAACGTTTCAAAAGCCCCGACCGGTGGAGGCGCATTGTCGATCAATACGCCGTCACGGGCGAGGAATGGTTCGCGCGGCTGTCTATGGCGCCGGTTGACCTTGCCGGCCAGCTACGCGCCCAGCATGGCGACCAGATCGCCGATGTTTTCAATCGGGTGCCATTGCCGTCCGGCATCCAAGTCCCGCGGCATCAGGTTTATCGCATCGAAGGGGAAAGCGCATGAGCATCAAGATACTGGCTGGCGACTGGGAGGCTGGAACGCGGTGCGCATTCAATCCAGCGATACTTGGTCGTCCTGATCGCCTAGCCATCGGATGGCCGTTCGGCGTGGAATACACGGCAAAGGAAATTGCCAGCATCGAGATAGTCACCGAACACAATCAGACTTCGATTATGGGCAAAGTTGGCTGGGGCGCGCTGGGGGGCATCGCGCTTGGTCCGCTTGGCCTGCTAGCAGGCGTCCTCGGCGGCGGAAACCGCCATCTGAAGGTCGTAGCTTTGGAATTGGTCAACGGCAAGCGGGCGCTGATCCAGTGCGATGCTAAGAGCTACGCCGAAATCATGCGCCTCGGTTTCAAGGGCCGACCAGAGCAGCCGGCACAAGACATTCCTCCGACGCGGCAACTGTCCGGGCCTCCGCGCAAGCCCCCGGCCTTCGAGCGGCCCGAAACCATTAAACACGTGGCAAGCGTTCCTGTCCCAGATTTCATGCGCCACGTGAAAATCGAGATACCGGACCGGAAGCGATGAAGTCTGGTTGTTCGGCCCGCTTTCGCAGAAACGCTAGCGGCCCGGACGAGATGGACGCCGTAGTGGTCTGCAATCGGAGTGATATCGTGCTGCGGCCACGAGTTGGACCAGACGAGTCACCAAACTACGCCTTCCAGGCGAGTTGGATGCCAAAAATCCTCTGGTGTTCAATAGTTAATACAGGGAAAGCGATGGTTGAGCGATGGAACGCCTTCTGCCTCAGAGCTCCGAGCTTTCGACTTCGTTCACGCCGACTTCACTACTAGTTCCAAGTAAGAATGGCTTGTACCGCCTCGAAAAACTTAATATCCCAGCCGGCGTGGGCCTGTAGCTCAATGGTTAGAGCCGGCGGCTCATAACCGCTTGGTTGGGGGTTCGAGTCCCTCCGGGCCCACCATCCCATTCTTGTGTAGGAACAAATCTGCCTGCCTCGAGGCATCTCTGCCGTCAGCCGGCTCTCGACATCAAGTACACCCAGCAGCGATGTGCCGATCAGCCGGACTCAAGACAGATAGGGGCCGGGGACAGACCGTCGGCTTTTGCCGTCTGAGCTTGGAAAGTGGACATCGGCTGCCAACCCCAATTCGAACTTTGACTGGGTCGATTCCGCTCCTATCGGCTGTCGCCGAAGGTGCGGCTACGATGGTCATCGGATTCCACGGGACTTCCAGTAAAAGCCAGACTGGATTACATGAATACAGGGTTGCATGCAGGATGGGTTGCAAGATGCTGGAAGGCAAGAAGTTTGACGTCGAGCATGCACTAACCCTTTATGCGCTCAGCTACGTCACCCTACCGGCCGAAGCACTCTATGATCGCGAGCGCCGCGACGAATTTGCTGAAGTTACGAAGAAATGCCACATCTACGTTGTGGGTTTCGTGCCAAAGATGGATCTGGTGAATATTACACTCGAAGGCCGAGATCTTCGGATGTCCTTCAATGTTTTGGGCAAGCCGTACGATTTGGCGTGGTTAATGGACCAAGGGGTGTCGCTCGTTTGGAAGGACGAGCAATGGTTCTTGTCGAAAGATGGCAGACTTGCAAGCCCACCCCCGTTGGACCTATGCACAGCAAAGCTTAACAAGAAATTCGGAACTGGAAATTTCCTAGTTAAGTATATCGGGCAGGCTTATGGCAAAGATGGATCACGCAATGCACTCCATCGTTTGATGAAGCATGAGAAATTACAAGAGATCGCTATAAAAGGTGTTCCAGACGGCTACAGATTCCAGGTGCTCATGCTGGCTATTGCGCCTGTCAACCAAGTCGTTACGGTTTTCAACCCACGTGCTGAGGATGGCTCTCAAGGCGAGAATCGCATTCGTAACGGGCTCGACAAGCTATTTGGAACAACGGAAAAGGAACGCGTTGCCCTGTATGAGGCTTCCCTCATTCGTTACTTTCTGCCGACCTTTAATCGCGAATTTTCGGACAGCTTCCCGTCGACGAACCTCAAAATCTTACAAGACTGTTACGATAAGGATTTTTCCGGCGTCAGTGCGGAGATCAACTTCGATGACTTTCCGTTCTCGCTCTACTCAGAGTCAGTATCTGCCAAGGAGAAACACTTGGCATACTTCGACCTTCATGAGGATCAGGCACGCAAGGTCTTTTTCGCCGATGTATAGTCCGGCGCAGCCAAGCGATGCCTAAGTTCCGGCGTTAATCAAACCGCATCGATGATTGTTCAGCTGATGCCCAGCTTGCTGAAGAATACCTTGTTCCGCATTTCCGCGTCGCGAAGGAGCTTCGTCCAGCTGATGACTTCCATGTAGAGGTTGTTGTTGCCGAACCAGCGGAACCATCCCAGCCCGTCCGGCATGGGTGTGAACTCCTTCTCGGAATGAAGCCATTTCCTGACTTTGGCGGTCAGGTCGCACACGACGTATCCGTAGAACGGAGTCGTGTCGTTCACGAGGATGTCGCGCCCGGTCGGCGTCTTGAATTTCCCCTCCCTGATCTGGTTGACGTAACGCACAATCTGCTGCACCGGGTCTTCCTTTGAAGACGGGTCCGCAAAATTGTCTCTTTGGGGTTTCTTGAACTCGAAGATGGTGATGGGATTGCTGGATTCGTTTTCGCCGCGAAACGCGACGCGCCTGTTGTAAACTGTTATGTCCGTCCGGTCCCCGTTCGGTTTGTTCAGTGGTTTATCGGACGAAACATACGATGAAAAATTCAGCCTCTCGTCTAGAATCCAGAGGTTGTGCGCATCGTAATCGAGGTCTTCTGAATCTTTCTTACGCTGCATGATGATGTCGTGAACATCGCCCTCCGACTTGTGCTTCCCATCGGTGTCGATTTCCAATGACTTAGAAAACAAATCGAGTACACATTTGCGCATCGAGACGTAATGTATGAGGTCGTTCTTACTAGTCTCCGATATGCTCTCCATAAGCTGCGTGATTTTTTCGTGCAACTCGCTGGGATTATCCGATCTCAGGACGGCCGCGACCTGAAGGCGCGTCGTCACCTCCTTCTCGTATTTCTTCCTTTGAAGGTGCAACTCGATGTCCTGGTTTGATGGCCGCATGGGCAGCGCGCTGAAATCCACCTTGTTCGCGAGGTTCCGGTGCCAGGGAGCGTCGGACGAAACGTAGTCCGCGATCCGTGCTTCCTTGCGGCGCCTTCTTTCGGCAATCTCGGACCCCACGGCGGATTGCGCGATCTCGGCGGCCTTTTGTTCGATGTCGCTTTGTGAAATCCCGTTGAGCAGATCCGCATCGGTCTGAAAACGAAACTCGCCGCGCTCCAGCGACACATTGTCGTTGAGGTAGTCCCCGAATACGTAGGCCTTGATAACGAAATTGCGGCCCTTGGACAGGTCTCCGTCCAGACCCGGCTCGTAAAACTCCTCGCCGAACTCGGGGATATAGGATTGCAGCGGGTTGTCGGTTACCTCGCGGCGATGAGCGACGAGGCTGACTTTACTCTTGGCCGTCCTTGGCGAATAGAACTTGAAGACTCGGACCTGAAATGCCTTCTCATCCTCGTTGGTCTTGAGTGAGAACGTTCCGTTATCGATCTTCATCTCGACAATTTGGCTGCTGTCCTTGCCCAGATAGTCATTCAGCGACAGCGTCCCGGAAGCTTCCTTTGCCTCGCGAATTACGACGGAGGGACAGGCTCGATCCTTGTCAACGAAGTATGGAAGAAGCCGCTCTACCACCACGCGGCTGATGGTTTCGAGCCGCTTGTCCGGAAACTTTACCGACTTGATGCCGGAAATCTCGATTACAGTCCCTGTCTCCTTGGCGCTTGACCCGGCAATCTTTTCGTCAACGATGATGTCCTTGTCGAGGCCCATCCTGAACGAACGATCCTGAAAGCCGCTGCCGTTCTGAAACGTGCTCGATACCTTCACCCGGTCGAAGTACTTAAGGCAGGTGAACCGTCCGAAACCCTTGCCGCCATCGGCGATCTTTTGCTCGGTATAGAGCGTATCGAACGAGTCCCGATTCACCTTTGTGAATCCGATGCCGTTGTCCTGGACCACGAACCCGTCAACGTCTTCCAAGCGGTCGATGATATCCGCCTGTCCGTTCCGCAGGACCTCGATCTGAACAAGGCCGTCCCCGGCGTCTTTTTCGTCAATCGCCTGAATCGCGTTGACAACCAGTTCGACCAACGGCGTGTAGACATTGGTCCCCGAGCGAATGTTATCGACCAGCCTTTTGACATTGACGTTGCTCATGCCGTTATACCGAGTAGCGAGAGGGCACGAAAGAATGGTCGTGGCTTCCAGCTGTTTGCGACGGCGCGCTGGCTATTTCGCAACTCACGATTCAGCTTGGTTCGCATGCCAGCATCATTCCTCAAAGCCCGGGGTGTAACTATGGATACACATTTGCCTGGCGGAGGTCGCTCAGCAAAGCAATAACCGACCGAAGCCATCGCAACTGTTTTCAAACCGCTGCTATTTGGCTACAAACCCGCATTCAATCCAGGCACCTACGATGTCCGGTTTTGTAGAAGAAATTCACTGTGGTAATAACTGAAAGGAGCGCATTATTATCTCGTTCGACTTCGGCTGAAAAGCCAAAATCCCTTGATGTTCGAGCCTGAAATCAGTGATCCGGATCGCTTGTCCTCACCTGCTCCACCCAATCCAACACCCCAGCGAACACCTCGTCTTTCACGCTAATCCAGCCGCTCGACTGCACACGCTCGACCAGCGTTTCTAGCGCTCGGACAAATTCGGTTTCTGATCTGAAGCGATGCGTGAAAGCATGGAACGAATTATAGTCCATCACCATACCACCGCCGTTCAACCCCGAGAGCTTTCTGCAAGCGGCCGCGTAGGCTTCGCCCTCGTCGTCAAACAGCTCTTTCACGATCGCGAGTCCGATAACCCGGCGCTTCCCCAGGGAGACGTCCACGTCGTTGTCGCCGACAACCAACTTCGCCGTTGTCTGGCGCTTGAGATAGCGAGAAGCGCCATTGATCTGCCGTATCGCGTTATCGATCTGGCTATGTGTGGAGCGCCGTTTCCGCTCGAGTGTGCGAGTGATGCCAGCTTCGCTAGTCGGGCTATCCTTGGCTTGAATGAGGATCGCCAATTTGTCCGTCAAGACGAGGTGGTCCAGGATTTCCTTGAAGGTGTCCTTGCGCCTCGGGTTCATCATGATCTGCTTCGGCTCGAAAGCACGCAGCAGGCAAGCCGAAATGTCTCGCTCCTGATGATAGCCAGGATCGGTTCTGGTGAGGGTATCGTGGCGGTATCCTGAGCTGCCTTGATAGCCGTTCACTTCCGGTGTCATGTCGAGGACGAAAATATCTTGAGGCGAGAGTTCCTCCTTGAACACCGCCTGGATTGCGCACTCGTCGTCTTCTTGAGTTCGGCTCCCAAACCAATCGTTCAACACGCCATGGATGCTCTTCACCGTCTCCGGATGGTATCCAAGCAAATGAATATCCTCGTCGCCGATCAGGCAGCTACCATTATCCTCCAGGACCGTCCTGAAGCTCATCCACTCGTAATTGTGCTCATCAAAGAAGTAGATGTCGACTTCGTCATACTTAAGGATTTCAACGATACCTCGGGAGAAATCGTCGTCACACAAAAGCGGAGTTCTGATAGTCAACGGCTCGTCATCATCATCGAAAAACGCCGTGATGAGCGACGTGGTGATGACTGTCGAGGATGGAAGCGCGGGTACATAGAACGAAAAGAGCCCCTTCATCTTGGCAGCCAAGATCGCCTCTTTCTGCGTCTTGATCACCAGTGAAAGTAGTTCGTCATCGGGCAAGCGAATCGGCATCAAACCGCCTGCAAATTCGGCGATAAGCAACTTCACTTCTGGATGGAGAACGGTCAACCGCAACAGTTACCCCTTATCATCTCGATACCTGCAGATAGTAACACGAACGTCAGCTTACGAGTTGATGGCAATTTTCTCGTATGACTGATCTCGTATGACTGAAATGGGGCGCCTTGCAGTTCGCGGCCCCACCTTGACTGTGGAGCCGCTCTTGGTCAGACCTCGGTCGCCTCGGCTAGCTCCAACGCATCCTTCACATCAACGCCGAGATACCGCACAGTGTTCTCGATCTGGCCCGCGTCGGCCAACATCTCAAGATTCTCTCTGGCGCGGATTGACGGCGCGCGTCGCAGCGTCGGAATGCCCGGCTCGGCTGAACGCCCTTCTCGTTTCAATCATCCTTCGCCAACTGCGCTGCACAATGAGAGCAAAGACCAGAATTATCTATATCCCCCGTGTCGACTCCCGAGTTCATGATGGCCGCTTGGAGCCGTTCGACGGCGTCGAGTTCCGGCTCACCCGCAAGCCCGTAGTGGGTCGCGGCCGCCTCCGCGAAGCTGTACGGGTCGAGTATAGGCGCGCCGCACGCAGCGCACGTGACGACAACATCCAGGGCATCGGCAAGAGAAGCCACGTCCGCCTCGCCGCGCGGGTCATCGATCCCGTCAATCAGCTCGTCCACGGTCGACGGCAATTCGGCCTGCATCTCACGCCGCGCGATGTTTTCGATCTCCGCGAATTCCTGCTTGGCGCGCTCGCGAACAAAGGCCAGGCCCGCAGTGTCGCCGCGCGCCAGAGTATGCAGTCCGGCCAGCATGAGGGTTTCGGAGTCGATCGGGACGGAAAGGATTGCGCGGTAGGCTTCGCCCAGCTTGCCGCGAAACTCCGCGCGCTTCAGCATTCTTGGAAGCTTCGTCAGCGCGGTCACGCCAAGTTCGCTGCAGGCTTCCTCAGCAAGCGAGAGAGCGTAGGCCGGCGGGGCGCGACCAAAGACATCCTTGAAGATGAAGGATAATCCTTCGGCCGTCACGCGATCGAGCCGCGGTTGATGTTCCGGAGGCTCGGTGACATCCTGTACCCTGGCCCTGATCTCACCGGCAATCTCCTCGGCGGTTGCCAGCAGGCGCGACAGATCCTTCGCGCGTGCCAGCAGATCGGGCGGCAGGCCAGCCTGCTTGTAGAGATCGGCGTGTGAGATTTCGGCCCATGCATCCTGAAGGCGCGACCGAATTTGCACCTCGCAGGGGATCATCTCGCGGTTGAGACTCTCGCCAGCATCCAGACGAAAGTTGAGGTGAAGCGCCCGGTAGCCCTGGTTGGTGGGCTTCGCGATATAGTCCTGGCGCTCGGCTTGGCCGGACTCAACGGGCAGATTTTCGCGAAGTAGCGCCTCAAAACGATAGACATCCTCAACATTGTTGCAGACAACACGCCCGCCGACGAGATCGGGGCATTGCGTCAACGCCTGCTCCGGCGTCCATCCTTGGCGGATGGCTTTACGCTTCAGGCTTGCGAGTGCCTTGGGACGCACGTCGTCGAACTCGGCGCGGACCAAGCGCCGGTCCTCGATCTGGCCGAGAACGGTCACCAGCAGCGACTTGAGCTGGCCGACCGCACGATCGAGCGCGGGTCGCCTTTGCTCATAAGCGTCATCAAGTCCCTGCTTTGCACCGGTCACACACTGCCCCGTCCATGCGATGTCGGGCGTGTCGCTAGGCACTAGCTCTTCCCTTCTACCATTGCATGCTGAATGGCATGCGCAATCGTTGCAGTATCACGACGTCACAGAAGGCCACCATTGGACGCGCGCACTCTTGACAAGAGGCAGCGACGATGCGGTGCCCGATGTTTGACGCCCGCCTCATTGTTGAGGAGATCCACCTTTGTCTCATTATCCGTTAGAATCATTGCGCTCCCCAATGTGCACTCGGCGAGCTTTAGCCGCCGTTACGCGATTGCCCCCGCAAGCACTCGATTGCGATTGCAATCTCTATTTCACTAGGCTTGGTTGATCCCCACTCCGACCAGAAAGCTCGCGTCGCACTATCCGGTGCAACTTTGGGTATGTCGAGCTTGATCCGCGTCGGTAGCAAAACAGCATCACCCAACAACAACGCCTCGCCGGTATCGAGCAGCGGCAAGATACTTGTCAGTCCTGCCAGCGAGTCCGGCATCAGGCGCTTGATGACACCTTGATCTGTTTCATTCGTCAGGCGCAAGGCGAGGAAATTATTACACTGGCTGAGAATAGTTCGGCTGACATCCGAAGGGCGCTGGCTCACGACGAGCAGGGAGAAGCCATACTTCCGGCCTTCCTTGGCGATCCGCTCGAACGACCCAAGGGCTTGGCGCTGGACCGCATCGGCGTCATCACGAACCGGAAGATAAAGATGCGCCTCGTCGCACAGCAGTGTAACTGGAGTTCGGGTTTTCCCGCTCATCCAGAACTGGACGTCATAGAGTAGCCTAGCCAGCGTCCCTGTCACGACGGGGAGTACATCGGCGGGCACTTCAGAAAAATCGATAACCTTTATGCCAGTGTTGTCGCCCGATCGCAGAAGTTTGAGCAGCTGTGCTGCAAGCCAGTCGTATTTCATTGCAGCAGGCGGTGGTGCGAACATAAAGCCGTAACGACGATCATCCAGCTTCGCTTCGAGGCGAGATAGGAACCGTGTCAGCTTATCTTCCCATTCGCCCTTCACCGGACCGGTCTTGCCAAGCCCTTTTGTCGTATTGTCGGTGCTCAGAAGGCCCACCAAATGTCTTACGTCGTAGGGTATAGGTGAATCGACTGTGTATGTTTTCTTGATGTCCGCCTTACCCTCTGCGTCGAGCGTCTGTCCTTTTAAGGAGCGGACATGCAGGGTGAATCGTGACGCCTGATTGGGCGCGTTCTGGTCGCTCCGATCAAGGATCATCGATAGCATTTCATCGCGGTTGAGCAACCAATATGGCAGGAACAACGTGTCGTCGCCCGGATTCTCCAGATCGCCGGGGCCAGCAATACGGAAACGCGTGGCAAATCCTCCGGCCGCTTTATCAGCCAAGGGGGCGTATTCGCCATGCATGTCGAACACGATAATATTCGGAAACTTTAGTTTGGCAGCCCGTTCGAGTATCAGCGCAACCGCCCAGCTTTTACCAGATCCGGTGCTTCCGAGGATCGCCGCGTGCCGTTGAAAGAACTTGTCGCCACTGGCGATCGCGTCGGCCGTGCGATCCGCCACGAACGTACCGAGCTTAAGTCTTTCATCTGCGGAGAAACCTGCTCCCAGGATGCCCATGAAGCGCTGGAGGTTTCCACCTTCGATGACGAAGCAGGCCCGGTCGATCTGTGGAAAACTATCGGCACCGCGTTTGAACGTATTTCGCCGATCCCCTTCCACCGTTCTGAACGTGCCGACCAATACGCCTTGAATCAAATCGGTCGGCACTGCTGCCAACAGTGCCCCATCAGCACCTTCATCGTCAGGGCCGGGTAGCCCCTCCCTGGTGCTGCGCGTGACGCGCTCGGTCATGGCGATGAGGTATTCGCGCTCTGTCGCGCCGCGAATGGCGACGAGCTGCCCAATGCCAATCCGCGTGAGTAGAACGGAGTTGGTCACATCGATTGCGACGCGGCTGGTGTCAACCGACCCAACGCGCCCGATCCTATCCTCTTCGGCAAACTGGAGAGCGGCTTCAGTCATGGTTCAAGCACCTCGGCAACGAATGAGCCTAGATCCCACAGATCCAGACCGGGAAAGAAAGTCTCGACGCCGGCGACAAAGACGCCGGAGCCGGAAGCGCCACCTTGTTCGGCGCGCTGAATTGCGATGACATTGCGGCACTCGTTGACAAGCTTCGCCGCGTTATTCGAAAGTCCATAGGTCAACAGGTGCGTGGGCACGCCACTGCGGATGCGAGGCGTAAGGTGCGTTTCCAGATGGTCGTCGTTGAAGCCATAGCCGATCACGAGAAACCGGCTGGCGCGGTCGATGGCTGAATTTGCGCGCTCCCGATGGCGGTCGAACGGGCTTTCATAGCCGTTACGGAACTTGTTCAACCCAGGAGTTATGATGAGGCGCGGTAGATCAAGGTCGCCGCTATAGCGGACGGGCTTTCCGTCACGGTGATACCAATCAAGACTTCCATGCGGCTTAAAGACGTTGGCGCGGGGGCGATAGCGATACTGCGCTCTTCCGGCCTTCAACGTCACTTCCCGGCAGAAGCTCAATCGGCTTTCGTACTCATTCAACTCACCTGCGAAATGGCCGACGAACAATGTATCAACGCCGAGGCCTGCTTCCTCCACAGCGACCTCAATCAGACGATCATAGTTCGTCGTGATGACCGGAAGCCCGCCGTACGGCTTCAACAACTGCTTGACGAGCCGGGTAAAACGCAGTGTCCGTGTCCGCGAAAAAACCTCGGCAACGATTTGGCGCTCCCGGATAGCGATCAGTTCTGCCGTGCGAGCGACAATCGTGGTTTCCAGTCCTGGTGTGGGAGGCACCTCCAGGAGGGCCGCCTCAAGGCCCTTTGTTAACAGGAGCGGCGAGATTGCTCTCCATCGATCTACGTCAGCTGCCGCCAAGCCGGTTGTCACCGTTGCATCGAGATGAGTGGCCAACTCGCCCATACCCGGAAGCCCTTCAGCGCATGACAGACCAGAGCCAGCAATCGTCACTAGGCCGTCTGTCAGATGCTGCTGCAGTAACAGTTTAACATCGTGGATATCCAACTGCTTCCTCTTGGTAGTCTTTTCGGGGAACGAATCGATCAATGTGCCTGAATATTAACTATTAATCGACGTCGACTAAATCACTGCGATATAATAAAAATGGCGGTTGGGTAGCACCGTTCTCAAGTTTGACGCTTTCGCGCATCTTGATCCGGTCTTTTTGACCGGCCTCCGCTTCGCTCTGATCGGGCCGGTGCTTGGAGACTCTGCCCGCTGGCGCGGCACAAGAGCGGACAGACGGTATCCCAGCCTACTCGTGCTGTGCGCCTCCGTCATGACTTCGATCCGCTTGTGTAGGCCGGGCGATCTCCTTCCACCCGTCCGCCGGACCGGTCGGGATTCGAACGCATACGGCGAAATTATCGGATGGCATTCAGACAAGTATAGGCAATGTCCGCTTTATGAGACCGTCGAAAGCAGCCTTAACGGCTGACATGGTGAAGGGTTTCGGGTGCCGGCAGGCGTACGAAAGCCTCTCATGCAGGAACCGGCGGTCCACAGTCGATGTCTATGGAGATTTCGATTTTCGGCTGATGTCGGCGATGGCGAGACCGTTTCGGGGAAGCGCCGTGATCGAGATGAGCGGACCGCTCCGTGAAGTTTGCGCGCGGCTTTCCAGGCTCGGCGTGCAGTCGGACACATTCCTGTCAGTGTCGATGATCACCATGTGCGCAGGCAGAGCCGCTACCGGAGACTGAGTGCCCGCGGTTTGAAGGTTGAGCATGCCATGCCAGGTCATGGACGGTTCTCCCGGTTCGCCGTGGTGCCTGGCGGTGCGCGCGGTTGCTTCCATCGTTCGAACACCTCGATGACGATCATGCGTCCGCCGCAGCACGAGCATGACGGGCGGAAGTCGTCCGGTTCGTCCTTGGCACCGTCATCGGGAGGTGGGGCAACGCAAAGCAGTTCGCGGGCGCGTGCGATGCTGTTCTTCCGGGCGGAGCCGGCGAGTAGGCCGTAATGACGGATGCGATGGAAGCCGCGCGGCAGAACATGGAGCAGGAAGCGGCGGATGAACTCGTCGGCCGCGAGCGTCATGACCTGCCGCCGGTCGGCGCCGTTGCGACGGTAGTCCTTGTAGCGGAAGGTGACGTGGCTCTGGTCGAAGGCGATCAGCCGACTGTTCGAGATCGCGACCCGGTGCGTGTAGCGCGACAGGTAGGCGAGGACCGCCTCTGGCCCGGCGAACGGCGCCTTGGCGTAGACAACCCAGCGCTTCTTCCGGATGGGAGCCAGGTGGTGCAGCAAGGCCCGCCGTTCGGCGAGGTGCGCCATCGATCCAAAGAAGGCGAGCCGCCCCGCCTCGTGCAGCGTGACCAGGCGGGTCAGGAAGAGCCGTCGGAACTGCTTGCCGAGCACGCGCACCGGGAGCAGGAAGGCCGGGCGCGACGAGATCCAGCGGCTCCCGTCCGGCGCGATGCCGCCGCCCGGCACGATCATGTGGACATGCGGGTGGTGGGTCATCGCCGAGCCCCAAGTGTGGAGCACAGCGGTTATGCCGATGCGCGCGCCGAGGTGCCTCGGATCGGCCGCGATCGTCAGCATGGTCTCCGATGCCGCCTTGAACAGCAGGTCGTAGACCAGCGCCTTGTTCTGGTTGGCGATGTCGGCGACCTCGGCGGGCAGAGTGAACACGACATGGAAGTAGCCGACCGGCAGTAGGTCGCCCTCCCGCTCGGCAAGCTAGGCGCGCGCGGCCGCGCCCTGGCACTTCGGACAGTGCCGGTTGCGGCAGCTATTGTAAGCGATCCGCCACTGGCCGCAGTCCTCGCAGGCTTCGACATGACCGCCAAGAGCTGCGGTGCGGCAGTGCTCGATCGCCGACATGACCTTGAGCTGGGTGAGGCTCAGGTGTCCGGCATGAGCGGCCCGGTAGGCAGTACCGGCGGCACGGAAGATGTCGGCGACCTCCAGGTCGGCGCGCACGGATCAGCCGGGCGGCGTCCTGCTTTCCATCAGCGCCATGAGCCGGTCGAGTGGCCCGGCGACCGCGTGGATCGTCCGGGTCGAGACCTTGGTGTAGAGCGCGGTCGTATCGAGCATGCTATGGCCGAGCAGCACCTGGATGACGCGGATGTCGACGTCTTGTTCGAGCAGATGGGTGGCGAAGCTGTGCCGCAGCGTGTGCGGGCTGACGTGCTTGCGGATGCCGGCGACTTCGGCTGCCTCCTGAACCGCGCGATGCAGTTGTCGCGAAGAGATCGGATCGGTGCAGCTGCGCCCCGGGAACAGCCAGGCATGCGGGAGCATCACCCCGCGCCGCTTGCCTTCGCGCCACCACAGCCGCAGCAGTTCCAGCAGCTGCGGCGAGAGCATGGCGTTGCGATCCTTGCGACCCTTGCCCTGCTCAACGCGGATCAGCATGCGCGTGCTGTCGATGTCGTCGACCTTGAGATGAGCGACCTCAGACACACGAAGACCAGCGCCATAAGCGGCGCCGAGCGCGGCCTTGTATTTGATGCCTGGTGCTGCTTCGAGCAGCCGCGCCGCTTCCTCCACGCTCAGCACGTCGGGTAGCTTGCGCTGATACCGGGTTATCACCAGCGCCCGCGCCAGATCCCGCCGCTTCAGCGTCACCAGAAACAGGAACCGCAGTGCGGAGACCCCACCGTTGATCGTCGCAGGGCCGACGCCGTTCTCATGCTGATGCAGCTGGAAGCGGCGGATATCCTCGGACGTTGCGGAATCCGGAGAGCGTCGGAGGAAGACTGCGAAGCGCCGGACGTGACGAACGTAGTCCTGCTGGGTATGGGAGCCCAGGCCGCGCATGAGCATGTCTTGCTGCATGCGCTGGCGAAGCGGCGTGGTCGGTGCATTGGTCAACAGGGTATCCATGGCGAGTTCCTCTCATTGAAGGGAACTCCATGGTCAGACCGCAGCTTCTACCCGCTCAAGGCCAATGCCTGTCACGTCATCTCAGAACGAGGCGACTCTCCCGCGAAGCGGGTTAGTGCATGAGGGCGCAAGCTGCCGACAGAATCTATAGCGCCATCTCTGGTTATCGATCGTTCCGCTCCCCTCTCTGGCCGGCAAATGAGGTGGCTCTTAGGTCGCCGTAGCGTCACTGACCGTCGTAGGTTTGGAGCTGTCGAGTTTCGCTGCCCAGCGTTGCCGCATTTCCCTGGTCGCTTACGTCCCGTTCTCCCGTTCCCTGTTCCTGATAAGTTTTTCCCTGCTCTAGAATATAGCGAATCTGGGCGCAAAGCTCTGCAATTGCTCGATATTTCCAGCCGATCCGATTGGTCGCATCCCTGAAACAGTCGATTTTCCCTGAAAGTAGGGGGCTATCAGGGAATTGCTTGGCCGAGACTAGTTCGCTCGATACTGGTTCCACCACCAAATCACCTTCGTCAAATCTGCTATTTCTGAAAGATCGGCTCCTGGCTTGGCCGGGCCTTGAGCGGAATCGGCGAACTTCAGTTCGCTGACCCTGGCGCGTCCGCATGGGCTTCAGGTGCCGTTTCGGGCCAAGCGGTTGACCGCCAGAAGCGTGAGGGCGGCACTTCCGCCCAATCCGACCACGAGCGACAGCGACCAGGTGATGCCGATGTTGGCCATCCCGAAGGCCAGCGCAAACGGTGCCAGCGCCGAAACGATCAGGCGTGCTGATGTGACGCGTCCCTGGAGCCGGCCATAGCCTTCGCTTCCGAACAGCATCAGCGGCAAGGTGCCGGAGACGATACTGAACAGCCCGTTGCCCAGGCCGAACAGGACGGCAAATGCCATGGCTCCGACGACGCTCGGGGCGGTCAGTACCAGCACCGCGACGGCGCATGGCATGAGCGCCGCTGCGATCAACGCCAGCATCACCGGCGACAGGTTGCGGCCGTACATCATGTTGGTCAGGCGGCTCAGCACCTGGGACGGGCCGAACAGCGTTCCAACGACAGCGGCCGAAGCGCCAAGGCCCAAGCCTGAAAGCAGCGGGACCATGTGGACCAGGACGGCTGCGCCGACCAGGGACTGCAGGGCGAAGGCCGTCACCATCAGGGCGAAGCCCAACGGGCGTGCCGACGCTGCGAGTTGGCCGACGATGGGCGCAGGCAACTGTGAGGCCTTCCGCCGGCTTTGCGCCAGCCCATGCGACAGCCAGGCATGCAGAGGCAGGCAGACAACAAGATTGAGGCCGGCGAAGATCAGGTAGACGTGCTGCCATGGCATCATGGCATGCAATGCGTCGGTCATCGGCCAGAAGATCGTGGAAGCAAAGCCTCCGATCAGGGTCAAGTAGGTGATGCTGCGCTGCGCGGCTTGAGGCCGGATCTGGACCAGCAGCGCGAAAGCCGCGCCGTACTGCACCAGGTTGGCAGCGATCTCGACGGCGATCAGGGCAAGGACGAAGGCGGTCTTGGTCGGCGCCATGGCGCATGCGACGAGGCCGGCGGCGGCCAGTCCGGAGCCGAGCGTCATCAGCCGCCCGGCGCCGTAGCGGTCGATCCATGATCCCAGCCAGGGAGCCACGAGGCCGCCGGCCAGCAGGGCGGCCGACAGAGCCCCAAAGACCCATTCCGCGGACCAGTCCAGATCTTTCGCCATGTCGCCGGCGAGGATACTGAAGGCGTAGTAGAGCGTTCCGTAGCCGATGATTTGCGTGATGCCGAGGGCGGCAATTGCTGCGATCGGCGCACGCTCGGCTGTCATAGCGATTTCAGTCGCACGCGCTTTTCAAGCTTGGCGGCATGCTCTTTGCGCTCGCTGTAGCGATCGGTCAGATGTCCGGAGATGCCGCGCGTAAGCAAGGTAAACTTCATCAGTTCTTCCATGACATCGACGACCCGGTCGTAGAAAGATGAAGGCTTCATTCTTCCGCTTTCATCGAACTCCTGCCACACCTTGGCGACCGATGACTGGTTGGGGATGGTGACCATCCGCATCCAGCGTCCGAGGATTCGCATCTGGTTCACGGCGTTGAAGGACTGCGAACCGCCAGAAACCTGCATGACAGCCAGGGTCCTGCCCTGCGTCGGACGGATGGCCCCGCCCGGCAAGGGAATCCAGTCGATCTGCGCCTTCATGACCGCGCTCATGGCGCCATGCCGCTCGGGGCTGGTCCATACCTGGCCCTCCGACCAGAGCATCGCTTCGCGCAGTTCCTGCACCTTGGGATGCTCGGCCGAGGCGTCTTCCGGCAATGGCAGGCCGTTCGGATGATAGACGCGCGTCTCAGCCCCCATCGCATCGAGCAGCCGCTGGGCCTCGAGCGTCAGGAAGCGGCTGTAGGACCGCTCGCGGAGCGAGCCGTAGAGCAACAGGATACGCGGCTTGTGGGCCGGGAAGGCTGCGTTCAGCGCTCCCGGGTCGGGCATGCGGAACGCGTCCGGCTGAAGATTGGGCAAGTCCATGTTCACAGGAGCTTTCGATCGTAGCTCACCACTTCGCCGTCCTCCTTGGTGTAGGACGCCACCGGGTTGTCGAGCAGGTCGAGCACCGCTTCGGATGGACGGCACAGGCGTGTCCCGCGCGGTGTCTCAACGATCGGCCGGTTGATCAGAATCGGGTGGGCGAGCATGAAGTCGAGGATCTGGTCATCGCTCCACGTGGGATCCGACAGCCCGAGTTCGCCGTAGGGCGTTCCCTTTTGCCGCAACAGGTCGCGGGGAGGCATCTTCATCGCGCCGAGAAGCTCGACCAGCCGATCGCGCGACGGCGGGTCCTTGAGGTATTCGATGACGACGGGCTCCTCGCCGCTGGCCCGGATCAATGCGAGCGTATTTCGGGACGTGCCGCAGGCGGGGTTGTGATAGATCGTGATGGTCATCGGGCGCTCCCGGTTTCGATTGATGTCTTGGTCTCGATGCCGCGCTCGTACCAGCCCTTTGAGCGGTTCACGATCCAGACGACGGACAGCATCACCGGAACCTCGACCAGCACGCCGACGACGGTTGCGAGCGCTGCGCCCGAGCTGAATCCGAACAGGCTGATGGCGGCAGCCACGGCCAGTTCGAAGAAATTGGAAGCACCGATCAGTGCCGACGGTCCGGCAACGCAGTGCTGTTCGCCGGAAATGCGGTTCAGCAGATAGGCAAGTCCGGAGTTGAAATAGACCTGGATCAGGATGGGCACGGCGAGCATCGCAATGACCAGCGGCTGCGCGATGATCTGCTCGCCCTGGAAGCCGAACAGCAGCACCAGCGTGGCCAAAAGCGCGACCAGCGACATCGGCTGCACAATCTTGAGCAGGCCGTCGAGCGCTGCCTGTCCGCCACGAGCCAGCAGGCCGCGCCGAACGACCTGGGCGATGAGCACGGGAATGACGATGTAGAGGACGACCGACAGGACGAGCGTGTCCCATGGAACAGTGATGGCGGACAGGCCGAGCAGCAGGCCGACGATCGGCGCGAAGGCAACGACCATGATCGCATCGTTCAATGCGACCTGCGAGAGCGTGAAGTGCGGCTCGCCCTTCGTCAGGTTCGACCAGACGAACACCATGGCCGTGCAAGGCGCTGCGGCAAGGATGATCAGGCCCGCAATGTACGAGTCGATCTGATCTGCCGGCAGATGCGGCCTAAACAGCCAGCCGATGAACAACCACCCCAGGAGCGCCATGGAAAACGGCTTCACGGCCCAGTTGATGAACAGCGTCACGCCGATGCCGCGCCAGTGCCGGCCGACCTCATGCAATGCCGCGAAATCGATCTTGAGCAGCATCGGGATGATCATCAGCCAGATCAGTACGGCCACCGGGATGTTGACCTTGGCGATCTCGGCGGCGCCGATCCCCTGGAACAAGCCGGGCAGGAAATGGCCGAGGGCAACGCCCACGACAATGCAAAGTGCGACCCACAGGGTCAGGTAGCGTTCGAATATGGACATCGGTCAGGCCTTCAACGGAGTGCCGCAGGCCGCGGCGGTGATGACGGGCGCGCAGATTTCCGGACGGCCGGAACAGCAGTCCTCCATCAGGAACCGGATGATGCCCCTGATCGCATCGTACTCGGCGTTGTAGATCATCGACCGGGAATCCCTGCGTGCGGCGACCAGGCCTGCCCGCTCCAGTTCCTTGAGATGGAAGCTGACGTTGGAGGCCGAAACGTCGGCCTTGTCGGCAATGGTGCCGGCCGCCATGCCATCGGGACCTGCGACAACCAGCATGCGCAAGATGCGCAGCCTGGTCTCCTGCGACAGGGCTCCGAAGGCGGCCAGGGCTTGGTGCTCTTCCATATTTCAATAATCCTAGAAGTATCGAAATGATGAGTAGCCGACCCGAATATTCCTGACAAGGCAAAATGTTCGATTTCGTCACGGAAGCCCTGCGACCTGCCTGGCCTTCTGCCTGGCAGCGAGTTTTCCAGGCTACCAGGTAATGTTCGACAGCTGCAGCCAGGGCGGGTTGTCGGCGTACATTTCCCGGATCAGTTCCTTGATCGCCTCTATCCGTCCGGAATTGTCGTTGCGCCGATAGCTCATGATCACCGGCGAGGTTGCCTTTTCATCGGACAAGATGCGGTAGCAGACATCGTCGGGGCGCTGGCGCTGCGAGGCCGCCGGAACGATGCACAAGCCCGCGGCCGCTGCCACCAGGCCAAGCGCGGTCTGTATCTCGCGAACCTCCTCGACGATGCCGGGTTCGACATTGAGCTCGGCAAACAGGCCGAGCACTTCGTCGGCGAAGCTTGGTCGCGGTTTGGAGGGATAGATCACCAAGGTCTCGCCCTCTATGTCCTTGAGGGCGATCGGCGAGGTCGAGAGCGATTTGGGGTGGTTTTTCGGGAAGGCGACGACCAGCCGCTCCTCGCGCAGCGTGATCCGTTCGACATCCGGGTCGCTGAGCCGCACGCGACCGAAGCCGAGATCGATGCGCCCGTCCTTGAGGGCGGCGATCTGCTCGACCGACATCATCTCGCGGAACTCGATGCCGAGCTCCGGCCAGCGGACCCGCATGCGGCGGACGAGGTCGGGGATGCCGCTGTAGAGCGTCGAGCCGACGCATCCGATGATGAAGATCTCGCGCCGCGACAGCGCGATGCGGCGCGTCTGCTCGCGAATGTGCTCCATCCGCGTGATCATCTGGCTCGCCTGCTCGTAGAAGAAGCGGCCAGCCTCGGTCAGCGCCAGCGGCCGGCTGGACCGGTCGATCAGTAGGGCGCCCAGGCTCTCTTCGAGTTGCTGGATCTGCCGGCTGAGCGGCGGTTGCGCGATATGCAGCACCTCCGCAGCCCTTGAGAAATTGCGCTCGCGTGCGACGGCGACGAAGTAGCGAAGCTGGCGCATGTCCATGGCACTATACCTTCTAGGTATCGATATCGACCGAGATAGTCTTGGACTGTTTGTCGGCTCAAAGCTAGCGTTTGCCATAGGAAGTTCGGAGGAAAGTTCCGTGAATTCTGGCATCCGCATCATCGAAATCGATACCATTCTGCTTGATGTGCCAACCATCCGGCCGCACGCGCTGTCGATGGTGACGATGAGCGGGCAGACGATGATGGTCGTCAGGCTGCGCTGCTCCGACGAGGTCTCGGGACTGGGCGAAGGCACCACGATCGGCGGTCTCGCCTATGGCGCCGAAAGCCCCGAAAGCATGAAGCTTGCAATCGACCAGTACATCGCGCCGCTGCTCATCGGCGCCGACGCGACGCGCGTCGCGCTTGCCATGGACAAGGTCAATGCGGCGGTGAAGGGCAACCACTTCGCCAAATGCGCGGTCGAAACCGCCCTTCTGGACGCACAGGCACGCCGCCTTGGCCTGCCGCTCTCGGAACTGCTCGGCGGTTCCAGGCGTGACAGCCTGCCGGTGGCCTGGACACTGGCTTCGGGCGATACCGCCAAGGATATCGAAGAGGCCCAGCGCATGCTGGAGGCCCGCCGCCACAGGGATTTCAAGCTGAAGATCGGCAAGCGACCGGTTGATCAGGACGTTGCGCATGTGGCGGCGATCCGCAAGGCGCTGCCTGATTTCGCCAGTGTCCGCGTCGACGTCAACATGGCCTGGCGTGAACGCGAGGCGGCCCATGGCATTGCGGCATTGGCCGACGCCGGCTGCGTGCTGGTCGAGCAGCCTGTCGCCGGCGTCGAGCCGCTCGCCCGGCTGCAGGCGAAGTCCCGCATCGCGCTGATGGCCGACGAGATACTGACCGGACCCGAAAGCGCGCTGGCCGCGGCATCGAAGCACGCCGGCGACGTGTTCTCGGTCAAGATCGAGCAGGCCGGCGGCCTGTTCGCCGCATCGAAGGTGATCGCGGTGGCCGAAGCGGCAGGTATCGCCGTCTATGGCGGCACGATGCTTGAAGGACCGATCGGCACGATCGCCGCAGCACACCTGTTTGCCGGGGTTCGCAGTCTCGACTGGGGCACCGAATTGTTCGGCCCGCTGCTGCTGACCGAGGAACTGCTGACCGAGCCGCTCGGCTACGCCGACTTCGAGCTCAAGGTTCCCACCGGGCCTGGCCTGGGAATCGAATTGGATGACGCGGCGGTGAGCCGCTTCCGTCGCGACCGGGCCGGTGCGCCCGCGTCCCTGCGCGTGGTGAGGTGAGTTCATGCTGTTTCATGTCGAAATGACCGTCAAGCTGCCGCACGATCTGCCCAAGGACGAAGCCGACCGGCTGAAGGCGACTGAGAAGGCGCAGGCCCAGGAACTGCAACGCAGCGGCAAGTGGCGCCATCTTTGGCGCGTCGCCGGGCGCTACGCCAATGTCAGCGTCTTCGACGTCAGCGGGCCGGGCGAACTGCACGAAATCCTGTCCGGGCTGCCGCTGTTTCCGTTCATGCAGATCGAAGTGAAGGCGCTTTGCCGGCATCCGTCGGCGATCGCCGACGACGACGCATAGGCGCCGACAGGGGCTCCCTTCCGCGCAGGTAGAGCGGGAGCAAGGGAGCGAGTTTAGTTAACGCGCAGCAATGCGAGCCAGAAAGGGAGGTTCCCATGTCCAGCAAGCTTATCGAAAAGTCCGTCATCGACGATCTCGCCAGCCGTGCCAGCGGCCTTGACCAGGCGGGCGGCGACCAGCGCCTGAAGACCATCGCCAACCGGCTGCTCGGCGACCTGTTCACCGCCATCGACGATCTCGACATCAGCATGAACGAGGTCTGGAGTGCCGTCGCCTATCTCGGCCAGGCGGCGCGTAACAATGAACTCGGCCTGATCGCCCCGGGCATCGGCCTCGAGCATTTCCTCGACCTGCGCCTCGACGAGGCCGAGCGCCGCGCAGGCCTCGCCGGCGGCACCGCCCGCACCATCGAAGGACCGCTCTACATTGCCGGCGCACCGCTCTCCAAGGGCACTGCGCGGCTCGACGACGGCTCCGACAAGGGCGAGGTCGTGTTCATGCAGGGCCAGGTCCGCGACCAGAATGGCAAGCCTGTCGCCGACGCCATCGTCGACGTCTGGCACGCCAACACGCTGGGCAACTATTCGCATTTCGACCCGCAGCAGCAGGCCTACAACCTGCGCCGCCGCATCCAGACCGACGCCGAGGGGCGCTACAGCTTCCGCTCGATCATGCCGAGCGGCTATGCCACGCCTCCGGGCGGCTCGACCGAGCAGCTGATGTTCGCCTTCGGCCGCCATGGCCACCGCCCGGCGCACATCCACTTCTTCGTCTCGGCGCCCGGCTACCGCCACCTGACGACGCAGATCAACATCGAAGGCGACGAATACCTGTTCGAGGATTTCGCTTTCGGCACCCGCAACGACCTCATCCCCCCGGTCGCCCGCATCAGCGATCCGAAGGTGCTGGCCGAACGCCAGGTGCAGGAGCCTTTCGCCTCGATCGACTTCGACTTCGTGCTCATGCCTGAAGTGGAAGGCGTGACGGACACCGTGGTCGAGCGCGAACGCGTCAGCGCCTGATGTCGGATCGGGTGCGCCAAGCGGAGGCGGCGCGCCACCTTTGTGGAGGAATGCAACATGCTGGACTCAAACCTTGATCGGCACATCGAAGACAAGCTCGATGCGGCCGTTGTGGACGACCCCGCCGCCGGCGCCTATCGCTGCCGTCGCGACATCTTCACCGACCCCGACCTGTTCGAGCTGGAGATGCGCCACATCTGGGAAGGCAACTGGGTCTATCTCGCCCATGAGAGCCAGATCCCGAACGCCAACGACTTCCTGACCGGCCACATCGGCCGCCAGCCGATCGTCATCTCGCGCGACAAGAAGGGCGAGCTGCACTGCTTCCTCAATGCCTGTTCGCATCGCGGCGCGATGGTGTGCCGCCACAAGCGCGGCAACAAGAGCACCTACACCTGCCCATTCCACGGCTGGACCTTTTCCAACAGCGGCAAGCTGCTCAAGGCCAAGGACCCCGACGGTGCCGGCTACCCCGAACAGTTCAACAAGAATGGTTCGCACGACCTGACCAAGGTGGCGCGTTTCGAGAGCTATCGCGGCTTCCTGTTCGGCAGCCTGAATGCCGATGTGCTGCCGCTCGAACAGCATCTTGGAGAAGCCGCAAGGATCATCGACATGATCGTCGATCAGTCGCCCGACGGGCTCGAAGTGCTGCGCGGCGGCTCGACCTATGTCTATGACGGCAACTGGAAGCTGCAGACCGAAAACGGCGCCGACGGCTACCATGTCTCCTCAGTGCACTGGAACTATGCGGCGACCACCAATCACCGCAAGGATGCGCTGGCCGCTGCCGCCGGCGTCGACGTCACCCGTGCCATGGACGCCTCGTCCTGGGCCAAGCAGGGCGGCGGATTCTACTCCTTTGAGCACGGCCATCTCCTGCTCTGGACCCGCTGGAGCAATCCGGAGGACCGGCCGCTTGCCGAGAAGCGCGGCGAACTGACCGAGAAGTTCGGCCAGTCCTGGGCCGACTGGATGATCGACCGCTCGCGCAACCTCTGCCTCTACCCCAACGTCTACCTGATGGATCAGTTCTCCTCGCAGATCCGCATGTACCGGCCCATCTCGGTCGACAAGACGGAAGTCACCATCTACTGCATCGCGCCCAAGGGCGAGGGTGCCGAGGCGCGTGCCCGCCGCATCCGCCAGTACGAGGACTTCTTCAACGCCTCCGGCATGGCGACGCCCGACGACCTCGAGGAGTTCCGCTCGTGCCAGATCGGCTACCAGGCGCGGCAGGCGGCGTGGAACGACCTCAGCCGCGGCGCCACGCACTGGATCGAGGGCGCCGACGAAGGCGCCAAGGCAATCGGCCTCAAGCCGCTGCTCTCGGGCGCCAAGACCGAGGACGAAGGCCTGTTCGTCATCCAGCACAAATACTGGAAGGAAACGCTGGAGAAGGCGGTCGGCAAGAACCCGACTGACTGACGGCAACTGATCGGCGAGCCCGGCTCGCCGCCTTTCAAGCATCAAGCCCGCACGGCGCGGTCCGAGAACGGTCCGCGGAAGGAGACGTCATGACCATTTCACGCCAAGAGGTGGAAGAGTTCCTCTATCGCGAGGCCCGATTCCTGGACGACAGGCAGTGGGACGAATGGCTCGCGCTCTACGCCCCGCATGCCGAGTTCTGGATGCCGTCCTGGGACGACGATGAAACGCTCGTCGAGGACCCGCAGACCGAAATCTCGCTGATGTACTACCCGACCAAGCAGGGGCTGGAGGATCGCATCTTCCGCATCCGCACCGAGCGCTCCAGCGCCACCAGCCTGCCGGAGCCGCGGACCATCCACCACATCTCCAATGTCGAGATCCTGGAACAGGATGCGGAGAAGCTTGAGGTCCGCTTCAACTGGCTGACCTTCAACTTCCGCTACAAGACCACCGATTCCTACTACGGGGCGTCATTCTACACGCTCGAGGTCGGCGACGGCGGGCTGAAGATCGCCCGCAAGAAGGTCGTGCTGACCAACGACTACATCCACCACGTCATCGACATCTACCACGTCTGAACAGGCCAGGGAGGATCGCGCCATGGCACACAGGATAGCTTTGAATTTCGAAGACGGCGTCACCCGCTTCATCGAATGCGACGGCAATGAGGTCGTGGCCGATGCGGCCTATCGGGCCCGGCTCAACATTCCGATGGATTGCCGCGACGGCGCCTGCGGCACCTGCAAGAGCAAGTGCGAGTCGGGCCGCTTCAGGATGGGCGACTACATCGAGGATGCCCTCAGCGAGGACGAGGCATCGGAAGGCTTCGTGCTGACCTGCCAGCTTCGGCCGGAGAGCGACTGCGTCATCAGCATTCCGGCGACCTCCGCACTGTGCAAGAGCGGACCGACGGCATTCGAGGCTGAGCTCGCCGACGTGCGCAAGCTTTCCGACACGACCATCGGTTTCACCGTCGCCCTCGACCAGCCGGATGCCCTGAGCTTCCTGCCCGGCCAATACATGCAGGTCTCGGTTCCAGGCACCAGCGAGAGCCGCGCCTATTCGTTCTCGTCCTGCGTCTCGGGCGGCCGTGCCGACTTCCTGGTCCGCAACATCCCTGGCGGAGTGATGTCGACCTACCTGTCCAGCCAGGCGGCGACCGGCGACCGGCTCACGCTGCGTGGTCCCGTGGGTGCGTTCTACCTGCGCGAACTGCGCCGGCCGACGCTGTTCCTAGCCGGCGGCACCGGCCTCGCCCCCTTCCTTGCCATGCTCGAATATCTGGAAGAGCAGGGCGGCCCCGCTCACCCGGTCAGGCTCGTCTACGGCGTCACCCGCGACGTCGACATGGTCGAGGTCGAAAAGCTCGAGCGCTTTGCCGGGGCGATGGAGGATTTCACCTTCGACGTCTGCGTTTCCGACAAGGCGAGCACGCACAGCCTGACCGGTTTCGTCACCGACCACTTCGGCGCCGCCGATCTGAACGACGGCGAGGCCGACGTCTATCTCTGCGGCCCGCCGCCGATGGTCGACGCGGTCAAGGCGCATTTCGACAAGATCGGGGTCAAACCGGCCGCCTTCTACCATGAGAAGTTCGTGGCCGCGGAGGCAGCGATATGAGCGGCCGGGCGCAGCGTTTCGCCGGCAAGGCGATGGTCGTCACCGGTGCCGCGCAAGGCATCGGCCGCCAGGTGGCGATCGAGGCGGCGGCCGAGGGTGCGCATGTAGCGCTTGTCGACCGCTCCGAACTGGCCAGAGAGGCCGCAGCCGAGATCGTCGCCAGCGGCGGCAAGGCCGTTGCGATCCTGGCCGACCTCGAGAGCTGGCAGGGCGCGACAGGCGCGATCGAGGAGGCGCGCGCTGCGCTCGGACGCGTCGACGTGCTGGTCAACAATGTCGGCGGCGCCATCTGGATGCGGCCGTTCGAGCATTTCGACGAGACCCAGATCGAGGCGGAGATCCGCCGCTCGCTGTTTCCGACCATGTGGTGCTGCCGCGCCGTGCTGCCGCTGATGATCGAGGCCGGCGGCGGGTCGATCGTCAACGTCTCGTCGATCGCCACGCGCGGCATCAACCGCGTGCCCTATTCGGCGGCCAAGGGCGCGGTCAACGCGCTGACCGTATCGCTGGCCATGGAGAACGCCGAGCGCGGCATTCGCGTCAACGCGGTCGCGCCCGGCGGTACGGATGCACCGGTGCGCCGCATCCCGCGCAATGACGCTGCCCAGGACGAACGCGACAAGGCCTGGATGCAGGCGGTGGTCGACCAGACCAAGGCCACCAGCTTCATGAAACGCTACGGCACGCTCGCCGAGCAGACCAACGCCATCCTGTTCATGGCCTCGGACGAGGCCTCCTACCTCACTGGCACCATTCTGCCGGTCGGTGGTGGCGACAGCGGCTGAAAACACGGCGACGCCGGGCAGCAAGCTCGCGCCGTCGAACTCACAGACAGAGGCCGGCGTTGCCGGCGGATCGACTTCCTACAGGAGAAATACACGTGCTCAATTCTAGACTGGACATTCGGCAGCTGCTCGACGAGCGGCCTGTGAGTGGCCTGCAGCTTCGGGTTTTCTTCCTGTGCTTTCTCGTCGCGCTGCTTGACGGTTTCGACACCCAGGCCATCGCCTATACGGGTCCTGCCATCGCCAAGGCCTTCGGCATGTCGCCCGGCGACATGACATACATCTTCATTTCCGGCACGCTGGGCATGGCGCTTGGCGCCATGGGCCTCGGCATGATCGGCGACCGCATCGGCCGCCGCGTTGCCATCCTGGGTTCGATCGTGCTGTTCGGCGTCTTTTCGCTGGCCATCGCGTTTGCCCAGTCGCCGACCCAGATCGTGGCGCTGCGCTTCCTGACCGGCCTCGGCATGGGCGGTGCGACACCGGTCCTGCTGGCGATGGCCGCGGAATACAGCCCGTCGCGCCTGCGCGGTGCAGTGCTCACCGGCGTGCTCCTGGGCCTGCCGGCCGGCGCCATGGTCGGCGGCGTGCTCGCCGCCGGCTGGATGCCGGTCATCGGCTGGCAGGGCATCTACATCGTGGGCGGGGCGATACCGCTCGTCGTGCTGCTGATCTGCCTGGCGTTCCTGCCGGAATCGGCCCAGTTCCTCGCCTCGCGCGGCCGGCCCGAAGACATCTCCCGGGCTCGCAGTCTCGTCGCCCGCATCGCCGGCAAGCCTATTGCCGATGACACGACCTTCGTCGTGCCGCCTGCGGCCGGCAAGGGCTCGGTCAGCGCGCTGTTCACGCCGGAGTACCGCACCAGCACCATAGCGATCTGGGCCATCTATCTGTTCAACTGGATCGCCTGGTTCATGTTCCTGCTGTGGCTGCCGACGGTGTTGACCGGCATGGGGCTCGACCAGCCGACCGCCGCGCTGGGAACGGTCATCGTCAACGCCGCCTTCATCGTCTTCGCCATTCCGCTGTCGATCTTCCTGCCGCGCATCGACATCCGCCGCACGCTGACGGCGATGTTCATGATCGGCATCGCGGTCTGCGCCGGGTTGGCCCTGGTGAACACCAACTGGACCCTGGTCTTTGCGCTTGTCGCCGCAGCCGGCTTCGGCATCGGCGGCCAGCAGATTGCGCTGAACTACCTCATCTCCAGCACCTATCCGACCGAGCTGCGCGCCACCGGCACCGGCTGGGCGATCGGCATCGGCCGCACCGGCGCCATCGTCGGCTCGGCGGCGGGTGGCTGGTTGCTTCAGGTCGGGGGAACCAGCGGCTATTTCGCCGGTCTCGCGGTGCCGCTGATCCTCGCTGCCGTCGCCGTCGTCTTGGTGCGCACGCGCCGGCAGGCACCGGTCGAGGCCTTTGCCGGAGGCCATTGAACCATACCGCCGTGGGGCTCGGGCGCGACCCGGTCCCCACGTCGGATAGCGGCCGAGGCTGCTGCGAGGGGGAGGCCTCGCACGACGACTGTCCAATGACAATAAAACGGAGGAGTACGACATGACCAAGTTCAAGCCGACGACGCAGACCATCGCCATGACGCGCAGGAATTTTCTCGGCGCAACCGCAGCCGGAGCCGCGGGCCTGGCCCTCGGATTCCCCAAGCCGGCAATCGCCCAGGGCGCGCCGCTCAAGGTCGGACTGATGCTGCCCTTCAGCGGCACCTACGCCAAGCTCGGGCAGTTCATCGAAAACGGCTTCAGCCTCTATGTCGAGCAGAAGTCGGGCATGCTCGGCGGCCGCAAGGTGGAGTTCATCCGCCTCGACGACGAGTCCAAGCCCGAGACCGCGACCGACAACATGAACAGGCTGGTCAGCCGCGACAAGGCTGACGTGGTCATAGGCACCGTGCATTCCGG
This sequence comes from Aminobacter sp. MSH1, assembly GCF_003071665.1. Classification (GTDB taxonomy): domain Bacteria; phylum Pseudomonadota; class Alphaproteobacteria; order Rhizobiales; family Rhizobiaceae; genus Aminobacter; species Aminobacter niigataensis. The sequence continues at coordinate 696,404 of NZ_CP026265.1, read as the reverse complement.
CGTCGCCATGGCGATGGTGAAGGTGGCGCGCGACACCGGCGTGCCTCTGATCATCCCGAATGCCGGCGCCGACGAAGCCACCGGCCCGCTCTGCGCGCAAAACATCTTCCGCACCTCATTCTCCAACTGGCAGCCGGCGCATCCGATGGGCAAGGTCGTCCACGACGACGGCCACCGCAATGTCGTGACCATCACCTGGCGCTACACCGCCGGCCAGCAGATGGTCGGTGCCTTCACCGAAGGTTTCGAGGCGGCAGGCGGCACGGTCGTCGACGCGCTGACGGTGCCCTTCCCGGAAGTGGAGTTCCAGGCGCTGATCACGCGCATCGCCACGCTCAAGCCCGACGCGGTGTTCGCCTTCTTCGCCGGCGGCGGGGCGGTGAAATTCGTCACCGACTATGCCGCTGCGGGCCTTAAGGGCAAGATCCCGCTCTACGGCACCGGCTTCCTGACCGACGGCACGCTGAAGGCGCAGGGCGACGCCGCCACCGGCATCCGCACTACGCTGCATTATGCCGACGATCTCGACATTCCGGCCAACAAGTCCTTCCTGTCCGCCTTCCAGGTCAAGACCGGCGAGGCAGGCGACATCTATGCCGTCCAGGGCTTTGACGCGGCGGCGCTGCTGGAGGCGGGCCTTGCGGCTACCGGCGGCGACGCTTCGGCGCGCGAGGCGCTGTTCGGTGCCATGGCAGGTGCCCGGATCGACAGCCCGCGCGGGCCGCTGAGCTTCTCGGCCGCGCACAATCCGATCCAGAACATCTACCTCCGCGAGGTCCGCGACGGGCGCAACGCGTTGGTGTCGGTCGCCGGCGAGGCGGTGCAGGACCCCGCTCGCGGCTGCCGCATGGCCTGAACGGCGGGCGCAACTGCGCCCGCTTGCCTCCTTCGGACATGGAGACCGTCATGGATATCGGCACTTTTGCCATCCAGCTCCTCAATGCCGTCCAGTATGGGCTCGTGCTCTTTCTCGTCGCGAGCGGCCTGACCCTGGTTTTCGGCATCCTCGGAGTGATCAATCTCGCGCACGGCGTGTTCTACATGCTGGGCGCCTATCTCGCCTGGTGGCTGACAGTGGCGACCGGTAATTTCGCCGTCGGCATCGTTGGTGCCTTCGCCATCAGCTTCGTCATCGGACTGGCACTGGAGAGCGTGTTCATCCGCAGGCTCTACGGCCGCGATCATCTCTCGCAGGTGCTGCTCAGCTTCGGCCTGATCCTCGTCGTCGACGAACTGCGCCAGATGGTGTTCGGCCGCGACGTGCAGTCGGTGCCGCTGCCGGAATGGCTCTCGGGTTCGCTGCCGCTGACCGACGTGCTGAACTATCCCGTCTACCGGCTCGCCGTCAGCCTGCTTTGCCTTGGTGTCGCGGTGGCCATCTTCCTGGTCATCCGCCGCACCAGGATCGGGATGGTGGTGCGGGCCGGGGCGGAGAACCGCGAAATGACCCGTGCGCTCGGCATCCCGTTCGACAGCGTCAACCGCTACGTCTTTGCCGTCGGCATTGCGCTCGCCGCACTCGCCGGTGCGGTGATCGCGCCGATTTCCACCGTCTATCCCGGCATGGGTGACGGCATGCTCATCCTGTCCTTCGTCGTGGTGGTTCTGGGCGGCATCGGCTCGGTGCCGGGCGCAGCCATCGGCGCGCTGCTGATCGGCCTGATCGACACCTTCGGCAAGGTGTTCATGCCGGAGCTGGCCGGAATCCTCGTCTACGTACTGATGGCCGTGGTCCTGGTGGTTCGCCCCACCGGCATCCTCGGCAAGCGGGAGGTTTGAGATGCAACCCCTGTCTTCACGTACCCATCTGGCGCTGCTTGCAGCCGTTGTTGCGGCGGCGATGCTTCCGGCGCTGGTCCCCGACTACTACGTCCAGTTCGCGGCCAAGGTGCTGATCCTCGGCACGTTGGCCATGGCGCTGAACCTCGCCGTCGGCTTCGGCGGTCTCGTCAGCCTCTGCCACGCCGCGTTCTTCGGCCTGGCCGGCTATGTCCTCGTGCTGGCGGCACCCGAATATGACGCGCCGTCGCTGCTGCTGACGCTTCCGCTTGCCGTTGGCGTCACCGTGCTCGTGGCGCTGGTCATCGGCGTGCTGTCGCTGAGGACGCGCGGCGTCTATTTCATCATGGTCACGCTCGCCTTCGGCGAGATGCTGTTCTTCCTGTTCCATGACACGCCGATCGGCGGCGGCTCGGATGGTCTCTTCCTCTATGTGAAACCGGTGCTGGCGTTCGGCGAGACGATCCTCCTCGACCTCGACAATCCGGTGACCTTCTACTTGGTGGCCTTGCTGATGACTGCCGGTTGCTGGTGGTTCATCCGGCACCTGCTGTCGACGCCGTTCGGCGATGCGCTGACGGCAGCGCGCGACAACGAGCGGCGGGCGCTTGCGCTCGGCATCCCGGTGTTCCGCGTCCGGCTCATTGCCTTCGTGCTGTCCGCAGCGCTGGCGGGTCTTGCCGGCTATCTCTCGGCCGCCCAGTTCGGCTTCGTCGCGCCGCAGATGCTCGGCTGGCATCTCTCCGCCACCGCCCTGGTGATGGTGGTGCTCGGCGGCACGCGCCGGGTCGCCGGGCCGCTCGCCGGTGCCTTCGTCGTGACCGGGCTCGAGGAGGTGCTGAAATATTTCATCGACGATTGGAAGCTGGTCTACGGGCTGATCGTCATCGCGCTTGTTCTGGTTGCGCCCGGCGGCCTGCAGGACCTTGCGCGGCTGGCCGGCTTCGGCAGGCGCGCCAGCACGCCTGCGCTCAAGCTGAAGGAGGCGAACAATGTCGGCTGACATCCTCGAAGCCCGTGGCCTCGGCAAGCGCTTCGGCGGGCTTGCCGCCTGCTCGGACGTTTCCCTTAGTGTCCGGGAAGGCGAAATCCATGCCGTCATCGGCCCCAACGGCGCCGGCAAGTCGACGCTCATCAACCTGCTGTCGGGAGACCTGAGGCCGACCGACGGCGCCATCCTGCTCGACGGCCGCGACGTCACCGCAAGCGGTCCGAACCAGCGCTGCCAGGGCGGCATCGGCCGCTCATACCAGAAGACCACGATCTTTCCCGAGCGTACTGTGTTCGACAACGCCCGGCTGGCTGCCCAGGCGACACGGCCCGGCGCCCTTGCCATGCGCTGTGACGGCAAGCGCCGTGCCGCCGTAAGTGAAGCGGCCCTTGCAGCGCTTGCCGAGGTTGGTCTCGAAGGTCGCGCCGACACCCCGGCTCGATCGATGAGCCATGGCGAGCAGCGGCAGCTCGAGGTCGCCATGGTGCTGGCGACCGCGCCCCGGCTGGTGCTGCTCGACGAACCGCTTGCCGGCATGGGGCACGCCGAGGCGCGCCGGATGACGGGACTGATCGCATCGCTGAAGGCGGGCAGGGGCGTTCTCTTGGTCGAGCACGACATGGACGCGGTTTTCGCCATCGCCGACCGGCTCACCGTCATGGCCGACGGCAAGGTCATCGCCTCGGGCACGGTCGAGGCCGTCAGGCGCGACCCGGTGGTGCGCGCCGCCTATCTCGGAGAAGCGGAGGAAGTCGCATGAACATGCTCCTGACAGTCGATCGGCTGGAGAGTTTTTACGGGCCGAGCCAGATCCTTCACGGCGTAAGCCTGGCCGTGAAGCCCGGCGAACAGGTGGCGCTCATCGGCCGCAACGGCATGGGCAAGACGACCTTGCTGCGCTCGCTGATGGGGCTGGTGCCGCGCGTCCAGGGAACCATCGACCTGAACGGCAGCTCGATCCGCGGCAAGAAGCCGGAGACCATTTCGCAGGCGGGCGTCGCCCTCGTGCCCGAGGGGCGCGGGGTCTTCGGCTCGCTCACGGTGATCGAGAACCTCACCATGGCGTCCCGCGCCGGCCGCGACGGCAAGCGCGGCTGGACGCTGGACCGCGTGCTGTCGGTGTTTCCGCGGCTCGCCCAGCGCCGCGGCAATGGCGGCCACCAGCTTTCCGGTGGCGAGCAGCAGATGCTGACCATCGGCAGGGCGCTGATGACCAATCCGGAGATCGTTCTCATCGACGAGGCGACGGAGGGGTTGGCGCCGCTGGTGGCGGACGAGATCTGGAAGACGCTCGCCGTCATACGCGGCGAAGGCATCGCCACTATCGTCGTCGACAAGGACATCAAGAACCTGTCGAAGGTCGCCGACCGCATGGTCGTGATGTCGAAGGGCGGCATCGAGTTCGACGGCACGCCCGCCGATCTGCTGGCGCAGCCCGAGCTTCTCGAACGCCATCTCGGCCTGCACTAGGGCGCGCATCATGTCCTTCGCCAGAACCAACGGCATCGTCCTTCATTATCGCCGTGTCGGCCGCCGCGGCGGCCCGAGGATCGTCTTTGCCAATTCGCTCGGGTCCGACATCACGATCTGGGACGATGTCGCCGACGAACTCGGCACCGATTTCGAGCTGCTGTTCTACGACAAGCGCGGCCACGGGCTGAGCGAAGTGTCGCCGGCTCCCGGCGGCATCGCCGATCATGCGAACGACCTTATCGGCCTGCTCGACCACGTCGGCTGGGACAGCGCGGCCGTCTGCGGCCTGTCTGTCGGCGGGTTGATCGCAATGGAACTCGCGGTGCGCGCACCGGCGCGGTTGACCGGGCTGGTGCTGATGGACACGGCCGCCAGGATCGGCACGCTGGACGCATGGAACGCCCGCATCGACGCGGTGTTGCAGCAGGGCGTGGCGGCAATCGGCGACCAGATCATGGAGCGCTGGTTTTCGCCCGGCTACCGCAACGGCGAGCCCGACGCCTTTGCCGGCTGGCAGCGCATGCTGGAGCGCACGCCGGCCGCCGGCTACGCCGACACCTGCAGGGCGTTGCGCGATGCAGACCTGACTGACGCGATCGGCGGCATCTCCGCCCCGACGCTGGTCGTCGCCGGCACCGAGGATCTTTCCACGCCGCCTGAGTTGGTCGCCGACACGGCGCGGCGAATACCCGCAGCGGCTTTCCGCGCGATTGCCGGCGCTGGTCATCTGCCGTGCATTGAGCGTCCGGTCGAAGTGGCCAGTCTGCTTCGCGAATTTCTTTTCCAAAGACGGCGGCTCCACGTCGCCGAACAGGACGGCCGAGTGGCCGCATACCACCAGGAGTGACAAGATGAACACGGCAGTCTCTTCCCAGGAGCCGAAGCTGATCCGCGGCGACCATCTCGACGGGACCATTTATTCGGGCGGCTGGCAGCGCACGACGCAAGCAGCCGACATCGTCGAACCCGCGACAGGTTCCGTGCTTGGCCGCATCGGCATGGCATCCCCGGCAGACGTCGCGCAGGCCTCGGAAACTGCGGCGAAAGCCCAACGGGACTGGGCCGCGGCAAGCTACGACACCAGGGCGGCGGTCATCCGCAAGGCCGCCGGTATGCTCGAGCTGCATTTCGGCGACGTGGTCGAATGGCTGATCCGCGAGAGCGGTTCGGCGCGCGGCAAAGCGGAGTTCGAGACGCAACTCAGCATCAAGGCGCTGAACGAAGCCGCCGCACTCGCCTCACAGCCGCAAGGTCTCGTGCTGCCGTCGGAAGCCGGCCGGATGAACCTCGCCCGCCGCCGTCCGCTCGGCGTCGTCGGCGTCATCTCGCCGTTCAACTTCCCGCTCTATCTCGCCATGCGGGCCGTCGCGCCGTCGCTCGCCGTGGGGAATGCGGTTGTGCTCAAGCCAGATCCGCGCACGGCGGTCTGCGGCGGGCTGGTCTTTGCCACGCTGTTCGAAAAGGCCGGCCTGCCGGAAGGCCTCATCCACGTGCTGCCGGGCGCCGGCGACGCGGGTGCCGCGCTGGTCGCCGATCCGAACATCGCGATGATCCAGTTCACCGGTTCGACCAAGGCAGGCCGCATTGTCGGCGAAAACGCCAGCCGGCATCTCAAGAAGGTGTCGCTCGAACTCGGCGGCAAGAACACGCTGGTCATCCTCAAGGACGCCGACCTCGATCTGGCGGTGAAGAATGCCGCCTGGGGTGCCTGGTTGCACCAGGGCCAGATCTGCATGTCGTCCGGCCGCATCCTGGTCGAGGCGCCGATCCTGGAGGCTTTCACCGAGGCGCTGGCACGGAAGGCGAAGAGCCTGCCTGTCGGCAATCCGGCGACGGACAACGTCGCGCTCGGCCCGATCATCAACAAGGCGCAACTCGATCACATCGACCGGGTGGTGAAAACCACGGTCGATCAGGGTGCCCGACTGATGGCAGGCGGTAGCTATGACAAGCTGTTCTACGCGCCGTCCGTGCTCGCCGGCGTCAAGCCTGGCATGGCTGCCTTCGAGGAGGAGATCTTTGGCCCGGTCGCCTGCATCACCTCCTTCAGCGGCGACGACGAGGCGGTGGAACTCGCCAACCGCACGGAATACGGCCTGTCCGCCGCAGTGATCTCGCCCGACATCGGCCGCGCCATGGCCATCGGCGACAGGCTGCGCGCCGGCCTGCTGCACATCAACGACCAGACGGTCAACGACGAAGTCATCAACCCGTTCGGCGGCGTCGGCGCCTCGGGCAACGGCACCAGCATCGGCGGTCCCAGCAACATCGACGAGTTCACCCAGTGGCAGTGGCTGACCATCCGCAACACACCGCCGGCCTATCCGTTTTAAGAGCGGATTGAGGAGGGGCCGGTCGCCGTCCCCTTCCATCGCGCCGCGCGGTAAATCCCGGACCTAGCTAGCGGTGGTGCAGCACTAGCGGCGCGCCACCGACGTCGATGACGTCCATGTCATAGCCGAAGACCTGGGCCAGCACGTCAGGCTGCAGCACCTCGGCCGGGGCGCCGTCGGCGACGATGCGCCCGGCCTTCATCGCCACGATGCGGTCGGCATAGACGGCGGCGTGGTTGATGTCGTGCAGAACCACGATGACGGTGCGCTTGTCCTTGTCGGCGGCGGCGCGCAGGTCGCGCATCAGCTGGCGGGCAAACATCATGTCGAGATTGTTCAGCGGCTCGTCGAGCAGCATGTAGTCGGTGCCCTGGCAGAAGGCCATGGCGACCATGGCACGCTGGCGCTGGCCACCCGAGAGATGGTCGAGGAAGCGGTCGGCAAGGTCGGTCAGGCCGAATTGCTGCAACGCCGCCTCGATCAGCCTCAGGTCGTTGTCGTCGATGCGGCCGCGCTGGTGCGGAAAGCGGCCGAAGCCGACCAGTTCACGCACCCTGAGCCGGCTCGCCACGGCGGGGTCCTGGCGCAGGATGGCGAGCGTCTTCGCCAGTCGGCGGCTCGGCGTCGTGTCCACCGGCAGGCCGTCAACGGAGATGGACCCGCTTTGCAGCGGCTGCAGCCGGGCGATGAGCGACAGCAGGCTCGACTTGCCGGCGCCATTCGGCCCGACCAGTGCCGTCAGCCCGCCCTTGGGCATGGTCAGCGACACATCTTGCAGGATCTGCGTGTCGCCGAGGCGCAGCGAAATATTCTTGATCTCGATCATCGCTTGCTCGTTGTGATCAGCATGGCCAGGAACACGAGGCCCCCCACGAATTCGATGACGACGCCGAGTGTCGCCGCACCCCCAAGCACGTGCTGCAGCACCATCTGGCCGCCGAGCAGCACGATGATGGCCGTCAGCATCGCCGCCGGCAGCAGCAGGCGGTGGCGTCGGCTGTCGATGATGCGCTCGGCAAGCGCCACGACCAGAAGCCCGAAGAAGGTCACCGGCCCGACCAGCGCCGTCGATACCGCCACAAGCGCTGCGACCAGCAGCAGCAGACCGGCGAGCGCCCGGATCCAGTCGACGCCGAGGCCGGTGGCGCTGTCGGCGCCAAGCGCGACGATGTCGAGCATGTGGCGCAGCCGCCAGATGATGGCGCCGGCTATAAGTGTCACGATCAGGCCGACGGCGACCAGATCCGGTCGCACGGTGTTGAAATCGGCGAAGCTCGAACCCTGGACGACGGCGAATTCGTTCGGGTCGATTACCCGCGCCATCAGCATGGCGAGGCTGCGGAACAGCACGCCGAGCACCACGCCGGTGAGAAGCAGTAGCCCGATGTCGAAGCGCCGCCGCAGCATCGGCAGGAACAGCATCAGCGCCATCGCCATCATCAGCACCGACTCGCCGGCGAATTTCAGCCGCGGGTCGAGCGCGACATAGCCGACGCTGCCGAGCGTCAGCACCAGCGCCATCTGGCCGAACAGGTAGAGCGCGTCCAGCCCCATGATCTGCGGCGTCAGCACCCGGTTCGCCGTCACCGTCTGGAACACTACTGTCGAGACCGCGATGGCCACGCCGACCTGTATCAGCGTTAGCAGGCGTACCGCGCGCAGTTCGAGCGCAAAGCCGATATTGCCGCGCAAGCCGACGGTCATGAAGGCGGCCGCCACGGCCAGCGCCACGGCGGCGAGGATCAGAAGCCGCTTGTCAGGCACGCTGGGCCCGCCCGAACAGGATCCACAGGAACAGCCCCGAGCCGACGACGCCGAGCACGGTGCCGACGGGAATTTCATAGGGGTAGCGGATGACGCGGCCGATGATGTCACAGGCCAGCAGCAGCGTTGCCCCGGTGACAGCCACCCAGGGCAGCGCGCTTTTCAAATTGTCGCCCATCAGGCGGGACACGAGGTTCGGCACCACCAGCCCGACGAACGGGATCATGCCGACGACCACGACGGCCAGCGACGAGATCACCGCCACCATGACGAGGCCGAACTGCACGATGCGCTGGTAGTCGAGGCCGAGCCCGACGCTGACTTCTCGGCCCATCGAGGCGATCGTCAGCCGGTCGGCCACCCACCATGCCAGCGCCACCATGGCAGCGAGGATCCACAAGAGCTCGTAGCGGCCGCGCAGGACGCCGGAGAACTCGCCGTTGGTCCAGACGTCGACATATTGCAGCAGGTCGGTCTGCCAGGCGATGAAGGTCACCGCCGCGCCAATGACGCCGCCATAGACGAGGCCGAACAGGGGGATGAGGAAGGGCTGCGTCGGCGGCAGCCGGTGGGCGATGCCAAGGAAGATCGACGTGCCGGCCAGCGCGGTCGCACTCGCCGCGAGGGTCTTCGCCCCGATCGATGCTGTTGGAAACAGCAGCGTCACCGCGAGCACGCCGAGGGCGGCACTTTGGCCCGTGCCGGTGGTGATGGGTTCGACGAAGCGGTTGCGAACCAGTATCTGCAGCACGAGCCCGGCAATGGCCAGTCCCGCGCCGGTGAGCACCACGGCCACCGTCCTCGGCAGGCGGCTGACGAGCAGAAGTTCCAGCGCCCCTGCACCGGTTGCGATCCTGTCCAGCGACAGGTCGTCGACGCCGATGCACAGGCTCAGCGCAAACAGCCCGACGAGGCTGGTGGCGACCACCAGCCGGGCGTTGGGCACTGCCGCGGCCATCACTTCGCCTTGGCGAAAGCTTGTTCTATGGTCGAAAGGACGCGGTGCGTCGACTGTACGCCGCCGGCGGCGATGTAGAAGTCGGGCGACGGCAGGAAGATCACCTGCCCCTTCTTCCAGGCGGTCGTCTGCGCCACCAGTTCGTTGTCGAGCGTGGCCTTGGCGCCCTGGTCGCCCGAGCCGATGGCCGCGGCGCGGTCGAGCACGAGCAGCCAGTCCGGGTTGGCCTTGCTGATGAATTCGAACGAGATCGCCTCGCCATGGGTCGCCGTCTCGACATCGGCGACGGCCGGCTCGAGGTCGAGCGTCTTGTGCACCCAGCCGAAGCGCGAACCCGGGCCGTAGGCGGTGATCTTCGGGCCGTTGGTCATCAGGATCAGCGCCTTGCCTTTGCCCTTGACGGCCTGCCTGGCGGCTTCGACGGCGGCGTCCAGCTCCTTGGCGGCGGCGGCGGCCTCGTCGGGCTTGGCGAAGAGGTCGCCATAGGCGGCGAGGCGCGCCTTGGCCTGGGCCACGAGATCGTCGCCAGCCATGGTCATGTCGATGGTCGGCGCAACGCGCGACGTCGCCTCGACCTGAGTCGACGAACGGCCGCCGACGATCACCAGATCGGGCGCAAGCGCGTTCAATGCCTCGAGATCCGGCTCGAACAGGGTGCCGACGACCGTGGCGCCCTTGGCGACATCGGCCAGTTCGGGCACGAACAGCTTGTCGGGGACGCCTGCCGGCTGGACGCCGAGTCGGGTCAGGGTGTCGATCGCGGCGATGTCGTAGACAGCGACCTTGACCGGCACCTTGTCGATGGTCTTCTGTCCGGTCGCGGTGGTGATTTCCACGGCCATGGCAGGTGCGGTGGCGATCGCCAGCGCAGCTGCAAGGTTGGCCAGCAGCCGAACATACTTCATCTCGTGTCTCCGTCTTGTGCCGTCGGCGTCGGGTTCATAAAACCTTCGCAAAATACTCTTCTTTGGCACATATCAGAAGCTACCGGTGCGCAACAAGACTTCATCCCGACTTCTGAGGCGCTTTATTGCCTGTCGGTCGCTGCGCAGGACATTGAAGCAATCGTTGCCGAACCATTCGAGCGAGGCTTCGACTGCCGGGTCGTCGCGCAGCTGGCCGAGGAAGCGCTGATAGTCGACCTTGCCGTCGAACAGCGGCGTCATGCCTTCGCGGCTTCCGGCAGCTGCATAGACATTGGCTGGTTCGAACACCCGGAGGTCGGCGCGCGAGCGCACGTTCTTGAGGTGGTAGTGGCGGATGTGCGGCCGCATCGCGGCATGGGCGGCGACCGGGTCGTCCCCGCCCTCCCAGACATGCAGCGTGTCGAAATTGAGCTTGAATGCCGAGTGGTCGACCTCGGCAACCAGCCGGAGCGTCGACGAGCCGCAGTCGGCAAGCGTGCCCGGATGCGTTTCGGCCAGCAGGTCGAGGCCGAAATCGGCCGCGATCTCCGACATCTCGCGCAGTCGTGCGGTGATGATGCGCCTGACGTCGGCGGGCGTGTCGCGGCTGCCGCGGCTGCCGGCAAAGGTGCGGATCTTGCCGGCCCGCCAGTGCCGGGCGAGGCGGCACAGGTCAACGGTCTTCTTTCGCAGCGCCTCGCCATCGCCGTCGAGCGGCAGGTAGTCGCTGACCATCGGCACATAGAGCCCGAGCTCGGCGAGCCAGTCGGCGTCGCGATGCGGCTGGTAGGCGAGGTTGCGCGCATGCACGCCCCACAGCTCGATGCCCTGGAAGTCGTTGGCGCGGGCCCACCTGGCGATATCCTCGAGCGAAGCGAGGTGATGGCGAAAGGTGATGGTGCAGAGCGAGATCTTCATTCGGCTGCTCCCAGCAGTTCGGTGGGTATGGTGTCGGGGATGCCTTTCATGGCGCACCATGCCTCGAAGGCCTCACCAAGCCTGGCCTTGATCCGCCTTTCGAGCCCGTCCAGCGTGTCGAGCCGACGGAAGACGTCGTCGGCCAGGCTGCGGTCGCCGGTCTGGGCCAGCTTCATGACGGCATAGTGCAGCGCCTTGAAGTCCTGGATCACCCGCTCGATCTCGTCGCACCAGTGGTCGAAGTCTGCATTGGCCAGCTTCATCTCGCGCCAGAAAAAGGCGAAGCCGTGCTCGTAGGCGTATTTGCGAATCGAGATGACGGGCACCTCGCGAAGTGCTGCGCCGAGATCGGCGAGCTTCGCCCCGTCTCGGCCTTCGAAATGGGCGGTAACGATGCGACGCACGCCGTCGACCAGCGGATTGTGGTCGGGCCGGTAGCAGGCGAGGAAGAAGTCGCGCAGGTCGGCGGCGGTGGGTTTCTGCGCCTCCAGGCGGTCGAAGATGTAGCCGCCGCCGACGGTCGGCTGGCGGATGGCGTGGACGACCTTGTCACGGGCGATTTGGCCTTCCCAGCGGAAGTCGGGATCGTTGACCTGCCAGATCTTCGGATCGTCGGTCTTCTCGATCATCAGATAGTGCGGGAACGGGTTCTGGTTGAACTTGTTCTCCCGCTCCGGCAGGTGGAACAGGTCGAGCATCACCATCAGATATTCGCTGTCGCGCTTGCGCTCGAGCAGATCGAGCATGGTGACGATGTTCTGGTCCTTCGACCGTTCCGGGTCGTACCATTCATGCATGGTCACGCCGTAGATCCGCTCATACCAGACGCGGAAGAAGTCGTGGTTGATCGACTTGTCGTGATAGGCCAGCTGCCAGCGCTCGGTGATGGCGAAGCCGGCGTCCCAGACGCTGAAATAGAACGGCCGCTGGTCGATGCCCGAGCGCTTCAGCGCGTCGCAGACGCTGCTGACGAAGCAGTGCACCTTGATGTCGATGTAGTCCTCGCCGTGCACGCCCTCGCCCTGTGGTTCGGGGCGCACTGCTGCGGCGATGGCCTCGCCGGTGAACAGCTGCGCCAGTTCGCGCACCGTCTCGATGTCCTGGCGGTTGATCGCCTCCTCCGGCGCGGGCAGGCCGAATTCCAGTTCCAGGCTGAGGAAGATCTCGAGGATCAGCACCGAGTCGAGATAGAGGTCCTCGTTGAGCCGCGCCTCGGGGCCGAAACGGTCGAGATGGGCATGGTTCATGTGGTCGCGCAGGACGGTGTGGATCGCCTCGATCACCTGTTCGGTGTTCATCACGCGACCTCCCTGGCCAATGCAGCGAACTGTCCCGCGGCATGCTGCGCCGCCACCTCGCGGCGGCTGATCTTGCCGTTGGCTTGGCGCGGGATCGCGTCGACCTGGACGATCTCCATCGGCAGCTGGTGGCTGGCGAGGTTCTGGGCGCACCATTGCCTCACGGCTGGGCCGTCCAGCCGTTCGCTGGCGCTGAACAGCAGGCCGACCCGCTCGCCCGCCAGCGTGTCCGCCTTGCGGAAGGCGACAGCGTCGGTGACGGCGGGCATCGACATCACCACGTCCTCGACTTCCCTGGGATAGACGTTGAGGCCGGAAACGTTGATGGTGTCGTCGAGCCGGGAGACGAACACCAGCATGCCATCAGGCCTGAAATAGCCGAGGTCGCGGGTGGCGACCTCGCCGCTGGGTCCGCTGATGACCACCTCGGACGGTGCGACTGCGCTGTTGCTGCAGGCGACGTTGTGATGCGGCAGCACGAAGCCCATGTCGGCTGCGTCGGTGACGTCGGGATTGACCGCGATGCAGCCGGCTTCAGAGCAGCCATATTGCTGGAAAAGATGCGCCGTCCGCGCCCGGATGCGCGCGAACCATGGCTCGGGCAGCACCGTGCCCGATGTCATCGCCGCGTGCAGCTTCTCGCCTTCGGGCATCAGGCGCGCCAGCGTGTGCAGCACTGCAGGCGACGAGTAGAGCAATGGCCGCTCGATGTCGCGCAACGTCCGCAGCAGGTATTTCGGATTGCCGGCGTCGACGATGACCGGCGTGCGGCCGCGCTTGAGCGCCACCAGTATGCCGCAGATCAAGCCGTAGGAATGGGTCGTCGGGCAGGCGATGACCGGCGTCATCTCCTCGGGCTGGCGGAATGTCGCGACATAGCTCGCCACCTCGGCGTCGATCTCGGCCCAGCCGCGGGCGATGCATTTCGGCGCGCCTGTGGTGCCGGAGCTCATCTGCAGCAACTGGCCCTGCGAAGCCGGCTCGATCTCGGTCGACAGCGTCTCTGCCTCGAGACCGTTGAAGTACAGCGCGTGGCAGCCTGCGGCGACAGCCAGCCGGCGCGCCGCGGCATGCGGCGTTGCCGGGTGGATCGGGAAGACGCTGGCGCCGATATTGCGGATGGCGAAGAACAGCGCCAGCCAGCCGGCTGTATCGGAGAAGCAGACCGCGTAGCGCGCCTTGGCGTTGATTCCGGCCTGGTCGGCGCTCTGCGCCACCATCTGCTCGAACTTCTGTCGGTCGTAATACCTGTCGTCGATCTGGATCATCGATTTTCCTTCAGGCGTCTGGGGTGGAAAGGGTGTTGGTCACGAAATGGCTCGAACGGCCGGTGTTGAGCTTGCGGGCAAGCAGGGCTTCGGCGGTGATCTCGGGGCGGGCGAGGCCAAGCTGTTCCTGGCGCGCGGTCAGGCCGTGGCTGGCGGCGTAGCCCGACAGCATCTGCCGGACCGTTTTCCAGAAGTCGGCTTCGCGCAGCCCGTAGTGGGCCTGCAGCAGGTGCGAAATCTCTGCCAGGTTGAAGACGAACAGCGCGTCCGTCACCAGTTCGCCGAGAGTCTCGACGTCTTCCATCCAGTAGTACTGATCGGGCTGCGCTTCCCGATAGGCCGCGTCGAGCGCCATGAAATCGGGCACCTTGTCCGGCTCGCGCAGGAAGTGGGGCACGTATTCGACGCTGTCGTGGAAGTCGCGCAGCACCAGCCTCACCGGCCAGCCGTCGCGGTGGACGAGCACCATGTTCTGGCCGTGTGCTTCGGTGGCGATGCCGTGCCCGACCAGCAGGTGCCATACCGGCAGGCTGGCGACCTGCAGCAGCTGCCCGAGCCAGGCACGGAAGCCGTGGCGGCGGACCCACTCGTCGATGAACGGCTTGCCGTCGTGCTCGATCGCCATCAGCGCGTTGAACGGCACCGCCTGTTCGCCTTCAGCCAGTACCGAGGTGACGCTGCGGCGCCAGATCGCGGCAAGCTGGCCGGCGAGCGGCCCGTCGCGGCCGGCGATGATGCCGGCATATTCGTCGAGCACGGTCAGCGGATAGGTCGTCGCAAACAGCGGATCGCCGGCAACGACGGTGCCAAGCCAGCGCGAAATCACCGGAGCGGTGCACACAGAATGCGGCTCGATCGTACGCAGCGACGACGAGTTGCTCATGTTCATCGCCAGCTTGACGTTGGCCGCCTCGGGCCGGTCGGCATTGAGCAATGTCCGGATCGACTGGCTCGCCGTGTAGCGGTCGCCCGTGATACCGACGAAATGCGCCGTTCCGTCGGCCAGCCATGGCACAAGCAGTGTGTCCTTCAGCGCCGTCCACTGCCACGGATGCAGCGGCAGCAGCGCGAACTCGTCCCGGCTCAAGCCAAGCTCGGCGCGCCGCCGTTCGATCCGGGCAAAGGTCTCCGCGCCAAGCTCACCGGCCCAGAAGGCTGCCTCGTCGACGGGCAGGCGCTGGTTCACCTCGCCCCGGCGCACCAGCAGCCAGGCGAGCGGGAAGCTGTTACCCGCTTCGGGGCCGAAGTCGCGGTGGTCGCTTTCGCTGAATCCCGTCCGCGCCTTGAAGCAGGGGTGGTACGCATGGCCTTCGTGCAGCGCGCTCTCGAGTGCGGCGAAGTCGAGATCGCGGCGCGAGCCGTGCCGCAGGTTGCGGTCGTTCCAGCTGCAATGGGCGAGCGTGCTCTGCAGCTCGCCGAGCAGCCGCTGCCTGTCTTCGGCGCTGGCCGGCAGGCATGCGACCAGCTCGTCGAGCGTCGCGGCCTGCCAGCCGCCACCGCTTTCGCTCTCGACCGAACCCGGCGCGATCCGGATGCGGCTGAACGCACCTTCAACGCCGGCGCAGCGAAAGCGCTTGCCCTCATGCGACCATGAGAAGGCAAGCTGGTCGCCGTCGTCGGCAATCGTTACCGCGACAAGCTCTTCGAACAGCACGGCCTCGACCAGTTGCCTGATGACGCGCTCGTCGGGGCGGCCTGGCAGGTCAAGAGGCAAGGGCACTGCCATCTCCGTGGTAGAGGCCGGTTATGGCGGCGAAGAGCGGGTTGGGCTGGCGGGCGTAAAGCGAGCGCTCGTTGCTGGTCTGCAACTCGTCGACGTCGAACAGCCGGGTCATCAGGTTGGCTTTGAAGGCCACGGTCGGGCGGTCGAGCACGCCGCGGACGAATTCGCGCCCGACCGCGCTGGTCGTCCGCGACAACACCTCCAGCCGGTCCCGCAGCAAGCGCAGCAGGACCTCCTCGTCGATCAGGGCGTCATGTCCCATGCAGGCGACGACCGAGAAGATCTGGTTGACGATCAGGTAGTAGGCAAAGCGATCCTGGATGTCGCGGTCGTCATAGTAGAGCGAGGCGATCTCGGCCGCCTCCGGCACATGCAGGCTGAAGCGGGCGCGGTAGCGCTTGGAGAGATAAAAACCCTGGTTGTCGCGATAGTAGCTGGCGCTGGGATAGCCCTGGCTGACGTCGAGCAGGCTGTTCTGCTGGTGCGCCTCGAGCGCCAGGCCGAAGTCGTCGTAGAGCGAAACCAGTGGGTCGAGCGCGCAGTCGAGGTAGCGCTGGAACCAGTGCTTGCAGACCAGCTCCGGATGCGTCCCGTCGCGCAGGCACAAAGCCCGGATGATCCGCTCCAGTCGTGACTGCTCGCCCGGCAGCGGCTCGGCGGTGAGCGCTGCGATGGTGATCTTGCCGCGTCCCCCGCACGCGACGAACGGGTTTTCGCGCAGGATCACCTCGAAGCCGCTTTCGCTGCGGCCGGGCAGATCGAAGGTGATGTAGGCCGGGTCGGCGATCACCTTGAAGCGGCCATCTTCGCTGCCGATGCCGGTGCGCTTGAGCAGCTTGGCCATGGCGACCCCGGCCTCCAGTTCCTTGCGGCTGTTGACCCTGAGCGAATTGGTGATGCGGACCGGCAGCGAGAATTTGAGCATCCATGGCAGGTCTTGATTGTAGACCGTGCGGACCGAAGACGTGGCCGTGAAAGCCGGGCCGGCGGGACCGACCAGTCTCAGCTTGCCGGCTGCCTGCAGTTCGCGGACGCCGACATCCAGCAGCAGCGCTTCGGCCTGCAGCGGGTGCATCGGCAGCAGCATCTCGCCGGGCCGCGTTTCGAGCCCCTCGGGGCCTGCCAGCGACGCGATAATCTCCGGCGCGGTCTCGGCGGCTGCCGACTTGTGGCTGACGATAGAGGCATCCGCGGCGAAGTAGACGAGCTGGAACCTGCCGTGCAGTTCGGGCGCATAGCTCGGTTCCTGCCACGAAGTCATGCCTTGCCGGCTCTTCGGCGTCGGGTGCAGCGAGTGGCCGAACACCAGCGACTGTTCGGCGGCAATGAAGCTGTCGTCGTCCGCGTTGGCATGATGTGCTTCGATGTAGCGCAGCGTCTGCTGGTAGCTTTGCAGCGCCCGGCCAAGCAGTTCGAGTTCGCAGCCGCGCATCGCGTCGCTGCGTTCGTCGTGCAATTGCCTGTAGGCTTCGTGCAGCAGCAGCTGGAGTGCGGCGAACGGTTCGCTGTGGCGCCAGCCGGCGTCGGCCGCCCGGCGGACCCAGGCCTGCCCGAAACGGTGTGGCCCGCACCGGGAATGCGACGCCAACTCGGCGCGCAGCACGAGTTGCTGGGCTGCCAGAACCCACTCGATGCAGTCGACAGGATCCTCCGCGCCGCTCCGGTGCTGGCTCACCCTGCCGGGCGAGATTTCACGGACATAGCAGTTCGCGAAATTCTGGAATGTCGCGTGTTCGGCAACCTGCCGCAGCGTGGGCTTCATCTGTCGTCACCATGTGGTTGGACCGACCGAATGCCTTGCAGCAGCTAGGTATCTGACGGATTTTATCGGAGAACGAAGGCTGGCTGGCCTCAGGCACTCCACTGGATGGCACGCTCGGGCTCGCGGAAGGCGAAGCGGGCGAGATGGTCGTCGATGACTGCCTTGGTTCGCGCCAGCTGGTCGGCGTCGGGCGCGTCCAGCCGGATCGTCAGCGCGGTGCCGTCGGCTTCCAGAACCGCATGGCCGAACGGGAAATGGCATTCGCCATGCCCATCGCCATGGGACACCTCGATCTTGTGGGCGAAGTGCTTGCACAGCTGGGTCAGGTACTTGGCGCCATGTTCGGTTTCGAACGTGCCCGACGATTGAACCATGGTTTCGTTCCCTGTCCGTCGTTGATTTCAACCGGGGTGCCACGGACAAGGCCCGTGGCCACCTGGTTCAGAACTTTGCGGTTGCGCTCAGGCGGAACGACCGGCCCGGCTCCAGCAGCGGTTTGACGTCGCCGAATTCCTGGCCATAGGTCGCCCTGCTGGCGTAGTCCTCGTCGAACAGGTTCTTCACCTCGCCGCGGAAGGTCAGGTTCGGGTTCGACGGCGGCTGGTACTCGACGAAGACGTTGACCACCTCGTGCCCCTCGATCTGCTTCGATCCGGCTGGCACCTTGTCGTAATCGAGGGCGATCTCGACGTCGCCGCCGACTGTCAGGCCCCAGTCGTCGAAACGGTGCATTGCCGCCAGTGTGAAGATCTGGCCGACTGGCGTCACCAGGTAGTTGCCGAGGTAGGAATCCGCCGGGTCGCCATCGATGGTGACGTCGATGTTGACGTATTTGACGCTAGCGTGGCCCGAACCCCAGTCGTAGCCGGCGCCGAGCGTGAAGCCCTGGGAACGGACATCATGGGCCTCGATGGCCGTGGTCTTGTAGAGGGCGGCGCGGGCGTCGTAGATGTCTGTGCGGAAAATGCCGCCCTCGAGCGTGAAGCCCTGATAGGTGGCGACCAGTCCGGCGGTGAAGTTGTCCGAGGTTACCGGCTTCGGCCCGGCGCCATAGTCCCAGTTCGGATTGAAGTTGAAGTTTTCCGCCAGCGGCACGCCGGCCCAGACATGCGAATAGCCTGCCTTGGCGGTCAGGAAATCGGGCACGAGGTCGTATTCGCCGGAGATGTTGCCGCTCAGTCCGGCATTGCTCCACTTCTCGCCGGTGACCCCCTCGAACCACTGGTTGTCGCCACGCGCGCCAAAGGAAAGCCGAGTCCGCTCCCATGGCTCCAGCCGAGCCTGGGCGTAGAGGCCGACATTGCTGGCATGCTCTGTACCGGGTTCGAACTTATCGTCGAGATCGGCGGTGTCCTTGTAGAAGTCGAAGCCGGCGGTGATGCTGCCCATGTCGAGCGCGAAACGATTTTCCGCCTTGCCGTTGAAGCTCTCGGTCTTGCCGACACCGGTATAGGTATCCGACTCGGTGCTCGGCGCTACTGGTCTCGGGTAGATGAGCGTCTCCACCCGAGCGCTCGTATAGGCGATCACCACTTTCGGATCCCACCAGCCCTCGGGCGACTCATCGGTATAGGTGAAGACGGTGCTGCTGCGGTCGAGCGTGTAGTCGCGAATATCTGGTTCCCAGGGTTTTGGGGGAACGAGCTTGCCCATGTTCGCGCGGAACGGCCGCGGGGCGTCGTCGCGCAGCTGCTCGTGGCTCAGCTCGAAGCGATGGCCGCTTTCCGCCTGGTAGGCCACCTTGCCGAGGCCGCTCAGCAGGTTGGCGCTGGTGCCGTCGATGACGCTGCCATTGCCGGCGGTGAAGTTGTCGCCCTTGGCAAAGTTCAGGTAGCCGAAATATTCGAAGCCGCCTTCCATGCCATAGGCCGACAGGCCCACCGTGGAGGTCTTGCTGTTGAAGTCGTAGGTTCCGGTGACAAGCCCGCCGATGCTCTTGCCCGGCTCGAGCAGGTCGCGCGCGTCCTTGGTCTCGTAGGCGATCGCGCCGCCGAGAGCGCCTGGTCCGGCATCGGCCGGTGCAACGCCGGCGTCGACGCTGACGGCCTTGAGCAGCGATGGATCGATCAGGTTGGTCGCGTTGTGGTGGAACACCTTGTTGTTCTGCCGCGCGCCATCGACGGTCACCGCGAGATTGGTCTCTTCGATGCCCTGGACATAGACCTTCTGCGACATCGGCAGGGAGCTGCCGACGGCAACCTTCGGCTCGTCGGCAAACACTTCCTGCAGGTCGACCGGGTTCTTCCGCGCCAGGTCTTGCGCCGTGATCTGGACGTTGTTGACCCCGCCTTCTCCGCCCTGGGCGTTGACGTCGATCGTGTTCAAGACGACCGCGCCGTTGGCCGCGACGTTGAGGCCACCTGTCGAGGCGCTTGCCGCCGCCGACTGGATCGACACCGTGTTGGGGCCTGTGAAGCGGTAGTTCAGGCCGCTGCCGGAAAGCACGCTGCCGAGCGCCTGTTCGGCCGAAATGTTGCCTGAGACCGCGGGCGCGCGGGCCGAGCCGATGTCGGCGGTGCCGAAGGCGATCTGCAGGCCGGTCTGCGCGGCAAGCTGCTTCAGCGACTGTGCCAGCGGCTGTGCCGGCAGGTTGATGCTGTGCATCTGTGCAGACTGCGCATGGGCGGGAGCGTATGGCGCGGCCGTCACCAGCATGCCTGCGCCCAGCGCCGTTCCCACCAGAAGCCGCCTCAGCAGGCGCCCCGACGCCGCGCCGCCAAAATCCCTGTTGCTCTCGCCCGTCATGCTGGTCCCCAAAAAAGCCTGGCGCACCCATCCACCGAGCGCCTTCGATGGTGTGACGCGCGACGGGGCCCGCCGCCTAAAGAGTTGTCTGCAATTTTTCTGAAATAAGTTGGCGCGAGTTCGTCAGGGTCAGGAAATGACGATGACGACGCCCGGCACCCGGCGCACCGTAAGTCCCTGGGTATGCGCCAGGGCTTCGATCGCCGCATGGGCGTCGCGTGTCAGGAACACGGCGGTGATCGGGCTCGCATCGTGCGCATGCGTGGCGACGACCAGCCGTTCGGAAACGTAGCGGCCAAGCTCGGCGACGGCACTGCTGAACGGCCGGGCGTCGAACACCACACGACCGGTGCGCCAGGCGAGCTCTGTGTCGAGGTTGACATCCGAAGCGGGCTTGGGTGCGCCGCCGCTCAGGTAGCGGGTCTGCTGTCCGGGGGCGAGCGACACCAAGTTGGCGGCGGCGCCGGCATCTCCGCCGGTCACCGAAACGGTTCCCGTCGATGCGGTGATCGTGACCTCGCCGGCGATCGAGCGCACCGCATAGACACCGCTATCCGCATCGCTGCTGCCGCCAAGCGCCGAGACGCTGAACGGCACGCCGGCGGCCGGCTTGACGGCAAACTCCGCCTCGCCGGCAAGCAGGTTCACCAGGCGTCGGCCACGCTGGAAATCGACGGCAACGGAGCTGTTGGTGTTGAGGAACATCGTCGAGCCGTCGGGCAGGGTGGTCGTCGCCTGCTCGCCCGAGCTGGTGGCAAAGTCCGAACGCATCCATGTGATGACACGCGGGGCAGCGACGGCCGCAACCGAGGCGGCAAGGGCGCCGCCGACAAGGAACGAGCGTCGGTTGACGGACCGGCGCAGCTTTGACAAGGCAACGGGCGCGGCGGTCGGGTTGCCGTCGTTCACACCTTGCAGAAGCTGCCAGAATTCCTTCTCGCGGGCGAATGCCTGCGCATGTTCCGGCGACTGCGCGCGCCAGGCGTGGAAACGGTCGAGCTCCTGCCGGCTGAGATTGCCGGCGGTCAGCCGAACGATCCAGTCACGCGCATCAAGTGCGACGCCTCGGTCGATCTCGGATCGTTCTTGCCCTTTGCCCATGCCAGTCACGCAGCACGTGCCCGTTTGCTACGGGCACCCCAACCATCTTGCTATCATAGACACGCGAGACGGCACCACGCCTAAGCGTCATGGCAAAATAAATGTTGGCGCAGGACTAACCCTGGCTGTCGCGAAGCTCGGCCAGGCGCTCGACCACACGCCGGATGTGGTAATAGACGGCCTCTTCGCTGATGCCGATCTGGCGCGCGATCTCGCGGTGGGAAACGCCATTGATCCGGTTCATCAGGAAAATGCGCCGGCTCCGTTCGGGCATGTCCTGCAATGCCGCGTCGACGGCGCGCAGCATGTCGCGGCCCATCACGATCCGCTCAGGCGAAATCTCGTCGACCGATTGCCACAACAGGTCGTTGACCTCGGCGTCGATCTCGTTGCGCCGCTGCTGCTTGCGGAAATGACCGATGGCCGCGTTCTTGGCAGCCCGCATGGCGAAGGCGGCGTGATTGTCGATGGAATCGTCATGCCGGACGTTGGACAGCCTGATCCAGGTGTCCTGGAGGATGTCTTCCGCGGTTGCGCTGCAGCCGACACGGCCGCGCGTCAAAGCCTCGATGCGGGGGCGCAGCGCGGCAAAGCTCTGAAGTAGCCTGGTGAGTTCCATCTTGCTCACTCTTCTTCACACCAGTTCGTGCTGGCAGGCCGATTCCCTTTGGAAACGGCGGCAACGCAGGCTCCCTAGGCGCTCAAAAAATGTCGTGCAACCCCAATGTCTTAGGGAACTGGGAGGGCTCGGATTGAAACCTTCCTATTTTTATCATGTTTAGTGTTTGATTCTGCTGCGCTAACTGCGGCGGCACCTGACGTGACGGCACGAATTGTCGCAGGACTATGTTGTGAGGGTGTGGCGAATTGGGCACAGCGCGGGCCGCAACCGAAAGGCGCGCGCGGCGTTCCGCCGTTCGCCGGCGCTGCCGTGAACGGTCGGTCAAGCCGAAATAGGAGAAATGCTGCCTGCCCGGTTCTCACGGCAATGGGCAGGCGCGCAACCTCAGCGCCTGAAGTCGATCGGCACGATGATGCTCGTCGGCACCGAAGGCGGCGGTGCCGGGATCGGCGACGAGCGGCGCACGAGATTGACCGCGGCCTCGTCGAGGGCCTGGTCGCCGGAGGAGCTCACCAGCCTGACCGAAAGCACGTCGCCATTGGTGTTGAAGGAAAACCGGACGGCGACCGAACCACGGCTGCGCACGTTCCTCGGCTTGTGCCTGTTGAGGTGGGAGTAGACGCGTGACTGCCAGCGCGCCGGCGACATCGCCTTGCCGCCACCCTGGCCCGGCGCGGGTGCACGGGTGCTCTCGGAATTCTGTGCCGATTTCTGCGATGCCTGGCTGCTGGTCGCCGCCGGCTTCTTCTCGACCTTGGCCTGCTTCACCGGCTCCGGCTTCTTCTGTACCGGCTTCTTTTCGCGGACCGGCTTTTCCACCGGCTTCGGCTTCTCGACCTCGGGGCGCGGTTCGGGGATGGCCATCGCCACTTCCGGCAGCGCTGCTTCGACGATGTCGGGCACCACCTCTTCGACGGGCTCGGCCTCGGCGACCTCTTCCAGCGGCTCGGGCGTGTCTTCGGCGACTTCCTCCACGGGTTCGGTCACCGGCTCGACGGGGTCGGGCGTGATGGTTTCGGTCGGCTCCTCGACGCTTTCGGCAGCCTGGCTGTCGACGAGGTCGGTCGTATCCTGCGGCACCGCCTCCGGCGCCATCGCCATCGGCGCAAGGTCGATCAGCACCGCCGATTGCGCCTGCATCTCGTCCAGCATCATCGGCGGCTGCCGCTGGACGTACCAGGCGCCGGCGACGTGGACGCTGACGATCACCATTGCGGCGCCCGACCAGAGTGCCAGTTCGCGGCGGCTCAGGCCGCCGAGGCCGAAGCCGAGATGCGCCGCCGCCGTCATTACGGCTGGCCTTCGGTGGCGGCCGGCGGTGTCGCCTGAACCTGTTCCAGCCCGACAAGTGCGATCTTGAGATAGCCCGCGCCGCGCATCAGGTTCATCACCTCCATCAACTCTCCATAGTCGACGCCGCGGTCGGCGCGCAGGAAGATGCGGCTTTCCTTGTCGCTCTTCGCCGCCGCGTCCAGCTCTTGCTGGAATGCGGTGCGGGCCACCGCGTTCTGGCCGATCAAGATGCTGAGGTCTTCCTTCAGGGTGACGTAGAGCGGCTCGTCCGGGCGGGGCTGGGCGGTCGCGGTCGACGCGGGCAGGTCGACATTGACGTCGACGGTGGCCAGCGGTGCCGCCACCATGAAGATGATCAGCAGCACCAGCATGACGTCGATGAACGGCGTCACGTTGATCTCATGGTTTTCCTGGAGGTCGTCGTCTTCGGCCGATTGTCTGATACCGCCTGCCATCAGACCCGCTCCTAGACCGCGACTGCCGGGGCGTGTCGACCGTTGGCCGGCGCGGCCACGGCGACCGCATGCGGACGCTCGTGCTGGCTGCGCTGCGGCTGGCGATCGAGATCGCGACTGACGAGGCGCTGCACGCCGGCTGCGGCATCGGCCAGGCCCTGGCGGTAGCCGGTGATCGAGCGGGCGAAGACGTTGTAGACCACCACGGCAGGAATGGCTGCGATCAGGCCGACGGCGGTGGCCAGCAGCGCTTCGGCGATGCCGGGTGCGACGACCGCGAGGTTGGTGGTCTGCGATTCCGAGATGCCGATGAACGAGTTCATGATGCCCCAGACCGTGCCGAACAGGCCGACGAAGGGCGCCGTCGAGCCGATGGTGGCAAGCACGCCGGTGCCGCGGCTGAGGCGGCGGCCGGCCTGCGCCTGGATGCGGATCAGGCGGGACTCGACACGCTCCTTGATGCCGGCGGGGTCGCCGTGGCCGAGGCCATGGCCAGACATCTCCATCTCTTCGACGGCCGCCCGCACCAGGACGCCGCCGATGCCAGCGTGGTCGCCGAGCGCCTGCGACGCGTCCTCGAGGCGGCGCGCGCCGAGAATGCCGCGCAGCGCCTTGGCGAGCCTGGCCTTGCTGCCGGCGATCTCCAGCGACTTGGCGAGCCAGACGGTCCAGGTGATCAGCGAGGCGAAGGCGAGGCCGATCATCACGGCCTTCACCACCCAGTCGGCGGCCATGAACATGCCCCAGGGCGAAAGATCGTGCGGCAGCGTGCTGGAAGCTGCTGGCGCCTCGGTGGCTGCAGGAGCAGCGCCAACCGTATTGTCGAGCGGCGCCTCGACACCCATGGGCGTGGCGCTGGGCAGCCGGTCGCCAGTCCCAGCCCCTGCATCCGCCGGAAAGGGCGATACCGTGGGTGCCGCGCTCGGGGTGGCTGCCGCGGGTGCCGGCTGGGGCGATGACGCTGCCGGTACGCCCGGCGTCTCGCTGGCTGGAGCCTGGGTCGCCGGCGTTTGGACAGCCGGCGCCTGGGCGGCGGGTGCCGGCTGGACGGGCGCATTGCCCGGAGCGGCGTCTTGGGAGAACGCCACTGTTGTTGATGCCACGAGACACATGACGGCGAGGATCTGTGCGGATCGGCGGATCAGCCCTGGCTGGCCGGCCTTGCCTTCACGTCCGATGAGCCCATTGCCTAGCATCTCGAATCTCCGACTTCGAACCCTTCGACCGGTGGCTTCTGCACATTTTGCCCGGCCAGGTCGGGAGCCCACTAACATTCTTGACTTCTTTTATCAAGAAATCATCGGAAGGCCACATTCGTTTTTGTCCGTGGACGCTCCGGCATGCTTGCAGCCGCCACGTTGTTGGCAGGTGGGGCAGCTGCAAAACGCCGCCTGGTGCCTCGTGGCACTGTCGGCATCAGTGGCCGGGCGCGTCGTCGTCTTCGGTTTCCGCAGCGGATTGCTCGAAGGCCGCCTGCCAGTCCGCAACGAGGCGGGCGAGCGCGATGTTGCCGGAATGGGCGGCGAGGTGGGCCTTCTGGCGCAATGCGATCCGCATGGCCGACCGGGCGAAGCGGCCCGAGGGCGCCTCGGTCTCGACCGGCGACAGCCTGGCATCGAGCGCGTCGTCGACGTGTTTGCGTCCAGACAGCGCCTCAGCCGTGCCGAACCGGCTCATCATCTCCCGGAACGCGCCGTGCAGGATCGGCTCGAACGGCCGGTCGCGGCCCAGCGGATCGATGACGGGGTTGCCGGGGTGAAGCGCGCCG
Organism: Aminobacter sp. MSH1; assembly: GCF_003071665.1. Lineage (GTDB taxonomy): Bacteria > Pseudomonadota > Alphaproteobacteria > Rhizobiales > Rhizobiaceae > Aminobacter > Aminobacter niigataensis. The sequence continues at coordinate 671,248 of NZ_CP026265.1, read as the reverse complement.
AGCGGCAGCAGGCCCTCTGGGATCGGAGTGTTGGCCGAATGCGTGCGCCCACCCTTCAGCATCTTCGGCAGCACATGGGTATGTGGCCCTTCTGGCGACACCCCGCCGGTGTCGGGGCCGCCGATCTTCTGGTAGACCTCGACACGGCCGATATTGGTCAGCGCGACGCGATGCGGGTGCGTGCGCAGGATCGCCGGCATGGCCCCGTTTGCGGGATCGAACACCGAGCGGCCAAGATTTGCGCGCAACTCGACCAGCAGCTTCGGCTCGCTGGTGCGGATGCAGAAATCGCATTGTGGCAGCGACAGGCCCATGTCGAACAGGATGCCGGTCCGGTCGATGCCGCGGATGGCATTGTCGTCGGGCCCGATCTCGGTCAACACCGAGCGGCCGCTGCGCCTGGCTCTTGCCTCGGGCAGGCAAAGCGCCAGTGCCTGGCTCCAGCGATGTCGCCTGGGGCTCAGCGTCTCGTAGGCGACCGGCACCAGTCCGGCCATCATGCTGCGCTCCAGGCGGATGCCGCCACGCCGCGTCGCCCGGGTCAGGAGCTGACGGTCGTCGATCACCGCGATCTCGCCGTCGTCCTGATGGAATTCGGCGATGGCACCGAACGTGCCCATGCTCCATCCGCTTCGCCAGTCCAGCAGGTGGTGGCGCAACAACTGTTCCAGATAACTCATGGCAGAACTCCGGTGGCGGCGACGAGATCGAGCGGCTGCACCACCAACCGGCCCGCGGTCTCGCCAAAGAAAGCCTCGACGCCGTAGACGGCGCGCAGCGTCTGGGCGGTGAGCACGTCTGCCGGCGGCCCGTCGGCGACGATCCGGCCGCCATCGATCAGCAGCAGGCGGGTGCACCAGCGCGCGGCGAGCCCGAGATCGTGCAGCGAGGCGACGACGCTGCGTTCGCTGGCCGCCAGCTCGGCGAACAGGCGCATCAGCGCGATCTGGTGCGATGGATCGAGGCCGGCCGTCGGCTCGTCGGCGAGCAGCAGCGGCGTCTCCTGCGCCAGCGCCCGCGCGATCAGCACGCGCGCCTTCTCGCCGCCCGAAAGCTCGGTCGCTGCCCGCTCGCGAAACGCGTCCACCTCCATCCGCCGCATCGCCCGTTCGATGGCTGCGCGGTCGGCTGCGGTGAGGGCAGAAAATCCCGGTCGATGCGGCGAGCGGCCGAGCGACACCAGCATTTCGACAGGAACGGCCCAGGCGATTTCACGCTCCTGCGCGACATAGGCCATATGCAGCGCGCGCTCCCTGGCGCTGGCATGGGTGGCGTCGAGCGTCCCGAGAGCGACTGCTCCCTCGGCCGGAATGAGCCCCAGAAGTGCCCGCAGCAAGGTCGACTTGCCGGCACCATTGGGCCCGATCAGGCCGATGAACTCGCCCGGCATCACCGAGAAGGAAACGCCGTGGAGCACAGGCCGTCTGCCCAGCGACGCCTTGAGATTTTGAACGTCGAGCAGCATCACGCGAGTTTCCTTCTCGTGCGGTAGACCAGCCAGAGGAAGAACGGCGCACCGACGATGGCGGTGAGCACGCCGAGCTTGAGATCGCGCTCCGGCGCGATGATCCGGACCAGGATATCGGCGGCAAGCAGCATGCAGGCGCCGCCCAGGGCGCTGGCCGGCAACAGCCGCGACGGCCTTGACCCGACCAGCGGTCGAAGCATGTGCGGCACAACGAGGCCGACGAAGCCGATGGCGCCTGCCACGGCTGTCGCAGCCCCTACCGCCGACGCCGTGCCGAAGACGGCAAGCCACTGCACGCGGCGCATGTCGATGCCCATGCTCGCTGCCGTCTCGTTGCCGAGGGTCAGCGCATCGAGTGCCCGACCGAGCGCCGCCAGCATCAGCCAGCCCGCGAGCATGAACGGCAAGGCCAGCCAGACATGGGTCATCGACCGGTCGGTCAGCGAACCGAGCATCCAGAACATTATCTCGAGCGCGGCGAACGGATTGGGCGACAGGTTGAGGGCAAGCGACGTCATGGCGCCGGCAAAGCTTGAAACCGCAACCCCCGCCAGGATGATGGTCAACGTGCTGCCGCGCAGGCCGGCGAGAGCCTGGACCACGACGACGGCAAGGACGGCGGCGGCCAGCGCCGACAGCGGCAAGGCGAGCGGGAAGATCGCCGCCAGGCCGGAATAGATGGCGATGACGGCGCCCAGCGATGCCGAGGCGCTGACGCCGATCAGCCCCGGCTCGGCCAGCGGATTGCGCAGATAGCCCTGCAAGGCCGCACCGGAGAGACCGAGCGTTGCACCGACCATCAGGCCGAGCAGGGCGCGCGGCAGGCGAATCTCGCCCATGATCAGTTCGATGGCGCCTGCCTTGTCCGAAAACAATGCGGCGATGCTGTCGCCGAAACCAAGGGCTGCCGGGCCGACGGTGAGCGAAAGCAGGAACAGTGTGGTGGCGAGCGCGGCAAGCGCGCCTAGCACCAGGCCGTAGCGGGAGGTGTCGCTCATTGGATGCCGTCCTTGCCCGCGGCGGCGTCGCGGAGCAGGCGTGCAGCCTCGAGCGTGAACGGCGCGCCGCAGATGGTGAAGCGCGCGGGGATCGGAACTGCGCTGTCTTGCCCGGCGATCGCCCGGTATGCCGGATGGACGAAATTCTCCTGGGCGAGCGCGGGCGCATCGTAGCGTTCGCCGCCGCCGGCGATGAGATCTGGCTGGGCCAGGACCAGCATCTCGAGCGGTAGCCGCGCGGTGCCGCTAAGGCCCAACCTGTCGGCGACGTTGACGAGGCCGGAGAGCTTGACGATGTCGTCGACTAGCGTACCGGCGCCTGACGTGTAGCTGTTGGCATAGTAGGTGGCGACTGTCATGTCCGAGGCCGGGCGGGCGGCGAGTTCGGCCACCCCGCGGTCAAGGTCGGCGACCAGCTCCGCCGCGCGCTCGCGCCGCTCCAGCACCTCGCCCATGCGCAGGATGTTGGACCTGATCTCGGCGATGGAATTGTCGGGCGCGAATTCTTCGACGCGGATGCCGAGGCGCCGCAACAGGGCCACGGTCGACCGCGTCGTGTAGGTGCCGGCAAGCACCATGTCGGGCTGCATCAGGAAGACTTCCTCGGCGAGGCCGTGGTTGACGACGAGGCCCCTGGCGCGCTCGGCGAGCACCGACGTGTCTGGATCTCTCGCCAGATACGAGACGGAGTGCAGCTGTCCCGCCCCCGCCAGAAGCATCGCCAGTTGGTCGGTGCAGACATTCATCGAGACGACGCGCTTGGGCGGTTCGGCGGCAGCAGGGGCAGCCGCGAGCATTGCGCCCGCCAGGGCGAGTGGCAACGCCTGCAGCATACGATTGATCGGCATGTTACCTCCCATCAGAACACGCGCGTGAAGCTCAGGTTGAAGGTCCGGCCCGGCGCGCGATAGTTGGTGACGGTCGAATATTGCTCGTCGAACAGGTTCTCGACCGAGAGCTTCAAGCTCGACTGCGCATCAAAGGTGTAGTTGGCTGCAAAATCCACCGTCACATAGTCCGGCAGTTTGACCGTATTCGCAGCGTCGGCGTAGCGCGCCGCGCCGTAGAGCAGCCTGGCGGTCAGGTCCAGGCTGTCGGTCGCGGCAAATCCCAGCTCGGCAGTCGCCTTGAAACGGTCGCGATAGGGAATGTAGCGGCCATTGTCCTCGTTCTTGGGCGAACGGTAGTCGATCGACGCCTTGCCACTCCAGCGGTCGTTGAATTCGTGCGTCACCGTCGCCTCGACGCCGGTCACCTTGGCGCGTGCGACATTGAACGGCAGGTAGGTCGGCGGGTTGGAGGCGATCGCGTCGGTCAGCCACGTCTGGTAGAACGCGACGTCGAGCGTGGTCCGGTCGGTCGGCCGCCAGTTGAGGCCAAGTTCGTAGGACCTCGACTTTTCCGGCTTCAGGTTCGGGTTCGAATAATTGGGATAATAGAGGTCGTTGAAGGTCGGTGCGCGAAAGCCGGTGCCGTAGGAGCCGCGGGCGAAGAGATCGGGCACGATCTCGAAGCTGGCACCGATATTGTAGGTGGTGGCACTGCCGAACTGTTCGTTGTGATCGTAGCGCAAGCCGCTGTCGATGGTCAGCGCACCGTATTCGACCGAGTATTGCCCGAATACGGACGCCAGATCGCGCGAGGTCACTTCGAAATCGACAGTCGAATCGACCTGTTCGCGATAGGCCTCGGCACCGCCGGTCACGACATGCCGGGCATCACCGGCCTCGAACGTCTTTTCGGTCGACGCGAAGATGCCGTAGCGCCTTGTGTCGAACTCGCTGTCGCCCGAAACGCCGTCTCGGAAATTGGTCGAATGATCGAGGCTGCTGGACAGCTCGACCGTCGAGGACCAACTATCGGAGTGCTTCAGACGCACCCCTGCCTTGCCGGCGAATGTGTCGGTATCGACTTCGTTGCTGGACGGGAAGGTGTCGTCGTATTGCGAGCGGCCGCGGGCGAACAGGCCGTCGGCATAAAGCCTGCCCCAGCCGTATTCCTTGGCGAGGGAGAAGTTGAGCGAACCCTGGAGGAAGCCGTCATCGTCGGGCTCGTGGCCCCAGGCCAGCGGCGTGGTGAAGTCGTAGCCGCGCGTGCCGAGGATGCTGCCGCCGATGGAATAGTCGACGCCACCTTCGCTGCGGCCGCGCATATCGGCGGAGACATAGCCTCCCCATGGATGGGTGACGCCTGTCGTGATGCTGGCGCAGGCACTGCGGCCGTCGGCACACTGGCCGCCCTGCTTGGTGATGATGTTGACGACACCGCCGATCGCGTCGGCACCATACTGGGCCGAGTGCGGGCCCTTGGCGATCTCAATGCGTTCGATCGAGGCAAGGGGGATGTTGAAGATCGAACTGGTGCCGCTGGTTGCCGAGGCGGTGCGGACGCCGTCGACCAGCACCAGCGTCTGCCCGGCCGACATGCCGCGCAGATAGACGTTCGAGGAAGCTCCCTGGCCGCCATAGCCGATGATGGAAACCCCCGTGTAGCGCTTGAGCAGCGACGGTAAGTCGGGCGCCGCCGACTTCCTGAGTTCCTCCTCGTCAATGACGGTGACCGACGACGTCGAGCGAACGAGCGCCGTCTCGCGCCGCAACGGTGTCGACACGACCAGCGGCCGAAGTACGGTCACATTTTCGGCCGCGGGCACCTGCTGCGCCTGGGATTGCGTTGGAATTGCCAGCGCAATTGCGCCGGCGGCAAGGGTAAGTCTCAGCAATTCTGCCCCCAAATGGTTCGGTGGGCGCGACAAGCATCGCACCCGGTTTCCAAACCGCAGGCAAGACAGGTCGGCAGGCAGACTTTGGGACAAGATCGACCCGGCGGCCTTCCGCATGCGGCAACACTTTTCAATGTCACCGCCACGGGCGACCGCGCCTGACCACACCCCGTGGACAAGCATGGGTGACCGGAACGGGCAGGTCTCCTGACTTCCGTGTCATCGCCTTTTTCCGCCTTCCCGAACGCACAAATGCGTTCAGTGGCATGATGGAAGAGGCTCAACGGTTACAGTTGCGGGGGCAGTCGCGGATTTGGCCTTCGGCCTCACCGTGTTCCCTTTTCATCCACCTCTCGGTGGAACCGATTCCGGGGTCGAAACTAGACAGTCGGCAGAAGCCTTGTCAATTGGCGCACTACTGTTCGTCGCATCGTTGCCTGCCGATGTCGTATATGAACTGTGCTGTTGTCGCGATCTCTACATCGTGGTGAAGCTTGCGCTATACTTGCCCCAGGCGATGCTGGCCCCGTGCGGGAAGAGCTTCCCTCGAACTGCCGCCGCAAACTGCGATCTCTAGAGTTGGCTCCGATGCCAGCGCAGCGACATGCAGGACAGGCCGGCGTCGATCTTGCCGATCTCGGTGGTCTTGAGCGCGACCACCTTGTAGCCGAGTTTGTCGAGCATCTCGATGGTCCGGGGGTAATCGGCCCCGACCATCACCACGTCGTTGACGCGCAGCGCATTGGCGGCGGGCTCCTCGCCCTCGGGGATGAGCACCTCGCGAAAATCCTTGAACACGCCCGAACGCGCCAGCCGCTTTGTCGACAGCATGGTCTCGCTGTCGAGCAGCGAACAGTCGCTCTTGAAATGCAGCACGCCTTCCGGCGTCTGCACGACCTCGCCCTTGCGTCCGAGCCTCGCCAGGCTGGCGATCAGGCCGCCAGCGCCGGCGCGGTCGGTGCGCGCCGAAAGGCCGATCATCACGCTTTTCGGCGTTGTCAGAACGTCGCCGCCATCGGCGAAGCCGGGCGCGGGCAGGTCGAGCACCGTCTCGAACATCTTTCGCAGCGTCGGTGCGATTTCAGCCGTTTCGTGGACCCGGGTCTCGGCGCCTGGACGGAGCAGGATCGCCCCTTCGGGAAACACCAATGCCGGGTCCTCGACGAAGATCGAATCCGGGAAGCTTTCCAGCGCCGGCAACACCGTCACCTCGACGCCAGCCGCGCGCAGGGCAGCGACATAGGCCGTATGCTCGGCCTTGACGCCGTCGAAGGTCGGGTTGCCGCGGTCATCGGCGCGCAGGCCGTTGACCACCGATCGCGCCGGCTCGCGCACAATGGCCGCTGTGAATTCGTAGACCGCTGGCTTGGACGTCATCTCGGTGCGCTCATGCTGGTGGGGCGAGGGTTGCAGCCTGCCCGAAACGGCGTTGCATGTCGACGGGCAGGCAATGGGCCAGCGATCATTTCGTGCAGAGCCGCTATTGCCCCTGCGCGCGCCTGAATTCGCTCGGCGACTGGCCCGCGATGCGGCGGAAGTCGCGGCTGAAATGATACGGATCGGCATAACCGCAGCTCAGCGCCACGGCAGCGATCTTGATGTCGGGAGCGATCAGCAGGCGCTTGGCAAGGTTCATGCGCTCGTGGCGGATCCAGTCCATCGGCGTCGTGCCGGTCTTTTGCTTGAACTGCCGGTGCAGTTGCGAGGCGCTGAGGCTGGAGATTGCAGCCAGTTCCTCGATTGGCCAGTTGCGCGCGATGTTGGCGCGCACCTCGCGCATCACCCGCAAGACGCGTTCGCCCCGGTCTTCAGAGCTTTCCTGCACGCCGCGTTCGGCGACAAGCGTTTCGACCAGCTGGGCGACGACGGCGCTGGAAATGGCGTCGGTCGTCTGCCCACGCTGGGCGAGATTTTGGATGGCGCGTTCGAAGCCGGCTGCACTGGTTTCGCCTGACGTGGCAAAAAGCGGATTGCCGGCGACGCGCAGGAACGAGAAGACGGCGTCGAGCCCGTGGCCCTCGATGCTCATCCAGAGATAGCGCCAGTGGTCGGCCTCGGGATGGCAGCCATGGGCATATTGCATCGACGTGTCCAGCCAGGCGATCGTTTGTGGCCCGGCCGCGACCCGGTTGCCGCCGATCTCTATCAGGCCGAGACCGGACAGCGTGCAGATCAGCGTATGGTGGTGAAACCGCCGCGAGACGAAGCCGTCGCGATGGCCGAAACGCGTGCGGCCGGCAACCAGGATCTTGTAGGGATAGGCGTCCGCATGCCGGCCCGGCGTGTGGAAGAAGATCGCGTTGCTTTCGTCGGTCTTGGTCGTCATTTTTGCGCAGGGGTAGGTTTGAAAGGGCCAGATCCATTGTATCTGCCTGCAACTCGTGATGCGAGTTTTATCCAGCAATGTGCGAGGGGCATGCATTCATCTCGCCGCCATTGCCATTAGACTGGATGGTGGCGGCATACTTGCTGCCCAAAATCCATGACTGGAGCGTTGGATGACCGCTACCCCAAAGGCAAGCGAACACGGCACGGCTTTCGAGCCATTGTCAGCCACCTTCGCCCAGAACCCCTATCCCGCCTATGCGGCGCTGCGCGACAAGGGCGAGCCGCAGTTCTTCGCCGATTTCGACATGTGGCTGGTGACGCGCTTCGACGATGTCGCAGGCATCGCCCGCGACAACGCGATGGTGCGCTCGCCCGAATTCTTCATGTCCGAGGAAGAGATCACCGAGCAGAAGCGCCTGCAGAACTGGCTCGACATGCCGCATCACCAGCGCTTCGTGCAGTTCTCCATGCTCGACAGCGACGGTCCTGTGCATGACCGGCTGCGCAAGCAGGTGTTTCGCGAGTTCACGCCGGCCTTCATCGCGCGCCAGCGCACGATGATCCAGAGCTTCGTCGACAGGCTCGTCGACAGCCTGATCGACAAGGGCGAGATCGACTTCGTCGAGGAGCTTGCTTCCCAGGTTCCGGGCCACATCATCGGCCGGGTGCTCGGCGTGCCCGACGAGGATTGCCCACAGTTGCGCGTCTGGTCGGAGCGTGTGGTGCAGTTCTTCGACATCGATCGCTCCGACGAGCGCAAGGCGCTGGCCGAGCAGGCAACGACCGAGTTCTACCACTATCTGCTCAAGCTGATGGCCGAGCGCCGCAAGGCCCCACAGGAAGACCTGATCACCCGCCTGATGGCGGCGCAGGACGCCGGCCAGCTCAACGAGGATGAGCTGGTGTCGACCTGCATGCTGATCCTGATGGCCGGCCATGGCTCGACCATCGACGTGCTCGGCTCGGGCATGCATGCGCTGCTGCGCTTTCCCGACCAGATGGCGCGGCTCAAGGCCGACCCCGGCCTGATCCACACCGCGATCCAGGAGATGTTCCGTTTCGAATCGCCGCTGCCCTTCTTCCACCGCTACGCGACGGCCGACTGCGTGGTCGGCGGCAAGTCGTTTCCGCGCGGCACCAAGTTCGGCCTGCTCTATGGTGCGGCCAATCGCGACCCGGCAGCCTTCGGCGACGATGCCGATGTCTTCGATGCCGGCCGCAACCCCAACCGGCACCTCGCCTTTGGTGGCGGCGCCCACTTCTGCCTCGGCAACCATCTGGCGCGGCTCGACATGGAGGTGATCTTCACCACCTTGCTCAAGCGCTTGTCGTCGGTTTCGCTGGTCGATGCCGAGCCGCAATACAAGCGCGGCCTGTCGGTGCGCGGCCCCAAGGCGCTGCGCCTGGCTTTCACGCCTGCCTGATCCCGGAGATTTCTGATGTACCGCGTAACCTTCATCGACGCCGACGGACAGGCGACCGAACTCACAGCCCAGCAAGGCCAAAGTGTCATGTCGGTGGCTGTCGCCAACGGCATCGACCAGATCCTCGCCGAATGTGGCGGCTCCTGCGCCTGCGGCACCTGCCATTGCTATGTCGACGAGAACTGGACCGAACGCCTGCCAGCGCCCGACGATTCCGAGCAGGGCATGATCGAATGCCTGATGAACCCGACAGAGCGTAGCCGCCTGACCTGCCAGCTCAAGATGTCAGAGGCGCTCGACGGGCTGGTCGTGCACCTGCCGCGGGAACAGTACTGAGGCCCGGATTCCCGAGCCTCTGCTGCGCCGCCCGTGCTTTCAGCCGCGCGCTGCGAGCCAGTCCCTGACGATCTCGACATCGGCCGCCTCGAATGCGTGACCGGACGGGATCGTGCGGGCGTCGACATTGGCGCCGGCGTCGAGCAGCAGGCCGACGAGGTCGGGGCCGAAATTGCTGAACACGTCGACGTTGCCGGCAACGAGCAGGGCTTCGACATCCGACAAATCGGCGGCTGGAGGTTGCTCGAGCACCATGGCTGGCCGAAGCAGCACGGCGCGTCGGATCAGGTGCGGGTGCAGCAGCATGGTTGCGGCGATCATGTTGGCGCCGTTGGAATGCCCGAGGAAGACGAGCTTCTCGGGATCGATGCGGTAGGCATCCACGGCATCCTCGATGAAAGCGGCGAGCGCTTCGGCCTCCGACCTGATGTCGGCCTGGTCGAATTTGCTTGCTGAAAGGCGACGGAACCAGCGCGGCGTGCCCTCGTCGGTGGCGCGGCCGCGCAGGGCGAGCAGTGTCGCGTGTGGTGCTGCCTTGGCCGCAAACGGCAGCAGGCTGGTCTCGTTGCCGCCCGACCCGTGCAGCAGGACGATGACGCTGCCGTCGGCATTTCCCGGCGTGTAGAAACGGTGGACGAAGGGCAGGTCGCGATAGATCACCCGCTCCTCGCCGGGCCAGGAGAACTGCGGCAGCATTGTCAGCAGCTCGTCGATCTTGTCGGCCCGCTCCGGCGGCACGAAGAGCTGCGTGCCCATCGTTTCGACCGGTTCGTCGATCGCCATGCCGGGACCGTCCGTCGCCAGTTCGAACAGGGTGCCGCCCGGCTCGCGGACATAGAGCGAGTAGAAATATTTGCGGTCGTGGACATTGGTGATGGTTGAGTTGCTGGAGGCGAGTTCGCCATGCACCCGCTCCACCTCGTCGGTGTCCCTGGCGCGAAAGGCGATGTGGTCGATGGTGCCGGTGCCCGGCGCGCTCGTCCAGAAACCCTTGGCATCCCTGATGTCGATGATGTCGCCGCTGTCGGAGACAAGGCGCCGGATGAACTCGGTGCTTTGCATCGGCTGATAGCCGAAATGCCGGGTGACGAAGCTCTCGGTCAGTTCCGGCACCTCGCTCATGATCGTGGCGCCGCGGATGCGCCGGATCGCGTGTTCGGCAGGCACGCCGCTGCCCTCCCAGATTTCGGGCGCCGCAAAGCCGCTGACGCCGACGAGCTTGACGATCACCCCGTCGGGGTCCTTGAGCCTGAGCGTTGGTTCGCCCATCTCGTCGACGGGGCCTGATATCTCGACATGGTGGGAGAGCGCCCGGGTCAGCCAGAAGCCGATGCTCGACGGTTCGATGGCGAGCGAAATCTCGCTCGGCTGGCCATGGCCGACACGCCCCCGGGCGCCATCCTCCCAAACCAGGAAGGTAATCAGCGAGCCCGGGCTGGCAGCACCGTCGCCGTAGAACAGGTGCAGCTGGGTGGCATCCTCATAGCCGCCGGTCTGCTTGACCAGCCGCAGGCCGAGGAAGCCGACATAGAAATCGACATTGGCCTGCACCTTGCGGGTGATGAGCGTGATGTGGTGGATTCCGGTGCCCATGATGCACTCCCGGTCGATGCTGCGTCGACCGACATTTCACCAGCGTGCCGACCAGTGCAACCGACGATCGGACTTGCTCATGCAAAAAAGGCCCCGCACGGTGAACGGGGCCTTCGGCAAAGATAACTTGCCTGATCAGGCGGAAAGCGCCTTGGCCTCGCGGCGGCGGGCATGCAGCACATGCTCGGTATAGCCGTTCGGCTGGGTGCGGCCGGTGAACACCAGGTCTTCAGCCGCCTTGAAGGCCGGGCTGTCGAAGCCGGGCGCCAGTGGCTTGTAGCCTTCCGTCGCGGCATTCTGCCTGTCGACTACGGCGGCCATGCGCTGCATCGTCTCGCGCACCTGCCCTTCGCTGACGATGCCGTGGTGCAGCCAGTTGGCGACATGCTGGCTGGCGATGCGCAGCGTGGCGCGGTCTTCCATCAGCCGCACATTGTCGAGGTCGGGCACCGTCGACACGCCGACGCCCTGGCCGACCCAGCGCACAACATAGCCGAGCAGGCCTTGCAGATTGTTTTCCAACTCAGCCTTGATCTCCTCGGCCGAGTAGCTGCGCGTTGCCAGCGGAATGGTCAGCAGGTCGGCGAGCGACGTCTGCTCCTTGCCGCGCAGCTGGTCCTGGACGGCTGCCACGTCGACCAGGTGATAGTGCATGGCGTGCAGCACCGCCGCCGTTGGCGTCGGCACCCAGGCCGTGCTGGCACCAGCGCCGGGGTGGGCGACCTTCTTCTTGATCAGTCCCGCCATCTGGTCGGGTGCCGCCCACATGCCCTTGCCGATCTGGGCGCGGCCGGGAAGGTTGCGGGCAATGCCGACATCGACATTGTTCGCCTCATAGGCCTTGAGCCAGGTCGCCGATGCCATCTCGGCCTTGCGCTGCATCGGGCCGGCTTCCATCGAGGTGTGGATCTCGTCGCCGGTGCGGTCGAGGAAACCGGTGTTGATGAACACCGTGCGGTCGCGCACCTTGGAAAGGCAGGCGGCAAGGTTGGCCGAGGTGCGGCGTTCTTCGTCCATGACACCGATCTTCATGGTGTATTTGGGCAGGCCGACGAGTTCCTCGATGCGCTTGAACAGCGCATCCGACAGGCCGACTTCATCGGGGCCGTGCATCTTGGGCTTCACGACATAGACCGAGCCGGTGCGGCTGTTGCGCACCGTGTTTTCGCCGCGGATGTCCTGTGCCGCACTCGCCACCGTGATGGCTGCGTCGAGGATCGCCTCGGGCACCGGGTTGCCGGCTTCGTCGAGCACGGCGTCGGTGAACATGTGGTGGCCGACATTGCGCACCAGCATCGTCGAGCGGCCGTGGAGCACAAGCTCGCCACCGCCGGGCGCGGTGAAGACACGGTCTTCGACCAGGCGGCGCGTGACGGTCTTGCCGTCCTTGGTGAACTCGGAGCTCAGGCTGCCGTCCATCAGGCGCTGCCAGCTGCGGTAGACCGCAACCTTGTCTTCGGCGTCGACGGCCGAGACCGCGTCCTCGAGGTCCATGATGATCGAGACCGCCGCCTCGATGACGACGTCGGCGATGCCGGCTGCGTCCAGCGCGCCCACTGCGTGTTCGCGGTCGAACACCAGCTCGACATGCAGGCCGTTGTTGACCAACAGCACGCTCTTGGGCTCGTGGCGGGGACCGGTGAATCCGGCAAGCTGGCCCACAGACTTGAGCCCGGTCTTGCTGCCGTCGGCGAGGCTCACCTGCAGCTTGCCGCGCTCGACGATATAGCTAGTGGCGTCGGCATGGCTGCTCTGGGCCAGCGGTACGGCCTGGTCGAGGAATTCGCGAACGCGGGCGATGACGCGGCTCGCGCGAACAGGATTGAAGGTCTTGCTGCGCTCGGCACCGTCGGTCTCGGCGATGGCATCGGTGCTGTAGAATGCGTCGTAGAGCGAACCCCAGCGCGCATTGGCGGCGTTGAGGGCGTAGCGCGCATTGGACAACGGCACCACCAGCTGCGGGCCGGCGATGGTGCCGATCTCGGCGTCGACGTTCTTGGTCGCGACCTGATAGGCGTCGGCCGCGGGTGCGGGAACCAGATAGCCGATCTCGCGCAGGAACTGCTCGTAGCCGGCGGAGTCATGCCCCTGGCCCTTGCGGTCGCGATGCCAGGTGTCGATCCTGGCCTGGAGGTCGCCGCGTATGGCGAGCAGCTCGTGATGCCTGGGCGCGAGGTCGCGGATGATCTCGGCAAGGCCGGCCCAGAATGCTGCCGGCTCGAGGCGCGCCGAAGTCAGCACCTCGGTGTCGACGAAGGCGCGCAGCGCCGGATGGACTGAAAGGCCGGCGACGCTTTCATAGGTCTTGGTCATGGGGTGCTCCTTCGATACGCGCGAGAGGCGGGCAGTTCTGTACGATGCTGATGACAGTGATTGTATCCATTGACAAGCATTTTTTGATACAAGATAGTATCCAAGTGCCTAGATTGCCGGGGTCGTCGCGCATCCGATGCGCCCAGGCGGTCGCTGCGCACCCATTCTCTCCGGCGAGGCGGCAGCATGATCGGCATCATCAAGAGTTCATTGCCTGACGGACGCAGCCTGGCTGCGGTCGAGGCGTTGCAGGCTGCAAGCCAGTTGGGTCTGCAGGGACTGCTGTTCAACTCGCTGTTCGACATCAGCCCGACGCTCGATCCGGCCGAACTGCACGCCGTGCGCCAGGAGGCCGACCGGCTGGGGCTCGAAATCTCGTCGATGCTCGGCATCGTCAATCCGGCGCTGCCGGCGCGCAGCCAGCCGATCATCGATGCCGGTGCCGGCGACCTGGAAGCCGGTGTCAGGCGCCTGGTCGAACTGGCGGCAGGTATCGGCATCCACGACATGTTCTTCCTCATCGGCATGATCGAGGACCGCTTCGAGGCGCCGGTCTCCTGGCAGGCGCAGTTCGATGGGGTCACTGAAATGCTGGCGCGCTGCGCGCCGCTGCTGCGCCAGCACGGCTCGAAGTTGCTGCTCAAGACCCATGAGGAGGTCACCACCCCGGAGGTCGTGGCCCTGGTCGAAAAGGTCGGGCCGGATGTACTTGGCATAGCCTTCGACCCGGTCAATGTGCTGTGCCGCCTCGAGGATCCGGTCGCCGCGGCAAGGCGCGTCGCGCCCTATGCCGCCCAGCTCTATGTCGACGACGCCGTGGTGCGGTTCCAGGAGAATGGCATCCGCCGCTTCCTCGCGCCGCTCGGCGAGGGTTTTGTCGACTGGGACGCGATCCTGCCGCTGATGCCCGACGCGAAGGTCTGGATCGAGATGCATGCCGGCCAGTTTGCCATGCCGGTATTCGATTCGGACTGGCTGCGCATGCAGCCTGAAGTCGCACTGAACGAATTCGCCGCGGTGCTGGCCATGGCGGCGAAATTCGGCGCGCAAAAGGTGCCCTGGGACCAGGCCGATCGCGTCGCGCGGCTACCGCAAGCCCTGCGCCGGCTGCTTCCGTGATGATGTCCACGCCGAGACATTGGATACAATTCTAGTGATGACCGGCCTTAAGGCGAGATGCCGCCGGCGCCGGCCTCCACTCAATCATTTCGCGCGGCAGGCGGCCGCGCGCCCAAGCTCAGGAGACATTCATGCGATACCCCAGGGACATGCGCGGTTACGGCGCCAATCCGCCTCACGCCAACTGGCCGGACGGCGCCCATGTCGCCGTCCAGTTCGTGCTCAACTATGAAGAGGGCGGCGAAAACAACATCCTCCACGGCGATGCCGCGAGCGAAGCCTTCCTGTCGGAAATCCCCGGTGCCGCGCAGTGGCCGGGGCAGCGCCATTGGAACATGGAGTCGGTCTACGAATACGGCGCCCGCGCCGGCTTCTGGCGGCTGCACCGGCTGTTCACCGACCTCGACGTGCCTGTCACCGTTTATGGCGTCGCCACCGCCTTGATGCGCGCGCCCGAACAGCTGCGCGCCATGCAGCAGGCCGACTGGGAGATCGCCAGCCACGGCTACAAATGGGTCGAGCACAAGGACATGCCGGCCGAAGAAGAGCGCGGCCAGATCCAGGAGGCGGTCCGCCTGCACACGCTGGCCACGGGTTTGCGCCCGACCGGCTGGTACACCGGCCGTTGCTCGGTCAACACCGTCGACCTCGTCTCCGAGGAAGGCGGTTTCGACTACGTTTCCGACACCTATGATGACGACCTGCCCTACTGGCGCGAACATCAGGGCAAGGAGCAACTGATCATCCCCTACACGCTCGAAGCCAACGACATGCGCTTCGGCACGCCGAACGGCTTCAATTCGGGCGACCAGTTCTTTGCCTACCTCAAGGACACGTTCGACTATCTCTACGCCGAAGGTGCCGCCGGCCGGCCGAAGATGTTCTCCATCGGCCTGCATTGCCGCCTCGTCGGCCGCGCCGGGCGTATCGCCGCGCTCAAGCGCTTCATCGAGTATGTGCAGAGCCACGACAAGGTGTGGGTCGCGCGCCGCATCGACATCGCCCATCACTGGACCAGGGAACATCCCTACGCCAAGCCGACGCTGGTGCCGTCGAAGATGGACAAGGCCGGCTTTGTCGAAAAGTTCGGTCAGTGCTTCCGCAACGGTGCCCTGCTCGCCGAGCGCGCCTTCGACGGCGAGCTGGGGCCGGTGAACGACAGCGCCTATGGCCTGTTCTTTGCGCTGCGCACACAGTTCCGTGCGGCAAGCGCTGCCGAGAAGCTCGAGGTGCTGAAGGGCTATACGCCGCTTGATCCCCGCATTCTGGCTGCAAGGATCGTCGCCGACGAAAGCCAGTCCGTCAGCCTCGATGTCATGACGGACGGCCAGCAGAAGCGATTGCTGGAACTGCTCGGCATCTACGAAACCAAGTTCGGGTTCGGCGCCATCTTCGTGGTGCGCAACTACACCACCGCATCGCTGCTGGCGTCGCTGGAGGCGCGGCTGGAGACGGATAGCGAGACCGAGCTTGCCGTCACCTATGGCGAGGTCGAGCGTCTGGCCGAAATCCAGGTCGAGGCGCGGTTCGCGGAATAGCCCTGATTTGTAGGTATCCTTCGAGGCTCGTCCGGTGGGCGAGCTTCTCAGGATGAGGCCGTTGTGCCTCACCGAAGCTGACCAACCCCGCGCTGTTTCCAGGCCGGGGCAGTTCCTAGACTGGGCAGGCCGCACCAACGGACCTCATCCTGAGGAGCCCGCGAAAGCGGGCCTCGAAGGACGCACCCACGTACCAGCCCCGTCTCAAGCGTAGCGCGACAGGATTTCGCTGAGATTGCGCTTGGTGCGCTTGGTCTGGCCGATATTGGCCTGCTCGAACACCTGCTGAAGGTGCTCGATGATCGCATCGGCACTCGCCTTGGGGTCGCGGGCCCTCAGCGCCTGCAGGATCGCGGCATGCTCATCGACGCTGCAGTCGGTTTCCTGATGGGTGCTGTGCTGCGCCAGGATCAGCGAAGTCCGCGAAATCAACGACTTGAGAAAGCCGGCAAGCACCTCGTTGCCGGCCATGTGCGCGGCGAGCAGGTGGAACTCTCCCGACGCCACGATGGCAGCGGTGTGGTCGCCGGCGTGTCGGATGGCATGCTCATGGTGCAGGTGCTGTTCAAGGGCTGCAATCTGCTTGTCGGTGACGACGGTGGCGAGCTTGGAGAAGATCTCGCGTTCGATGGCATTGCGTGCCTCGAAGACCTGGCGGGCCTCGTCTGGCGTCGTGCTGGCGACGAAGGCGCCACGATTCTGCCGGAACTCGACCAGCGATTCGGTGTGCAGGCGGTTGAGTGCTGCGCGCACGATGGTGCGGCTGACGGAAAACAGCGAGCCGATCGATTCTTCGCTGAGTTTCGTACCGGGCGTCAGCTCGCGCGCCAGAATGGCCCTGAATAGCGCCTGGTAGATCGCATCGATCTTCGATCCGGCTTTCTCGTCGAAGTCAGTATTCGCAGCTTTAGCCATTCCCTCACCAGCCGGTTTTGCACGGGCAGCATGCAACTATGCTACGTCTCAGATGCATCGCCACCGGGCGGAAGACAAGAAAAATGCGAGCCTTGCTTCGTTGTTCGTTATGTATTAGCCGGTGTCATGCGATGCAGCCGGCACGCCGCTGCCTGCCATGCCTCCTCCACTGCAAGCCGACGCAGTGCCAGTTTGCATTGCGATCACTCTAGCACATGTTTTCTAATACAATAGCGAAATCCATTGCGCGCAATCGTAAGGAGTTTTGAATACGATTTGAAAATGCGCTGCCTTCCGGCCCCGCGCAGCATGGATGCAAAGGTCGTCGCGGCTGTTGGAAATCGATCAGCGTCCGGCGCAGCGGCGCAAGGGCGCGATGGCTGCGCCCCCGTTCAGTGCATGTGACAGAAAGGGCGACAGGCCGAGCGTTTCGGTGGCGCCGTTCTGCCCAGGGGTTGAGGCCGCCCGCGGCGTTGCTGCCAGGCGCAGTGCCTTGCCGATGGCAACACGATGCGGATCGAGGATCGGCACGCGTGACGACGCGATGATGCCGGGCAGGCTCGGGATCAGGCCGGCGCCGCCGAGCACGACACGGTCGGCGCCCAGCGCCTTTGCTTCATGTGCCAGGAAATCGGCAATCGCCGGGGTGTCGTCGGCGACGGACTCGATGGAGCGGATGCCGGCAATCTTGGCGCCGAGACCGAGCTTCAGCACCAGTTCGCCCAGCATTTCGCACCAGACGGTGCCATTGGTGGAAACCAGGGATGTTCCCGGCAATGCCGCCGCAGCCAGCAGGCCCGCTTCGGCAAAGCCGATGACCGGCAGGCCGGTCATCTCGGCGAGCGCTTCGCGGCCGGGATCGCCGAAACAGGCGAGCACGATCGCGTCGGGCTCGGCCCCTTCGGTCATCGCCTTGGCGGCCGCGTCGAGCACGGCGTGCGCGGCGATCGAAACCGCAACGCGCGTGGAGATGTAGCTGAAGCCGAAGCCTGCAGTCACGGTCTGGACTTTAGCTGCGCCCGCCGTCTCCTCGCGCACCAGCGTATCGATAACCTGGCTGACGTCGGCCGACGTGTTTGGATTGATGACGAGCAGGCGAGGCAGGCGATGCATCGGTTTCCTCTGAGAACAACGGACTTTAGCTGCCGACCCAGCCTTCACTCTCGGGGTGAAGAGAGGCGTTTGGCTGGATGACGCCCGCACCCATTTGCAGGGGCATGGTCGAACTGCAGTGCCAACTTGATATCATTGTATCATATCAGCTGTAAAGTTTGTATCCAAAAATTGCGCGCATTTTCGCCGGTGCTGCGCGCTGATTGCCTATTCTTTGGACCGCGCCATACAGTCGAAAAAGCTTCGCCATGCCGCCGACGAGTCAGGGTCGGCATCGAAGAATTTTTGCCATTTGGCCATGCCGCCGGATTCGTTGACGGTCTAGGCCATTGATTTAGAAGTGTTTTACAGCAGAGCATTCATCTCTGCCTGATTTGCATCCGTCGCCCAAAATTTGTGTATCCACTGGGGAAAAAATCGGATACAAAAAGACAGGGAGCGCCTTTGCGAAAAGGCAGAGTCAATTCAGCATATGGGAGCGACAATCATGCATGCGTTTTTCCAGGCCTTTTCGGCGCTGTCGCACAGCCGGCGGCAGTTTCTGGCGACCGTTGGCGGCGCCGCACTCGCGATTTCGGTCGGCCTTGGCGGTTCTACGGCGTTGGCCGCGGATCGCGAGCACACGATCATCGTTGGCCTCGGCGGTCAGATCAACACGCTCGACCCGCTGCGCGCCGACTACAACCAGACCAACACCATCATCAGTGCTGTCTATGATACGCTGGTGACGTACGACGACACCAAGCTGGTCGGCAGCCTGGCCACCGAATACGCCTATTCGGATGACGCCAAGTCGATCACCTTCACGCTGCGTCCCGACGTGAAGTTTCACGACGGCACCGCGCTGACCGCCAAGGATGTCGCTTACACGCTTGATCGCCTGAAGCGCCTCGGCGCCGGCGTCGCCTCGCTGATCGACGGCTACGATTCGACCACGGTCACCGACGACACGCATCTCACTATCAATCTCACCAAGCCCAACACGCTGTTCCTGCCGTCGCTGAGCAAGATCTACATCCTCAATTCCGCGCTGGTCACCGCCAATGCGGCCGCCGACGACGGCCAGGGCTGGCTCCAGGCACATGACGCCGGCTCCGGTCCTTACGTGCTGGGCGACCAGTCGCAGGCCGTGGTCATCGACCTGTTTGCGGGATATTGGGCCGCCGAGGCCGGCCGTCCCGAATCGATCGTCTTCCGCCGCATCGACGAAAGCTCGACGCGCCGCGACGAACTGCGCGCCGGCAACATCGACGTCGCCTTCGGCTTCGCCGACCGCGATGCGGCCGCCATGGCCACCGACCCGGCGCTGAAGGTGGTGCCGATCAACACCAGCTACCAGACCGAAGTCGTCTTCAACACCAAGGTCGGCCCGACCGCCGATCCCAAGGTGCGCAAGGCGCTGCGCATGGTCTACGACTATGCAGGCGGCCTGCGTGGCGTCCGCGGTGGCAACGGCAAGGTGGCCAATGGCCCGCTGCCTGCGCGCCTCGACTGCCGTCCGGAACTGCCCGAGGTGAAACGCGACCTCGAAGCTGCCAAGGCGATGCTTGCCGAGGCGGGCGCTGCCAACCTGAAGCTCAAGATGAACTTCCAGCCGGTGTTCGAGCTGCAGAAGCAGGAAGCGACGCTGTTCCAGTCCAACCTGCGCGAGATCGGCATCGACCTCGAACTCGAGCCGATCGCCTATCCGAACTACCTCGCCAGCCTGAAGGACCCGAACTCGATCCCGCAGATGATGCTGCTCGAGGACTTCGCCCAGTTCCCGGATGCCGGCATCATGCTGGTCAAGGGCTACAAGTCGGATGCCATCGGCACCAACCGCACCGGCTACGCCAATCCGGAAGTCGACAAGCTACTCGACACGGCACTCGCCACGGCCGACGACGCCAAGCGTTGCGACCTCTACAAGCAGGTCCAGACCATCCTCGACAATGACTCCGTGATGGTCGACATGTATGGTGTCTACAAGCCGGCCGCCTATCGCGTCGGCACGCTTGCCGATCTCAAGGCCAGCATGCTCGCCACGCCCGCCGAGCCGGCGGACTTCCGGCTCGCCAAGCCGTAAGCGAGGTCTGAGATGCTCGCGTTCCGCGCCTATTCCTGGTTTCTGTCCCGACGCCTGGGCCTTGCATTGCTGACCCTTTGGGGGCTGGCTTCGCTGGTCTTCCTGATGATCAAGCTCATGCCCGGCGACGAGGCCCAGATGGCCGCCGGCGCGGACGCTTCCGCCGCACAGATCGAGGCGGTGCGTGAAAGGCTGGGGCTCGATGCCCCGGTCATCATGCAGTATTTCAGCTTCCTGGGTCGCCTCCTGCGCGGCGACCTGGGCACTTCCATCGTCACGCTCCAGCCTGTTTTGGCCGACCTGGAGAAGGTCCTGCCAAGCACGCTGGAACTCGTCTTCATCGCCATGCTGCTCAATCTGACCGTGGCTATCCCGGCCGGCATCGTTGCCGCCTACCGCCAGGGCGGCGTCTTTGACGCGACCAGCCGCATCACGGCTGTCATGCTCGGCGGCATGCCCGCCTTCTGGCTGGCGCTGGTTCTGCAATATGTGCTGGGCAGCGTCTGGCGCGTGGTGCCGATCTCGGGCCAGCAGAGCTACGGCATGGCGTCGCCGATCGTCACTGGCGCACCGACGCTCGACGCGCTGATGGCGCTCAATTTCGGGGCCTTCTTCGACGCCCTGCACCACATCATCCTGCCGGCAGCCGTGCTGGCGGCGCTCTTTGCAACGCAGATCTTCCGCACCTTGCGTGCGTCGCTGCTTGGCGTCCTGCGCTCCGACTTCATCATGGCCGTGCGCGCCAAGGGTGCCACGGCCCGCCACATGCTGGTGCGCCACGCTCTGCCCAACAGCCTCAACCCGGTGCTGACGCTTTCGGGCACACAGGCCGGCGCGATGATCGGTTCGGCCGTGTTGGTCGAGACCGTCTTTGCCCGCCAGGGCATCGGCGCCTACATGTTCAATGCCGTCGCCCAGAAGGATGCCTTCGCTGTGCTGGGCTCGGTGATGTTCATCGGCACCGTCGTCTGCCTCGTCAATCTCGTCGTCGACATCCTCCAGCTTCTGGTCGACCCGCGCATCCGCGCCGCACAACTGGGGAGCCAAGGCCAATGACCGCCCCTGCCATCGCCCAGCCGGCAGCCCGCCGCAAGGAAGGCTTCTCGGCCTTCGAGATTTTCGTCTTCTCGCTTGTCGTCGCGCTGCTCGCCATTGCCATCTTCGGGCCGCTCCTGGCGCCTGACAGCATCTACAGTTCCGACATCGCCAATTCGCTGATGCCGCCGAGTGCCGCGAACTGGTTCGGCACCGACGACCAGGGCCGCGACGTGTTCTGGCGCCTGATCGTCGGCGCCCAGACGACACTGCTCTCGGCCTTCCTGGTGGTGACGCTCTATTCCCTGATCGGCGTTACCCTCGCCACCGTCGCCGCCGCCGGCCCGCGCTGGCTCGACGAGGCGCTGATGCGCGTTACCGACATTGGCCTCGCGCTACCTGGCATGATCGTGGCGCTCGGTTTTGCTGCCGCCATGGGTGCCAGCCTGCGTTCGGCGGTCATCGCCATGGCCATCACCGGCTGGCCGATCACCGCCCGCATGCTGCGCGGCATCATGCGCCAGACGATGGAGCAGCCCTTCGTCGCCGGCGCCCAGGTGCTGGGCGTGTCGAAATGGCGGCTGATGACCAAGCATGTGCTGCCCAATTCGCTCGACGTCTTGATCGTCAAATGGGCCGGCGACATCGGCACCACGGTGCTGGTGCTGGCCAGCCTGTCCTTCATCGGTGTCGGCGCCCAGCCGCCGAGTGCCGAATGGGGCGCCACCATCGCCAGCGCCCGCGGCTATGTCTCGACCGCCTGGTGGACCGTCGTCGCTCCGGGTGCAGCGGTTGCCATCACCTCGATCGCCTTCGGCCTTCTGGGCGACATCATCCAGGTCCGCCGCGATCCTTCCTTGAGGGGCAACTGAGATGAAGACAGTACATCCCTTGCCGGACGCAGCTTCCGTAGTTCCGGTTCGCCAGCCACTCATCAGCGTCGACAAGCTCACTGTCGACATGCCGCTCGGTCGCAGCGGGTCGAGCGTCCGCATCGTCGACGGCGTCGACTTCACCATCGGTGTCGGCGAGCGCGTCGCGCTCGTCGGCGAGTCCGGTTCGGGCAAGTCGCTGACGGCGCGCGCCCTGATGCGGCTCGACCGCCTCGCCAAGCTGTCCGGCCGGGTCGATTTCGATGGCACCGACCTGCTCAAGCTTTCCGACCGCGACATGGGCAAGCTGCGCGGCAGCTCCATCGCCATGGTCTTCCAGGACCCGATGAGTTTCCTCGACCCGCTGATGACCATCGGCGACCAGGTTGCCGAGACGTTGCGCATCCGCGGCGTCGGCAAGGCCGAGGCGCGCAATCGGGCACTCGCCGTGCTCGACGAGCTTGGCGTCGACCGCGCCGCCGAACGGCTCGATGCCTATCCGCATGAATTCTCCGGCGGCATGCGCCAGCGCGTCGTGCTCGCCATGGCGCTGGTGGGCGAGCCGCGCCTGCTGATCGCCGACGAGCCGACGACCGCACTCGACGTGCGCGTCCAGGACCAGGTTCTCGACCTGCTCGACGACGTCTCGACGCGACGCGGCCTGGCGGTGCTGTTCATCACCCACGATCTCGGCGTCGTCGCCGGCTTCGCCGAGCGCGTCATGGTCATGTATTCGGGTCGCATCGTCGAAGACGGCGAGGTCGCCAGCGTCTTCGCCAAGCCGAGCCATCCTTACACGCAAGGGCTGATCAAGGCGGTGCCGCGCATCGACCAGGATCTCAACACGCTTTACGCCATCCCCGGCGCGCCGCCGCCGCCGCTGGCCCGGCCGAGCGGCTGCCCGTTCCACCCGCGCTGCGACCAGCGTTTCGGCCGCTGCGGCGTTGATTTGCCCGCGCTGCAGCCGGTCGGCATGTCGCGTGTTGCCTGCCACCTGCTCGACGGGAAGGGTGCCTGATCATGCTCATGTCCATCGACAGCATCAGCAAGTCGTACAACGCCTTCCCGAACCCGCCGGCCAAGGTGCTGCACGACGTGACGCTCAACGTCGACACCGGCGAGGCCATCGGCCTGGTCGGCGAATCCGGTTCCGGCAAGTCGACCATCGCCAAGTGCATGCTGGCGCTGATCAAGCCGGAAGAGGGCGCGATCACCTATGACGGCATCGACGTGATCCACGCCAGGGGCGAGGATCTCAGGCGCTTCCGCCGCGAAGTGCAGATGGTGTTCCAGGATCCTTACGGCAGTCTCAACCCGCGTATGACGGTGGAGGAGCTGATCGGCGAGGGCCTGCTGATCCACAAGCTCGAACCGACGGCAGCGGCACGGCGTGCCCGCGTCGCCGAGATGATGGAGATGGTCGGCCTCAATCCCAACGACATGGACCGCTACACGCGTTCCTTCTCCGGCGGCCAGCGCCAGCGCATTGCCATCGCCCGGGCGCTTGTCATCCGCCCGCGCATCCTTGTCTGCGATGAACCGGTGGCGGCGCTCGACGTCTCGGTGCAGGCGCAGGTCATCAACCTGCTGCAGGACATGCAGAAGAAGCTCAACCTCGCCATCGTCTTTGTGGCGCACGACCTCGCCGTCGTCCGCCACCTCTGCGAAAAGATCGTCGTGCTGCACAAGGGCAAGGTGGTCGAGCAGGGCACGCGCGAGCAGATCTTCGACAACCCGCAGATGCCCTACACCCAGTCGCTGCTCGCAGCCGTGCCGGTGCCCGATCCCGTTGTCGGCCGCGCCCGCCGTGCGGCGCGCCGCCTCGAAACCGCAAACTGACAAGACTAAGGAGACTGCCGATGCGTATCGGTGTCGATGGCCGCAAGATTCCCGAAGCCGCCAAGCGCGGCCCCGTGGCCAGCTTCGACCATGCCAAGGAATTGGGCATGGAGGGCCTGTTCTTCCGCACCGTGCTCGACATGAGCCCGACGCTCGATGCCGGCTATCTAGGCGAGATCAAGCAGCGCGCCAATGAGCTCGGCATGTATCTCGAAACCGGTCTCGGCAAGGTCAACCCTTTCGCCACGCCCGAGGCGCCGGAACTGCGCCTGATCGGCGACGGCGACATCGTGCTCGGCTTCCGCCGCATGATGGAGGCCTGTGCCGCCATCGACTGCCGCGAGCTGTGGGTGGCGACCGCCAACTACAAGCCGGCTTTCACCGGCCGCTTTGCCTATGACCGTTTCCGTACCGACGTCACCTGGCGCGAGCAGCTCGACGCCACGGCGCGCTTCCTCAAGAAGCTTGCGCCGATCGCCCGCGACCTCGGCATCCACATGAATCTCGAGACGCACGAGGAGATCACCTCCTTCGAGCTGGTGCGGCTGGTCGAGGAAGTCGGGCCGGATACCACAGGCATCGTCTTCGACACGGCGAATGTGCTGCAGCGCGCCGAGCATCCGGTGTGGGCAGCGAAGCGGGTCGCGCCTTACGTGCGCCAGACCCACATCAAGGACGCGCTGATCGCCTATGATGGCGAAGTGCTCGACTTCCAGATGCGTCCCTGTGGCGGCGGCGTGGTCGATTTCCGTGCCGTCATGCCGATCCTGGCCGAGGCCAACCCGCATCTCAACCTGTCGATCGAGAACTATGAATCCTTCTCTGACCGGCCGCGCAATCCGCCCAAGATGATCATCGAGATCGCCGATCCGAAATGGCTCGAAGGCCATCCCGACCTGAGCGTCGAGGAATATGCCGACTACATGAAGATGGTGCAGGATTATGCCGCCCGCATCGCCAGCGGCGAGGTCATGGACCGCGAGAGCTTCGCCGCCTGGGCGGTGGAGAACTACCACTATGCCGAGACGGTCGCCTACATCAAGGACAGCGCCGCCCATGTCCGTGGCATCTGCGAGGAACTCGGCTTGCCGCTGAGCAAGGCCGCGTAGGCCTGTCCATCGACTGCGAAAGGCAAACCCGCGGAAGGCAGCTTCCGCGGGTTTTTTGTTTCTGCCACGCATCAGATCCCCCTCACCGTATGAAGGCCGGAGATCTCATCAAAAAGGCCGCGCAGTCGGCGCGGCCTCTTGTTCAAACGTGGCGGCAAAAGCCTACCACTCGAGCACGATCTTACCGGCCTCGCCGTTGGCGGCGTTGTGGAAGGCAGCCTGGTAGTCGTCGGCCTTCATGCGGCTGGTGATGACCTTGCGGATGTCGAGGCCGCTCTCCAGCATCGCCAGCATCTTGTGCCAGGTCTCGAACATCTCGCGGCCGTAGATGCCCTTGAGCGTGATCATCTTGAACACGATCTTGGCGAGGTCGATGGGGAAGGGCTTGGCCGGCACGCCGAGCAGGGCGATGCGGCCGCCCATCAGCGTGTGCTCGATCAACTGGTCGAAGGCGGCAGGCGAGCCGCTCATCTCGAAGCCGACGTCGAAGCCTTCGCGCATGCCGAGGCGGCCCATGGCGTCGCGCAGTTCTTCCTGGGCGACGTTGACGGGGGTGACGTCGGCCACCTGGGTGGCGAGTTCGAGGCGCTTCGGGTTGACGTCGGTGATGACGACATGGCGCGCGCCGCAGTGGCGGGCGACTGCCGCACCCATGATGCCGATGGGCCCAGCACCGGTGATCAGCACGTCCTCGCCGGCGACGTCGAAGGAAAGTGCCGTGTGTACCGCATTGCCGAGCGGGTCGAGGATGGCGCCCAGTTCGTCGTCGATCGAATCGGGCAGCGGCACCACGTTGAAGGCAGGAATGCGCACATATTCGGCGAAGGCGCCGGGCAGGTTGACGCCGATGCCTTGAGTCTCCGGATCGAGATGGTAGCGGCCGGCACGGCTGGCGCGGCTGCGCATGCCGATGACATGGCCTTCGCCCGAAACGCGCTGTCCGACCTTGAAGCCGCGCACATGCGAACCGAGTTCGACGATCTCACCGGCATATTCATGGCCGGTGACCATCGGCACCGGCACGGTCCTGGCCGCCCATTCGTCCCACTTGTAGATATGGATATCGGTGCCACAGATGCCGGTCTTGTTGACCTTGATCAGCACGTCGTCGGGGCCGACTTCCGGCACGGGCCGGTCTTCCATCCAGATGCCGGGTTCAGCCTTGGCCTTGACCAGTGCGCGCATGGGAAAACTCCTGAAAATCAGATGATGCCGAGCGACTTGCCGGCGTCGGCAAAGGCGTCGATGGCGAAGGTTATGTCCTGGTCGTCGAGGGCGGCCGACATCTGGGTGCGGATGCGCGCCTTGCCCTGCGGCACCACGGGATAGAAGAAGCCGGCGACATAGACGCCGCGCTCGTCGAGCGCCTTGGCCATTCGCTGCGCCAGCACCGCATCGCCCAGCATGACCGGAATGATCGGCGTCTCGCCCGGAAGCAGCGTGAAACCGGCCTGGGTCAGGCCTTCCCGGAAGCGCGTCGTGTGGCGGCCGAGTTTTGTGCGGAGGTCGTCTGCGGCACGGGCGATCTCAATTGCCTTCAACGAGCCTGCGGCCACTGCTGGCGCGAGGCTGTTGGAGAAGAGATAAGGGCGCGCGCGTTGGCGCAACAGGTCGATGATAGGCTGCGATGCGGCGATGAAGCCACCCATGGCGCCGCCCAGCGTCTTGCCCAGCGTGCCGGTGACGATGTCGACGCGGCTGCCGACCCCGGTCAGATCAGGCGTACCGCGGCCCTCGTCGCCGATATGGCCGGTGGCATGGCAGTCGTCGACGGCGACGATGGCGCCGTAGCGCTCGGCAAGGTCGCAGATCTGCTTCAGCTTGGCGATGTGCCCGTCCATCGAGAACACGCCGTCGGTGACGACCAGCTTGAAGCGCGCGCCGTCGGCAGCGGCCTGCCTGAGCTGGGTCTCCAGGTCGTTCATGTCGCCCTGGGCGTAGCGGAAGCGCTTAGCCTTGGAGAGCCGCACGCCGTCGATGATCGAAGCGTGGTTGAGGCTGTCGGAGATGATGGCGTCCTCGGCGCCGAG
Source organism: Aminobacter sp. MSH1 (assembly GCF_003071665.1). GTDB lineage: Bacteria > Pseudomonadota > Alphaproteobacteria > Rhizobiales > Rhizobiaceae > Aminobacter > Aminobacter niigataensis. The sequence goes on along the minus strand of NZ_CP026265.1, from coordinate 644,431 downwards.
CAGCGGCTCGAACAGTGCGCCATTGGCGTCGAAGCAGGCGGCAAACAGGATGGCATCGTCCTTGCCGAGATAGTCGGCGATGGCATGCTCCAGCTCGCGGTGCAGGGTCTGGGTGCCGCAGATGAAGCGGACCGAGGCCATGCCGAAGCCGAGCTCGTCGAGGGCCGCGGCAGCCGCCTTGCGGATATCGGCATTGTCGGCGAGGCCGAGATAGTTGTTGGCGCACAGATTGACCATCTGGCGCTCGCCCGACGCGCCCTTCACCTTGATGCGCCCCGACTGCGGGCCGGTGATTTCGCGCTCGCGCTTGTAGAGGCCGTCGGCCTCGATGCCCTTGAGAACGCTCGATATGTGGGAAAGGAAATCTTGGCTCATCGGTCTCGCCATCCGTTAAGATAGAAATTCCGATATAATGGATATCGTGTTAAGTCTAGCGGAATCCAATTGGGCCAGCATACCAGACGCAAATGCCTCGCAGGACGCAAGGCACGGTGCTATCAGTGTGCCAGCTTTGGGGGAGGCCGCATATGGAAGTGAACAACGCGCCGAAGATCGGTCCGGTGCTCCAGAAGGAACGCAAGGAGCGCCATCTGACGCTTGACCGGCTGGCGGCGCTTTCAGGCGTGTCGCGCTCGATGCTGTCGCAGATCGAGCGCGGCGAGGCCAATCCGACCTTCGCGGTTCTATGGTCACTGACCCAGGCGCTCGGCATCGATTTTTCCCAGCTCATCGCGGGCGGCATCACGCACCAGCGCAAGGCCGAGGCCATCGAACTGGTGACGCTGGCGCTGACGCCGGAGATCAAGAGCCCAGACGGCGCCTGGCGGCTGCGCATCCTGAGTTCGCCCGCGCTCGCCGGTCGCGTCGAATGGTACGAGGTCGAGATCGCGCCCGGCTCCAAGCTGCAGAGTGCCCCGCACGCGCCGGGCACCTTCGAGCATCTCACGGCCTACACCGATGGCTTGCTGGTCGAGACCGAACTTGGCCGGCAGGAACTCCTGACCGGCGAGACCGCCCGCTATCGCGCCGACATCGGCCACGAGATCACCAATGGCGGCACCGAGACGGCCAGAGCGCTGATGGTCGTGCTCTACGACCAGGAGGCCTGACCCGCAACACCACAGCGTGGGACAGGCTTTCTACTCTTGACGGCACGGCAGCCCTGCCGCTTCCTCCCCGCAAGCGGTATCGTGTTCGGGCGATACCGCGACAGCGAATGGGGAGAGCGTCATGTCGGGCAAGTGGGATTTCTGGGTCGACCGTGGCGGCACCTTCACCGACGTCATCGGCCGCGACCCCCAGGGCAATCTCCATCCGCGCAAGCTGCTGTCGGAAAATCCCGAGGCCTATCGCGATGCCGCGATCCAGGGTGTCCGCGACCTGCTTGGACTGGCACCGGGCGCCGCAATCCCGGTGGGTGCCATAGGCGACATCCGCATGGGCACGACGGTCGCCACCAATGCGCTGCTCGAACGCAAGGGCGACCGAGTCCTACTTCTTATTACAAAGGGCTTCCGCGACGCGCTGCGCATCGCCTACCAGGCCAGGCCCGACATCTTCGCCAAGGAGATCATCCTGCCCGAGCAGCTCTATGAGCGCGTCGTCGAGGTCGACGAGCGGGTGCGGGTGGATGGCTGCGTCGAGCGGCTTCTGGATATCGCCGAGATCAAGCCGATCCTGATGCAGGCCAAGGCCGATGGCATCGACGCAGTTGCGATCGTCTTCATGCATGCGTGGAAGTATCCAGAGCACGAGCGCGCCGTTGCTGCCGTCTGCCGCAAATGCGGTTTCACCCAGGTCTCCGTCAGCCACGAGGTCTCGCCGCTGGTCAAGCTCGTCGGCCGTGGCGATACGACGGTGGTCGATGCCTATCTGTCGCCGATCCTGTCGCGTTATGTCAGCCAGGTGGCGGAAGAACTGGGCGCTATACCCTCCCCCTTGTGGGGAGGGTCGGACGGCGAAGCCGTACGGGGGGGGGGTGAAAGCCAGATCCACCCCCACCCCGGCACTGCGTGCCGACCCTCCCCACAAGGGGGAGGGTGAAAACCCCCGCCTCATGTTCATGATGTCTTCCGGCGGGCTCACCGCCGCCGACCTGTTCCAGGGCAAGGACGCGCTTTTGTCCGGCCCCGCCGGCGGCGTCGTCGGCATGGTCGAGACGGCCAAGCTCGCCGGCTTCGACAAGGTCATCGGCTTCGACATGGGCGGCACCTCGACCGATGTCGCCCATTATGATGGCGAGTACGAACGCAGCTTCGACACCGAGGTCGCCGGCGTCCGCGTCCGTGCGCCGATGATGCGCATCCACACGGTTGCCGCCGGTGGCGGCTCGGTGCTGCATTTCGAGGCCGGCCGCTTCCGTTGCGGGCCCGATTCCGCCGGCGCCAATCCCGGTCCCGCCTGCTACCGCCGCGGCGGCCCGCTCGCCGTCACCGACGCCAATGTCATGCTCGGCAAGCTGCAGCCCGCTTTCTTCCCGGCGATCTTCGGCACCGGCCAGGACAAGCCGATCGATGCCGGCGTGGTGCACGAAAAATTCGAAGCCCTTGCACGGGAGATCGGCGATGGCCGCAGCCCGGAAGCCGTGGCCGAGGGCTTCGTCACCATCGCCGTCGAGAACATGGCCAACGCCATCAAGAAGATCTCGGTCCAGCGCGGCTACGATGTGACGGAATATCTGCTCAACTGCTTCGGCGGCGCCGGCGGCCAGCATGCCTGCCTGGTCGCCGATGCGCTGGGCATGGAGGCGGTGCTGATCCACCCCTTTTCCGGCCTGCTGTCTGCCTATGGCATCGGTCTGTCCTCGGTCTTCGCCTCGCGCCAGCAGGCGCTGCTCAAGCCGCTGGGGGAGGAATCGCTGGCTGACATCGAAGCCTTGATAAACGACCTCCGCGCCGAGGTGCTGGCCGAACTCGCCGGTCAGGCCATCGTCGAACAGGATGTCGCCATACGGCCTGTCCTGCATGTCCGCTACGACGGCACCGACACCGCCTTGCCGGTGGGCTTCGAACATGGTTCGATCGTGGACGCAAAGGCCGCCTTCGAGGCCGCCCACAAGGCACAGTTCGGCTTTATATATAAAGACAAGCCCATCGTCGTCGAAGCGGTGGCGCTGGAAGGCCGCGACGGCAGCGCCCGCGGGCTCTCCGAACAGGAGGCCTCGCTTGAGGAAAAGCCGGCAGCCGCCTCCGAGGTGAGAAGGATGTTTACCGAGGGTGCCTGGCATGATGCCGGCATCTTCCGCCGAGCCGACATGAGCCCTGGATATAAGGTGTCAGGACCCGCTCTTATCATAGAGAGCCACCAGACCATCGTCGTCGAGCCGGGCTGGTTGGCCGAGATCACCGCGCGCAACCACGTGCTGATGCGGCGCACGGAGAAGAAGCTGCGCCGCGCCGCCATCGGCACCGCTGCCGACCCGGTCATGCTCGAGGTATTCAACAACCTGTTCATGTCGATTGCCGAGCAGATGGGGGTGACGCTGCAGAACACCGCTTATTCGGTCAACATCAAGGAGCGGCTCGATTTCTCTTGCGCCGTCTTCGACCGCACCGGTGCGCTGGTTGCCAATGCCCCGCACATGCCGGTGCATCTCGGCTCGATGGACCGCTCGGTCGAGACCATCATCCGCCTCAACGAAGGCGACATCCATCCCGGCGACGTCTTTGCGCTGAACGCTCCTTATAATGGCGGCACGCATCTGCCCGACATCACTGTCGTCACGCCGGTGTTCGAGGACCTTTCCCTCCCCCTTGAGGGAAGGGTGGCCGCGCAGCGGCCGGGTGGGGTCGTCTCCGAGAGCGGAGGCGCAGATGGTGTCTCGAGCTCTGCCGAACTGACCCCCTCCGGCGGCTCCGCCGCCACCTCCCCCTCGAGGGGGGAGGGTAAGCCCCGCATCCTGTTTTGGGTCGCCGCCCGCGGCCACCATGCCGATATCGGCGGCACCGCGCCTGGCTCGATGACGCCTCTGGCGACGACGGTCGACGAGGAAGGCGTGCTGTTCGACAATTTCCGCCTCGTCGAGCGTGGAAGATTCCGCGAAAAGGAGTTGCACCAACTCCTGACCGACCATCCCTACCCGGCCCGCAACCCGCACCAGAACATCGCCGACCTCAAGGCCCAGATCGCCGCCAACGAGAAGGGCGTGGCGGAACTGAAAAAGATGGTCGGCCATTTCGGCCTCGATGTGGTCGAGGCCTATATGGGTCACGTCCAGGACAACGCCGCCGAAAGCGTGCGGCGCGTGCTCGAACGTTTGCCGGACAGCTCCCAATATGAATACCCCACCGACACTGGCCAGGTGATCAAGGTGAAGATCTCGGTCGACCGCGCCAAGCGCAAGGCAACGGTCGACTTCACGGGCACCTCGCCGGTGATGAAGAACAACTTCAACGCGCCCGAGCCCGTCGCCCGCGCGGCCGTGCTTTATGC